>JAAWCE010000015.1 GCA_022793065.1 Lachnospiraceae bacterium
ACAAGGTAAATAATGTTGTCTTATAACTTCTGATGGAGGGGGAATTCCTCCTTCCGTTATATCTATATAGATTTATTAGATTGGACTTTGTAACTATTAACCAGTAGTCATTCTTGACTATACCATTATTATACTAGGAGATATAGATATGTGTACCTTATTTGAAGAAATTGCAAGAGAAAGTGAACTCAAAGGGAAACTTGAAGGCAAGGCGGAAGGCAAGGCAGAAGGCAAAGCGGAAGGAGAAGCCAAAGGTATTGTTGAGACAGGTTTTGATTTTGGCCTTTCCGAAAATGATATTTTAGAAAGATTACAGAATAAACTGAATGTGTCATTCCAAAAGGCCAAAGAGTACCTTGAAATGTTTGGCAGACAGACAGTATAACAAAGCAACAGGGCCAGTTTAGCTTCAGCACAAAACAGGCCCTGTTAATTTAATAAATTTATCGGTTGGACATCAGCTTTACCATAGCCTGATTTAAACCGTCCACAGTCAGCTTATACATGGGAAAAAGTTCTTTCACCGCTGTCTCCGCTTCCCGCCAGGGAGCTCTTCCCGGCGCCATCTTAGGATTCAGCCACACAATTTTCTTATACTTTTTCTTTAGAAGCTGCAGCCACTCATATCCTGACAGCCCGCCGTTAGGCCCCCTGTAATTGCCCGTGTCAGAATACAATTCTTCCGGCGCCATAGCTGCATCTCCCACAATAATCACTTTATAGTCGCTGTCCACATTGCGGAACATCCATTCTGTATCCACCCAATCTCCATTTTCACATTCCGGCGTCTTATACATTTTGCTGTAAATGCAGTTATGGAAATAGTAAGTTTTCACATCTTTATAATGATTGGATTTATGAATTGCCTGAAACAAATCGTTTAGCAGGCTGCTAAATGGAATCATAGTTCCGCCGGAATCCATAAGCAACAACAGTTTTACCGCATTCTTTCTGGGTTTTTGCATGACAATCTGAAGACATCCTCCATTGTTGCATGTCTTATCCACCGTACCATTGATGTCCAGTTCCGACTCCGGAATATCCAGCCTGCTAGAAAATTGCCGCAATTTCCGAAATGCCATCTGGAACTGTCTGTTGTCCAACACCCTATCGTCCCGAAAATCCCGATATTTTCTGGCGCCAACCACGGAAAAAGCAGACTGGTAGCCGGTTTTGCCGCCCACTCTCACACCGCCTACATTACCCCCCATATTTCCAAAGGAGGTTTTACCCATAGTGCCAATCCAAAAACTGCCCCCATTGTGTTCTGTATCCTGGTCCCGCAGACGCTGCTTAAAGGTTTCTTCCACATCTTCCTTGTCCACCTGGAGATCCTCCATCTGATTTAAATGGTTCCTGGCCTCTTCATGGGCCAATTCCATCATATCAGATTTATCCAGCCACCGGAGCATTTCCTTCCCCACCTGGGTTTCATGCTGTGCCGCTTTAAAACATTCTTCAAACGCCATATCAAACTTATCAAAATCCGTCTCGCTTTTTACCAGTATCATGCGTGCCACATAATAAAATTGGGTCAGCGAACTTTCGCATAGTCCCATGTCCAGCGCTTCCTGTAAAGTCAGCCATTCCCCCAACGTTACCCGCAGTCCTTTTTCCCTTAAGGTCTCAAAAAATTTTATAAACATGCCAACCCACTTTCCCACCACTTTTAAACAGATCTTTTTACCCTTTTGCTTTTCACGATAATCGCTTCAATCCTTTTTCTTATCACTATGTTTTCAGCCATCACAAATTTGGTTCCTGTCTGACCAATTGCAGATCTTCATCTTTTTTCACTACCACGCCGATAAAAGGCAATGCCTTTCTGATGGTATCTGCCGAAATGCCGCCGATCTGCAGAGCGTTCACCCAGTCTATCAGCTCCGAAGTACTGGGTTTCTTGCGGATATCACGAATTGCCCTGATGTTATAAAATACTTCCATGGCATTTTTCAGCAAATGTTCCTCCACTTCCGGAAAATGCACTTTTACTATCTCTTCCATCAATTCTTTGGAAGGGAAATCAATATAATGAAAGATGCAGCGACGAAGAAAGGCATCTGGCAACTCTTTCTCCGCATTGGAGGTAATCATGACAATGGGGCGCTGTTTTGCCTTTACCGTGCGCTTTGTCTCATTGATATAGAATTCCATCTGATCTAATTCCCACAGAAGATCATTGGGGAATTCCAAATCAGCCTTATCAATCTCATCAATCAAAAGAACCACCTGTTCTTCGCTGTCAAAAGCTTCTCCCAACTTTCCAAGCTTAATATATCGGGCAATATCGTTTACCCCTTCCTCTCCAAATTGACCGTCATAGAGGCGCTGGATAGTATCATACACATACAGTCCCTCCTGGGCCTTTGTGGTTGATTTGATATTCCAAATTATCAGCTTTTTCCCCAAAGCCTTTGCCACAGCCTCCGCAAGCATGGTTTTACCTGTCCCAGGTTCCCCCTTAATCAAAAGAGGCTTCTTCAGCGCAATGGCAATATTAACGCTGGCCATTAACTCTTCACTGGCTACATACTGGCTTGTTCCCTGAAATCCCTGCTGTTCCATTATTTTACACACCTTTCGTTTGACAATTTTCCATGCTGCCATATACAATATTGTTGCCAAAATCAACCCACTGCAAAATAACACATTATATCAAAATTCATATATGGCAAAACATGTGGTTTCTCACTTCTTTTCCGCCCAAATCTTTTACATCACAAACACAACGTTTTTAACATAACCTGGCACCTTTTTCTTGAAAATCCCTCTTATTCATGTTACGATATTCCTGACTTAAAATCAAGTCCAAACTGATGAAAGGAAAAATATTAAAAAACAGTTCGTCAATCTGACCAAACTGTTACAATATGGGAAACAAATCATGATAAAAGATATGTTTGAACACAAGCGCACTCTTTCTTTTGAAGTATTCCCCCCCAAAAAAGACGGAGAGTTTAAGGCTGCTTTTGAAACTTTAGATGCTTTGGGAAAATTATCCCCAGATTTTATCAGCGTTACCTACGGAGCCGGCGGAAGCCGTTCGGGCAAAACGGTGGAAATTGCCTCCTACATTCAGAATACATTGAAAATTGATGCTATGGCTCATTTGACCTGTGTGGGCAGCAAGCGAGAAGAACTCCTAAAAATTGCCCAAAGCTTAAAAGCCGAAAACATAAATTACATCCTTGCATTGCGGGGTGATAAGCCAAAAGATATGAGCGACGAACAGTTCGCCTCCAGAGATTTTGCTCATGCCAACGATTTAATTGCTTTTTTAAAAGAAAATACTTCTCTGCATATGGCCGGTGCATGTTATCCCGAAAAGCATTTTGAATGTTTCAGTATGGAATCCGATTTAAACAATTTGAAAAGAAAGCAAGATGCGGGTGCAGAGTTATTCATCAGTCAATTATTTTTTGATAATGATTTCTATTACACTTTTTTGGAAAAGGCAGAGAAAAAAGGCATCTCCATACCCATATGTGCCGGCATCATGCCAATTACCGCCGCAAAACAACTGGGCACCACCGTTACCCTGTCAGGTTCCAGCGTTCCAAAGGCATTGACGGATTTAATTGCAACTTATGGGGATAACCCTGATGATATGAAAAAAGCCGGAATTGATTTTGCCATCCGCCAGATCCGGGATTTACAAGAAAACGGGGTAAATGACATTCATCTCTATACCATGAATAAACCTCAAATGGCAGCCGAAATTACAAAGTCCATTTATCGTTAAAGGGATAAGGATCACTGTCAAAAAACGACATAAAATAATGTGTCTTTCATACTTCTCAAAGACACATTATTTTTTCATCTGCTTTTTATGCTGTCTCTCTAACCTTCACTGATTATGCTTCCGGCCAGGGCAAATCTGACACTTCCAACTTCTTATCTCGAAGCATCAATTCCTTTACTGCCTGGTCTGCGCTTTTACCTCCAAACAAAATTTCATTGACCTGCTCAATAATGGGCAATTGTACCTGGTATTTCCGGGCCAGTTCCATAGCGGCTTTTGCAGAGTGAACACCTTCTACCGCCATTCCAACCTCAGCCATTGCCTCTTCATAACGCTTGCCCTGTCCAATCAAAATACCGGTCCGACGGTTTCTGGAATGCATGCTGGCACAGGTAACAATCAAATCTCCAATCCCTGTCAGCCCGCAAAACGTCTCAAATTTTCCACCCATTGCAGTCCCCAGCCTGGCAATCTCCGTGATGCCCCTTGTAATCAATGCCGCCTTAGTATTGTCGCCATAGCCCAGCCCGTCCGCAATTCCGGCAGCCAGCGCTACCACATTTTTCAGAGAACCGCCCAATTCCATTCCCAGAATATCCGGGCTGATATAGACACGGAATACTTCATTCATAAATAATCCACGAATATACTCTGCGGTAGATTTGGATTTTGCGCCTACTACAATGGTTGTTGGAACACCCCGTCCCACTTCCTCCGCATGAGACGGACCGGACATGACAGCCACATCTGCCTGCGGAATCTCCTCTGCAATCATTTCCGAAAGAGTCATTAATGTATGTGCTTCAATTCCTTTCGCCACATTTAGGATCTTTTGTTTGGGGACGACCAGACTACACATACGCTTCGCTGTTTCCCTGGTGTAAGAACTTGCCACTGCCATTACCAAAAGATCCTGCCCCTCCACTGCTGCGGCATCCTCTGTCGTAAAGATTACATTTTGCCCCAGTTTCACTCCCGGCAGCATTTTATGCTCGTGGTTCTCCCGAAGCATTGCTATTTCCTGTTCCAATGCCGACCACACAGTTACCTGATGTCCGTTTTTTTCCAGCAATACCGCCAGGGCAATTCCCCAGCTTCCCCCGCCAATCATACCTATTTTTGCCATAAAACCTCTTTTCCGCAGACAATGTTCTCTGCCCTGTTTCTTTTTCTTCCGCATCAAATAAGCAAATCCATATGTCTCCAACTACATTGTATCCTTAGCATCTTTTCCTTTAAAACCTATATCTTTACATCATTTCATTATCACCATTTTGCATTTTTTCTTTCATAAAATTTCCTTCTGCTGCAAAATGATCAATCCGCATCACTTTTTGGGATTGCTCTCTTCCGCTTCCACCTTATTTTTCTTGAATAAGTACGTTTTTCGCTCATTCCCATGAAGCAACCGCACAATATTTTCCCTGTGTTTCCAATAAGCCATTCCGGCCAAAATACCTGACAGGGCATACATTTCATAAAGTTGTACCTGAGAAAGTCCGCCAAAAAGTCCACTCTGTCCACAGAGCACCATCTGTATCACAAATGCTGCATACACAAGAAGCGACCCAAGGGAAACCAAATGTGTCGTAAAAAATGTACCAAAGAAAACCAACACACCCATGACAATAAAATAGGGATGGAACGATAAAATTAACCCTGCCGTAGCAGCTATGCCCTTTCCGCCTTTAAAATTCATATAAAAGGGATAATTATGTCCCAAAATGGCTCCGGCTCCCGCGTAAAGACTAAGTAAATAAATCATATCCGGATAAATTCGTCCAAATGTAAGCCGCACGATCCACACCGCCGCCATACATTTCAGGCAGTCTCCTGCCAATACAATCAGTCCCGCTTTGGTTCCCAGTACCCGAAGCGTGTTCGTAGTACCGGCGTTGCCGCTGCCGTGCTGCCTGATATCTATCCCATGAGCCTTTCCATAAAAATAAGCTGTCTGGAACAAACCAAATACATAACCGATGATTAAACAGATTACTCTTTCCATTTTTATTTTTTTTCACTCCGTTCTCTGATAATAAACCGAAGGGGAGTTCCTCTGAACCCAAATGTCTCCCGAATCTGATTTTCAATATATCTGGTATAAGAAAAGTGCATTAATTCTTTATCATTCACAAAAATTACAAATGTGGGCGGTTTAACCGATACCTGGGTAATATAGTACAATCTAAGCCTTTTTCCCTTATCGGCCGGCGGCTGTTGTAAGGCAACCGCTTCCGCCATTATTTCGTTCAGCACACCTGTGGCCACTCTCATAGCATGATTTTCACTTACAATATCAATAATTTCAAAAAGTTTAGACAATCTTTGACCCGTTTTCGCAGACACAAAGACAATTTCCGCATAAGGCATATAAGATAGCGTGGTCCGTATTTTTTCTGTAACACGATAAATCGTCTTATCATCCTTCTCTACGGCATCCCATTTGTTCACGGCTATAATTACCGCTTTTCCCCGTTCATGGGCAATTCCGGCTATCTTTGCGTCCTGCTCCGTGACGCCTTCCACGGCGTCAATCATCAGTACCACCACATCCGCCCGCTCCACTGCCCCAACAGTGCGCACCACCATAAAATGCTCCAACTCTTCCTTCACTTTATTTTTCCTGCGAAGTCCGGCCGTATCAATAAAAACATATTCTTTTCCATCCCGCGTAATCTCCGTGTCCACTGCATCCCTGGTAGTGCCTGCAATATCAGATACAATCAGACGATTTTCCCCCACCAACTTATTGATCAAAGAAGACTTTCCCACATTGGGTTTTCCTACAATGGCTATCCTGGGTTTGTCTTCCTCTTCCTCATCTCCTTCCGTATCTTCAAAATAAGAAATCACTTCATCCAGCATATCTCCCAGTCCAAGCTTATTCACCGCCGAAATTGCATGAGGTTCCCCAATGCCCAGATTGTAAAATTCATACACATCCCCCATAAATTTCTGAAAACTATCCACCTTATTGACCACCAATACCACCGGTTTATGTGAACGACGCAGCATATCCGCCACCTTCGCATCCGCGTCCAATAGCCCCTGTTTCACATCCACAAGAAAAATAATCACATCCGCCGTTTCAATGGCAATCTGTGCCTGCTCTCTCATCTGTGACAAAATCACATCCTTACTGTCAGGCTCAATTCCCCCAGTATCTATCAAAGTAAACATTTTGTCCAGCCAGGTAACATCCGCATAAATCCTATCCCTGGTTATTCCGGGGGTATCTTTTACAATAGAAATATTTTCTCCAGCCAAAGCGTTAAACAGCGTGGATTTTCCCACATTTGGTCTTCCCACCACCGCAACGATCGGCTTATTTTTTCTCTTTGCCATATTTACACCTCCTAGTGTACCTAATAAGAGGGTGTAAAACCCCCGTCTTTACTAAAATAGCATTGTTCCATAATTTCATGCGCGTCAACCTAATGACAAAAATAGCAGTTTACAATTTTTTCCACAAAATCATACCCGCTTGATTTTACAATATTAATGGGCACTTGTAAAGCCTTTTCCAAATCTCTTACTCTCATATCGTCTAAAAATATATCTTCCCCGCTGCGAAGCATATTTTCAGGCAGCAAAAGGCAACGCCCTAAGTCTTTGTCTTTTAATTGTGTCAGTAAATCCTGCCCTGTAAGCAGACCTGAAACCGTAATTTTTTCTCCGAAAAAATAATTGGTAACAGGATATACATATATACACAGCCCCGTATACTTTTCCATCATTCTATCCGCCATCTTTTGCAGATAAGGATACGCCAGCCAGCCTGTGGCAATTGCCAGCTCACATTGCCCCGGCTTTTTATCCTGTTCTACGCCGCCCTTACCATCTTGCGCCGCGCTGCTGCCTTGCCGTTCTAAGGCGTCTTCAAATTCCTCTGTCAAAAGCCTCAACATCCCAACGCCGTTTTCCAACTGCAAATATCCGTCATAACGCCCCTCTTCAGGCATTTCCCTGTCCGCAAGAATATACCATTCATCACTGGCATGTACAAAATGAATCCCATAACGTGCAAAACAATCTCTCTGATACCCTTCTATGGTATCAATAACACGGATTGCATCCTTCTTTGTAAACGCTTCCAGAGGATATAACCCTTCCCTATACTTGGTAAGTCCCACCGGCACCACTGAAACACTCTCTAATTCCGGAATATACCCCATCAGTTTTTCAATGCTGTACTCCAACTCTTTTCCATCATTGAGCCCTTTGCAGAGTACGATCTGCCCATTCATTCGGATGCCTGCCTCATGCAGTATATCCACTTTTTTCAGGGCCTCCCCTGCAAACCGATTGTTCAGCATCCGGCAGCGAAGCTCAGGATTCATAGTATGAAAAGAAATATTAATGGGTGAAAGACGATATCTGCATATCCTTTTCATATCATCGTCGGACATATTGGTCAAGGTGACATAATTTCCCTGTAAAAAAGAAAGCCTGGAGTCATCATCTTTAAAGTATAATGTTTCCCTCATTCCGGGAGGCATTTGATCAATAAAACAAAACACACACTGATTGCGGCAATGCCTATACTCATCCATCAGTCCGTTTTCAAAGACAATCCCCAAATCCTCATCCGGCTCCTTCTCCACTTCCAAAAGCCACTGCTCCCCCTGGGGCTTTTCTATCAGGAGTTCAATATACGTATTCTGAATCATATACTGATAATCAAATACATCCGTTATCTCCATAAATCCGGCTTCCGCCGTTTCTTCCCCTTCGCTTGCAACAGCTTCCGTATATGCTCCGGTTCGTTCCTCCGGGGTTCTAATGCCCAACAGCCTGTCCCCTCTCTCAATTCCTAATTCCCCGGCAATACTTTCCGGAAGAACGCTTTCCACAATATGTCCTTTCATCTGTACACCTCCCTGTGCGTTTTATAAGAGGGCAACGCCCTCTCTTTACATATACCAATCTATATTCTTTACCACTCCATTGCCCAAACCAAAGCAGAAATCCCTTGACGTGTCACCGACATAATGTTATAAATGAATTATCAAACCAAAGAGCAGCAAATGGAGGTTATCATGCCAAATTTACACGAACTGGAAAATGCCATGCCGGTAGCTCCCCTGAAAATTGTCGCCTTGCCTTCTGCACGGGAAATGGGCCTGCGCATCAATGAGTACATGGTACAATTCCGTAAAAGTATTCGTAACGACAAAGTAAAAAAAGATCCCGCCTTCCATGATTATATCGTCAACAATTATCTGGTAGACGTTGATACCCCCCGCTTTGGCAGCGGAGAAGGCAAAGCCAGTTTCCGCGAATCCATCCGGGGCAAGGATTTATTTCTTTTGGTGGATGTATGCAATCACAGCATTACCTACAATATCAACGGTTATACCAATCACATGTCCCCTGACGACCACTATCAGGATTTAAAACGTGTCATTGCCGCATGCAACGGCAAGGCTCACAGAATTAATGTCATTATGCCATTCCTCTATGAAGGCCGACAGCACAAAAGAAACAGCCGTGAGTCTTTAGATTGCGCCTATGCTCTGGCAGAACTACGGGATATGGGTATCAGCAACTTTATTACGTTTGACGCCCATGACCCCAGGGTACAAAACGCCATACCCTTAAACGGCTTTGATAATTTTACACCCCCCTACCAGTTCATCAAAGCACTGCTTAACTCTGAAGATGACTTACTGGTAGATAAAGATCACTTGATTGTTATTAGCCCCGATGAAGGCGCTTTGGACCGTGCGATCTACTTTGCAAGCGTCCTGGGCGTGGATACGGGTATGTTCTATAAACGGCGGGATTACTCAACCATGATCAACGGCAAAAATCCAATTGTAGCACACGAATTTCTAGGTGATAATATTGACGGAAAAGATGTTATTATTATAGATGACATTATTTCCTCCGGTCAAAGTATGTTGGATACCGCCAATCAGCTAAAAAAAATGAACGCAAGGCGTGTGTTTATTTGTTCCACGTTCGGTCTGTTTACCGATGGATTAAAAGAATTTGACGAAGCATATGAAAAAGGATACTTTGATAAAGTAGTAACCACAAACCTGACCTATCTGCTTCCCGAACTCTATACCCGACCTTACTTTATCGAAACAGATATGAGCAAGTTTATCGCCTCCCTGATTGATTTCATGAACCATGACGCCTCGCTTACCAATACGCTCGCAACCACTGAAAAAATTCATGGAATCCTGGAGGCATACAATAACCGCATTGAAATTGATTTGACCTAATCTGACCGGCCAATTCTATCTCTTCATTTGATTATGGGAAGTATGCCCCTTTACTTCCCATAAAAAGAGTTTTCATCTTTCATTGTATCCACATATTCCGGAAAAGAGATAACCGTCTTAAATAGATCTCCATCCAAAAAGATTTCAAAACTACCTCCCTGTGCCTGTACAAGGCTTTTGGCAATGGAAAGCCCTAACCCGCTTCCTTCGGTGGTTCTGGCAGAATCCCCCCGGATAAAACGTTCTGTCAGTTCATCAGGACGTATATTCATCTGCTCTTTGGAAATATTTTTAACACACACTTCCACCCTGTCTTCATTTTTCTCCATATCAATATAAACTCTGGTACCTTCCATGGCATATTTACATATATTATTAAACAAATTCTCCATAACCCGCCACATTCTGCTGCTGTCAGCATAGACAAAAGCACTTACATTGTGGTCGTCAAATATCATCTGCAGCTTACATTCCTCCAACCTTTCAGAAAACTCTCCAATACTTTGATTGACAAGTTCCGCCAGATTCAGTTTTTCCCTGTTCAGCACAATATTACCTGATGAAATTTTGGAAGCTTCCACCAGATCATCCGTGAGCTGTTTCAGCCGATGGGCTTTTCCGTCAAGTATGGCAATGTATCCTTTTGCCGGTTCTTCCTCAATTTTCAGACGCTTCAACAAATCTACATAATTGATAATTGAAGTAAGCGGTGTCTTAATATCATGGGATACATTTGTAATCAAATCCGTTTTCATCTGCTCATCCTTCATGCTGGTTTTCACCGCCTTTCGGATGCCCTCTCCAATATTATTCACGGCGTCGGCCATTTCTTTGCTGGAACCGTGCAGCTTGTCCGCCTCCAGTTTAAATTCCACTTCCCCGTCCCGAATCTTTTTGATACCCTCCACAATTTCAATCCGCTCCGCATTACTGCGGAACAAAATCATTCCCACAACCACGTCCAATGCCACCATACCGCCTAAAATCAAAACAGAATACAACTGTTGATGATCCAAAAGCCTGTATACCACAACAATTCCAATGAGATTGGAAAACAAGAATAAATTATATGGTAAAAGCATACTGACTACGGAATTTTTATGCTGCAAAACATATTGTATGGAATTGCTGATAATTTTACAGATATAATATAAAAAACTGCCCTTCCAGAGAAGATTGGCCCGGATACGCCGCACCAGACTCTGCCAGATCAAATGAGAAGCCATGCTGGTATACAGGCCATACAACGCAAATACCCCATAACGATACAGCCCTGCCAACTGAATCCCTAAAAGTTCAATTGGCAGCACCTCTCCATTGTCTGCAATTTTCATAATTAATTTATATCCCAACATACAGCCATACGCCAAAACAGCTCCTAAGAGAAGTAAAAGTTCCGTCCAAATATGATCAAACCGAGCCAGACAATAGCTTTTTTCTCCCCTGGAATTGATTACCACACCCGTAGTAACCGTCCTATAAATCCCAATTCCAAACCAAACCACAACCAGAAAAACAATTAAACTAATCATCCTGTCCACATTGGGCACTATTTTCTGAAATACCGCATTGGCAGTATAAAAAGCATCCCCCTCCACTGCATAATTGGTATCCACACAGAGCCAGATATGGGTGGTATCCGGATAGGCATAATTATATAATCCAATATAACCGTCTATCTCTTCCTCACTTAAAATAGTGTTCCCCATAAACACAAGGCTGTCGGGATAATAAATCAAATATCGCCTGTATTCTGAAAAGTATTCTGTGACCTCATTGTCCGGTAAATCCTTAATCTTTGGTATATTGGTATAAGTGCACATGCCATTGTCAGTCATCATACGCACCATATATTTTACATTGCTTCTATCTGCCTTATAAGCATCATTACAAAGTTGATACCGCTGATAATTCACCGTAAGACTGTCAATGGCAGCCACCACATTATCCTGCAGCCGAATATAATCCACCCAGTTGTCCACACAATTTATTAATTGGCGTTTTCCGTCCACCGTATCATATCGGCAGTTTAACATCGGAATTGATACCATCAGAATACCATCATCTTCTCTATTCACCCTGACATTGTTCAAATTCTGCGCCATAATATAAGAAAACACCAAATCCTCCAATTGATCTTGGGTATATTCATTTAGCTTTTGGGACAAACTATTTATTTCTTCCAAACTCTTTCCATAAAACGCTTCTTCCCCTGCTTCTTTTCCCTGTTTTTTTTCATCCCCCTCTTCAATCCTGTAAAAATCTTCAAACGTAAGCTGCCCATATTCATCCAGGGTAAAATTTTCGGGAAAAATGCAATATCCGAAATAATTGACAAATTCTGACATACTCATCATGCGGTTGGTATGTTCTACGCCATATTTTCCCCATTTAATAATATCATCCAACTCATAGACCACAGAAACTTCACATCCCTGATCCACACCAATTTTGCGCGCGTATTCCGTCACATCTATTTTCTTATAGGGATCAAATACATCATTTGTTTCCATCTGTTCCTTTACCACAACCAACTGTGTAATATCCGAAACCGCATTCCGAAACAAATCATGATAAATATCAGATTCTTCAAACTCCTGGTCCGAGGCAATGGGAAATATCCTATATACTTTACTTCCGTCAATAGAATTTACGGTAATATACGAATTCAGCAGAATCCCCGCCACCGCCACCATAATCCCGGCTGCCAGTATATGTTGGAACAATCCTATTCCCAGTCGCTTCCATGATGACTTTTTCATACGCTAATTCATTTCTAACCTTTCTATTTATCATTTCAAGCTTCTATATTGTTTTCTATTGCTTGTCAATTTTATATCCCACGCCCCATACAACCTTTAAATATCTGGGTTCTTTGGGATTAATTTCTATTTTTTCCCGAATGTGACGAATGTGCACCGCAACCGTATTATCCGCTCCTATGGCATCTTCATTCCAGATACTTTCGTATATTTGATCAATGGAAAATACTCTTCCCTGATTTTTCATTAACAAAAGCAAAATATTATACTCAATGGGCGTCATTTTCACTGGTTCATCATCCACCAATACCTGTTTGGTATCGTCGTTAATCACCAGACCTCCAACCTGATAAATGGCCTTGTTGTCCACGTTAAGACTTCCCAGCGATGTATACCGGCGCAAATTAGACTTTACCCTTGCCACCAGTTCCAAAGGATTAAAAGGTTTCGTAATATAGTCGTCCGCCCCAATATTCAATCCCAGAATCTTATCCGTATCCTCTGATTTTGCGGACAGCATAATAATCGGTATGCTGCTGTACTCCCGTATCTTCAAAGTAGCACGTATGCCGTCCAATTTAGGCATCATAACATCCATAATCAACAAATGGATATCTTCTTTTTTCAGAAGTTCAATTGCCTGTGCTCCGTCATAGGCTTTAAAAATTTGATATCCGTCCTGGCTTAAATAAATCTCAATCGCGTCCACAATTTCCTTATCATCGTCACACACAAGTATATTTGCCATATTACACCTCTTATTCCGATTTTATAACTTTCACTGACTTGCCTCTGCCCCCGTCATCTCAGCGTCAAAAACGCACCGAAATTACCACGCTTACCTTCACTGGCCCTGTGAGAAAAAAGATAATTACTGTTATGACAGGTACAGATATCCGTCACCGAAATATGCTGCGGCAGCACGCCCGCCTGTTGTAGAATCTTTTTATTAGAAAGCCACAAATCCAACTGATACTTTCCCGGCGCTTTCCCCTCCACTGCAACTTCGCTTCCCAACATCTCTATAAACAATACAGCTACATCCTCGCTGACTTCATAGCAATCCCTACAGATAGAAGGTCCAATCGCCACATACAGTTCTTCCGGTCTGCTTCCGAAATTTGCTGCCATAGCCTTCACCATTTGTTCCCCCATTCTGCCAATAGTCCCCCTCCATCCGGAATGTGCCAGTCCAATTGCTTGATTCACTCTATCAACAAAAAATAATGGTACACAGTCCGCATAATAAGTTACAAGTACAATTCCCGGCACATTTGTTATCATTCCGTCCACATCGTGAAAGGAATTTTCTCCCTCTGCTTTCCTTGCGCCCGGAATCCCCTTTCCTTTATCTTCCATGGTCACTTTTCTGATATTTGTGGTATGTGTCTGATGAGAAGCCACCATATCGCTGACTTGACAGCGCAGCACCCGCGCCACCCGTTCATAATTTTCCCATACCGCCTCCCCACAGTCTCCCCTGGAAAAGCTCAGATTCATGGTAGAAAAAATTCCCTTACTCACACCTCCCACACGGGTCGTCACCAAATGTTTCACAATCCCTGTTTCCTCCAACAAAGGAAACGTCAAATATTCCATCTCCGTTCCATCATGTAAAAGAAACACATTCTGTCTGATTGTCTCCTTATTCTCATCCATTCTGTCTATTGGATACATATACGCAACCTCCATGCCGCAAAGTTCAAAACAGCGCTGACACCCTCTCCTTAATATCTATTGGAATTATGTGAATCAATATGTGAAAAAGCATTTTTCATCCATTCAATTTTTCCCTCCTGAATCCCTACCACATCATATCTAACGCCAATGCCGTCTCCTATTTTATGAATGTATCTATAATACTCCGCCACCCGGCATATTTTATACTGCTTCCGATAATCCACGGCTTCCAGCGCAAAACCGTTTCTATGATTGCTTCGATATTTCACTTCCACAAACACAAGATAGTTTTCATGATACCCAACTAAATCTATTTCCCCTTGCCGACAACGAAAATTTGACGCTACAATCCGCATCCCGTGCGCTATCAAATAGGACGAGGCCATCTTCTCCCACTGGGCCCCGGTTTTTCGCTTATTCAAATATAACCTCCTCCATCCTTGTATACTATCTCTTGACTTTTCCCTTTAATTTATCCATGGAATCTACAAAGACAAGTATTTCAGCCACTACCTCATACAGTTCCGGCGGGATCATATCTCCAATATCCAAACGTGACAGCGTATCCGCCAGCTTATCGTCACGATGAATGGGCACATCACTCTCCTGTGCCTTTTCTATGATTTTCTCTGCTAAAATTCCTCGGCCGCTGGCAATGACCCGCGGCGCGTCATCCGCTGGATTATATTCCAAAGCCACGGCCTGTTTTACTTTCTTTTCTTTTTTTTCATCCATATAAACCCCCCGCGCTTCCCGTCACACCGATAACAAAACGAATCTTGTCTGGAAAGCGAAAATATTCACTATGTCCGAACATCAAAAGCATACTGAGAAAGTGCAATCCCTTTTTCCTGCCGGAGAATCGGTTCCAAACCGCCCTCCGTTGCTTCTTCCGCTTCCCCTCTGACAGTCATGGCAACACTGCAGTCATAACCACGCTTTTGCAATCTCTCAGTCAATAATCCCATATGTCCTGAGATAAAATCTATCATATCATCGTCACGAAGATAAAATCTTGTACTAACCTTGCTGTTTTGTAAAGCCACATATACGTCCACAGGCCCCAAATTCTCCATATCCAGGTGCAGCAAAGCGCTTATTTTCCCATCTTTACCGGTAAGCTTCTTTTTGTTAGAATACACATACAACTCTCCATGAGCTTCCCTTTGCTGCAATCGCAGCGGCAGTTGTACATAGGCGTACATTTGATTGAGTTGTTGAAGAAAATCTATATTCTGGGACATGGATGTTGTGGCTTTAAACGCATTGGAATTGGTCTGTCCCACGTTCTCAAGGGATTGCGCCAATGCCTTGAGCTGTCTGTCCAACCTGCGGTATAATTCTTCCACCTTGCCGGGTGATGCAATCTCTTTTGGACTTAACGACCAAAACTTTTTTAACTGCCCTGTGAAAAGTTCCCGGAATTTTTTTCCGGAAAACAGTTTTTCCAATTCATGGAGCATTTTGGATGACGCCCCATTTTCACCTGTGAGCAGATTTAGCGAAGCAAACAATTGTCCAACGTCCGTCTGTCCCTGTGCAAACTGCAAAATCTGTCTGCCAAAATCCGTACCCTCTAACGATGGCAGCTGCCCGCTGTCAAGCAATTTTAACATTTCCTCCGCCACGGCCTTTCTCAAGGTATCCGGAATCCCGTCTGCCGCCGCACCATCTGTCAATTCCTGTGACAGTTCCTGCATTTTCACATCTTCACCCACATTTTGCAATATGGTCTCCTGTATTCCCAAATGTCCGCTCCGGTCTCCCTGAACTATATTTTCTCCATCGGTTTCCAATAAACCCTCCGGAAGCATATTTCGCAAGGCAGCCCCGATTACCTGTGCTTCACCCTGTCCCAATGCTGAAGTGCTGCTCTGTTCCATCCCCCCCGGCTGCCCGATGATATTTTCTGTAGAATCGGCCACACTTCCCGGCGCCGCAGGTATTTCCACAGAACTTCCCACATCTCCCTGTCCGGCAGTCACATCTTTCGTAAGCCCGGAAGTTCCCTGTTCTGCTCCCTCCTGTATCAGTGATAATATTTCTCTATACAATCTGACCGCCCCGGCCACATCCCCTTCTTCCACCATAGAATCAAAGACTTCGGGTAAAGCTCCCAATATGGAATCCATCCCTTCCGTCAACTGATGGGTCAAATTGCGATAAGATGCCATCTGATTTACATTTGCCTCATTTACGGGCATCTGAAGTTTATGCAGTTGAATAATATCCGAAATGGCCGCCTGGGGAAAACTGTTCAATTCCCTGTATACCTGCTGCAATGAACTTCGGTTCACTGACATTCCCGCCGCCATCAACTGCTCTGTCATTTTTACAGAAGCCTGGTTTACGGGCAGTCCCGCCATATCCAGGGCTTTTAATACATTCACATCCGTGGACACATTGGTGAACAACGGGCTTAATGTCAAAGCACTTCCGTTATTCTTTACCTCAAAGGTCATATTCTTCCCAATCTCAAGGTTCAAATTGCGATCCACCCTGGCATTGAGCACCATATCTTCCGAAAGCTTTATCTGTACCTCGCTGCCGTTTTTGGCAATCACTTCCCCGCTGATGGTCTGACCAGGAACTAAGGAGCGTATCTGTTTGCCAATATGTTCCGCCTGGGCCGGCGTTGACTGAAAACGTCCTGCATCCTCAACAGAATGTTTTGTCTCCACATGTGTTTCCCCTGAAAATAATTGTGTCAATTTCATATCCATACCCCTTATTCCAGCTCCCGTTTCCGGGATTCTATACAATGTTCCTGATGAAGCTTTTGCGATGTATGGGTGTTGGTCCATATTTTTTCAACGCTTCCATATGCCCCACGCTTCCATAACCTTTATTTCCGCCGAAATCATACTCCGGATACACCTGAGCATATGCCGTCATCAGCCTGTCCCTGGTGACTTTGGCCACAATACTTGCCGCTCCAATAGAAATACTCTTGGCATCTCCTTTGATAATCGGTACCTGGGGAATTGTAATCCGGGGAATTGTCACCGCATCATTCAGCAGCAGCGTGGGGCCGGGCGTAAGCGCTCCCACTGCCTCCCGCATTGCCTCATAGGTTGCCTGCAAAATATTAATCTCATCTATCCGCTCCGGAGACGCATATCCCACTGCCCAGGCCACTGCCCGCTCCGTTATGATTTCATAAAGCTCCTCTCTTTTTTTTTCGGAGAGTTGCTTGGAATCGTTTATATATAAAATGCGGCAATCTTTCGGCAAAATCACCGCTCCCGCCACAACAGGCCCTGCCAACGGCCCCCTTCCTACCTCGTCCACGCCGCAAATATAGTCATATTCCTTATACTGTTCTTCATAAACCCGGATTGTCTCTATTCTCTGCTTTTCTTTTTCCAGCGCTTCAAGACGCTTTGCCGCTGTTTCTGCCAGCTTTCGGACGCCTGCCCGCGTATCCTCTGAATAAGTATTTATAAATTCAGGCAGCGCCTCTATAGATGCTGCCTGAAAAATCTTCTTTATCTCATCCGTACTCTTCTTCATATTCCGCTCCATTGTATCTTCCGTTAATAAGCCTTCCACATATGCCGTTTATGACAGCAATGCCTCTTTAAAAGTATATCCTGCGCATTTACGCCAACTCCCCAAAGATACTTTATTGATGCCGCAGCATACCCATTTTGGACAGGGGCCAGATACGGACAAACGCCCTGCCGATAATATCCTTACGATTCACATTTCCTACAAGAGGAGAGCGACTATCCGTACTGTTATTGCGGTTATCGCCCAGCACAAAATATTCATCCTCTCCAATGACAATGGTTTCCCTGGCAAGTCCCATTGTTTCAGCTTTAATTACTTCCCTTCCATAACTTTCTTCCAGAATTTCATCATTAATATAAATATTTCCTTCTTCATCAATACGTACTGTTTCTCCCGGAAGTCCAATAATTCTCTTAATATAATAAGTATCTTCCTTATACTTAAAAGAAAAAACTATAATATCAAATCTCTCTGGTTCCTGAAATCGGTAAGAAATTTTATCCACAATCAGATTATCCTTATCGGAAAGCGTGGGTTCCATGGAAGATCCTTCCACTGCCGTCCTCTGCCCCACATACGTATTCACTGCCAATGTCAGCAGCAATACACAGAGTAAATATAGCAGCGTATTTATAATTTCCTTCAAAACTTTATTCATCCTATGTTCTCCTGTTCCTCCCCTTCCGATTTCCTGTGCTTCATCCGGCCCCCTCATGCGCCCTCCACATTGCCAAAACCCACGAATATCCTCACCTGGTCTACCCCTGCAGACAAAAGATTTTGGTCTGCCCACGCAGATTCCATTGCCCCTGTCTACCGCTTCGGCTACGAGAATCACAGTAATCGAAACTTTATCATTACCATTTAATTTATCATAAAGTCAGTCAAAGTTCAACAACTACTTATCAACTTGAATCAAAAACAGCATCCGGTATAGCCTGTATACCGAATGCTTATGCTTCCTTGGGTTTTTCCAGCGTAATTCTACCCAATCGACCGCTTCTGAAATCATCCGTCAAAATGGCAGCCGCTTTATTCAAATCCAGATTCTCCCCCTTCAAAATACATCCTCTGCTGCGGGCAATCTCTGACAACATTTCTGCGGAAGATTCTTTCCATGCAATCTGATAGCGTTCCTCCACGGAACCCAGAGAACTCTCTCTCAAACAATCCAGCAAATCACAGGCCAACTCTTCCATAATTATAATTTCATCGTTCATGGACCCGATAAACGCCAATAACATACCCACCCTTTGATCCTCGAATTTGGGCCAAAGTACGCCGGGCGTATCCAAAAGCTCCAAATTCCGGTTCAGCCGTATCCACTGCTTTCCTTTGGTGACGCCGGGCTTATTGCCCGTTTTGGTACATGCTCTGCCGGCAAAAGAATTAATAAAAGTGGACTTGCCCACATTTGGAATTCCTGCCACCATGGCCCTTACAGGACGGTTTACAATCCCACGCTTCCTGTCTCTTTCTAATTTTTGGGCGCAAGCCTGCTGTACCAGACCGTTAATCGCCTTGACTCCCGCCCCGGTTTTGGAATTTATCTCCAGCGCATAAATTCCTTTTTCCTTAAAATATCCCATCCATTGCTTATTGCATGCCCCATCGGCCAAATCAGACTTGTTCAAAAGGACAATTCTGGATTTTCCCTTGCCCAGCACATCAATATCAGGATTACGGCTGGCAAGGGGAATTCTTGCATCCACCAGCTCAATGATCAGATCAATGAGTTTTATATTCTCATCCATCATACGTTTTGCTTTTGTCATATGTCCCGGATACCATTGATAATTCATCTCATTTCACAAATCCCATGCCCAATTCTTCACAGGGGGCACGAAACCATACCTTTCCTAAAATGTCCTTCTCCTTTACCGGCCCGATATTGGCCGATCGGCTGTCTTCGCTGTTGCCGGAATTGTCTCCGATACAGAAATATTCTCCATTTCCCAGAACAAATTCATTGGCGGCAATGCCTTCTTCCACCAGTTTTTCCGTAACCCAGGGGCTCGCCTCATCATTCACATACAATATTCCGTCGCGAATGACCACTTTATCTCCAACCACAGCCACAACCCGTTTGATATAATAATGGGAATTTTCATTTCCATTGGGCAGAAATACAATGACATCCCCTCTTTTGGGCGCCGAAATCAAATAGTGAAATGTATTGATAAAAACTTTCTGTCCGTTATACAGTGTAGGTTCCATAGATACTCCTACAACGTTGGTCATTGTGCCCAAAAAAATATTCAATACCAACGCAATAAAAACTGCAATTAACATTCCCAAAATCCACAGAAATACTTCCCGCACATGTCCACGATTTATTTTCTTTTTTCTCTTATAAAAGCTGAGACCTCTATTTTTTGTCATATGAAAATACCACCTCAACTTTCCAGATAGAATCCAGCGGGAAAAATCTTTCCCCTGCCTGCCGCGCGCATTGCATCCACTACTGATTTCCTTGTGCGCCCGTGTGCAAAAACAAAAAGGACAACTACATATGTAATTGCCCCTTCCTTAACGGCCCTTGTCCACAGCCATTATTTCGCTTCCTTCACCTTAGCCCTCTTACCAACGCGACCTCTCAAGTAATTCAGTTTTGCACGCCTTACCTTACCTCTTCTGATCACTTCAATCTTCTGCACATTAGGGGAATGTAACGGCCAGGTCTTCTCAACGCCAATCCCATTGGACGTCTTCCTTACGGTAAAGGTTTCACGATTGCTGCCGCCCTGTCTTTTCAGAACCACACCTTCAAACACCTGAATTCTCTCGTGATTTCCTTCCTTAATCTTGCCATAGACCTTCACAGTATCGCCAACGTTGAAATCGTCAACACTAGCCTTTAACTGCTCTTTTTCAATTTCTCTGATAATATCACTCATTATGAGCCTCCTTTATAAAATGGATGTTCTTAACACATAAGGGAATCCATACTGACTCCTTCTGTAACAGAGGACCATCTTTTTTTCATAACATTTGAATTCTATCATATTCATATTTCATTTGCAAGTATTTTTTGAAGTTTTATATAGATATCAACTTTTTTTGACGCCGTGTAAAATCCCAGCCCCTCCAACAGCTTTTCAGCCGCCGTATTTTCCGCCGGCACATAACCATAAGGCGTCCATCCTTTTTCCAGAATACGGTTTACCACATAAGCTACCAGCGACATAGCAATACCCTGTCTGCGATAGGGCGTATCCACATAAAGCAGTCCCATACCGCCCCCTTTATGTATGCCCGCCACACCCGCCAGCTTACCCTCAGCAAAAACACCATACAAAGCCCCTTTTTCCATTCTGTCCCATATATAATTCCCGGCGCTTTCTCCATGGACATTACTCTGTTTCTCCCAATGAATACCACAAGAAAATTCCGCCCCAAAACACTCCAATAAAGGCAGATCCGCCGGAGATAACAGACGAATTTCTTTATACTTCAAAGGTAAAGATACTTTCTGTGTGTAAAGCATTATACTGCATGTGAGATATCTTTGATATTGCTTTTGTTCTGCCAACGTTTGAGAAGATATGATATATTCCGTGCTTTCCGGCAAAAAATGCCCCAGGTCTTCTTCTGATACTATATCCCTGGCGCTGACCATACAAATTTTGTTCCTGCGGTCATACAAAAGCACCTCTATATTCTCCGACTGTTCTCTCTTCTTTATATCCTTTTCTGACTTCAATGATTTTATATAAACTGCTTGACTTACATACAATATTTCCGCGTATCCCCTGGAAAGACTTTCCATCATATGAATATGGTTGCGTTTCTCTCTGGATAGCTGTCTGACCAATGCCTCTTTTGCCTGGTACCGGGCATATAAATCCGGTCTTCTTTCCTCTGTTCGTCGCAGAGACTGTTCCAATCGCCAGGCGGCTACTTTGCGATGATTGCCGGACAGCAATACTTCCGGCACTTTCTTCCCATGCCAACATTCCGGGCGGGAATAATGAGGGTATTCTAATAAATCATTGTGAAAACTTTCTTCTTCCGACGAGATATCATTTCCAAGCACACCTGGAATTAACCTGGATATAGCGTCAACCATTACCATCGCCGGCAATTCTCCCCCGGTAAGTACATAATCACCAATAGAGATATAATCTGTGACAATCTCTTCTAACACCCTCTCGTCAATTCCCTCATAATGTCCACATAAAAGCACCAACTCTTCTTCCCCGGCCAGTTCTTCTGCTTTCATCTGCGTAAAAGGCTCTCCCTGGGGCGTCACGTAAATTGTCCTGACCGGTCGTCCTCCTGTGACAACTCTATGGGCATCATAAACAGGCTGGGCCTGCATTAACATGCCGGCTCCGCCTCCATAAGGATAATCATCCACTTTTCTGTGCTTTTCCCGGCTATACTCCCTGATATCCACAGCATTTATGGAAATGATATTGTTTTCCGCAGCTTTCCCAAGAATACTCAGGTTCAATCCCCCCAAAATCATTTCCGGAAATAATGTCAATATATGAAACTTCAAGACTTCTCCGTATCCTTTCTTTATCAAAATAGCACAGGTACTTTTACAGTAATCCGTCCAATATATGCACTCTCATAAATCCGGCAGCAATATCTACTTCAAGGACACATTGTTTGATGGCGGGCAAAAGCAACTCCCTCCCATCCTTAAGTGCAATCACATACACATCATTTGCCCCTGTCTCCATTACATCCTTCAAGGTACCGATTTCTGTTCCATCCTCGTCCTGTACCATGAGCCCTGTCAAATCAGCAATAAAATATTCGTCTTTCCGCAGACGCACGGCATTGCTTCGAGGTACCAGCAAAGAATATTTGCGGTATTTTTCTACATCCTCTATCCGATCCATTCCTTTGAACTTTAAAATAACAAACTGTTTGAAAAATTTAACTCCTTCTATCTCTAAGGTAACCCTTTCACCCGTTCCACCCTGTCCTTCTTCCGGCGCAGCCAATATGACTTCCTTCAGACGTTTATACCGTCTGGCATCATCCGTTGTAGGATATACTTTTGTTTCCCCCCGCAAACCATGGGGCGCCGTAATAATCCCAATCTGAAAATAATCCTCCATGCCTTCTCCTTTTCCCATATTGCCAAAATCATACAGGTACTCTATAACTTCCTGCAAAACGGCTGTAGTTCCTGCTGCATCAGCAGCCAACTTCCTTATGCGTCCGTGAACACAAATTACGGGGAGGGACTTAACAATCCGTCCCTCCCCGTCTATGGCTTTTAGGAAATACCGTTACACAATTTCCAAATCCACATTTATTTTATCTTTCGTCGATGCTGCCTTTACAACAGAACGTATTGATTTCGCAATCTTGCCCTGTTTGCCGATAACTTTTCCCATATCGGATGCAGCTACATGAAGTTCCAGGACCGTATTTTTTCCTTCTGTTTTCTCAGTCACAACAACCTCATCAGGATTGTCCACAAGTGCTTTTGCAATCACTTCCACTAATTCCTTCATAAGCTACCTCCAAGAATCCGATTTATTTTTCAATTCCGGCTGCCTTGAAGAGTTTACTTACCACCTCCGTAGGCTGTGCGCCTGTGGACAGCCACTTCTTAGCCAGCTCTTCATTGATTTTGAAAGTACTGGGATCGGTGCTGGGGTCATAAGTACCAATTTCTTCAATAAATCTGCCGTCTCTCGGAGAACGGGAATCAGCTACAATGATTCTATAAAAAGGAGCCTTTTTCTGTCCCATTCTTCTCAGTCTGATTTTTACTGCCATCTTCTTACCTCTTTCCGCCGCTTTCCGGCCTTATGCTTCGTTTTTACATTCTATAGGAAAAGGATTGAATCCTTACCTGCCTTTTCATAATATCTGTCCTCAAATATGACCCCATCCAGGTACGCCATTCTTTGAAACAGAAACCTTTCACCATGGTTCAAAACACTATAAGACAATTTTAACTTAATATCAAAAAGGGAATTTACCTCCCCGGCCCGGAAATCCGCCAAACATGCCCCGGCCTTTTTTTCCGCCCCCAAATTGCTTCATCATTTTTTGACTTTGTTCAAACTGCTTGATAAAACGATTTACCACCGCAATATCCACACCCGCGCCTTTGGCAATACGGTGTTTTCTTCTGGGATTCAAAAGTTTAGGATTGCGCCGTTCTTCCTTTGTCATGGAGAGAACGATTGCCTCTGTCTGCTTTAACTGTTTTTCATCAATCATGGACTCCAAATCGGAACTTTTAATACCCATTCCGGGCAGCATACCAAGAATACTTGTCAATCCGCCCATATTCCGCATTTGTTTCATACTCTCTAAATAATCTTCAAAGTCAAACTTTCCCTTTTTCATCCGGCCCGCCATTTCGCGGCCCTTGTCTTCATCAATATCAATGCTTTCCTGGGCTTTTTCAATCAAAGACAGCACATCACCCATACCCAAAATGCGGTTTGCCATCCGGTCGGGATGAAACTGCTCCATGTCGGAAAGTTTTTCCCCCATACCCACATACAAAATTGGTCTGCCTGTGACAGCCTTGATCGAAAGCGCCGCACCGCCTCTGGTATCTCCGTCCATCTTCGTAAGGACAACGCCGTCTATCCCCACCTTTTCATCAAATTCCTTCGCCACATTTACAGCGTCCTGGCCTGTCATGGCATCCACTACAAGCAAGGTCTGGTGCACAGCAATGCTTCTCTTAATTTCCTGCAGTTCCGCCATCATATCTTCGTCCACATGAAGACGTCCGGCCGTATCCAATATTACTACATTATGTCCGTTTTTCTCTGCATATTTCAACGCTTCACCGGCAATTTCAACAGGTGTATGCTCCGTTCCCATGGAAAATACGTCCACTTCCTGCTTCTTGCCGTTAATCTGAAGCTGCTCAATGGCTGCCGGCCTGTAGATATCACAAGCAACCAAAAGGGATTTCTTCCCTTTTTGCTTCAATTTCCCGGCAATCTTTGCCGTGGCCGTGGTTTTACCGGCACCCTGAAGCCCGGCCATCATAATCACAGTAATCGCTTTGCCCGGCTGCATGGCAATTTCGGTAGTCTCGCTTCCCATAAGTGCAATCATTTCTTCATTGACTATCTTAATTACCATCTGCCCCGGATTCAGTCCGTTCATCACGTTCTGTCCGATTGCCCGTTCTTCCACTGCCTTGACGAATTGTTTGACCACTTTAAAATTGACATCCGCCTCCAGAAGCGCCATTTTCACTTCCTTCAAGGCCGCCTTTACATCATCCTCAGTCAAACGTCCCTTACTTCTCAGATTCTTAAATACATTCTGCAGTTTATCGGTTAAACTCTCAAATGCCACCTGCCACTCCTTATCATGCACCGGAAATTACAATAATGTGCGAAACATGCGCCATCCCTTATTCCGTGCAATTTTCTTTATTCCCTGCCCACGATGAAACATGATACTTTCATTATTTTACTATCTATAATTCTTCAAAAAGCGCTTCTGCCAGCTCATTTATGCTTCTCAAACGCATTTTTATTTTCTCTAACTCATCTGACGCTTCTGTCACAGACGACAGCCGCTTTATCTCTTCCACAGTCTTCTTTGCGATTGCAAAGCGCTCCACCAGATGAAGTTTACTCTCATACTCCTGCAGAATCCTGTCGCAGCGCTTCAGCAAATCATGTACACCCTGCCTGCTGATCCCCCTCTCGGAAGCAATCTCCCCTAAGGATAAATCATGATATACTGCATCTTCATATATGCTGCGCTGATGTTCCGTCAACAGCTCTCCATAAAAATCAAATAGCATTGTCTGTTCATATATCTTATCCATCTCTTTACCAACCTTATGTATCTTACTATAAGATACATAAGGTGTCAAGTATTTTTTCTTTACGAACTTTTGTTTGTGCTGCTTTGCCTTGTGTACCTGTAAATAAAATAGCAAATCACTTTAACAAATTCTCAAAAATCCCTTTTTCCACTGTAAATTCCTGTGCTCCCATGTACCCTGGTGCCACTTCGTATTCGTCGAAAGCGATGACAAGATTTCCGCGAAGTCTCCGCTCCCTGTTGCTATTCGTGACCATAATAATACCTCCGGAATTTTTCTTCCTGGAGGTATTATTATCCGAAAAATATTCTTTTTATTGGCCCTATACAAAATTCACCTGCCAACCTGTATATACCAGCAAATTGATTTTCAAACCCTTTCAATTACACAACTGTGTTCTTTCTTCTTTGCGTCATAATTAATTCCGACTATCACAACCTCGCCGCCATAACCCTTCAATGCTGCGGGGTAATTTCTTTCGATAATCTGCCGAATCGCTCCCTCAGAAGACTTATTCCATTTCAGTTCCACAACCAGTGCCGGGAGCAATGATTTCGGTTTCGGAAGGTACACCACATCCGCAATCCCTTTCCCTGACGGAAGTTCTTCAACCTTCAAATACTGGTCAACCGCCGCAATATACGCAAATTTGATCACATAACGCAGCGCCTGTTCATCATTATAGAAAGTAGGCGCATACTGCGTATTGCGTACCTCCTCTATTGCCTTAGCCACTGCCCCTGCATTGCCGGCAATCGTATCCTCCAGAAGCTTCTGAGAACGGCTGAGCAGTTCTATCCACCTTTTGCTCACTCCCGTCCCCTCAAGTATCTCCTCAAACTCCATCCGTACCTCTTCATTTGGAATATGTGCTGTCCCGTCTTCTCTGTGCCATGTAAGGTAGCCCAGATGGATCAGCAATGTCAGCACATCATCTTTATTCCTAAATGTCTCAAAATCATTTGCAAACCTATTGGTTCTGACCTCAATTTCTTCACCGGCTATCAGCCGCGTAATAGTTTCCTGCAGCCCTTCAAAATCCATGTTGATATACGTCATCAACGACTCTGCCGCTGAAGTCTTCTGCCAGTAAGAATCAAATCGTTTCTTCCTCATCGCCAGCATAACCGAATAAGGATTATAAATCGCTCCAACGTCCGGGAAATCATATCCATCATACCACTTTCTGGCATCCTCAAAATTCATCCCATACCTATCACACAGCCGCCTTACTTCACCCTCTGTAAAACCGGTAAACTCAGCAAACCCGTCCGGGTCAAGGATCGGATATTCCACAAAATCTGAAATTGCCGACTGTGAGCCGTCCTTCTTGATCGGCAGAATTCCCGTCATATAAGCCGCTGCTACTACTTTCGGCGTGAAGCTGCTGTTTTTAAACCACTCCCTGAGCAGGTTTAGGTATACAGACTGGATCTCCGCATCATTTTTCGCCTCACGGATCAAGGCATCCCACTCATCAATGATAAATACGAATTTCCTGCCTGTTTCCTCCACACAACGGAGTAAATTCTCCATAAAACTTTCCCTGATATCCAACTCCGGTCTCATGTTCTTCAGTTCCCTATGGACAGCATCCACGATTGCATTCGGCACATCTGCCACTGATGTCCGACCTCTCTTTGCCTCAGAAATAAAACTGGTAATATCAAGGTTTACCACATAATACTGGTTCAGGTGCACCAAATACCCTTCTGTCTTTGCAATTTCCTTATCATCAAAAAGTGTATGCGAATCACAGGAACAATCATAATACGCACACAGCATCTTTGCCGCATAAGACTTGCCAAAACGCCTTGGCCTGCTGACGCAGGTCAGTTTCTCCATTGTTCCCACAGTTTTATTTACCAATGCAATCAATCCTGTTTTATCTACATATTCCGACTGCAAAATTTCTTGAAACCCTATGTTTCCGGGATTCAAATATTTCCCCATTGAAACTGCCCTCCATACACAAGAACTCTCACCAACGCCGCTTTGTTAAAGTTTAAGCCCAAAAGGTAAAAAAGTCAATTCGTCAATCAATCTATAGGCACATTTTACAATTTTTGACTGAAAATACTTTTATATCCTTCCCCGTAAATTTCCGTAGCGCTGGTAATAATCATAAATGCCACAGGGTCTTCCTGCCTGACTATTTCTTCAGCTCTGTGGTAAAGCTGTTTCTTCATTACACACAATATCACTTTTTTCTCTTTGCCGCTGTATGCGCCGCTGCCGTTAATATGTGTAACCCCCGCATCCAGTTCTTTTAAAAGGCGTTCTGAAATACTGTCGCAGAAATCGCTGATGATAAAAACCATCTTAGCTTCATCCCTTCCGTAAAGCACCACATCCAGAAGCATTGAATTGACAAATACCACCAATCCGGCATACATAGCAGTGTCAATATTTTCAAACACAAACGCTGACGCCGCCACAATCGCCGCATCCGTAATCAGAAACAGCGCTCCCGTCTTCATATAAGGAAAACGTAACCGCAGCAGCTTTATGACAATATCCGTTCCGCCGGAAGTTGCGCCCGCTTTAAATACCATCCCCAGAGAAACCGCAATCATGGAACCGCCTGCAAGCGCGGCCAGCAAAGGATCTTCCGTGACCGCACCGAAGGTTGACAATATATTAATTGCGAAGGAATTGATTACCGTAAAATAGAGTGTGGAAAAAATAAATTTTACACCAAATTTCCACATTCCTATGAGCAAAATTGGAATATTAATTGCGAATGTCCAGGTACCGGTTTCCAAACCTGTGATTCTGTTTAAAATAATAGCAATTCCTGTAACACCGCCGGGCGCCAAAGAATTAGGGTCCAAAAATTGACTCACCGCTATGGCATAAATGACCGCTGCAGCAGCAATTACGACATAATTCAAAATTCTGTCTTTTATTGTCCCTTCTTCAACATAGTCTTGTTTCATTTCCAATTCCTTTCCCCAAAAATAATATCGTTTAAACCAGTCAAAAAATCCCCATAGAATGATAAATACTTTCAGTTTATCATATCATATGCGGATTTTGCAATTTGGACACTTATAAGGAACTGTTAAATATTGGTGCGAACCAATTTAGGACGATAACCTTCTTTTTCCAGAGATTCCATAATACGTTTTTTATGCTCCGTTCCAAACGCTTCCATTGTAATCCGAAGCTCCACGGCTGCATTTCTGTTGATTGAAACAAACTGATTATGCTCCAATTTGATAACATTCCCATCTGCATCCGCAATGATACCGGACACACGATAAAGCTCACCTGGCTTGTCAGGCAAAAGCACTGACACGGTAAAAATCCTGTCCCTCATAATCAATCCCTGCTGTACTACAGAAGACATGGTAATCACATCCATGTTACCGCCGCTGAGAATGGATACAATTTTCTTATCCTTCACATCCAGATGTTTCAATGCGGCCACTGTTAAAAGTCCCGAATTTTCCACCACCATTTTATGATTCTCCACCATATCCAGGAAGGCCACTACCAATTCTTCGTCATTGACAGTGATAATGTCATCCAGATTATCTCTAAGATATGGAAAGAGTAAATTGCCTGGGGTCTTCACCGCTGTGCCGTCCGCAATGGTATTTACCCCAGACAGCGTAGTCACTTTGCCCTCCGCCAGAGAGACCTGCATACAGTTTGCCCCCGCCGGTTCCACACCGATGACTCGAATCTTAGGATTCAAAAGTTTTGCCAATACAGAAACGCCGGTAGCCAGTCCGCCGCCGCCAATGGGAACCAGTATATAGTCCACCAGCGGCAATTCTTTTACAATTTCCATGGCAATTGTTCCCTGTCCCGTGGCAACTGCCAGGTCATCAAAAGGGTGAATAAAGGTATAGCCATGTTCCTCTGCCAATTCGTAAGCTCTTGCACATGCCTCGTCATACACATTTCCATGCAGAACTACTTCCGCGCCATAGCTCTTAGTGCGGTTTACCTTGATTAACGGTGTGGTAGTCGGCATAACAATGGTCGCTTTTGCACCATAACATTTTGCAGCATAAGCCACTCCCTGGGCATGATTGCCTGCGGAAGCGGTAATCAGCCCCTTCCCTCGCTCTTCCTCCGTTAGAGTGCTAATTTTATAATAGGCCCCCCGAAGCTTATACGCTCCGGTAAACTGCATATTTTCCGGTTTTAAATACACTTTATTCCCGGTCTGAGCACTGAGAAAATCACTGAATACAAGCTTTGTTTCCAGTGTCACTCTTTTTACCACTTCCGATGCCTCTTCAAATCTATTTAATGTTAGCATTTGATCTTCCATTTGTATTTTGTTCATCCTTTCCTATGATTTCAAGACACTCATTGCGCCTCATTAGCTGCTTCCTCTTCTATCTTCACGTCAAACAAAGCATTGACAAACTCATCTGAATCAAATTTTTGTAAATCATCAATAGTTTCTCCTACACCGATATATTTCACCGGCACACGCAGCTCAGATTGGATTGCCACTGCAATCCCCCCTTTTGCCGTCCCATCCATTTTCGTCAGAATAATTCCTGTCAGCTCTGCAACCGTTCCAAATTCTCTTGCCTGCACCAATGCGTTCTGTCCTGTGGTCCCGTCCAAAACAATCAAATTTTCCCGATGGGCATTTGGATACTCTCTGTCAATAATGCGATTCATCTTCCGAAGTTCTTCCATCAAATTTTTCTTATTATGCAGCCTGCCCGCCGTATCAATCAGAAGCACATCCACTCCCCTTGCTTTGGCGGCGTTTACCGCATCAAAAACCACGCTGGCCGGGTCTGCTCCTTCATTGCCGCCCACCATGGGAACGTCTGCACGCCGCGCCCATTCCGCCAACTGATCCCCTGCTGCCGCCCGAAATGTATCCGCAGCGGCAATCAAGACTTTCCGGCCTTCATCTTTCAATTTGCCTGCCAGTTTTCCTACGGAGGTTGTCTTTCCAACCCCATTGACGCCAATTACCATAATGACGGACTGCTGTTTTTCAAAATCATACGCGGTTTCGTCCACGCGCATTTGTTCTTTGATCCCCTCAATCAAAAGCTGTTTACATGCGTGAGGTTCCTTAATATGCTGTTCCTTAATCTGGCTTTTTAACCTTGCTACAATTTCCATTGTGGCGTTCACACCGATATCGCCCATAATGAGAATTTCTTCCAACTCCTCATAAAAATCATCGTCAATGGCGGAAAAGCCGTTGAACAGGGAATCAATTCCTCTGACAATATTGTCTCTGGTTTTTGCTAACCCCGCTTTTAACTTAGCAAAAAAGCTCTTCTTTTCCTTTCCTCTTTTTTCGTCAGCCTCTGTCTGTTCCTCCTTCGGGATTGTTTCCTCCAAAATGCTTTCCTCCGGCGCATCCTCTTTTTCTGTCTGCGCCGCTGTCATGGGTTCTGGTGTCTGTTGCGGTTGGTCCGGTGTGGTCTGTTCCACATCCTCAATCATTTCACTGAGGTCCGACAGGGTCTGTTCCCCATTTTCAGTCATTTGTGCGGATTCATCCACCTCCGGCGCTTCCCCTGGAGTTGCCTCCGAATCACTTTCCCTTTCAGCGTCCCTCTGATCTAACCCATTCTCTTCCAGAATATTTTCCTGCTCCGCATTACGTTTTTTCCTTTTAAACAGTTCCCTAAGGCCCATACTTTTACCCCCTTAATTCCATACTATGTTCGCAATAACGTTCCTGTCGCAACGCCCCAAAACTGCTTTCACAATTCTCACCCTACTATTTCCACCTAATCATCCAATTCTTTGTCAATCAAATTCACACTGACCAGCGTGGACACTCCTTTTTCCTGCATTGTGATGCCGTAAAGCCTGTCCACCTGTTCCATTGTGCCTCTTCGGTGTGTAATAACAATAAACTGGGTATTCTTTGTCAGCTTATGTAAATATTTCGCAAATCTTCCCACATTAGAATCATCTAAGGCAGCCTCAATCTCATCTAACAGACAGAACGGTGACGGTTTCAGGTTTTGTATAGCAAACAAAAGGGATATGGCAGTCAACGCCTTCTCTCCACCGGAAAGCTGCATCATATTTTGCAGCTTTTTTCCAGGCGGCTGCGCAATAATGCGGATACCCGCTTCCAAAATATCTTCCTCTTCCATCAATTCCAGTGTCCCTTTTCCGCCGCCAAACAATTCTTTAAACACTTTATCAAACTCACGGGTAATTTCCGTAAATTTTTCGGCAAACTGTCTTCTCATTGCGCTGTCAAGTTCCTGAATAATACCCTCCAGCGTCTTCTCCGCTTCCACCAGGTCATCATGCTGAGTCTTCATAAAAGTAAAACGTTCCATCAGGTTTTTATAATCCTCTATCGCGTTTACATTCACATCACCCAATTTCCGAATCTCATCCTTTAAAGCAGATATTTCCTTTTTCATCGCAGCTAAGTCCGTCATTGCTTCATCTCGGACAGAAGCCGCATCGCTTAAGGTAATTTCATATTCGTCCCACATATAATTAATCTGTGTCTCAAGGGATTCTTCCAGCTTTTCCTTTTGAACATTCAAACGATATACTTCTTTGTCCAGTGCGGACAATTTCTCAGAAAGTTCTTCACGCCTTTCAAAAAAACGCTTCTGCTTTCCCGACAATTCCTCTTTTTGAGCAGTATCTTTCTCCAATTTCACCTGAGAAGTATTCTGTGTATCAAAAGAAGCTGCGATCGCCCCCTCAATCTCAACTATACTCTGCTCTTTCCGTTTGGCCTCCCGGCTATTTTCATCCAACGCTTGCATTACCTGGGTCAGTTCTGACCGCGCCCTGTTGATTTCTCCATTGATACGGTCTACATTGGCCTGCTTAAAGTCCATGGCCTGACGCATTTTTTCAACCTTTAAATCCCATTCGGATACATGAACGGCTGCTTCCGTTTCTTCTGCCCGCTCCTTTCCCAGTTCCTCCTGCAATTTTGCAATTTGTTCCTGTGTCTGCCGTTCCAATTCCTCACTTGCACGCAATTCCTGTCCTGTGGTTTCCTTATCCTTTTTTATCTCCAAAATCTGATTCTCTATTTCCTTTTCCTCCAGACGCAGGGACGCCGCTCCTTCCACTTCCTCTTTCATACGCTCCCTTGTCTGGCTGATATTCAGTCTGGCCGTATTTTGTTCTATTGATTTTCGCTGAATATCAGACTTTAAAGCCTCCAGTTCCACACGAAGTTGATTACGTCTTGTCTTAGTGTTCGCTATCTCCTGGTTGATTTCCCCAATTGCAGCTTTCAGTTTTCCTACATTTTTCTCTAGTTCGTCCAACTCCCGGCGCCTGCCTAACAGATTACTGCTGTTCTTAAAAGCGCCCCCGCTGATAGCGCCCCCTGGAACTAACTGTTCGCCCTCCAATGTCACAATCCGGAGACTATGCCTGTATTTTCCCGCCAATTTCACAGCATGATCCACATGGTCAACCACAACGATACGCCCCAGCAAAGACTTTGCCACATCTTGATATTTCTCGTCAATCTGTATCAGTTCATTTGCCGTACCCATAACCCCAGGCTCGGAAAGCACTTCGGGCCGATGAAATGTTTGCGCGTTTGTAATGCTGGTAAGCGGCAGAAACGTTGCCCGCCCAAGCTTGCCCGTTTTCAAAAAAGAAATCATCTGTTTGGCAGTTTCTTCATTATCAGTAACAATATTTTGGATATTTCCTCCCAGAGCGGTTTCAATGGCAACTTCGTATTTTTTTTCCACTTTGATTATGTCCGCTACAACGCCGATAATCCCTTTGTTTTTTTCCTTCTGTTCCATTACCTTTTTGACGCTGCCGCCATATCCCTCATATCTTTCGGTCAAATTGGCAAGCGCTTCCAATCTGGAATTTTCTCGATGATAGGCGCTTTGACTTTCCCGCAAACCGGCGTCCTTTTGGGTCAGCACCATACGGATTTCCCCCAACTCTTTCTCCATGGCGCCTTCACGGTCCCTCATAAGACGAATCTCTTCTGTAATTTTCTCAAAATCTGCTTCCAGCTTTCTGATGGTTTCCTCTCTTGCCGCCTCGTCAGACTTTGCACGCAAAAGCCTGGAATTCAATTCCGCCCGCCGGATATTTACCTGTTCCATCATAGTATCAAACCGCCCCATTTTCGTCTTTATGGTGGCCCTTTGGTTCAATTCTGTAATAATGGTATTCTTTCCTGATTCTATCTCGTCATTCAACCGGGTAATCTTTTTCTGAATTTCCTCCAGTTTCTCCCTTGCGGCTTCAGCAGCTCCGGTAATCTCCTGTACCTGAGCATCTGCGGAAATCTTTTCATTCAAAATATCATCTTTCTCCTGATTTTTCCCCGTAATTTCCTCCTGCAGCGCATCACGCCTGTTATTCAGATGGGCTTCGCTGCCTTTGGCAGAATTAATCTGTTCCTTTAGGACATCCCTCTCCCCCTCCAATTTGCCACGCCGCAGCCCCGCCTCCGTGACGCTGCTTCTGGCTTGTTCTATGGCCTTTTCCAATATCTCTAATTCCGTCTGAATCCGCTCATACTCTTCTCTAATGCTTTCATACCCCGCCTTTGTTTCGGAAAGCTCTCCGCTTGCAATGCCAAATTTCTCATTTGCATCCTGCAGTTGTTCCCGCAGACGTGCATTTTCCAGCAAAAATACATTTACATCCAAATTTTTCAACGCTTCTTTTTTGCGCAGATAAATTCTGGCCGTTTCTGATTGGCGCTCCAATGGTCCGATCTGTTTCTCCAGTTCTGTTAAAATATCGTTGACACGAATCAAATTTTGCTTCTCATTTTCCAGTTTTGTCTGCGCAGCAGCCTTTCTGCGCTTAAATTTCACAATACCCGCGGCCTCGTCAAAAAGTTCTCTGCGCTCCTCCGGTTTGCCGCTCAATATTTTGTCAATCTGCCCCTGCCCGATAATGGAGTACCCCTCCTTACCGATTCCAGTATCATAGAAGAGTTCATTCACATCTTTCAATCTGCATGGGCTTCCATTCATCAGATATTCGCTTTCTCCGGAACGGTAAATACGCCTCGCCACCGTCACTTCCTGAAAATCAATGGCAAGCTGATGATCCGAGTTGTCTAATGTAATAGCAACATAGGCATAGCTTAAAGGCTTCCTATTCTCTGTGCCCGAGAAAATGACATCCTGCATACTGGCGCCACGCAATTGTTTTACGCGCTGTTCCCCCAAAACCCAGCGAACTGCGTCGGCCACATTGCTTTTTCCGCTCCCATTGGGCCCCACAATCCCTGTGATACCGTTATGAAACTGGAAATTTATCTTATTTGCAAAGGATTTAAAGCCTTGCACCTCAATACTTTTTAAATACATATCCTCTATCCCTCAAAAGCAGTAAAGCGCTGTACGCCGCCTGCTGCTCCGCCGCTTTTTTCGTCTTTCCCGCTCCCCTGCCCAGGATTTCGCCTTCCATCTGCACTGACACATGAAATACCTTATCATGTTCGGGACCGCTTACTTCCAGTAATTCATAACTATATTCCTTCTTCAGTTTCCCCTGAATCAATTCCTGCAAATTGCTCTTACTATCATAAAACAGTTGTTTATCTTCCAAATCCGAAAGGATAAAACGATCTATAAACGCTTTTGCACGCTCCATACCCCCGTCCAAATATATAGCTCCAATTACAGCCTCCATGACATCACTGGTCAGGCTATCCCTGCTGCGGCCGCCCGTGTTCTCTTCTCCCTTTCCCAAAAGCATAAACTGCCCCAGTTCCAAATCTCTCGCACAAAAGGCAAGGGCGGGCTCACACACCATGGAAGCACGCATTTTCGTCAATTCTCCCTCCGGCAAATCACTGTGCTGCTGAAAAAGGAATTCACTGGCTACCAACTCCAGCACCGCATCTCCCAGAAACTCCAGGCGTTCATAGTTCTCCTGCTTACGAATCCGCTGCTCATTGGTAAAAGAACTGTGTGTCATGGCCTGTTTCAACAATGCCGGATTCCGAAATTCATATCCGATACGTTGTTCCAACAGCTCCAAAGTAAAACGATTTGCTTCCAATATTTCTTTACCTCCCTCTCTTGCTGCATGACCAGTTCTCTGACAGACACCCCTCGCCAAAGCATAGGTCCTGTTACAACTTTCACCAAAGAATTACACCTTAAGCACCTGGGCCCAATGTCCTTGTATCAGAAGTAACAATAAACGCAAATGAGCAGCCACCAATCGGACTGCTCTATAAAATCTTATTTATGCCCGGCCTTAACTTAATGCACCTTTGATTAATTCTACGGCTTCTTCCACAGTAGAAATCTTTTCTGCCTTTTCAGCGGGAATTTCAATATCAAATTCTTCTTCGATGCCCATAACAATCTGAAATACATCCAGAGAATCTGCGCCCAGGTCATCTATAAAAGTGGTGTCCATAGTGATTTCATCCGGGTCCACATTCAATACTTCTGCAATTACATTCTTTAACTTTTCAAATTCCATGCTGTTTCCTCCTTTCCTTCTTTTTAGGGAACAATCTGTTCCTTGATTTTTTGATTTATATTCTGTTCTTTAAATGCTATGCATTGAAGAATAGAATTCTGTATCTCTATGGCTTTACTGCTCCCATGGGTCTTAACCACCAAACCGTTTAATCCCAACAAAGGAGCGCCTCCATACTCTTCCGTGCTAAAACTTTTTAAAGTCTTTTTTAATGCCGGTTTCACCATGAGCGCTCCCAGTTTACTTTTGAAACTGCTCATCATGCCTTCCTTGATCTTATGAATCAAAGCATCGCTCACACCCTCCAGCATCTTTAGTACAATATTGCCGGCAAATGCTTCACACACAAGTACATCCGCAACTCCCATGGGAATATCTCTTGCTTCCACATTGCCGATAAAATTTATCTCCGGACATTTTTGCAGCATGGGGTATGTCTCTTTTGTCAGAGCATTCCCTTTTTCTTCTTCCACACCAATATTCACCAACCCCACTTTGGGATTTTTAACGCCGATAACACTCTCCATGTAAATGCTTCCCATCCTGGCAAACTGTACTAACTGGGACGGTTTTGCGTCAACATTTGCCCCGCAGTCAAGCAAAAGGCTGATGCCGTTCATATTGGGTATCAATGGAGCAAGGGGCGGTCGCTCTATGCCTTTAATCCGACCTACAATGACTTGTCCCCCAACCAATATAGCGCCGGTGCTTCCGGCAGAAACAAGTGCATCGCACTGCCCATCTTTTACCATATACATACATTTTACGATAGAAGAATCCTTTTTTTGACGGATTGCCATAACGGGCGGCTCCCCTGTCTCAATGACCTCTTCTGTGTGTACAATCTCCAGACGCGCCCTGTCATAGGTGTATTTTTTCAATTCTTCTTTGATTACAGGCTCTTTGCCCACCAAAAAGACCTTAACCCTCTGGTCAGCAACAACGGCATTCACAGCGCCTTTTACGGTTTCTGCAGGCGCATTATCCCCGCCCATCCCATCCACAGCTACATTTACCATTTCTGACATTTGGCTTCTCCTATTTAGAATTCCGCAGATACCTGCCATTTTCGTTATGTGTTTATACTTTTTGGTCTGGCCGCTCCATGTCTTTCTTCCGTCCATAGCACAATTCCACATAAAAAACATAAGCCCGGCTGCACTGCTATCTTTTACTATAATGTAACCTTGCATAAAAATCAAGGATTTTTTCACATGAAAAAGGCGTCCTGAAGAACGGTTGAAACTGCCACCGCATCCTTGAACGCCCTTGCCGCATCTTATTCGCCAACACTGATAATCTGCTTCTTGTTATAAGACCCACAAGCTTTGCAAACCCTATGGGGTGTCATAAGAGCGCCGCACTTGCTGCACTTTACCAGAGTAGGAGCACTCATCTTCCAGTTTGCTCTCCTCTTATCCCTTCTACTTTTAGAAGATTTATTCTTAGGACAAATAGACATTGTTACACCTCCTTATTTTACCCAGACGGATACTGTTTAAAATTTACACCTGACATTTTTGTGCTCTACTTGTTCGCATCAAAAATATCCTGTATAACTGCCATACGCGGGTCAGGTACGAAAGTGTCGCACCCGCAATCCCTTATATTCAAATTCTGTCCGCATTTAGGGCAAATCCCCTTACATTCATCTCCGCACAGAATCTTTGCAGGCCAGTTTACCATAATTTCATTGTGTACAAAAGCCTCTACGTTGAACTGATACCCCTCCATAAATCCCAGGTCGTCAGCTTCCTCATCCTCAACTCCCGGTGAAGTGACAAGTCTGTTAAATTCCAATACAAGTTTTGTCGGCGTTTCTGTAAGACACCGATCACAACATGTCCGGAAAGTAATCCTGGCGCCGCCCTCCACCTTTGCCTTACCTTTTCCCACATTGGTAAAAGTAAAGGATACAGGTGATTTCTCCGTAATCTCAAAGTTCCCCTGTCCATTTCCGAAACATGTCATCTCAAGAACCGCTTCTCTTGTGATTTGTCTGCCTTCGGATTCTAACACATCGGATAAGTTTATTAACATAGTGACTCCTTTGGAATATTTCCTTCCTTTTACATACTTTTCCATTATAACTGTGAATATCCTGTTTGTCAATAAAAATTTCCACGATTCAAAATACAAAGTTTTATGTCGTTATCGGTCAAGAAGGAGCGATAAGTTTAGGTTCTTAGAATTTTATCCATAGTCTTGCCTTTTGCAAGTTCATCAACCAATTTGTCAAGATAACGAATCTCCTGCATTAACGGTTCCTGGATTTCTTCCACTCGTATTCCGCAAATTACACCCTTGATTTGTTTCCTGTTTGCATTTGGTTTTGGAGCCTCTTTAAAAAAATCCCCATAACATACATCTCTTGCAATCTGCTCGTCCAAACCTTCCTGGCTATACCCGGTCAGCCAGCGAATCACTTCATCCACCTCCTCCTTTGTTCTTCCCTTTTTCACCGCTTTGTTCACCAAAAGGGGATATATTTTTGAAATCCTCATTTGATATACTTTTTCACTTTCCATCTGCCAATCCTCTCTTTCACACAAAAAACCTTTTGGTATCTTCCTCTGTATGGGCCCGCACATAAAAACATCCTTGACAAAATATCCTATTCTGTCAAGGATGGACTTCAAACTTATTTCGTTTTTCTGTCGTCTACAACTATCCCTGTGTTCGTTTTCTTCTCTTCCAATACCCATATATGCTTTATCTGTTTGCCAATATCCGAGAAAAGCCATTGTTCTCTGCTGCGCGCCACACAATTAGGGTCATTGACTTTAAACCCATCTTCATCATATCCATAAATAACGATAAAATGACCTATGGCGGTAAAATCTCCCGGTTTCATGGAACAAATCACAATACTTCCCTCATCCAACGCCTTTTTTATCGCCTGTTCCGAAACGGAAGGCTGTGTTACTGTCACTCCATACTTTGTGGGTACATCTGTCAGAAGGGACCATGCCGTACCTGTTCCTGAGACATAATATCCTTTTTTCATGCTGTAATCGGCTATAACGTCAGGAGTCAGGCTTTCATCTTCCAAAAGATAATATAATGCCATTGACAGACATACAGGCCCACATCCTGCCACGCCAATAGTACTGTGATCCCCGTACTCCGCATATCCCCATCTGGGATCCCATTGCAGAAAAAGCGGATATTCCTGTTCCTTTTCGGAATCTGTCAGTCCTTCACCTGTAGCCTTCGCCGGAGAAGTCAGATATCCCGATACAAAATCTGTCATTTCCGGATTATTTGCCAACGCTCCCAACAAGTTTTCCGGATAAGATTTGTGATTATTATAAATTTCCGCTATGTCCTCATTATCTTCGCCCAATTCCCGCAATCGTACCAGCACTTCCGCCGCTGACCTTCTCACAGGCACGTCAACCTTCGAAAGACCGCACAGACTTACATAATCTGTCTCCGAGGGCTGAATCAACTCATCCGATGATAACGCATCATCCAAAGCAAATCCACATCCAGCATAGCCATATACACCCGAAGCCCGCCGCATGGAATCATATCTGGCAGAATTTCCTCCTGACAAACTTCTGTCATTTGAGTCGTCTCCCACCATATCAAGCCCCGTTCTGCTGTTTCCCCACACATCAGCCCCAGTTTTCCCATTCCTTGTTACACCGGATTCCGTGCCATTATCTCCTGATGTTTCGGACCCTGTCTTGCCGTTTCTCGCTGTAAGGATTCCCGACTCATCATATTCCGACTGTAAAGTCCCCGCCATGCCGAGCTCCGTCTTACCGTTCCCCGTTATGCTAGGCCTCATTGGTTCATTCCCCACTTCATCGGAGCTTATAGAAGCGTCCCCCAACAAATCGGTCTGTCCGTCCGAATATGCCATATCCTGCCGTACTTCTAACTGATTTAATACCAACCCCAGTGTACTGTGAATACTATCTATCTGTGCCTGCATTTTACAGAGAATTACTATATTGACAACAAACAGAAAGAAAATCAGTGCAAAATACACCATAGACTGTTTCTTACCAAATTCTTTTTCCTTCCGCATCCTACGATAACTTGCCCTGCTTTTTCTTTCGTTCTGCATACTTTTCTCCTATTCCAGTTCCGTGTCTTTTCTTTCATTCTGTATCTTATCTTTAATTTCGTGTCTTTTCTTTTAATTCCATGTCTTTTCTTTCATTCCGTCTCTTGCACCCAAGGCTCCAGTACCCTTATTTCCTTTAGCACAATTCCATTATATTTCATTTATGTATCATAAAAGTTTCCTGAATGTATCATTTTTCTTGTAAGAAAAATTTTTTACTTTATTGCCTTCTTAAGGCGTACAGAAAATTTTGCCATACTTTATACTATTATATCCATTCATAGCATATTCCGCAAGTCCAAATCGGGCACATTTGAAACTTTATTCCCAGAATCAAATGTGCCCTGACCGTATTAATATTAAAGTTGCAGTTTTATTAAAGTCTGTTCTCCCCCGGAGCATATTTCTTAATGAGTACCTTTTCACCTGGAAGCTTCTGGAATAATTCCTCCATAACTCTGCCTCCGAACTCCTGAATGTGGTCCTGCTCGGACATCCGCGCTGGATAATCCGATAAAATAGTAACATATAAATTCCAGACAATCCCTTCCTCCGGAAACTTTATCCGCCCGTTCTTTTCCTGATTAGGGTATAGCTGCAAAAACAGATTGCTGGGTCTATGGCTATAAATATAGATATGGTCGTATTCCGGCTCTTCCGCATCCGGAGTGGAGCGGCCAAAGGGACCGGTGCTCTTTCTCATTTTCCGCTTTTTGGGTATGCGGGAATCATTGATTTCCTCAGCAACTTTGCTGAGTGCTTTTTCAAATATTTTAACGATTACTTTCTCCGGTAAATCTCCCGTTTTCAATCCATATTCAAACGTACCAGATTCAAACATACTCGCAGCCTCCGCTTCTTTGCCCCTTTGAATTCTATCCTCAGCCTTTTACCAGCCTGACGGTCTCACGGGCAATGGCAAGTTCTTCATTTGTAGGAATTACCATTACGGTTGTTCTGCTGTCCGGCGTGGTAATGGCAATATCTTCGCCGCGCTTTTTATTTGCTTCCTCATCAATGGTTACACCCAGATATCCCAGATATTCACAGATAAAAGTACGCACCAACGCTGCATTCTCACCAACGCCCGCGGTAAAGCAAATCACATCCACGCCGTTCATGGCAGCGGTATAGGAACCGATATATTTTGCCACACGATAGCAGAAAGTCTTCAAAGTACGAACGGCGTTTGCATCCCCTTTGTGATAGCCGTCCTCCAGGTCACGGAAATCCGAAGAAAGGTTGTCGGAAAGTCCCAATACGCCTGATTTCTTATTCAATACTGCCATAACTTCATCAATATTCCTGCCCTCTTTATGTGCCAGGAACTCAATAATGGCCGGGTCAATATCGCCGGAACGGGTTCCCATAATCAAACCTTCCAAAGGAGTCAGTCCCATGGAAGTATCCACACATTTCCCGTTCTTCACTGCCGAGACACTGGCGCCGTTTCCTAAATGACAAACAATAATTTTCAAGTCCTCATAATTTTTCCCCAGCACTTCCGCCGCTCTCTTAGACACATAAGAATGGCTGGTTCCGTGGAATCCATATCTGCGAATCTTGTATTTCTGATAATATTCATAGGGCAAACCATACATATACGCCTCTTCCGGCATTGTCTGATGGAAAGCAGTGTCAAAGACTCCTATCATGGGCGTATTGGGCATTAGCTTCTTACAGGCATTGATACCGATTAAATTGGCCGGATTATGAAGGGGCGCCAGATCATTACACTCTTCTACCACGGCCATAACCTCATCGTTGAGCACAACGGACTGTGCAAACTTTTCTCCCCCATGTACCACACGATGTCCCACTGCGCCAATTTCATCCAGGTTCTTAACCACGCCCGTCTTAGAATTGGTCAAAGCCTCCAGCACCAGACGAATTGCTTCAGTATGGTCAGGCATGGGGGTGACGGTTTTCTCTTTTTCACCGCCCTCCGGCGCATAGGTAATCATACTGCCCTCAATACCGATTCTCTCACAAAGTCCTTTGGCAAGACACTGTTCGGACTCGGAATCGATCAACTGAAATTTCAGGGAAGAACTCCCGCAATTAATCACTAAAACTTTCATTTCAACGCTTCCTTTCCGGCTCTCTAAGCCGAAGTTTTTATTATAAAAATAGATATATCATATTACAGAACTCTTTCTGCAACCCTTTATATTATACCAATTGTGCCTGTACGGCGGTCAGCGCCACCACACCCACAATATCCTGCCAGGAACATCCACGGGACAAATCATTTACCGGCTTTGCGATTCCCTGAAGCATAGGACCATAAGCTTCCGCACCGCCCAATCTCTGTACCAGTTTATATCCGATATTGCCCGCGTCCAGATTAGGGAACAAAAGCACGTTTGCCTTACCGGCCACAGGACTGCCGGGAGACTTGGACTTTGCCACACTGGGTACCAAAGCGGCATCCAACTGCAATTCCCCATCCAGAATCAAATGAGGATACTGCTCCTTTGCAATTCGGGTAGCTTCCACCATCTTGTCCACCAGAGGATGCTTTGCACTGCCCTTGGTGGAATGGCTCAACATGGCAATCACAGGCTTAGGACCTATCAACGCCTTAAAACTCCTATAAGAAGTCTCTGCAATTGCAGCCAGTTCCTCCGCCGTAGGATCCTGATTCAAACCACAGTCAGCAAACAGGAACGCCCCATTCTCTCCCTGATCCTTAAACTGGGTATCCATGACAAAAAATGCGGAAACAAGCTTGATTCCAGGCGCCGTCTTCAATATCTGCAGTGCCGGCCTCAAAGTATCCGCTGTAGAATGACATGCTCCGGCCACCATACCGTCCGCATCGTTTGCCTTCACCATGACAATCCCGAAAGTCAGGTAATCCTTCAGCAAGATCTCCTTTGCCTTCTCTTCGGTCATACCCTTAGCCTTCCTGGTTTCATATAAGACATTCACATACTTATCTAACTGGGGCGTATTGGCCGGGTCAATCACCGTGACACCGGACAGGTCTACCTCCAACCATCCGGCACCATCCATGATCTTTTCTTCATTGCCAACCATGATGATATCCGCAATCCCCTCCTCCACAATCTTAGCTGCAGCCAGCAGAGTCCTCTTGTCATTGGATTCCGGCAATACGATTGTCTTTTTATCCAAACGGGCTCTCTCCTTAATTGTGTCAATATATGACATATCCATTCTCCTTTCCGGTTATACCCCTTTTTACTTAACAAACCACGATAAATATATTATACTAAATATGGTAAAAATAAACAAGGACAAATTTGCCAATCCTCCCCTGTCAAAGTACAAAACAAATTGCTCCAAATGCGGACAATACGCAGAAACATTTTCAGACACAGAAAGGTACGAAACATCATATGAAGGTCAACGGAATCATAGCAGAATACAATCCTTTTCACAACGGACACAAATACCATCTGGAAGAATCTCTGCGCCGAACCGGAGCAGATTATACGATAATTGCAATGAGCGGAAACTTTGTCCAGCGCGGCGCTCCGGCCGTAATTGACAAGCACATACGGGCGGAAATGGCTCTGCGATGCGGCGCGGACCTGGTATTGGAGCTTCCCGTTTTGTACGCAACTGCCAGCGCGGAATATTTTGCTTCCGGCGCCGTATCTCTCCTGGACAAATTAGGCGTTGTCACCCACCTTTGCTTTGGAAGCGAGTACAAAGAAGATAACTGTCAAGACAAAATGCTCCTTTCGGAAATTGCATCCATTCTTTCAGAGGAAACCAGGCCCTATGGCACTGCTCTGAAAAAATTTCTGCGCTTAGGACATTCTTATCCAGCGGCACGTACTATGGCATTGAGACAATGCCATCCCATATTAAACGACTATCAGAATATCCTATGTTCTCCCAATAATATCCTGGGCATTGAATATTGCAAGGCTATTCTTGGTCGTAACAGCCATATGATCCCCACAGCCATAACCCGTTCCGGCGCAGATTACCACGATCCTCACCCTTCGGCCCAGTTCAGTTCCGCTCTCGCTATCCGCCGCTCTCTCTATGCCGGATATACTTCCGAACAGTTGCATGTCCATATGCCGTCGGAAGCCGTAAAGCTGCTCACAACCTATTTGGAGACCCATGCCCTTATGCGCTCCGACTGCTTTTCCACCATATTATATTACAAACTGCTCATGGGACAGGAAACAGGATATACAAAATATCTGGATGTATCAAGAGATTTGTCTAACCGAATTCAGAATCGCCTGAAGTCTTTTACAGGCTTCGGTGCTTTTTGCGATTTGCTGAAAAGTAAGGATATGACGTATACCAGAATCAGCCGATGTCTGTTACACATCTTGTTAGAAATTGAGACTAACCATATGGCGTCTGGGAAAAAAGCCGACTATATCCCTTATGCCAGAGTACTCGGCTTTCGCAAGTCCGCCCGCCCGCTGCTTAGTGCCATAAAAAAACATTCTGCCATCCCTTTGATTACAAAACTGGCCGACGCCCAAAAGACCATTACCGGGAATGGCAAAATGCTGTTAAGACAGGATATTCTATCCAGTCAACTCTATCGCGGTATTGCCGCCGCACAATTTGGCTGCACTGCCGTAAACGAATGTTCTCTCCCCCTGATTATTTTATAATCAGCCCACCGCCAAATCTTAAATCAGAAAGAGCGGTCCCATTCCTTAATTTTTAAAACTGTGAATCGGCGCCGGAATTCTTCCTCCTCTGTTGATAAAGGCATCACAGGAGAACCCGTTCACAGGCATAATGGGCGCATACCCCAACAAACCTCCAAACTCCACCGTTTCCCCCACGCCTTTACCGCTGACCGGAATAATGCGCACCGCCGTAGTCTTCTGATTCACCATACCAATTGCCATTTCATCCGCAATCAAACCGGAAATGGTGGCTGCTTTTGTATCTCCGGGAATTGCAATCATGTCCAACCCCACAGAACATACACAAGTCATCGCCTCTAACTTCTCCAGGGTAAGCGCCCCCGCCTGAACAGCGTGAATCATACCTTGATCTTCGCTGACCGGAATAAAAGCGCCGCTTAATCCTCCCACATAAGAAGACGCCATCACACCGCCCTTTTTCACCTGATCATTTAAAAGCGCCAGTGCGGCAGTAGTTCCCGGCGCCCCCGCGTACTCCAGCCCCATCTCACACAAAATATCCGCCACGCTGTCCCCAATGGCCGGAGTCGGCGCCAGAGATAAGTCCACAATTCCAAATGGCACTTTTAACCGTGCGGAAGCTTCCTGTGCAACCAATTGCCCCACCCTTGTCACTTTAAAGGCAGTCTTCTTAATTGTTTCACATAACACCTCAAAATTTTCTCCACGCACTTTTTCCAACGCTGTCTTAACCACACCAGGGCCGCTGACACCCACGTTAATAATTTTATCAGCCTCCGTAACACCGTGAAAAGCCCCCGCCATAAACGGATTATCGTCCGGTGCATTACAGAATACCACAAGTTTTGCACATCCCAGGGAATCATTCTCTGCCGTAGCCGCCGAGGTGGCCTGAATCACCTCTCCCATCAGCTTAACCGCATCCATATTGATTCCTGTTCTGGTGGAACCCAAATTCACGGAACTGCATACCCGTTCCGTAGAAGAAAGCGCTCTGGGAATGGAACGAATTAAAAGCTCATCCGCCGGTGTCATTCCTTTGCTCACCAACGCCGAATACCCGCCAATAAAATTGACTCCCACATCCTTAGCCACTCTGTCCAAAGTTTCGGCAATTCCTGCAAAATCTTCCTCACTCCTGCATGCGGCGCTGCCAATAAAAGCAATGGGTGTCACCGATATCCTCTTATTTACGATAGGAATTCCAAATTCCCCGGAAATCTCATCCCCGGTTGTGACCAGATTTTTCGCGGCTTCATATATTTTGGAATATATTTTATCTTTTAATTTACCGATATCCGAATCAATGCAATCCAACAGACTAATCCCCAGGGTAATCGTGCGTACATCCAGGTTTTCCTCCGTTATCATTTTGTTCGTTTCCGCCACTTCATACAAATTAATCATATTCTGTCTCTCCCTACCCTACCATTCCATAATGCTTTCTCTATAAATAAGAGCTTCCGCATCCAAAGTCGTCATATTAATAACCACATGTCTGTAACTTTTAAGGTTTTTTAGTCATCCTAATGTTAAATTCTGCGTCAAATTCTGTGCATTTTATCAAATATTTCTTCTTTCTGACATTTGATCACCACACCGATTTTCTCCCCCAGAGATGTAAGCTCATCCGACATGTCCCCGAAAGATTTGCTCATACTGCCGGTATCCACAATCATCATCATATTAAAATAGCCCTGCACTATGGTTTGAGAAATATCCAGAATATTAATTTCGTTTTCTGCCAAATAAGTGCAGACCTTTGCAATAATGCCCACTGTATCTTTTCCTACCACAGTAATAATTGTCCGTTCCATTCCATTTTTCCTTTCTGCTCCATCTAACAACAAATATGCCAAAGGAACTGCCAAAAATTTGCACCATATCACGACAATTCATATTAGAAAACAAAATTTTACTTATTTATGAAATAGTCACAATTGGCGTCAATTCACTTCGCTTTGCCACACGGATATCAAAATCACCGGCTTTATAAGGGGTATCCCCCATATTAATCTCCATTCTCACGGATTCATAGGCCAACTCAGGCAAATTATTCTCCTTACTCAAGTGCCCCAGCAAAATTGTCCGTAAATTATCATGAAGTATTCTACACAACAATCTGCCTGTGTTTTCATTGGACAAATGCCCTCGCTCCCCCAAAATCCTCTGTTTTAATTTATACGGATAGGGTCCTACCTGAAGCATATTTACATCGTGATTTGCTTCCAACAACAGTGCATCCATTCCTTTCAGACATTCTACTGTATACTCGTTGTAAACACCCAAATCAGTACAAATGGCCACCTTTTTCCTGCCATAAACAATCCGATACCCAACCGGCTGCGCCGCGTCATGAGAAATACGCATGGGATTTACAGTCAAATCCTTCAATGTAAATTTCATATCTTCCTTCACTTCATGAAATAATGATTCTTCCACCGCCCCCAGCCCGTCGCAGTTTTTCATCGCTTTAATGGTTCCGGCCGTGGCATAAATGGGAATTTCATACTTTCTCGCCATGACACCCAACCCCTGAATATGATCGGAATGTTCATGAGTAATCAATATACCGTCAATGTCCTTTCCCGAAAGTCCCAGTTCTTTCAATCCGTTCTCTGTCTTTTTACCACTAATTCCCACATCCACAAGCAAATGCGTCGCCTCGGACCCTACATAAATGCAATTTCCGCTGCTTCCGCTTGCAATACTACACAATCTCATCTTCCGTTCTCTCTTCCAGGCGGTGTAAATCCGCCCTCTTCCCAAAATATATCGATGATATCGCCATTTTTTAACGGCTCCATATATTCTGCCTTCCGTCCATTGAGGTTTGTGACAATGGAACGACCTGCAGAAGCTTTCAAGTCAAAATTGATAAAGAAAAAAACATCTACAAACACATAACTACTCTTGCCGGACAAAGTAACCGGACGCTTATTCACCAAAACCGACAAAGTAACCGGACCGTTTTCCACAGGAGCAGACGCTTCGACTCCACCGCCATATCCTATCTTTTTGTCAGCCTTACCCGACACCCCGAACATTCCTTCAAACACAGTTCCCTGGAAATTCTCTGTGTCGTAAATTCCGGCTTCCACTTTTCTCACCAGCGCTCTTGCCTTCCGTTCTGCCTCTTCCGCTTCTCTGGCGGCGGCCTCTTTCGCTTCTCTTCGTCTGGCAGCCTCTTCTTCCGTTTCTTCCTCCAAATCCGCATAGGTAATCTCTGACGCCACATCCCAGTGCAGCGTAAAGTTCTCATATACTTTTGTATCCGGTTTTGCCGGGGTATCATTTACTAAAATTCCACCCCCCAAAGGCACATCCATAAATGCAGCAATTTCTTTGACGCTGTAAGAATTCTGCACCAAAATATCATCTCCCTGACGAATCTGGTAATACTCATTCTCAAGCCGTCCATTTACAGATGCCGTTTTGGGAAGGTCTATCTTCATGCCGTTCACATACACATGCAGATTCTCGGAAAGTTCCGGCAGCCTTGCCAGCGTCAATTCCGCTGCTTCTCCCGAAGTAGACGGCGTCACCTCTATAATCGCACCATTATGTACCTGGGCATAGATATCCGCCACTTCCCCGTTTACCTTAATGACCGCAGCTTCTCCTTGTTCTCCCCGGACAATGCGGCTTTTACCGTTTACCGTGAACGTCAGCGCATCCCCTCTCTTCGGAAACAGGTTTTCATTGGAAAATTCGCACTGCACTGCGGCGTCGGCTACAGTCAGCTTTCCATTGTCATACAGTTTTACATGCCGACCGTTAAAATCTACAAATATAAAATTATTACTCTGCTCATAATAGCTCAGACAGATGCCCACTGGCGTCACCATCATGGAATCCCTGCGTGGGTTCTCCACCTCAAAGGCCACCCCTTGAAGCACCTCTTGCCCTCTGATTGCCACACGCTCCTTCACAATATCCAAAGCCTGAGCAAGCCTTTCCGTATATCCCGGAACAATGCCCCCGCCCCCTACCACAAAAACGGCGCTGACAGACTTATCCCCATTTAACTCCCTGATGCAGGACGCAACCATATCCGCCATCTGCTGCACATGTTCCGCCAGAATACTCTCAACCTCCTTAGCGGTAATCACTTGCGTCAATCCCATAATATCCTGATATTCCACTGATTCCTGAGAACCGGACTGGCGTTTGATACGCTCCGCCGTATCAAAATCCACCAAACAATGCTGTACCAACACATCTGTCAAACTGTCGCCGGCCACAGGAATCATGCCGTAAGCGGTAATGGTTCCGTCCTTTGTGATGGAAATGTCGCTGGTGCCCGCACCCACATCCACCAACGCCAAATTCAGCATACGAAATTTCTCCGGTATGGCTACCTGAATTGCAGCAATGGGCTCCAACGTCAGATTTGCCACATGCAGTCCGGCAAGTCCCACTGCTTTGTACAATCCGTCTACCACATCATCCGGCAGGAATGTGGCAATCATGTCCAATGCCACACTTTTTACTTTGTGCCCTTCCAGATTGCCTATCTGGTAGCCGTTCATATAGTATCGCATGGGCGTATATCCCACACAGTAAAATTTCATTTCAGAATCATTTGTTCTCAGAAATTCCTCATATGCCTGTTCTACCCCCAGGGTTGACAGCGAATAAATATCCTCTTCCTCAACTTCATGTTCCTCGTCAAATTCCTGCTCCACATGCGTTGTAACTGTGCGCAGCACCCGTCCTGCAGCAGCAATGCACACTTCCGTCAGTTTCCTGTTCAAGTCTTCCTCCAACTGCTCCTTCACCTGACGAATGGTCTGCCCTACTTTACCGATATCATGAATCTGGCCGTCCAGCATGGATCGCGTCTCATGTTCCCTGGCCCGCTGCGCCAGCACATGAAACCTGCCCCCGTTCATATATCCCACAGTCCCCACAATACTTCTGGTACCAATGTCCAGCCCAAATACCAGTTGCCCCTGTCCTTCTCTTACTCCTGCCATGTAAAAGCCTCCAGTTTCCTATCTATTTGCAAGCAGCTATCCTGAAAGGAACCGCTGTTGTCAATGACAAAATCACAATTCTCCCGAAAACGTTCTTCCGTAAGTTGATGTGATATAATCTGTGATATCTTCTCTTCACTATATCCGCGAAGCAATTTCAGCCTTTTCCGACGAATTTCTTCCCTGGCATAAATATACCACATTTCATCCACCATTGCCCCATATCCTGCTTCAATCAATAAGGCCGCCTCCACAAAAAACAATTCCACGTTTCCTCTGTTTTTTGCGTCTTCTAATCGCTTTGTCAGAAAAAGCTTTACGGCGGGATGTATGATTTCATTCACCTGTTCCAGAAGTCCGGAATCGGCAAAAATCCGCTCTGCCATCACCTGTCTGTCAATCTGTCCGTCCTCTCCTGCCACATCCTGTCCCAAAAGCGCCAAAATTCCTTTATAACATTCTGTTCCAGGCTGTTTCATCAGATGTGCCACTTCGTCCGCAAGATATATCTCACAGAGATAATGTTTTTTAATATAGGCAAGTATTTTAGATTTTCCCGCCCCGACACCGCCTGTAATCCCAATAAACTTCATAGTTCCCCCGTACCGTCTCCAGGGATGGCATACCTTCCCTGCAAATTTTATCTTTCCATTGGTATCTGTTCCTTCTCACAATGCAAGTTTTTTCATTCGGAAATCCTATACGAATCTATTCTCGATTACTTTGCTTCGTACCAATTATCTCCCGTGTGAAGATCCACTTCCAAAGTTACCGCCAAATCCGCTGCTGCCTTCATATTCTCTTCCAAAAGCTTCCGCACCTGTTCTTCCTCTTCCAGCAAAGTCTCAATGACAAGTTCATCATGTACCTGCAATATAAGCCTGGACTTAAGCCCCTGTTCCCGCAATGCCTTCCACACCCGAATCATAGCAATTTTAATAATATCCGCCGCCGTCCCCTGGATGGGTGAATTCATAGCCACACGTTCACCAAAAGAACGCTGCATATAATTTGAAGAAGAAAGCTCCGGTATGGGACGCCTTCTGCCGAACATAGTAGTTATATATCCGTTTTTCTTCCCATCACTGACCAGCGTATCCAAAAAATCTTTGACCTTTGGATAAGTTTCAAAATACTGCTCAATATAGTCCGTCGCTTCCTTTCGGCTGATACTCAAATCCTGACTTAGCCCAAAAGAACTGATGCCATATACAATGCCAAAATTCACCGCTTTGGCATTTCTTCGCTGCAAATCCGTCACCTCTTCAAAAGGTGTATGAAATACCTTAGCCGCCGTAATGCGGTGAATATCCTGATCCATATGATAAGCCTCTATCAACTGTTCGTCTCCCGACATATGGGCAAGCACTCTGAGTTCTATCTGTGAATAATCCGCATCCGTAAACACATACCCCTCTCTGGGCACGAATACCTTTCGGATTCGCCGCCCCAGCTCCATCCGCATAGGAATATTCTGCAGATTTGGCTCAGTTGAACTTATGCGCCCGGTGGCGGTAATCGTCTGATTAAAATTGGTATGAATTCTATTATCCTCACCAATATACACCGCCAATCCGTCCGCATAAGTGGATTTCAGCTTGGTAAGCTGCCTGTATTCCAGGATTTCATTCACAATGGGATGATCCTCCGCCAGTTTTTCCAATACGTCCGCCGCAGTGGAATATCCTGTCTTAGTCTTCTTTCCTCCGGGAAGCTTCATATTTTCAAACAGTACTTCCCCTAACTGCTTCGGAGAATTGATATTAAAATTCACTCCCGCTTTCTCATGAATGGACACCTCAAGTTTCTCAATCCGATCTACCAAAGCATCCCCATAGGCTTTTAATTCTTCCCTGCGCACCTCCACGCCTTCCCTCTCCATATCGTAAAGCACCAGGGACAACGGCATTTCCATTTCCCGCATCAGCCAATCCATTCCCGTCTCCCGCAGCTTTCCGTTCAAAACTGCATCCGCTCTCAACGACACATAAGCGGCATAACAGCAGTACTCTATAAATTGGTCGGGCATTGACACCACGGCCTCCCCCAGCCTTGTCTTGCCAAAAAGCTCCGCTCTGCCGGGAATTGTCAGCCCCAAATGCTCCTGGGCAATGGCTTCCATATCATAATCACTTTTCAGCGGATTCAGCAGGTAAGCGCCAATCAGAATATCAAAAAACCGTTCTGTGGATTCCGGCGCCAGATAACGATAGTATTTTTTCATGTCAAAAGCTGATATATATGCTTTGGCAGTAAGCTCTCTTAAAGCTCTGCAAAGCTCGTATGCTTCATCCGTTTCCTGCCCATCTGCGGTCATGCCGTTGTTTTCTTCGGAAAACATCCCCAAAAAAGAAAGCTGCACATCTTCTCTTCCGGCTCTAACATACGTGTACACCTCTTTTTCCCATGCCACCGCCACGCCTAAAAGCTCATCTCCATCCATGGGGAGAAACAGTCCGATATGCTGTCCCTCTTTGATTTTCTTTAATTTTGCCAAAAAATCCTTTCGACTTCCTATCTTATGAAATGTCTTTGACACTTCAACATCGGTGGTCGTACTATCTCCTTCAAAACGATGAAGCATATTCCGAAACTCTAACTGCTTAAACAGTTGATATGCCTCCTGGGTAAAAAAGCCCTCCGCCCTTGCAGCTTCATAGTCAAGTTTTACATCACTGTCAATTTTAATGGTGGCAAGGGCCTTGCTCAAATCCGCAAGATCACGGTTTGCCTTTAGAGATTCCCGAATACTTTTCTTGGAAATTTCTTCCACATGGGCATAAATATTCTCCAGAGTACCATATTGCACCATCAGTTCCGTAGCCGTCTTTTCGCCAACCTTCGGCACTCCGGGAATATTATCCGACGAATCGCCCATTAACGCCTTCAAATCAATAAATTGTAACGGCGTCACCTTATAAGTCTCCACCACATTCTCCGGATAGTAATCTTCTATTTCCGTTCTGCCCATTTTGGTCTTAGGAATTCTAATCTTAATGCGGGGGTCGGCAATCTGCAGTAAATCCCTGTCGCCGGACACCAACGACACTTCAAGCCCGTCCGCCTGCGCCTTTTTCGCAAGAGTGCCCAGGATATCATCCGCTTCCAGCCCTTCCTGTTCCACTATAACCACCCCCATCGCTTTCAGCACATCCTTCATTACGGGAACCTGTTCCCGCAGCTCTTCCGGCATGGGCTTCCTGGTTCCCTTGTACGCCTCATACATCTGATGCCGAAACGTGGGCGCATGAACGTCAAACGCCACCGCAAGATAATCCGGCTTCTCTTCTTCCAGAATCTTAAATAAAATATTCAAAAATCCGTAAACCGCATTGGTATGCAGCCCTTGTGCATTGCTTAAATTGGGAACGCCATAAAATGCTCTGTTCAGTATACTATGACCATCTATCAATACAAGTTTTTTATTCTCAAGCATAGATTCTACCGCCTTTATTTTCATTCATTTCATTGTGCTTTTACATCAAACAACATGCATATATTTTCTCACGGCCATATCTTTTCTACCGACAGTTTACATTTTATCAATTTGCGGTTTCCTCCGCTTCACATCCTTAAAGCAGAATCCAAATTAAAACCCCAAATATCATACACACGGCTATCACTTCCATCGCAAACCCCAGATAGACAAAACCACTGTGAAATTTAATTTTATGCTCTGTCTCTTCCAGCCTTGCATCCAGTTCGGACTGTAAATCAAAAGCACTGCCATCCTCTAAGCGCTGAATACCTTCCGTTGCAAGAAACTGTATTACTAACTCTTCCTTGCAGTCTTCACATTTTTCAATATGCGCATGAAAGCTTTTTAACGTGGGATAGTCCATCTTCCGTGCGATAAACGCCGGAATTTGTTTTTCAAATTCCTTACAGTCCATCCCTTCCTTGCGGGTCAACATTGTTCCAAAGCCTGCCGAAGATCCGCAATCAAGTCCTCCTGGTCCTCAATGCCGCAACTGATGCGAATCAGTTCCGCAGGTACGCCGGCTTCTATGAGCTGCTCATCCGTCATCTGACGGTGTGTACTGGATGCGGGATTCAGACAACAAGTACGGGCGTCCGCCACATGAGTCTCTATTGCGGCCAGCTTCAGATTCTTCATAAATATGTCCGCCGCCTCTCTGCCGCCTTTTAATCCGAAAGAAACCACACCGCAGCTACCGTTGGGAAGATATTTCTGTGCCAGTTCATAATATTTATCCCCAGGCAGACCACAATAATTGACATATTTCACTTTCGGATGCGCTGAAAGAAATTCCGCCACAGCCTGACCGTTTTCACAGTGGCGCTTCACGCGCACATGCAGACTTTCCAAGCCAAGATTCAGAATAAACGCATTCTGGGGACTCTGTATGGAGCCAAGGTCACGCATTAGCTGGGCGGTACATTTTGTAATAAAAGCGCCTTCTTTTCCAAATCTCTCCGCATATACAATACCATGATAACTCTCGTCAGGCGTACACAATCCGGGAAATTTATCCCCGTAAGCCATCCAATCAAACGTTCCGCCGTCCACAATGGCGCCTCCCACAGCCGCCCCATGACCATCCATGTATTTCGTAGTGGAATGTGTTACAATGTCCGCTCCCCATTCAAAAGGCCGACAATTTATGGGGGTTGCAAACGTATTGTCAATGATGAGAGGGACGCCATGTGCATGAGCACACCTGGCAAACTTTTCAATGTCCAGAACCGTCAGCGCCGGATTTGAAATTGTCTCTCCAAAGACCGCCTTTGTATTCTCCTGAAACGCTCCGTTCAGTTCTTCCTCTGATGCGTCCGGGCTCACAAAAGTAACGGATACGCCCATCTTCCTCATGGTTACGGAAATCAGATTAAAGGTGCCTCCGTAAATGGTGCTGGAAGCCACAATATGGTCACCACAATTACAGATATTAAACAGTGCATAAAAATTAGCCGCCTGACCACTGCTTGTAAGCATACCGGCCGTACCGCCTTCAAGCTGCGTAATCTTTGCAGCCACATGGTCATTGGTAGGATTTTGAAGTCTGGTATAAAAATATCCGCTTGCCTCCAGATCAAAAAGCTTTCCCATGTCCTCACTGGAATCATACTTAAATGTAGTACTTTGGACAATGGGAATCTGGCGGGACTCCCCGTTTCCCGGCGTATAACCGCCCTGTACGCATACACTGTTGATCTTCATAGTGATTTCCTCCTGATTGTTCATAAACTTACCTTTTAGTATACACATGTGAATGGAAAATTTCAACTATTTCGTTTTGGTTTTACCATTCCCACTTTTGTCATTGATATCCAATTAATCCTGCGCAACAACTTCTTTATAAAACTCCGTATAGTCAGTTCTGTTTTCTTTGGTAAACTGAATCGCCGCCCTGGGATGCTGGTTTAAAAGTCCTGTCATCATATACTGCAAATCATACCCCCACACCACACCATCCGCTTTTAGACGATTCATATACGTATCCACAAATTGAATGGCGGGATATACATTGTACTTAGGATTGCGCAAAAATCCCAGCAAAAGTTCCATGGCACAGTTGCCCGCGCCTCTTCCCATGGAAGCGTAAGTGGCGTCCAGCCAATCCACCCCGTCCCCCACAGCTTCTATGGTATTGGCAAATGCAAGCTGTTGGTTATTATGAGCATGGATACCTACTTTTTTATGATACTTTTCTGCAAACTCTAAAAAAGTGGCCGCCAGACGCGCAATTTGTTCCGGATACATAGATCCGAAACTGTCCACAATATAAAGTACGTCCACAGGCGTCTTTCCCAATATGTCAAGCGCTGCCTTCAGTTCTCCTTCCTGAATATGGGAAATTGCCATAATATTACAGCTTACCTCATATCCTTTTCTCACCGCATCCTCAATCATATCTACCGCACCGGGAATAGTATTCACATATGTGGCCACTCTGATGAAATCAATTGGGCTGTCTGCACGATTGATAATATCCGCCTTGTGGCATCTGCCCACATCTGCCATCACCGCAATTTTCAGGTCCGTAGCATTTTCCCCTACAATTTCCCGAATATGTTCATCCTTACAGAACTTCCACTTTCCGAACTTATCCTCGTCAAACATTTCCCTTGACGCTTTATATCCAAACTCCATGTAATCCACACCTGCACGGAGGTTCGCCAAATACAACGCCCTGACAAACTCATCCGTAAAGTAGAAATCATTCACAAGCCCACCATCCCGCAAAGTGGCATCTACCACCTTAACATCGGGACGATATGCAATTAAATTTGATATTTCTTTCATAGTACCGCTCCTCTTCACTTTCTAAGCTTTTCCATCAGCCAATCCATAAATGTCTCTCATATTGCGCCACCCTGGATTTTAGCAGTTTAAAGCAGCAAAGTCAAGATTTTTCCTGCCTGCCCTGTTCATTTCTCTCAATCCGCAAATACCTTTCTCACGCTACTCGCCATGATTCCGCTCTGCGGAATCTCAAATCAATGAGGAGAACGCCGTATTTCAGGCATTCTCCTGCGTGAGACTTAGAACTTCTTCGCAAAACAGCCTTTGCTGTGAGCGATTAGAAGTTCTTCTCACACTACTCCTGCATCCAGCTTCTAATGGGATTCACTTTCCTGGCTTCTCCAAGAATTTCTTCCCTATTTACTCTAAGAAAATTTTCCAGTTTTCTGATTTCTTCATCGGCAAACCCTTGTGATTTATCAATCATTCCCTCCGGCAATATACCTTCCGCATAATCCTCCCCGCGCAAAAAAGAAATTCTCACAATACGTTTCTTATCCTTTACCACATAGCCTGACACCAACATTTTAACTTCATCCATATAGCCTTTCCTCCATATCTCCCTTTTCCAAAAAAGAAACTCTCCATCAAACCTTCTGTCTATCTTCTGTCAGAAGACGCTGGTTCCCTTCCTTAAAAGCGCTGCACTTTTGCTTCTTCAAAGCGGCCGAATTATTACATGAACCCAATCCCCCGGCTGTTTTCCTATTTTTGCGCGAATATCTTTTCTTATGCCTATGATGTAGCAAATGGTGCCGTCTTCATTTTTCACACCCATATTTACAATACTTCCTTCATACACCACATCATCAAAAACTGCTTGTACCTTTAGCCTGCCTTTGCCAAATTCCTTCCGAATATCAAAGGGAACTTTGATATAAGCGCCGTCAATATCCGGAACTTTTTCAATGATTGCGTCGTACTCATATTGTTTCAATGTCAATTCCTCCATCCAATTTTTTTGTGCAGCAGTTTACTGTTTCCAGGTCTCATATTCGTATAAAGCCATCGAACGTCCATTATCATAGTCAATAATATCTACAATTTTAAATCCCATTTCCAGGTAAATTTTTCTCACTTTCTTTTCATCAAGGGCTGTGTCAAGACGAATATATGGTATTTTATTCTCTCTGCATTGTCTTGCAATTTCCTCCACAATCTTCCGCGCCGCATTTCGATGAGAAAATTCTCTGCACACACAGAGTTTATGAAGGTAAACGGCTTCGGCCTTTGGCGCCTTCGGCCAATATTCCATATCCTGCTTTTGCAAAATAAATGCCCCCACATTCTCGCCATCCCATACGGCCACGCCAAAGTCCTCTTCCAGCACATCGCCTGTGAGCAATTTTTCTTTCGTCAGCCACTCTTTGGGCCATATACGAAGTCCCTTCTCCGCCCCCCATTCCGATACTTTTTGCATAATTGCAATTGCCTCATCCACCCTGCCAAAATAAATTTCCACTAACTTATCCTCCGTCCAACCGCTTATGGCCTCTGAACTCTTTCAACTCCGCCAAAATGCTTACCCAAAATACTTTATTAAGTTTTCATAAATTCATCTTTTGCCAACGTTTCCATGCTATAATACTTTTATTGTAGTTGACACAATGCTTTTGCGTGCCAACATTGTATCATATTTTCATAGCATATACAACATTTACAATATAATACATATCCGACCTTACAAAATGTTATTGGTCACATATATACTGTTTTAACTAATATAAATCGCAAAGGAGAAACTTATGGATGTAAAAGAATTGACAGCCTTGCTGGTTAATTCCAGCGAAAATAATCGGTGCAAATTTATCCCCTGGTGGGAAGATGATTTTGAGAACTGCATGTACCGCTATGACCTGCTGAAAAAAGAAGAAATTCAAAACGTTGAGGATTGTATCGCCGCATGTGATATTGACACATTGCTTTCTCCTGTGGGACGATATGACTTTACCATTTTTCATCTTCTTATATGGCTTAACTTTTATCATGCAGCAGAACAATTACTGGGCAACCAGGAATTTGCAGAAAAAGGAACAAATCTCGCCAATAAAAACGGCATTACGCCTCTCCTTCTGGCATGCTGCCGTGGAAATCTGGCAATGGTACAACTGCTATTGGACCATGATGCCAATCCGACTCTTTCCGACGCCGACGGGAGAACTGTTTATCATTATCTTGCCCATCCCAGAATCGACGGCCTTCAAAACGGTTACCAATGCCTGAGAAGCAGCCTCTCCCAGAGAAAACTCATTGCCCGTCTGTTTACAAACGACATTAACCAAAAAGATGCGGAAGGAAAAACGCCCCTGGAAGTATTAATATATCATGAGAACCAAAACTGTTCCTGGGCATTGACAGAAGTTTTTCTTGAAAAAGGGGCTGGAACAGACGCCATAGATGAAAACGGCAACACCCTATTACTGACAGCCATCAAGAATCGCCACATCACAGCCGCCCTAAGGCTGATGGAAAACTGCCCTTCTATGGTAAATACGGCAAATAATGATGGTCAGACCCCCTTACAACTTGCCAAAGAATCCTACCAGGATGAGCTCTGTATGGCTCTGAAAGACCATGGCGCCGCACAGGACTATGACATTCCACGGATGGATATGAACAACTTTAGCCGCATTACCAGCAATGCTTTCGCCCGTTTTTCAGAGGATGAAAAAGATCCTATGGGTATGGCTTTGTATCTTGCACAGAAATTATTGAAACAGCTAGATCCGGACGACGACGATGACATGGTATATATTCTGAATATCATGCAGAACGCCCTTTTCCAGGATAACGATTGCCAATTACTTGATATGTGTCAAAAAGCCGGTTTTGACTTTACCGCACCTATCCATTCCGGCGGCAGAATTACCTGCCTGCGGGATAAATGCCTGGGCATTGGATATGGGGTAAGAGTAATTAAAAAATTTATGGAACTGGGTGTTGACATGAACGAAGCGGTGATTCAGGGAAAAACCCCGGCAAATATTGTTGCCTTCCAGCAAAAACCCTCAGGCTTTTTCAAACAAAACGAATCCTATTTTGAAAAGGCTGCACAATTCTTTTCCAAAGAATCCATGGAACAGCTCGATAATACCGGAACCAGCGCTCTGCACAGCGCCGCCAGATTCGGACATGCTGATATGCTTAAGGTCATGATAGAAAAAGGTGTGGACGTAAACCTGACAGAGGATGAACCTGCTGAATCAGGCAATACACCGCTTCACACCGCCAGCATTTACGGAACTGCAGAAGTAACCCGACTTCTAATCGCTTCCGGCGCAGACGATTCTTTGCAGAATATCAATGGTGAGACGCCGGCACATCTGGCTGTTATGAAAAAGAAATTTGGCGGAGAATTGGAATCACGCCAGAGAATGAATGTACTAAAAGAACTGAAAACCCTTGATATGGCGCGAAATGACGGGCAGACGCCGCTGATGCTGCTGCAATCTCTTGATATCAACACAAACCTGGAGCTGCTCCCCATCTTTTTAGATCATAACGCGGATGTAAACCATACGGATAACAATGGAAATACTGCGCTGATTCTTCACACGCAAAACCGTTGCTTCAAAGACATTGTAAAAGAACTTGTTCGTTCAGGAGCTAATGTAAACGCCGCGGATAACAAGGGAAATACCGCCCTTCACTATGCTTTACGGTACGGAAATCAGGATGTGGCACGTTTCCTTGTAAAAAAAGGCGCCAATTACAACTGCGCCAACAATCAGGGGGTCACTCCTGTACAATTGGCTGTGGAACATGGTTATGATACGGTTTTGGAGGTCATGACCGATATACAGTAACAGAATACAAAACTTTGATTTAAAAGTGGAGAAAGTGAAAATATACCTTTCACTTTCTCCACGCACGAAAAAAACACCACAGATTATACTTTTATAACCTTAGCACTTACGAACTTTAGCCACGATTATTTAACACGTCTGCAAGCTGTTCCATACCGCCCTGTACCCTTCCCATAGACTTAAGAATCTCTTCCACTCCCGCCGCCTGTTGCTCTGTGGCAGCGCTGATTTCTGCTGTGGTCAGCACGGAATTTTGAGAAATATCTTCCACTTGCTCCATTGCCTCCAGCAAATGTTCTTTAATTTCCACAATATTTTCCAGTTCACGTTTCATCATATTAGTAACCGAAATCACTTCCTCCGAGGAATGAAGTATATTTTCAAATATCTTTACCGTATCGTTCAATTTTTCATTTGATTCTTTCACAATGACATTGTTGTTATCAATGACACCGTTTACATCATTCACAGTGGCAATGACATCTTTTAAAATCGTATCAATTTTCTGCGTTGCCAAAGCAGATTCCCCAGACAGCTTATTAATCTCATCTGCCACAACAGCAAACCCTTTTCCCGCGTCCCCTGCCCTGGCCGCTTCAATGGCAGCATTCAGCGCAAGAAGATTGGTCTGTTGGGCAATCTGGCTGATACTTTCAATGATTTCACCAATGGAATTTGATTTATACACCAAAGATGCCACACCTTCTGAGGCCACTCTGGTAGATGCAATATTCTCACCGAATTTTTGTGACAATACCTCTATGGCATGAATTCCCTCATCATTTTTCCCTTTTAAGCGTTTCATTGTTTCTACGGTCTGCACCACCTGCTTTTCAGAACTTTCTATCTTCTGATTCAAATCGCCAAAGATGTCCAAACTCCCCTTTACCTGCTGTATCTGTCTGTCCGCACTGTCAGCAATTTGACTGGTGGAAGCGGCAATCTCCGTTGTGCTTGCTTCAAAATTATGTAAAGAATCGTATATTTTTCCGGAAGATTCTTCCAATCCTTCAAAAGCTTTGCGTACATTTCCCAACAAATCTTCCATTTCATGTTCTTTCTTCTCCACCACTCCAAAAAGCGCCGTGGCTCTCTGAATAATAAACACCGCCACAATTGCTGCCAAAATATATACCATCCATACAAAAATCCAAATGGAAAAACTGTACATTGCCAAATAAGCGTCACGGAACACAATCAGCCCAATCACATTGGGCAATATGGTTACTACCGTACACACTCCTATTAAGGAAAGATCATAATAGGGAACCGCCAGGAAAAGTATAAGAAAGTATGCTTCTGCCATCGCCCCAAAAGACGCTGGATTGCCGCATACAATTGTCACCACACCACAAATTGGAAGAATGGAAATATACAAATATTTTGCATATCTCCCTAAGAATTTTTCAAATAATTTCACACAAACATCCGCAAGCACCATTGTCAGCACAATACAATCTTTTGATGTTCCCTTGTTAAACAAAAGTACATACCCCATTGCCACACAAGGAATCACCGCCAAAAAAAGGAACATCACCAAATTCATTCTTTTCTCTTCGTTTTTTAAGATTTCTAACTCCATTGAATCTTCCCCCTGTCTCTGTGATATCTTCTTCATTCATATGTTCTTCCGTTCTTCCGCCGAAGCGGGATAAGCAATCAACGAAGCGCTTTCCTTCCTATTTCATTTACTTATCCCCTCAAACGGTTATCTTTCTACAACATGCAAGTGCAAGGGCACCTGGCCCAATATGGCAGGATACACTTAAAGAAAGGGCACCTATATGAATATCATAACCGGGAAATTGCTGCAAAACCTCCTCTTTATACTGTTGCGCCGCCTCAAGATTGGCAGTATGGGCAATCTGAAGCCATATATGCTTATCTTCTGTCATTCCCCCAAAGCGCGTTTCAATATCATTTTTGATGGCGTTGAGCATAATACTCTTCCCCTGGTTGGTGGTTCTGGCCTTTGCAAAGGCATCCAGCTTATCTCCCTGTATCTGCAGCACAGGTTTCAATCGAAGCATCGTGCCAATGGCCGCAGCCGCGGGAGTTATTCTCCCTCCCTTTTTCAAATAATACAATGTATCCAGCATAATATAAATACTGCTGTTAAACTTATCCTCTTCCAAAAATTGCTTGATTTCCTTCCCATTCTTCCCGCCGGATGCCAGAAGTTTCGCATCAAGACAGGACTGACGCTGGGTTACGGATATCCGTTGATTGTTTACCACATGCACCTTGCCGTCATAATCTTCTGCCAGCATGATCGCACTCTGGCAAGAACCGGACAATCCGCTGCTCATAGGAATATGGACAATTTCATCATACTCTTTTAACAGTTTGTCCCACAACTCCATCACCGATTCCGGTGAAGGCTGACTGGTGGCAATATTAGCGCCGGAGGCCAGCTTCTCATAAAATTGCTCCTGTGTCAGATTAATGTCCTCATAAAAAGTTTCCTCCTGAATCATAAATGGCATTGGCAATACAAATACGCCTAACTGCTTCCCTTCCTCCTGTGTAATACCACTGTTACTGTCTGTTACAATCGCAACCTTTGACATAATCATCCTCTTTTCCATATGCGGACGTCCATCCTTTGGTCTGTCCGTATACCCTTTCATTTAAAGTGTCAATATCCCATATGCTTTAGCGCGCCTTTTTCTCATATGGAGCGAAAGTCAACACCCTCAGCCGCGGCCTTTGACAAATGCTGTCTTAACGCTGCATTTTTTTCCTTTTCCAACTGCGGGTCTTCCCCAAGCACCTGATCCACTGCTTCGGAAGCCAGTTTTAATACGGCGGCATCTGAATAAATATCTCCTATCCGAAAAGAAACATCACCGCTTTGCCTGATGCCAAATAATTCTCCAGGACCACGCAGCTTCAAATCCTCCGATGCAATGTAAAAACCGTCATTGGATTTATTTAAAATCTGCAGCCGTTCCATCGTTTCTTTTTTTTCACTGGTACTGACAAAAATACAATAACTTTGATGTTCACCTCTTCCCACACGGCCCCGTAACTGATGCAGTTGGGCAAGCCCAAACCGCTCCGCATTTTCCACCATCATCACAGTTGTATTAGGCACATTGACCCCCACCTCTATCACGGTTGTGGAGACAAGCACATCAATTTCATGTGCGGAAAATTCCTCCATAATTCTATTCTTGTCAGCGGGCCGCATTTTGCCATGAAGATATGCCACCCGTACCTTTACAGGCAGAACGTTTTTTAATTTTTCGGCGTACTCCACCACGTTTTCTAACTCGCTTTGTTCCCCGTCCTCCGCTTCCACTTGAGGACAAATAACATAAGCCTGACGTCCCTTTTCCACTTCCCCAGCAATAAACTGATACGCTTTGGCACGATATGCTGTATTTACCACACAATTCTTTATGGGAAGTCGATTGGCCGGCAGCTCATCCACAACCGAGATATGCAAATCGCCATACAGAATAATCGCAAGCGTCCGGGGAATGGGTGTGGCGCTCATAACTAAAATATGAGGCTCCTTTCCCTTTTCCGCCAGCAATTCCCTCTGTCTCACGCCAAAGCGGTGCTGCTCGTCTGTAACCACCAGTGCAAGAGACGCATATTGAACCTTCTCCTGAATCAGCGCATGGGTGCCTATCACCAGATTTGCTTCTCCCGAACCAATTTGTTCATATGCTTTTCTCTTTTCTTTCCCAGTCATAGACCCCACTAAAAGTATGGGGTTCAAAAGCAGACCATACTTTTCAATATATCCCTGAACGGTTTCAAAATGTTGTACGGCCAGAACCTCAGTGGGCGCCATCATCGCTCCCTGGTATCCGTTTGCCGCCGTCATCAAAAGCGCCAGCACAGCCAATATCGTCTTACCTGATCCCACATCCCCCTGCACCAAACGATTCATACAATAAGGTCCGCCCATATCATCCCTGATTTCCTTCCAGACCTTTTCCTGCGCTTTTGTCAAAGGAAACGGAAGCTGTGCCAAAAATCTGTCTGTATCTTCCGTCTCTGCCATTCTATAATGATTTGTAAGTTGTTCGCTGAGTTCTTTATTTTTCCGCAATAAAAACAAAAAATCAAAAAATTCGTCAAAAACCAAACGACGTCTGGCTGACGCCAACACATTATAATCTTCCGGAAAATGTATTCCCTCCACAGCTTCCCTTCGGGAAATCAAATCGCAAGCCGCAAGTAATCCCCCGTCATAATACTCAGGTTCAAATTTATAAAAAGACAACACCTGTCTGACACATTTCCTCACAGCTTGATTTGTCAGCCCTTTGGTCAGAGAATATCGGGGAATTAATTGGTTTTCCTGGGCTCGATACTGTTCCACCGCATAAATTGTGGGCTGTTCCATCAGCTTCCCTGTGCCTCTGCTTCGCACCGTTCCTCTGAAAATATAGTAGCCTCCCTGCTTTAGCGTCTTTTTTAAAAAGGGCATGTTAAAAAAGGTCAACTGCATAATCCCGGAACCATCCGAGATATTCATATTTAAAATATGGAGATTTCTCACCCTTTTCTCATTGGGTATTCCGCTTACCGCTGCATAGACGGCACATACCTCTCCCGGCGGCGCCTTTCTTATCTTCACCGGTTCCTCAAAAGCGTCATAATCTCTGGGATAAGCCGCCAGCAAATCTCCGGCAGTGCATATATTGAGCTTTGCAAAAAGCTTCTGCGTCTTCTCACCCACACCTTTTATCTCTATGATTGAAGTGTTCTTGTCCATAAAAGCCTCGCAAACAGTCGGTAATCCATTAAAACATAAACTTGATTTCCTACTCTACGGACATCACATAATAGTAAATGGGCTGTCCGCCGTACTGCAATTCAATATCACATTCCGGATACATCTCTGCAATCTGTATTCTGAAATTCTCGGCATCTTCCGGTTTCACGTCGCTGCCGTAATAGATACTGATTAACTCCGATTCCTCTCCCATCATTCCGGCAAGGGTTTCCTTAGCGACTCCTGCAATTTCCGTCCCTACGGCCAATATACCATTGTCACCGATTCCCATATAATCGCCCTTTTTAATATCCTTATCTCCAATCACCGCGTCATGAACGGCATAAGTGACCTGTCCCGTACTTACATTTCCGATCTCACTGAGCATGGCCTCTTCATTCTCATCCACGGACAATTCCGGCACAAAATTAATTACCGCCGTAATTCCCTGAGGAATGGTTTTGGTGGGAATGACAAATAAATCCTTCTCCGTTGTCAGCTCCGCTGCCTGATTTGCCGCCAGAATAATATTTTTATTATTCGGAAGGATAAAAATTGTCTTAGCATTTACTTTATCCACCGCATCTAAAATATCCGCAGTACTCGGATTCATGGTTTGCCCGCCCTCGATAATATAATCAACCCCCAGACTCTTGAAAATCTCTTTGATGCCCTCGCCGGCAGAAACTGCTATAAATCCGAATTCCTTTGGGGATTCCGAAGCGCCTTCCGGGGTGCTGGCTGCCTTCAGCACAGGCTCCCCAGCGCCTTTTTCAGCCATTTTAAAGAGTTTTTCCTGATGCTCCAGACGCATATTGTCAATCTTCATATTGGAAAGCGCACCATACGTCAATGCCTTCTGGATGGCCAATCCAGGGTCATTGGTATGTACGTGCACTTTTACCACATCATCATCCGCCACACATACAATAGAATCTCCAATGGATTCAAGATACGCCTTGAAGTCCTTCTCCGCTGCCGCACCGAATTCCTTCTCTAACATGATAATAAATTCCGTACAATATCCAAATGTAATTTCCGCTTCCGCCTGCACTTTCATGGACTCATTGCCTGACATCAGGACCGTGCGTCCGGTACTTGCTGCGCCTCCCTGGGCAAAATCAAGGACGATTTCCTTGCCCATAAATGCGTCAAAAGCTCCTGCTATCACTTCCACAAGCCCCTGCCCGCCGGAATCCACAACGCCGGCCTGTTTCAACACAGGCAGCATTTCCGGTGTCTGACTGAGCACATACCTTGCGTGTTCAATGATAACGGAAAAAAACTTTTCCATATCCTGCTCGCCATCTTCCGCCATTTCCTTCGCCTTGTCTGCAATCCCTCTGGCCACTGTAAGAATCGTCCCTTCTTTGGGCTTCATTACAGCTTTATAGGCCGTTTCAACAGCTTTTTCAAAGCCCTCGGCAAAAACAGGAATTGTAAGAACCGTCTCCGACTTAATCCTCTTTGTAAATCCACGAAAAATCTGTGACAGAATAACACCGGAATTTCCCCTTGCCCCTCGAAGAGACCCGCTGGAAATTGCTTTGCAGATAGACTCCATGTCGGCTCCGTCGCCCAACGCGGACACTTCCTTTGCGGCGGACATTATAGTCATGGTCATATTGGTACCCGTATCTCCGTCCGGAACAGGAAATACATTCAGTTCATTAATCCATTCCTTCTTATTCTCCAGATTCTTTGCGCCGGCCAGGAACATCCTGGAAAGCATTTTAGCGTCAATTTGCTGTACACTCACGCCAACGTTCCTCCTTAATCAATCACTCTGACTCCATCTATATAGATGTTTATTTTTTCTATCTCAATTCCCGTAAATTCCTCTACCTTATACTTTACACTGCTGATTAAATTATCCGCTACGGCCAGAATACTGACGCCATATGCAACGATGACATGAAAATCAAGTATCAGCTTATTTTTGCTAATGGTCACGCTAATCCCTCTGGTAATACTGTCTCTCTTCAATAGTTTTACCAGACCATCCTTTACACTGACTCCTGCCATACCTACGATGCCAAAACATTCCACGGCAACGCTTCCCGCATATTGGGCAATCACTTCATTGTTTACAACAATTTTTCCCATTTGGGTATTCATAGAAGTACCTCTCATATCAATAACCCTTCCTTTCTATTTTGTGGCAGTGGCACGCAGTCAATTTAGTCATACGGCACCACAAAACCGCATATTCAATACATTTTTGCAAGACATATATTAATTATTTTAACAGCTTTCCCTAAAAAAGGGAATATTAAATATAAAATTTAAAAAAAAGTTTTTTTTGCTTGATTTTCCCATATATATCTGGTAATATGTAAATGTTGTGAACAAAATATTAAAGCGTGAGACTGCGCAGGTGTCGAGGAGGTGTCAAAATGGCTAAATGTGATATTTGTGGTAAAGGCGTTCATTTCGGTAACAATGTAAGCCATTCTCATAGAAGAAGCAATGCAATTTGGAGCTCAAATGTCAAAAGAGTGAAGTGCAAGGTAAACGGCGGTGCCAAGAGAATGCATGTATGTACAAGTTGTCTGAGATCAGGCAAAGTAGAACGAGCTTAAAATAACGGCATAGCGATAAGCTATGCCGTTTTCTTGAAAACAATTTCTATGCTTCTTCTTTTTTCCTTCTGATAAATTCACGATTAATCATTTGTACCAGTTCTTCGTCTCCAAACAAATTGTCCGGGTGAAAGATCTTCACCAAATCCCGATATCTTTTCCGCAGCGCCAAAGGATTATTGGTTCCCCGAAACAAAGTTCTCACCGTCTCTTCCATCACAGGTCCCCCAATACCCTTCATCTGGTTCTGTGTATAGCTTGTCCTTTCTCTGGCAAGTTCTCTCTTCTGTCGTTCCAAAACCTGCCTGTCCTCGTCCAATTTGCGAAAACCATCCTGAAGGATTTCCAGCTTTTTTTCAAAAAAAAGATTTTCTTCTTTGAGCCTCTTTTTTTCCTGTAGAATACGCCTGTTCAAATCTTCCAGTTCTCTTCGCTCGTTTTCCAGCCGTATATTCTCTTTAAAAAGCCATAACTTCACGTCACGAAGCTTGTCTTCGTCCTCCGTTTTATTGATCTCTTCCCATTCAACCATTGATAGCAACCTCATAGGAACTTATGCACTCCATGAACCTTTCCGTTCACGGAGCTCTACATTCCTTAATCATCACAAAAACAATTATATCCAAAGAAAAGCAGTAAAGCAATGATAACAATACCAATTAGCCGATTATGAGTAATCAGCATAATCAACATTCCGATTGCTATGAAAAAAGCTACGAATCCTATTATTTTTCTCATGACGCACCAGGTAATACTTCATCACTCTATCATATGCAATCCAAATACAAATATGCCAGTCCTATTTCGTCAGACCTTACTTTCCCTCTGCAGCCTTTCCCTCAGGAAATGCAATATCTACCACTTCGGCGTCGGACATATCTTTCTCTTCCTTTTTCTTATCCGATTTTTCCGGTTTGGTAAATTTATCTACAATCTCAGGAATCATGTCAAGCACTTTTGTAACGGCATCCTGATTCTTGATATTTACCAGTTTGACAGCACCGTCTTTAATGACCAGTACCGCGCTGGGCGTCATCTTTCCGCCCAATCCACCCGCGCCGGAAGCGCTTTCCAAACCATTTCCGCCTGTGCCGCTGGCCTTGCTGCCGGCGCCGGCACCCACGCCAAAACTCACATCCACAAGAGGCAGAATAATCGTATCTCCTATCTTTGTGGCTTCGCCAACCACCGTTTTCGTGGACAGTACCGTGTCCATTCCCTTCAAAAGCGACTCAACCACACCCTGAAACTGATTTTCTCTATTTGCCATCTCTCCTCCATTCCGCGCTCATGTCGCGCAAAGCTATGCCTGCATTTTCAATTTTTTCAGAAATCTCCGAAACTTTCGGTCCAAACATAATTTGATTCCGTTCCACACAAATACCCATATCACAATATGGCCTGACACCTCAGCTTCGCCTTCCAGAACCGCCCGTTCAAAGTCAGGGGTCACACAGAGTTCCGGTCCTATGGCGGAAGTCAGCATACAATATGCGCCGTAAGCATACCCTGTAGTATCCGGAGCTCCGGTTCCAAATAGTATATTTACTTTCATGTGTCTGGGATGAATACTCTTCCATATTTTTCCACCCCTTAACAAAGCATGGGCAAAAAGCTGTTTCGTCTCTTCCTCTCGCAGAAGCTCCATGTAGTATGATATATTTTTCCAAATCTTTTTTATTTTATCATACATCCTGCAAATTGTGTACTTTATCTTTTGAAATTTAAGAAAAATCTTACTTTCTCCAGGATTGCTGTCCCTGGAATCACTTTCTGTATCTGTATCTTCTGACGAACTTGCCTGCCCAGCCCCAATGTCTCTTGCCGTTTCATTGGCTTCTGTCAAAGCAGCCCCTCCGGTATCTTCCCTTACCTGCCAACTTTTGCCTTCCCTTCTTCCATCATATTCCCCGTCTTCGTCGTATCCAGCCCTTTCATCCTGTGTGTTTTGGTTCAATTCTTCCCAGTTATCTTCCGCACGCGCAGCCTCTTTTTCACTGTCAATGAATGTGTCTTTACCCTTTTTCTTTTTAAGCTTATTCTCTTTCACATTTTTCTTATGGGCTTTCGTCTTTTTTGCTTTATTCGCCTTTTTTTCTTTTCTCCGGTTTTCGGTTCCATCTCCCGCTGCCTGTTCTTCGTCCTCCAAATGATCCCCGGATAAACTTGTGTCAAACAGAGTAAAACACAATGCCTTGACTGTCAAATGCCCTGGTTCCGGATACTGATACCTTATCCGGAAAATCCCCAGCAGCCACTTCACTTTTACCAGGCACCGAATACCTTCATCCCCTTTTCTGCCGCAAAACCGATAAGTTACCGGGAAAAAAAGGATCAAAATTATGATTGTTAAAAATAATGCCAGCCAAACCAGGAGGATGATACCAAATATGGTTAAAGTCTGTAAAATCATATCTAACATCGCAGATACTCCTTCAATTTGCAATCTCCCCTGTCGCCAAGACAATCCATTACCATTTTCTCCACCAGACGCACCGCCTCCTGTTTGTCACAGGCAATCCCCACCACATACGGCGGATGCTTACGGTAATAACGCCAAAAAAGCTGTTTTGCATCATATATCTCCAACTGATCGGAAAAATTGCGCGAAATCGAAACCAGGAAAACATTGGAAAAAAGCGGTTTCCTTTCCAGTATTTTCTTTATTTTATCCAATTTTTTCCCTTTCATGCCCTCACCCAGGTACAAATCCGAACGATAGCTGATTCTAATCGTCATATACTCAATTCCTTTACCAAATTGATACAATGTTTTATTGTTCCAACATTATAACATATAATCTTCCTTTTGTAATCTAAAAAGTGTAATTGATTTATATTGACTTTTTTCAGAAAAACCTTATACTAAAATTAGTAGTTCTAAAATTTGGTCCGAATTTTCAAGCAAAACTAAAAATTTACGCAACGCAGATGCCCGAAAGGAATTTTCTTCTGTACACTTTACAGATGAAAATTTCTTCCCTTTAAAGGGCATCGCAGTGCAGAGACCGGAACAAGTTCCCGCCTGCGGGAACTGGAATAGTCCAGCTAAGAAATGTCAATCCATTTATTAAAAATGTTTCGCTGGACAGGTGAGATTGTGAAGGCGCACGAGAGCAAATTTTATGAGATGACTTAGGAATGAAATTTGTCTCTCCTATGTGCGCCGAAAGAACTTCACCCTTTAGTGCCGTCGCGCAGCGACTTAAAAAGGAGGTAACCTATTGTGAAATCAGTCACTATTGGTCAACTAAAACCAGGAATGATTTTAGGTGAAAACATACTGTATGAAGAGGAAGTACTATATCCTAAAAATACAGTGCTAAACGAAGTTATCATCAAAGGTCTGGACCGCTACTCCATTATCAGCGCAGTTATCAAAGAAGACAAAGACCTGGCCGCAACACATTACGAGCGCGTCCGCTTCAATGATGATTTTAAACTTTTTGCGGAAAAACATTCTAAAAACTTATTTGTCTACAAACGTCTGCTGCAAAATTTTATGAAGAACAAACAACAAATTCCTGATAACGCGCTGCTTGCTCTTTATTATGATATGGCTTCTACATATTCCTATGGTTCCGAGCTGCTGGACTTTCTCTATAACCTGGTTCCCAATGAGGATGAGCTGACCTATACCCATTGTCTTAACTCCGCCCTGTTAGCCGGTACTTTTGCTGAATGGATTAATATGCCCAAAGCGGAAGCCGAACAGCTTATACTGTCATGCTTCTATTATGATATCGGAAAGCTGGACCTTCCCTACGAAATTCTTTGGAAAGCCGGCAAACTTACGGAGGAAGAGTTTACTCTGGTAAAAAAACATCCTGTCATCGGCTATGCACTTTTAAATCAGACCACTTTGAATCAGCATATAAAAAATGCCGTAATAATGCACCATGAACGCATGGATGGCACCGGATATCCCTACCACATGAAAGGCAAAAGCATCGATCTCTATGCAAGATACATTGCTATCATAGACACCTACATTGCTATGGCCTCTCCCCGTTCCTACCGTGAAGCTTTAACTCCCCTTCAAATTTTGGGCTATTTTGAACTTAATATGAAAGATTATGACACCGAATTGCTGCTGCCGCTGATGGAACGTATCGGAGACGCACAGATTGGCACCACGGTCCAGCTCAATGACGGTTCCATGTGGGAAGTTGTGGTCATACATCCGGCAAGAAAATCACGTCCCATTTTAAAAAATGATAATTCTGAAGTTATGGATTTGTTGGAATACCCGGACCTGCAGATTGTAAAAAGTCTATAATTCAGCATTTACACCTATTTGTTTTAAAATTAATTTTGGAAAAGCAGCCGAAAACATTAATAATATTTTCGGCTGCCCCATAAATGATTCTTCTTCAATTCCTGATACTCGTCATACGCTCTTTCCAAAATCTGTTTTTCATTGGCAAATTTTAGTAAGTGATATGCTTCATGATACTTGTAAAAGCCCGAATCCACAAAATATTCTTCCTTTTGTGGTGTACTGTAATAACTGTCCGCCATCATCAGGTACCAGTGTACTTCTTTTTCCACAACATCTTCAGGAATACTAAAAGTGTACTCACTTTTACCGATGTACTTTATAATAGTAGCCTTAGCTCCCGATTCTTCCAAAACCTCACGCAAAGCAGTATCTTTATATTCCTCTCCCTGCTCTACTGTGCCTTTGGGTAAAACCCATCCATCATACTTATTCTTATAATTCTTGTACAACAGAAGTATTTTTCCGCGGAAAATTACCACACCACCACAGCTTGTTGCTTCTAACATCCCGATTCCTCCGTCACTCCTACGCCTATTGGTGGCCGCCTGAAACACCTCGCGGTGGTCGATTGCCTGTACTGTATAATAAAAACAGTATAGTCCAAACTTTCATGAAGTGCAACCCCTATTTTTTCTGATTAAAATATGCGTCAAAAATTCTTCTTGCAATCGGAACCGCATAATCGCCTCCCTGCCCTGCTCCTTCCACAATAATTGTAACACAGATTTCAGGATTTTCCGCCGGTGCAAATCCGGTAAACCACGCATGACTGTCCCCATTCTCATTATATTCCGCCGATCCGGTTTTCCCGGCCGCGGTATATTCACGCTCTGAAAGATTCGCAGCCGTACCGTTTTCCACCACCGCCGTCATTAAATCTTTTAATATGCCCGCCTCTTCCTGGCTTAACAACTGGCCGTAACTGCTTGGCTGGAAAGCTTTCACCAGGCTTCCCTCATCATTTTCCACTCGGTCAATCACATAGGGCTTCATCAATATTCCGTTATTGGCAATGGCGCTTGTAATCATATTTAAATGTATGGGCGTAATCTGTGTCTTTCCCTGCCCTATGGAGGTCTGCATCATATCCGCTGCCCACATCTCTTCCGAAACCGCAGTACTGCTTCTATTATAAGTCAAGGTCAGCGGAAGAGGCTCATCAAACAACAAACTCTTTAAAGTATCCGCAAACTTTGCTCTGTCCAATCCCATTCCAATATTGGCAAATGAAGAATTACACGACTTGGCAAAAGACCGTTCCAAATCAAGATTTCCATGCTTTGTCCCATGAATACAGCCAATACGGCTGCTTCCGGACACAAACGACCCTGTACACTCAAAAGAATACTCCTGGTAATTCTCTGGATTCTGTCTGATATATTCTAACGCAGTGATAATTTTAAAAGTAGAACCGGGGGGATATATCCCTTGTGTCGCTCTGTTCAACAATATAGAACTGTTCTCATCCTCCACCAATGCGTCCCATATCTCCCCAATTTTATTTGGGTCAAAATTCGGATGAGATACCATCGCCAGCAATTTTCCTGTTGAAACTTCCGTCACCACAACAGCGCCTTTATAAATATCCAATTGCGAATCCGCAACCTGCTGCAGCTCCAGATTCAATGTGGTATATACCATATCCCCCGGATTTTTTAGTCCTGCAACGTCATTGGCTGCTTTGTTGCGCAATGACGTATTAGAATGAATCAAATAATAATTGGCCAGCGCCTCCACTCCCATACGCCCCTTTGTAGAATATCCCACAATATGAGAAAACAATTTGCCGAAAGGGTATGTCCTTGTCTCATTTTGGTCGTCGTCCAATACTGTCTGTGCCAGAATCTCCCCATTACAATCCAGAATTGTTCCCCGATAATTTCGGGACAGAAGAATTTCCTGTCTGGAATTATAACTATTATTTATCATTTCCTCTTCACTGGTAGCCGTAAAATATCCCAGATATCCAATCATGCCCAGAAATAATACTGCAAAAATTCCACCAGTCAGGCAGATTTCCCTCCAATTTCCTGCCCAGGATCTGCCTTTTTTCTTTCCAATCTTCTTATTCACATTTTGCCCTTCTCGATTTTCTTCATATTCCTGCCGTTCCTGAAATTCGGCTGCTTCTTCAAACTCCCCCTGTAACTCTCTTTGTTCTTGTACTTCCTTTTCCTCCTGGATTTCCTCTCTTGCCTGAATCTCTTGCTCCTTTTTCACTTGATTGTACTGGATTTGCGGATTTATCTGCTGATTTGGGCCTTGATGGTTTTGCTGCATCTGTTCCTTCTTTCCCACGTCTTGTATCGTTGACATTACGTCTCTCCTTTTCCTGCTGTAATCTGATATAGATACTCTCAATCAGAAAAAACATAATCATTGTAGTCAGTGCTGAACTGCCCCCATAACTAATAAAAGGCAATGTCACACCTGTGAGAGGAATAAATTTTATCCCCCCTCCAATGGTTAGAAATATCTGAAAAATATACATAATGCCAATTCCATATACAATAAGCTGATAAAAGCGGTCTTTAATTTGAACCGACATTTTCATCATAGCCAAAAAGCAGACCAAAGTAAGCAAAACAAGACAAATCCCAAAAATCACTCCCAGTTCCTCACAAACCGAAGAAAACGCAAAATCCTGCTCCACCAGAGGAATCGCGCCCGGATTTCCTTTTAACAGCCCCATTCCAAGCCAGCTTCCGCTGCCTACGGCAAACAAAGACTGGGTGATGGCATATCCTTTGGAGTCAATATATTTCCACGGGTTCTGCCATGCAAGCACACGGGTACGGACATGTGCAAACAACTGATAAGCCGCCCATGCTGCGGCGCTTCCCCCAACAGCGCCCGCCAACAGATAAAGATAATTTCTCGTAGCCACAAACACTACGAATACATATGAAATAAAAAAAATCAATGCGCTGCCCAAATCCTTTGACGCTACCAATATGAGCACATGTGCCCCAGCAAAAACCGCCGTTATTGATACTCTCACAAAATCAACCTTTTCCCATAACGCTCCTGCCAGAAAGAAAACAAAACTGATTTTGACAAATTCGGAAGGCTGAAATGTAAAACCCCCTATGGTATAACTAATCTTAGAACCATAAGTAACTTCCCCCAGAATTAACACAGCCCCAAGAAGCAATATCCCAACGGCGCCATAAATCCAGGTCAGTTTTTTCCAGAAATGAATTCTGGTAAACAGCCAGGGAATAAATAGAGAACCTGCCAGAGAAGCCAATACAATAATGTACTGTCTGATCGCCTTATGAAATGAAAGTCTTGCTATCATACATAACCCCACTCCCAACATCATACACATATTATTTAATAACAGCCTGTTTATCTTTTCATAGATTGCAGACACAATCACAAGTGCTGCCAGCAAAAACACCTGTACAAACACATAGAAAAATACATATTCCCAATCCTTACTCACAACTGCCAAATCCGCAAACATAAAAAACTGCATGATAAACATAAGCAGATTCTGTATGATATATATTGTTTTTTTCTTTCCCAACCGATCTGTCAGGCAGAGAAAACTACAAAAGGTATACATTATCATCAAAAATGTTATGACATATTTGGAGATTTCCGTAATATATTCCCGCATGAAACCATTCCTTCGCTTTTCTTTATTCCACGCCGCGCTTTTCGTGGCCGGTAGTAGCAATATATTTTCCCTGTGGTAAAGGCGCCCCTCTCAAAAAAGAATCTAAAAGCTGTCTTACTTCCTCCGGAGATTCCAAAGTAAAATCCATCCGCAAATCTACAGCCTCCCTCCATTTTCCCAGTTCAGAATACAAGGAGAATGGTACACTATTATATATAACATTCATACAATGCAGACAATTCACCTTTACCGGAAATTTCACATGACGTTTATCCGTCAAAAACGCCCATGCTTCCTCCTCTGGGAAATTTAACTGCCTATTTCCACACTTTCCTAATCCCTTACCTTCTGATGTTTTTGCATTTCTTCTGCATTGTTTTGTTGTTTTGTACAGACAATTAGCCGAAATCATCATAGGGATTCTGCTGTAAACAATCTTTTCACAGGGCAGCTTAAGTGATTGCAAAAGTTTTCGTTGTTCTGACGCTTTTAATTCATATGGCAAACAAATCCCTTCCGCTCGAACACCAATCTCTTGTCCAGCCAATCCATTCCAAACATACACACCCGCATCCGTCCTACAAGGTAATTTTCCGCCCTTTTGAGATATGAATCCCATTCCGTCCATAGAACGCACTAAGAATCCATGAATATCCCCACTCCCCACGGCTTTTTCATAGAGAGATTCCAGATATCTGTATTGGGCCTCTCTGACAATGTAGGGAAGCACTGCATAAATTTTGTATAATTCAGATAACTTATGACATAAAATATCAACTCTCTCCCCTCCGTTTACAAGCAAATCACCGTCTATATAAATGCGCATCCCCCGGCAAGCAAATTGATCCTGATTCAAAGAAAGCCATTCCGAAACCGCCTCCAACTGCATCCCTGTACAGACGGAAAGCGCCCATACTTTTTTCTCTGATGCTGGTTCTTGCTGCAGCATCATTTGCCGCATTTCTTCCGGAGAAGAAACGGCCGATTTATTTCCCTGAGTATAACCACGAGTGCATAAAATCTGTTCTTCCAATTTTGCCACAGCTTGTCTCCGTAATTCATTGATTTGTTTTAAGGGATAAAAGACATTATCATCCATATCTACTTCTATCTCAAAGCCGTAAAATGCACTTTCCCCCAATTTTCCCAACTGCTTTCGTACATTTTTCTCTGTTATGGGTTGTTTTTGCGCCTGTTCCACAAGCTGTCCTGTTACTTTGACACACACATCTTCCCACTGTAACTGAATTTCCGCCGGTTGTCCAAGCAAAAAAAACGCCCTGATTTTTATTGGCAGTCTTAAAATATCGTCTATGTATTTTCTACGAATATCTGCCAACAACGCCTCATCACTGCCACTGTAGGAAGGCGTCTCCATAGTAATCATTTCTCGTCCATTATGCCTGAAATAATATCCGTCCTGTACCTTGCTTCGGATATAAAGAGAATTCAAAATCAACTTGTCCTCTTCTTCTACGAAAAAAGCTTTCTGTGCTTCCTCCACCCCCATTGTTTGACGCAGCCGTAAATATCTGTCAATATACCGACGATAGACTCTCGTTACGCCCGCCGCATATTCCGGTTTTTTCATGCGCCCTTCAATTTTAAAAGAATCTATCCCCGCCTCAATCAGCTTAGGAATATGTGTAATAGTACATAAATCCTTTAAGCTTAAAGGATACCCTTTTTCACATCCATTCCCCTTCTTCGCCGTCACATCATAACTAAGTCTGCACGGTTGGGCGCAGCGTCCCCTGTTGCCGCTTCTCCCGCCTAAAATACTGCTGAACAAACATTGTCCGGAATAGCAATAACACATGGCTCCGTGTATAAAAGTTTCCAGCTCCACACCTGTTCTCTTTTTTATTTCCACTATTTCTTTTAGACTAAGTTCCCTGGCCGGAACAATACGGCTTGCCCCCATCTCTTTGAGCAAAGCGCTGCCAAAACTGCCGCAAATGGTCATCTGAGTGCTCACATGCAGCTTCCAATCCGGAAAATACTCTCTAATAAACCGAAACACCCCCAAATCCTGCACAATCACGGCGTCCAGTCCCGCTTCATAGAAAGGAAGCAGATATGAATACAACTGGTGTATTTCACATTCTTTCAACAGCGTATTCACGGTCAGGTATAATTTCCGCCCCATCAAATGACCGTAACGAATACATTCCAACAGTGCTTCCGTTGTAAAATTTTCCGCATATGCTCTTGCACCAAATCTGTTTCCAGCCAGATAAACAGCATCCGCACCACCATGGATTGCTCCGTAAAAGCCTTCCACACTTCCGGCCGGCGCCAAAAGTTCCACTCGTTTTTCAACATTTTGCATCATATTTATACTCTTTATCATATTTTACAACCACTTCATGCGCTTTAGCGCACATAGATTCAGACGTTGACACAACGTCTTTTCGTGTCAGCATTACCATAATATAGAAAAGCTGCCCAAATGCGGACAGCCATAATCATACCCTATCTTATTTCTTTTTTGGCGCCGGTTCCGGTTTATTCTGCGCCTGCTGCAGGGCCTTTACCTGTTCCTCGGAACTTTCCAGTTTAATCTGAGCCGAAATCAGCTCATGTTTTAACTCATATAGTTCCTTATCCTTCGCTTGCAGTTCATCCTCCAATTCGGAATTTTCTTTCTTTGCCTTAAAATAATCATCAGCAATATTTAGCTGCAGCAATACATTCTGTACATCCAGCGATTGTCTGCGAAAGGCATCAAGCTTATTATATTCATTTATCTTATTATTAATATAAGATGCAACCTTCTGTAAATATTCTTCACTTTCATAACCGCTCAAGGTGTACACCTTACCGCCTATGATTACTTCTGTATCTGTCTTGGAAGCCATTGCGCCCCACCCCTCTTGTAAAAAGTATCGTTCCGCGGCACATCAGTGTACATTCTCCTGTAAACCTTCCTGTCATGAAAATAATGCCTGTGCCGTCCATCTGATTTTCATGCCTCTAATTTAAGAAAGAACAAATAGGGCAAAAATCACTAATTTATTATATATCATAATCTTAAATCAGGCAAGCATAAATATCACATGCAGCAGTTACCTTTCACTTTTTTGCTTCACATATTCCCTGACAATCTCTTCCTCGGAAAAATGATACTTCACTCCTTCTATTTCCTGATACTCCTCATGACCTTTTCCAATCAAAGCCACAATATCCCCCTCCGCACAATTGTCTATTAAATATTTTATGGCTTCTTCCCGATCTTTTATTATCTTATAAGCACCATCGTAAACCTTCAGCCCTTCCAGAATATCCTCATTAATCTGATCCATGGACTCATACCTGGGGTTGTCCATTGTAATTATGGTCATATCCGCATATTGCCCTGCAATACGTCCCATATCCAGACGTCTTTGTCTGGGTCTGTTCCCTCCGCCCCCAAACAGACAAATCAGCCGCACGGGATGATAATTTTTCAATGTCTGCAGCAAAGATTCCATACTCAAGGCATTATGGGCATAGTCAATCAAGAATACGGCATGTTCCGATACGCCCGGAAGTACTTGCATTCTACCCTTGACCGTCACTTCCTTCAGCGCTGCCTTAATACACATGGGCGCCGCCCCTGCCAATGAGGTCATGGCAGCAGCCACCAAAGCATTCTCCACATTGAATCTGCCCGGCATATTCAGCACAATCTCTCCCTGCATCCTTCCCGAAATCCGAAAAGAAGCCCCTAACACTCCCGGCTCCCACAGGTTTTCGACTTTTTCTCCCATATAATCCGCTTCTTTCCCCACGGATACTGTCACAAGATTCAGTGCGTTCTCTGTGACCTCTTTCCAACGAGAATCGTCTATATTAGCCACCGTATATCTGGACTGGGAAAAAAGCATCTTTTTACATTCCAAATATTCTTCAAAGTTCTCATGCTCTCCCTTTCCTATATGATCGGGAGAAATATTGAGAAATGCACTATAGTCAAACATAATCCCTTCGGTTCTCTTCTGCTTCAGCCCTTGAGAAGACACCTCCATGACCACATATTGACAGCCTGCCCTGAGCATATCCGCAAAAAGGGAATGTAATTCATATGCCTCCGGCGTAGTTGGCGTATTCTTGTTAAATTCTATTTTTTCATCTCCGATAAAAGCCCCCAGGGTTCCTATCATTCCTGTCTTATATCCGGACTTTTCAAGTATTCTCTTAATCATTACCGCTGTGGTAGTCTTGCCTTTTGTCCCGGTCAATCCCATCAATGTCATCTTTCTTGCCGGATAACGAAACCATGTAGCAGAAATAGCCGCCAGCGCAGACCTGGTATCCGGCACAAGAATCATTGATGTATCCGTTGAAACCTCAGGCGCTTCTTCCGCTACAATGGCAACCGCTCCTTTTTCAATGGCATTTTGAATGAAATCGTGTCCATCTGCCGAAAGCCCCCGGATACATACAAACAATGACCCTCGCTCCACTTTTCTTGAATCATATGCCACGGATGTAATTTCCTTCTGCTCGTCTCCGCAAAAAGCGCGCACTTCAACATCTGCAAGCAAATCCTTAAGTTTCATAAAGGTATTCTCCTTGATATACAATATGAGAAGGTCCGGTCATATGAACCACATCTTCTTCGTCCCACTCCACATCCAATTCTCCGCCAATCTGCTTACAGACCACCTTCCGGCCGCACAATCCCAGCCGATTTCCAATGACCACCGCAGAACAACATCCGGTGCCGCATCCAATCGTTTCTCCTGTTCCCCGTTCCCATTCACGGATACTGAGATGTCCGTCGTCCATCATCTGTGCAAAAGTCACATTGGTACGATTGGGAAAACATTCCAGATGTTCCGCCAATTCTCCGTATTTTTCCACGTCCAAAGACGCCACATCCTCCGTCAGCAATACTGTGTGGGGATTTCCCCAGGAAAGAGAAGACGCCCTAAAGATCTTATCTCCCACTTGAAGCTTTTGATCAATAAAATCCTCACCTTCCGTCAACACAGGAATTTTCTCAGAACGAAACTCCGGTTTGCCGATATTTGCACGAATGTTGACCACTTCTCCCGCTTTCACCTCTAATTGCAAATGCTTTATACCGCCCAATGTCTCAATGGTTAATTGCTCTTTTTGAGTCAACTGATGGAAATAAACAAATTTAGCTGTACTGCGCAAGGCATTTCCACACATCTCGGCCTCCGTGCCGTCAGGATTAAATATTCTCATTTTAAAGTCACATACGTCCGAAGGGCAAATCAAAACCAGGCCGTCGGACCCTATACCAAAATGCCTGTCCGATACCTTTTTTGCCAGTATTCCCGGCTCTTTTATCTCCTGATGAATGGCATCCATATACACATAATCATTACCATATGCCTGCATTTTTGTAAATTTTAATCGGTATGTCATAGCAAACTACGCTGCCTCCTGTATCCTCTTTCCCAACTGCTTTATCCCATGGCCTGTTTCAAATCGGCTATAATATCTTCCGGATCTTCTATTCCAATGGAAATCCTGACAAAGCGCTCATTGATCCCCAGTGCTTCCCGCACTTTAGGCGGTGTGGACTCATGGGTCTGGGTCAGCGGAAAAGTAATCAATGTCTCCGTTCCCCCAAGACTTTCCGCAAACAATACCATTTTTACATCCGAAAGCAAATGTTTCACCGTTTCCTCGCTATCTGTCTCAAATGAAATCATACCCCCGATACCGGCATAATTTAACTTTTTCACCTTTGGATGAGTGCGCAGCCATTCCACTACTTTTTTGGCATTTTTATCATGTCTCTCCATTCTGAGGGAGAGTGTTTTCATTCCACGCAGAACCAGCCAGGAATCAAAGGGAGAAAGTCCGTTCCCGCGAGACTTCATCTGCAGCCGGAAATGGTCCGCAAGTTCCTGATTGGTCACTACCACAATTCCGGCAATCACATCGTTATGACCGCACAGATATTTGGTGCCGCTGTGCACTACAATATCAGCTCCCTGGGTGATAGGTTTCTGAAAATATGGGGTCAGAAAAGTATTATCCACTACCAGAAGCAATTGATGTTTGTGAGCTATCTCCGCAATTTTAGAAATATCAGCAACTTTCATCATGGGATTGGTAGGTGTCTCTACAAATATCATCTTTGTAGAGGGGCGGATTGCGGCCTCCAACTGCGTTAAGTCCGCCATATCCATGTAAGTAAATTCACAGTCCAGTTGGTTGAATATGTCCTGACAAATACGGAACGTTCCTCCATAAATATCATCGGAAAGGATTACATGATCCCCTTTTTTTAACAATCCAAAGACACACATATTGGCTGCTTGTCCGCTGGTAAAAGCAAAAGCCTCCAATCCTTCCTCCAAAATAGCCATGGTACGCTCCAGCTCTTGTCTGGTAGGATTTTGCAGTCTGGAATAATTGTAACCTGTAGAAACATCAAACTTCCGATGTCGAAAAGTAGCCGTCTGAAAAATAGGAAAGCTCACCGCCCCCGTAATAGGGTCGCATCCCAGCGCTCCATGCACTACTTTAGAATCAAAATGCAGATTCTCCTTTTTATCATAGGAATCGTAATAACAATCATTAATCATCTCAGTCCCTCCCCGTCCGCCTCAGGCGGACACTCTTTTCATAATAATACTCTTTTATGAGGCTTAAATTTCACAGAAAATCCGCCGCAAATACTTCTCTTTTTTAGTACATCCTTTGCGTGTTATTCTACCTTGAAACAATACAACTGTCAACCCTTTCAAATGATTCTTCGGGCAGCCTTTCAACTGGAATAGTTCTCAAGAAAACTATACAATTTTTCTTCATCCTCAATCCACATCATTTCTATGATTTGCTGCTGCAATTCTTCAGGCAAAGAATCCAATTGAATGTGTGTCTCTATATATATTGTCTCCTTATCTTCAAGATACACTACCACTTCATTGTCATAAACAGCAAGATAAAAACTGCTGCTGGGCTGCACAAATTTATAATTTTTACGCACTACCACTCGTTCTCTGGAGAATGAAATCACCTCCAAATCCACAAATCCTCTCTCTAATTCAGACAAAGGCGGCGCATTTTCATAGGTTTCCATGGCCTGCAGGAATTGTTCTCTGTCCATGCCGATATATTTATCCGGTATCCGTCTTGAAGTTTCCGTAACCGTATGGTTCAGAATATCCGCCTCTTCCAACACATACTTCGTATCCACACAAAGCGTACCGGAAGTAACCGCCACTTCCTGTAAGTCTATTTCTTCCGACACCACGTCATAATCCTGGAAATCATCCGTCACAGGTATGGGGTCCGAAAGCTGTTGTTCCATGACATTCTCCGGCGCCCCATACTCTGTTTCTTCCGCCTCCTGTTCCGTATAAAAATAATGGGATGCCTTAACCCCTGTATAGAATCCAATGCCAAGTAAAAACAAAGGATATATCAAAAATAAGCCGATACCTTTTATTATTTTCATAATAGTCATGCCTCTCCCCTAATTAATATTCATTCAGGCATTAATAAGTATCAGCTCTTTTTGCTTATTTATTCACAATTCTCCTCTTTTAAGTCGCTGCGCGACGGCACTAAAGGGTAAGGTTCCAGCGAAACATTTTTAATAAACGGATTGACATTTCTTAGCCGGACTATGGAAACTAAGTCCCAAACTCAATACACATGCAGCATTTGTCCTATTCTGCCAATCAAACGCCCTCCCGCCACCATATCAAGCTCCTGTTCCTTGAAATTCCTGAGAAACAGCAATACTCCCCAATACAACGCACTTGTGGCCGCATAAACCAGAAGCAATGTCATAAACGCCCCCACATGGGGAGAAATGAATTTTGCTAACAGCGCCCCCAGCAGTCCCGCCGCACTTCCCGCCCCCAACGGCACAATCACTATATTAAGCCAGTCCATGCGCATACGCATCTGTTTGTAAGCCATCATTCCCAGCAAAATACAAACTAGAAACATGCTGATAATGCTCCCATAGACCAACGACAAAATCCCCGCTTTTCCTACGCCGGACAATACCCCGCCAAAAAGCATAAAAATTACATTTCCAATCCCCGCTGCCCCAAAGACTAAAATTTTCTTTCCCCCTGCCTGAAGAATTCTGCCAAAATAGAGTGCAAGGGCCATAAATCCAATCACAGAAGAACCTCCCAAAAACATTTTTCCAACCAACTCCACATTGTCCGGGCAAACTAACTCCCCGAACTGCTTTCCTGTGGCGGCTACAAAAATTGCTGCAAAAATACCATGTACCATACAGATGTGCACTCCGCTTTGAAATACAGTTTTTGCGTATCTTTGCTCTTCTCTTCTAAAACCCGCATACACTTTAGACACCACCGGCAATATCACAATGGATATCAGTGCCGCCGCCACACAACAGATTGCCAGATATTTTCCCGTAAAAATACCATATTCCAAAATTCCTGTTTCATCCTCGGCAGACCTGTCCAAAAAAAATACGCCCAGTACCAACGGCAGTAATCCCATCATGGTCGTGGCGCATGGAATCCACCTTCCCATACATAAGGACTTGACGCAAAGAAATGTCACGCGCAAAGAATCACCCGCTTCCTGTGCGGATTTACTGTCAGCCCCGCACATACCCTTGTAAATCAGCCCCAGGAAAAGAAGGATAAATACCTCCGTCAGGTTGACCCCAATGGCAAAACCTACACCTCCATACATGGCCGTATAATTACTCTGCATCAGCAATGTGCCCACTTTCTCTCCATAGTTCCCCAAAATCTGAGAGAACAGAATTCCAAATCCCAAAGTGAAAAGCCGACGCAGAATTTCCGAAATCATTGTGGGAAACTCCGACCCCTCCCCCTGAAAATAGCCCAGGAACACGGCGCTGACTGACCGCAAAAGCATCATGGGAGATAGGACTTTGATAATAAGCGAGCTGTAATGAACCTTAAAAATCCCCTCCGCTATTGCATCTGACAAAAGAAACAGAAGCACACTGCCTAATATCCCTGCAGCCACATGAAATATCATAGCGCTTCTGCGCATCTGTATCATTCCTTTATACTGCCCCTTATTTCTCCTGCTCCTGAGAATTTTTCCCAATATATCCGATACGTTTCCACAAAAAACACTCCCAAAAAGTGCACAAACCTCCACTGCCACAATCACATATGTGACACCGTTATCACCAATCCATCGCCCCAGCAGCAGAAGCGTAACCAACGCCAAAATATTTGAAAATACTCCCACCTGCCGCCTTTTTGTCTCTACACGATTCATTCGCAGCCCTCAATTTAATCTCTCGTAATTCCCAGTTTAGACAATATATTTTCCTGTCTGCACTCCATCCTCTTTGCCTCCGCCTCATCCATATGGTCATATCCGCATAAATGAAACATGCTATGGGCCACAAGAAATGCAAACTCCCTTTTAACGCTGTGTCCGAACCTTTGGGCCTGTTCCAACACCTTATCCGCAGATATCATAATATCACCCAAAATCAACTCTCCTGTATCGGGGTCAAAATAATCCGCTTCCCTGCTGTCATCAATTTCAAACACACCTTCTTTCGTAAATTCCACATTGGGAAATGACAATACATCCGTATCCTTGTCAATCCCTCTGAATTCCCTGTTCAGTTCCCGGATTCCTTCCCGGTCAGCTACCACCACATTCACCTGAACTTCGTAAGGACAACCTTCCTCTTCCAGAACAGCCTCCCCTACAAGCCTTACAATTTCTTCTTCCAAAAAGGGGAACTTACAATCTGTCTCGTTTTCTACATAAAATGTCATATTATCTCCTGTTTTTGCCCCGCAATCCCCTCTCTGCTCCTCTGTTCCCGTTGATTGTCCTGCGGCGCTCCTGCCCTGCCATATTCTTTTCCTCTTTTGCCTCATACACTTCATATGCTTTGACAATCCTCTGTACCAGAGGATGCCGCACCACATCTTTACTGGTCAGATTACAAAACGCAATATCCTCAATACCGCTTAACACCCTGGTTGCCACATCCAGTCCTGACTTCATATCCGTAGGAAGATCCTTTTGAGAACTGTCCCCAGTAACCACTACTTTTGACCCGAAACCGATTCTGGTCAGAAACATCTTCATTTGCGCCGGCGTGGTATTCTGCGCCTCGTCCAGAATAATGTAAGCATTGTCCAAAGTACGCCCCCTCATATATGCCAGCGGCGCCACTTCAATCAAGCCATTTTCCATATTTTTCGTATAACTTTCCGCCCCCATGATCTGATAAAGCGCATCATACAAAGGGCGCAGATACGGGTCCACCTTGCTCTGCAAATCACCGGGCAAAAACCCCAGCTTTTCTCCTGCCTCAATGGCGGGCCTGGTTAAAATAATCCTGCCCACCTCATCATTTTTAAATGCGGTAATTGCCATCGCCATTGCCAGATAGGTTTTTCCCGTTCCTGCCGGCCCCAGTCCAAATACAATCATATTGTTCCGAATCGCATCCACATAAGCCTTCTGCCCCAATGTCTTAGGCTTCACCGGCTTGCCGTTTATGGTATGGCAGATACAATCGGTATCTATTTCCGTCAGTACATTTTCCTTTTCTTCCATCTCCATTGTTATCGCGTAATCTACGCTCTGCTCCTCTATTTCGTTTCCTCTCCCTGAGAGAATGGAAAGCTGCCGTAAAACCCCCTCCGCTTTCCTTACCATTGCCTCATCTCCGGTAATGGTGATCCCTCCATTTCGGTCCACAATCGACACACCCAAATCTCTTTCCAGCTTTTTCACATAGGTATCCTGCATACCGAATACTTTCCGCATATCTTGGGCGGCCATATCCAATCTAATTGAAAAATCGCTCTTCTGTGTCATTACTCCACCAAACCTCCCTCAGAATCCGGAGTCTGTTCTACTTTTTCGGTTTCTGTCATTTTGCCTATGGGTTCCCGTACCACAAATTCCCCTCTCACAACCCATTGGTTTTCTTCTGTATCTATTCTAACATTTTTTTCAATAATTTGTACCCCTTTTTCCTCTAAACTTGCAATAAAATCCCTTAATTTTTGATTAAGAATCTCTTTTGCCTCATCCAAAGTATATATGTATTCCTTGTTTTGATACTCTCTATGGGTTACTTCGCCCCAAAATATGGGAATGGAAAGCTTCTCAAATACCGTGGGCCTGCTCTCCCGAATCAAGCTATCATATATCTGATACGGTCTTTCTTCGGGCAGTTTATAAGATTTTTCTCCGAACTTTAAATAAAAGCTTTGCTTTTCCCGTCCTGTATATTCTTTTTCCACATGGTCAAAAGACAAACTTGTCGAAAACTCCATTGTGTGTTCCAAAATAATATCCGCATCCGCGTTTACATATTGATATTCCCGTATTGTAGTGTCTTCATTGTAAATGGGCACCTTTCCTTCTACCAAAAGCGTCCCCTGTTCCACCGTATCCCCAATGGCAACCTTGGGTACGCCGCTGCGCACAATCATTGCAACCACCGTTCCGCTATAATCCGATATCAAATCCTTGCCTTCCGTTGTTTCGGGCTGTTCTACGATAATCGGCGCGTCGTTTTCCTTGATATCTATTCTGAGCTTTGTTCCTGTAAGTCTTGCAGAAGCCCAGGTAACTTGCGGAAAACGTCTTCGTATTTCCTTTTCCAAAGCTCCTATATCCAAATCCTCCTTGCGCATCCCCACACTGACCTGTTGTTCTTTCAGAAAATCCCCAAAGACATCCTCCGTAATCTGGTAATTACCCTCAAGTTCAATGTCCCATATATAAAAAGAAGAGATTATCCAAAACCCGATGGTTAAAATCAATCCTGCAACAAAAACCTTTCGTTTCAACAATTTGGGCAGAAAAAAAGGGAGCCCGTACCGCTCTAATACGGCCACCCTTGTCCCTGTCTTTTTTACAACAGGTCTCAGCTCCCAAAATCCCCTTAAATTAATGCACATATAATATACATCGCCTTCCCGGACGATATCCCACAGTAAAATCCCCTTATTACTGCACAGATTCATAAAACGCTCCGGTGAAAAACCACTTACGCGAATACGCAAATATCCCTTCATATATTTCAAAAACTCTATCATAGCTTAAACTCCCCGGTCAAATATACTTGATACAGCTAATACATCCGCTAATCTTCATATCCTCATTGGTATAATAATCAATGGAAAGCCTGCTGCCTTCAAAAGAGACTTGGCAAGTTTTCGCTTGTAACAGGATTACATTTTCCGTATATTCCAGAATACCGCGATAGTTCTCAATCCACGCCTCACGGTTGCCTGTCAGGGTTACTTTTAAAGCCCCCATGCAGATATCCTTGGGAAGTTTCAGCGATTCCAGTAAAGCTTCTTTCTTTGATTCTATTTTTTGGCTTCGATCATTATTCTTCTTCATGTTCCAATTATATTATTGCAACATGAAAACTATTCACCTTCCCCCTTTAAATTTTCACACAAATGTCTCTGGGGCCGAAATTGCACTAATTGTATGTAAAACCCTGCAATCTTTGTAAAAAAATCTCTCATTGTATCACCGCTTTAATCAACGGAACCGGCGCCGGCGCCTGATCCGTAATGATACATGCCCTCAAATAACGCTCCTGGGCTTCCATGGCGTGTTCCATATCATTTGCATGAATGACAGCAAGGGCCTCCCCGGCTCTGACATAATCCCCCGTCTTCTTGCAAAGTACAATTCCCACGGCCAAATCAATCATACTATCCTTTGTTTCTCTGCCGCCCCCTAAAATCAGCGAACAAATTCCAACCTCATCACAGACAATGTGACTTACGAAACCACTTTTGGCAGCTTTCACAGAATGGACAATTCTCGCCGAAGGAAGTAATTCGGTATGGTACACCGCTTTACTGTCCCCTCCCTGGGCTTCCACAAATTCCGCCAATTTCTTTAACGCACTGCCGTCTTCAATCACACCTTTGAGCTTTTCTTCCGCCTCTTTGCTATTGACGGCTTTTCCGCCTGCAAGAAGCATTTGACTTCCCAATGCCAGGCACAATTCCACAAAATCCTTAGGCCCGTTACCTTTCAATGTATCTATCGCTTCTTTTACCTCCAGCCCATTGCCCACGGCATATCCCAGCGGCTGATCCATGTCCGAAATAACCGCAATGGTTTTGCGCCCCGCATTTTTACCAATTTTTACCATTTCCTCCGCCAATGCCCTTGCGTCCTGTTCTTGTTTCATAAACGCGCCGCTGCCAGTCTTCACGTCCAAAACAATCCCATCGGCGCCGGCAGCCAACTTTTTGCTCATAATAGAACTGGCAATCAGCGACAAATTATCCACTGTTGCGGTTACGTCCCGTAAGGCGTATAGTTTCTTATCCGCCGGCGCCAAATCTGCAGTCTGTCCCATAATCGCAATACCAATTCGATTGACATTTGCAATAAATTGTTCTGTGGTAAGCGCCGTGGTGAATCCAGGAAAGCTTTCCAGCTTATCAATAGTACCTCCCGTATGTCCCAGGCCACGTCCGCTCATTTTTGCCACAGGAATACCACAGGCCGCAACCATGGGCGTCAGCGCAAGGGATGTTTTATCCCCCACGCCCCCTGTGCTGTGCTTATCTACTTTTATGCCCTGAATTGCTGATAAATCCAGCTTCTCTCCACTGTCGGCCATTGACATTGTAAGCGCTAAAGTCTCCCTTTCCGTCATCTTCTGAAAGTAAATCGCCATCATCAGCGCAGACGCCTGGTAATCGGGAATCTCCCCTTTTGTATAACCATCTATAAAAAATTGGATTTCTTCCTTAGAAAGTTCAGCGCCATTTCTTTTTTTCATGATAATATCATACATTCTCATTCAGGCCACCTCCTGCAAGTCTCTATTTCATAATGTAGAACTGATAATGCAACAATAACCAGTTTGCACGAAACCATTTCATAATCTGCCAATATCCACAGCCTCGAAGACCATATTCCCTGATCAGATTAAATTTTGCCTGTAAACTTCTTACATCTTCAAACCACACCTCATGGGCAATTCCATTGCTGACATAGGTAAAATAAGGACTCTCTGAAAGACTGTCAAACATAATTTCCGCTCCTTGTTCCACCGCAATGCGTACTGCCTGCACATTTCCTATGGTAACTGCTTTGGTCACTCCTCTTTCAAATGGAAGCGGCCAGTCATACCCGTAATTCGGAATCCCCAGATCAATTTTATCCGCGGGAATTTCCGTCAGCGCATATTCCACCACCCTGCGCACCTGATGAATGGGCGCTACCGCCATAGGCGGCCCGTAGGTATAGCCCCATTCATATGTCATCAGCAGAACATGGTCCGCAGCCTCTCCAAGTTCCCTGTAATCTTTTCCCTGATATAAAAGCCCCGCTTGATCAGCGCTGGTTTTAGGTGCAAGCGCTATGGAAGTATGATATCCATTTGCACGCATGGTTTCCGCCACCTTCCATACAAATGTAGAAAACGCATCTCTGTCCTCCGCAAGAATATACTCAAAATCAATGTCAACTCCTTCATATTCTTTCTCCGTCATGACTTCCAATAAATTTTGAATCAGTCTCTTCGAGTACTCGTCGCTGTTCACCACCGAATGAATCAACTGATTGTTAAAATTTCCGTCAGGTCCAAAAGGCGTCAGTGTCAATATGGGCATGGTTCCAAAGCGCTTCGCCTCCGCAATCATCCATGTATCATCTCCATGGGTGGGCGGCAGCAGTTCCCCCTCTCTTGTAAAACCATAGGAAAAAATCGGAAGCTCCGACAAATAGGGTAACGTCTGTTCCAAAACCCATGGGCTGATAAAAGGATACGCATAACCGCTTACGGATATGGCTCTCTGGGCATTTCTATCATATTCGTTGATAAGAAGCGCCTGCCCTATGGCAAGTTTATAAGGATATTCCAGTTGATTATCAAATATAATTTGTTCTACATTGGCGCCAAATGCCGCCCCAATACTATCCACACTGTCTCCGGCCTTTACTACATAGATCTCCATACGCACGCTCCAAACTCTGCTCATTTTACACTATGCAGAATCGACGGCAATGGTTCTGTCATGGAACCGGCGCTTTTCCTAAACACTTCCAACTCTGATTATGACACCTCCACGCCTGCCTGCTTACAGATCCCTAAAAGGCAGCAGACCTCACAATGAGGTTTGGTGCGGGCAGTGCACACAACTCTTCCGTGATCCACAAGACGATGACAGAAATCACTTCCTTCTTCCGGAGGTATTATTTTCCATAATGCCTTTTCCACTTTTCCCGGCTCCTTGATGCCATCCACCAATCCCATTCGATTTGTCAAACGAATACAATGGGTATCCGTTACAATGGCCGGTTTCCCAAATACATCCCCCATAATCAAATTGGCGCTCTTCCTGCCCACACCGGGCAATGCCAGAAGTTTGTTAAAATCATCGGGCACCTTTCCTCCATATGTATCCCGAAGTATCTTCATACAAGCGCTAATGTCCCTTGCCTTACTTTTTCCTAACCCGCATGGACGGACAATTTCCTCAATTTTTTCAACGGGCGCTTCCGCCAAAGCATTTACGTCAGGAAATTTCTCATACAATTTCTCTACAATTACATTCACCCTTGCGTCCGTACATTGCGCCGCCAAACGCACGCTTACAAGAAGTTTCCACGCCTGGTCATAATCAAGAGTACAATCCGAATCAGGATACTCTTTCTTCAGCCGCTCAATGATTTCCAATGCTCTTTGTTTCTTTGTCATTTGTCCCTCCACTGTCTATATCATAAAATCCTCATCAGTTTATGCCCCATTTTCATTTCTTCAGAATCTTATCCTTCCTGTCTTCATTTTATCATTTGATCTCATTTTTTTCAATTCACAGTTTCTATTCTTTTTTTCCAATATTTAATATAGGTGATGCCAAATATCACATAAAATTTCATTATAAAACGCCGTACTTATTTCTTGAAATAATTCACCGCTATCATTGCGATTCCCAATATTGTCAGAACAAATCCTGTAGCACGATTTAAAGTTACCGCGCTGGCTTTATTGGCAAACAGCGCGGCAATTTTTGCCCACAATAATGTAGACAGCACACAACATATCAGGCAAACAACATCCGGTAAACCGCCTATTGCAAAATGGCTGGCAGCGCCGGTCAAAGCCGTAAACGTCATAATGAATACACTGGTTCCAACCGCTGTCTTTAACTCATACCCCAGTATACCAGTCAAAAGCAGCAGCATCATCATGCCGCCTCCGGCTCCTATAAAACCACAGATAAACCCAACAATCATTCCACTTACCACGGACTGAATCATTCTCTTTCGGGCGTTGACCGTTTCCATGGTTTCCTTCGTTGTCATAACAGGCTTTACAATAAATTTAATTCCTAATAAAAGAGTCATAAACATTGAGAAACTTCCCATTGTAGTATTAGGTACTAAGCTTGCCGCCCAACTTCCAATCAGTGTAAACAATAATACATTTATCATCATCACCAAACCATTGCTAATATCCAGATTTTTATTTTTGCCATAGGTATAAGCGCTGACGGCACTGGCCAGAACATCGCTTGCCAGTGCAATTCCCACTGCTTCATATGCCGGAATGTGTAAAAATGTAATCAGCATGGGACTGATCACCGCCGCTGCGCTCATCCCTGCGAATCCGGTTCCCAAACCAGCGCCAATTCCCGCAATAAAACAAATTAATAATTCATACATACTATCACTCTCTTTCACATAGATTCTTTTGAAATCATTTACCTTTATTTAAAAACTGTTGTATATTTTTCAGCAAATGTTGACTGTATCTTTTTATTTAATCAACTATTATAAACTCTCATTAAAAAAAGTCAAGACAATCATTTACTTCCCTATTTTAAAATTGATTCACCTAAAAAAATATGGTAAACTATTGATACATAAAGCCTTTGCGTCAACGCTTTATTTCATATACGCAAAAGCAAAGTTATTGGCAAAAATCTGACGGAGGTTTTGGGCATGAATGATTTCATTGAAAATATACATAAACTTCATACAACAGAAATGGGTAAAGTTCGTATTCAAAGAAATCTCTCCATTGATACGGATGACATTGTATTGTGGTGTAAAGCAAAAATATTAAATGAATCCGCAGAAATTGAAAGAAAAGGGAAAAATTGGTATGTAACAATCAATCATTACATCTTTACCATAAATGCTCATAGCTATACCATCATCACAGCACACAAAACAAAAAATGAGAAAAGAGATACAATATGATCATACGAAAAGCAGAACTAAAAGACCTGGAAAGTCTTTTACATATTTATAATTATGAAATAATAAACGGAACCGCTACCTTTGATATTTTCCCAAAAAGTATAGAAGAATGGAATATATGGTATTTAAGCCATAACACGTCTCATCACCCTCTATATGTAGCGGAATTAGACGGACAGCAGATCGGCGGATTTGTTTCCCTTTCTTCTTACCGCAGCAAAGAAGCCTACAAAAATACCGTGGAATTATCTCTCTATGTTTCACCTGAATACAGACAACATGGAATCGCCACTCAACTTATGGACTTTATCATACGCCTGGCCAGAGAAGAGTCTCAAATCCATACCATTGTCTCCGTCATTACAAGTAATAATAAAATAAGCATTATGTTACATCAAAAATTTGGATTTCAATACTGCGGAACACTCCGAGAAATTGGATTTAAAATGGGAGAATATTTGAATGTTGACAATTACCAGTTAATTGTTCACTAATCAGCACGCGGAGACACAATCCAATATTCTTCTACATCAGCTTTTTCATCGGATAAAGAATAAAGTATTTTGGAAAGAAGTCACAACATCTGCGTTTTATATTTATTTATATTAGGCATATTTCATATCAATTTGCGAATACTATCCATGAGGTGAAAATATGGATAAGAAAACACAGGAACAGATTCAAAAACAGAAGAATCATGATAAATTCAATAGTATAACTCAAAAAGTCACACCTGAAAATCAGAATCAGACACACAATTCCAGAAAAGAAGGTATACAGCCGATAAATCAGAAAAGATAGAGTCCGCCAAATGGCGGCTCTTTTTTGTGTCATATTTTCTTTTTCTGATACATTTCATTCACGATTCAGTAAAAATGGAGCGTGAATGGTAAGTATTGCTGTCTTCCATCTCCACAGTTATAAACAATAGCAAAATCACAGCTATGCGTTCAACTTTATCTATTGCATCTTTTATTATATGACGAATTTCATCTGGAGTATAATTTTCGTCATCATCATTTATTCCAGGTCAAAATCGAAATCAAATCCAATGTTAGATTTTCTATCATAAGTACTCATATTTCGACTTGAACTGCCCATAAGTCTGAAATGAAAAGTGAAATAATCTACCACAAAATCTTGTACTTCGTGAATAATTTGGATTAATTCGTTTTTAACTGGTTGTGTAAGCGAAATCTGTATGATTGGGAAGAGGGTTTTGCCTTCTTGCCTTTATTTTTGCCAATGATAATTATACTCTAAGAAATCAACAAAGGCAAATCATATAATTATCCGCCTTTTATCGCTGTCTTATTAATATTAGTCATCATAATATGTATTGCAAACGCCATTGTTATTCAATTCAGAAACCATTTTATCTAATCTGGATTTCCAAAATTGCCTAAACCATTTTGTTCTACCAAACCATTTCACCAATGTAGGACTAATTGCATAATAACATTTTATAAATAATCTACCATACCATGTAGTATTAAGGGTATAGTCTCTAAATCTTCTAAGCGTCCATACCTGCGGACAATCATAAGAGCCATATATACATGTTGCAATATAGCAGTACCCTCTTACTACAGGTGCCTCATATGATGAATCATATTCTCTTATCTTAGAGGCATATTTGTCAATTTCCTGTTGTACAGAGGCCCTAGTATCACCAATACCACTGTTGCAAAAAATTGTAAAATCATATGAAAATACTTTCCTAAAAGATAAAGCATGCTTCCAACTACTAACCACAATTTCCTTAACAGCATTATTTTGAGGATATTGTTCCAATAACTGGTCACCAAAATTGTACAATATACCTGCAATTGCAAAAACCGCATAATTGTAACTTTGGCATACTGTTGTTTGCCTTCTGAATTTTTGAAAATAAGACCTGTATGAATTAAACAAAGATGTTGACAATTCATACAACTTTTCTTGCATCTCCTTAATATAAATTATCGCCTCTTCGTCCGGCAAACTATTTTTTAACAACTCTACAGATACACCAAGACTATTTCTCATCTGAATCGCTTTACCAGGTATATCACAAGTTTTTGTTTGCATTACAGAATAATATGTACTATAAAAATTCGCCTCCCAATTATTTGGCTGCCCTTCCAATACCAGCGTATAAAATTTCTCTGCCTTTTCAACATCAACGTTATTTTTTGATTTACGAGCAAGTACCAAATAATCATTTGATTTATCTGCGGATGTAATATTAATTGTATTTCCACCACTTTGAATATTAACTGTATTATTTATATTATAATTATTAATTGCTTTTTCAGTAATAAAAGCTGTACCACAATATTTACAAATCCCTGCTTCTTTTGTATCATCTATTTCTATGTTCGCACCACATTGAGTACATTTTGCTGCTACTAATGCCATGACAGAAACCCTCCCATGAGATATTTTACAGTCATTATATCTCATAAACGAACTAATTTCTACAATTTTCTTTTCCTAAAACAAAAAACTGAAGTTAATCAATCCTTTTTATTCATCAAATAAATCTGAATGTGTCCCCGTCCTAGAAAGTGCTAAATATTCACCATTATAACGATAAATCAATAAACAATTTGGCGTAATATGACATTCTTTAAAACCTATATAACTCCCTTTTCAATCGTGATCCTAATTCTTTATAGGTAACGCTGCCAAAATTGCTAATGTAGCCACAATGGATTTTAACAAATTCATATTAAGACCACGTTCGACACATCTTTTATACTCTATCTTAAACTGTCCAGATTCTTTTACTTTCAACATTGTTATTCCTCCAGACTAATAGGTCATTTTGTAATTAGTGTTAGATTCAAATTATTCTCTTGTCATATTTATAATTCTCCTTTTCGTTTTTATGGAATTAAAATTGCAAAGTCCTTGATAATTCAATAGACTTTACACCCTGTTTGTGGCATTTTATGTGGTTGTCAGACTATGCTAATTTTTGTAACTTTTCGCCGTGTTCTGCAATAACTTTTTTCATGATTTCAATATCGGCCTGTATTTCTGGAACTGCTTTTTCATATTTCTTTGCTGCTGGTACATAATTTTCAGCCAAAAATACTTATGTTTTTATCTGTGATATTTTCATTATGTAACTTTAAGGCGCAAATATCTTGTTTTATATCTCTAATATCATCTTTTAGTTGTTGCAATTCTGCATGTAATACAACTTATAATTTTGTGTTTAACAATTCTAAAATTGCTAATAACATTTCATTATCTGATTACCTGTAGTTTACCACATTTAGGATACAAAGTCTATTCAATTATTAAGGTATTTTGTTATGGTTAAACCAGGAGCAGACTTGCAATTAGCATATAGTTTCGAGTATAATTAATTTAAGCGCATGGAGAGTGGAAAACATGGACGAGAAATTCAAAGCATTTGAAATGTGGTTTCTAAAGCGAAAAGCTGTATGGGAGCAAAAAGGCATATTTGTAGAAGCGGCAGAATTAAGCGGTACAGCACATCAATACTGGATAAAAGTATATTCAGAAAACGGACTTGGAAACATAGTGTTATATGAAAGTAACGGATACTATTGGGTCGATTTTGAAGCTGCCAATTATAATCTCAATCTTGAAAAGGATGCCATTTTTTGCAAAGGGAATATTGAGTTTGAAAATGAGCAGGATCTTTTTAGATGTGAGCAGGAATTTATAAGACACATTTCTCGCAAAGAATAAGGAGGATAAAATCCAAAATATATATGTCCCAGAGCACCTAGAAAAAACTCTGGTTATGATACAAGCTGCATTTCCTAACGGAATAAATAAGGAACAATATTTTTCTTTATTATATCTTCTATATGATTATATGTGCGATGAAAATTTAGCAATCGTGATGTCATATATCACAGGAAAGAAAATTGTAACTGTAACAAATGATATTTGGCGCTTAAATCAAAGAACTATTGAAAGTAGTTGCCTTTTAGATACAAAAGATAGGTTGATGAAATTGGGATTTGCATCATGGGTCAACGATATTTGAAATAAACCACTACCAGAATGATTTCTTCTTCAGATTTTTCCATTTGGGAAAGAGCTTCCTGAAGGAAATGGCTATCCGTATGTATATTTTTATCAAACTGATAATCCGTCACTACTGAGCCATTTTTGCCAACGGTTTCTTCCATGTTGGCTATGTAGCCCCTGTAAAGCTTACCTGATTTATTTCTGTAGGCGGCATCCGGATCGGATGGATTTTGAAGTGCCGACCTGAAAAACAAGATATATACGATATAAAACCAAAAGGATTGCAGAAGACGCTGATTTAATATCTTCAAATATTTCAAATTAAGTCCCCCTTCGTTTTAATGAAAGCGCTTGCACCATCTTTCTCCAAAACTTGCTTCATATATCCTACGAATTTCGTTCTTTTCCTGTTCATCAGTTATCCTTCCAGGATATCTTATGATAAACGATAATTATATAATAACCATTGCCAACACTAATTATTGCACAAATTATTTTTTTGATAAAACAAATATTTGAGGTATCCAAAAATGAAAATATAATACTTAATAACACTTTAAAATCTAAATCACAGTATTGGTTGTCCAAAAAACAGACATTGCTGCGTCTACACTAAATAACTTGTGTAATAATAAGACATCAAGTATACAGTTTTCTGTATTGGATAAAATTTGTGATGCTCTTAATTGTGACGTATCAGATATTCTAGTGCATGGAAAAAGCAATACTCCTCAATAAGTATCGCTTTTATACCCCACATCATTGTACTATCATTTTTCTCTTACTGAACATTTATAGAAAATCCTTCGTAGATACCAACAGGTACATCTTCATCAAAAGAATATTCTTCCATATTATCATGTTCAAATTCATAAACTGTAACAATTTTCTTATCTGGATCAACTACCCAATATTCTCTAACTCCTGCTGTGCGATATTTGAATAATTTCTTATAATAATCCATCTTACGACTGCTTGGGGAAACAATTTCAATCACCCAATCCGGTGCGCCAATACACCCTTTATCATTCAATTTATTGGAATCACAAATAATACTAATATCGGGTTCAACATAATTCCTATCGTCTTCATTTAAAAAAACCGCAAACGGAGCCAAATATACTTTACAACCGCCATTCTTAGATTCAATATAATCTGCTATTTTGCGCGATAGTGAAAAAATTATATCTTGATGCCTTCTATTTGGTGGAGCCATATAATATATCTTTCCATCTATTAGTTCCGCTCGTTCTCCATCAGGCAATGCATAAATGTCTTCAATTGTGTAAGCTTCCAATTCCCTTGCTATATCCATCTATTCACGTCCCTTTCATAATATAACTATAATATCTCATCACAAACATTATATCAATAATGTTTTTTACTAATGAATTAAAATTACTATTCCTTCAAATTTTTGTAACACCTAATATTAACATATCAATGTTCAACTTTGCGAAAACACATGCAAATCGCACATTCACATCAAATGAAATTTCACATTCATCTGCTAATAACCCATTTTCTGCATTTGATCTATATTAAAATTCCAAAATGTCACTACAGAATTTCCATACTTTTCAATTGCAGCTTGTCTTAATCCTTCACTTGTAAATATCAAATCACATTTCTTCCAACTTTTAATTTTACCAATTCATCATCTCCGGTCTGTAGCTTAAAACTAGAAATTTATTGATTTTAATAAATCTAATCTTTTACAAAACATATTATAAAACTGAGGCAATTCATCAAAATATGCTTTATTTACTTCTTTAATCTGATTTAAGCCAATTTTTTGAACAGACTTAATTGCAGCCTCCTTCTGATTAACATGCTCTCCAAACATAGTCTGACAATTAGAACCCTCTAAGTTATCATAAGAATTAAAAGCCTGATTGAAATCCATTAAATCATATAGCCTTACTGGTTTATTATTGGAATTACAAACTAATACCCCCCAGTTTCCCCAATGCCTATCTGTATTTCCAATAAGGTAATCAACAATATTCATCATATAGTAATTTTGTTTATCTAATGAAATAATATATTTCTTTGTGTTTCTGCCATGGTTTGCTGCATATACCTCAAATGCTTCCATAGAAACAATTGAATATTCTTTTGATGTAATATTACTACTTACACTGACTCTTTCTCCATCAAAATTATCCCTCTCATATAATACTTGTGAAACATCAAAGCATCTACATATTTGACTTGCCATCAATTCTCTTTCAACCACCT
>JAAWCE010000011.1 GCA_022793065.1 Lachnospiraceae bacterium
CCAGATGAAAAGAAGGAGAGCGTTGCAATGTACGTTACATATCAGGATTTAGTTGACGCTAGATAAGGATAAAATTTCATTTTAGGTTTATTTTATGAAAAAGAAAAGTATCTTGCAATTAAAATTTGCATATGCTATAATGCCAATAGGCTAAAAGAAACGATAAGTCCATGTGGACGAAGAAACGAATCCCCGAACTGTAGTTGCGTACAGTCCGGGGATTCTTCTTTTCTTTTATAGTGGCAAAGCACCCACTAGGCTATTTGTTGTCCTTTTTGTTCTTGCTATCAAGCCATTTGCAGACGAGATGGCTAATCACGCCAGCCATGACAGCGACAATAAAAGAAACGATAACTTCCATGTGAACACCTCCTCCCGTTGTCGGGTGTAGGTTGGACAACACAAAAATTATAACATATTATTTGATGATCTTCTTTTTTTCAAAATGATTTTACACGTAGAAAAGATGTAAAGGTGCTTCTAGTTGCTAGAATCCGATGCTCATTCATCTCCCCATCTTCCGATATTCCCCACGATAAAACAGAATCGAGAGTACCGTAGCGATCGACCAGCCTACGGGCCACGAACACCAGATTCCGATTGCAGAATGGCTCCAGCCTGACAGGACGAAGGAGAGGATCACGCGCAGAATCAGATCAGTAAAAGTAGCGACCATGAATTTCTGCATCGCGCTGATTCCTCGCAGGATACCGTCGGCGATCAACTTGGCGGAAATGACGAAATAAAACGGGGATAGAATCCATAAGAATTGTCTTCCGGTCATAAGTGCGGTCGCGGAACTTTGATCCATAAACAACAGTAATAAGTATTTGCCAAATGCAATATAGATTACACAGAATGGTACGCACAGACACCAGACTAATTTCAGACCGGCCCGAAAACCTTCCTGAATTCGTTTGTATTTTCCGGCGCCGAGGTTTTGCGCCGTGAAGTTGGAGATGCCGTTCCCGATGGTGGTGAAAGAAGTGATCACCAGGTTGTTTAATTTGACGGCGGCGGAGTATCCGGCGGCGACACTGACACCAAAACTGTTGATGCATCCTTGAATCAGCATATTTCCAACGGAAATGAAGGATTGTTGAAGAATGCTGGGGATAGCGACGATTGCTATTTTCTTCAATAGACTCCAGGAGAAGATGGTGACAGCGCCTTCTGTTTTTATTTTTGCCAAGCGTTTTAAAATCAGAATCATCGAGAGGACACAGCTAACTCCCTGGCAGAGAAAGGTGGCCCAGGCGACGCCGGCGATTCCCATAGAACATGTTTTTACAAAAAGGATATCAATCAGAATATTAGCGCTGGAGGAAAATACGAGAAAAACAAACGGTGTTTTCGAATCGCCCAGCGCGGAAAAGATTCCAGTGGCGATATTATAGAAAAACAGGAAAGGGAGTCCCCAGATATAAATATTCAAGTACAGGGAAGATTCGGCCATAATTTCTTCTTGTGTTCGCATGAGTTGCAAAAGGGTCTGACAGGAAAGTAGGCCGACCAGCATCAAAGCAGCGCATAAGATACCGCTTGCGATCAAAGCGGTGTAAACGGAAGATTTCATGGTTTTGAAATCTTTTGCTCCAAATAACTGTGAAACGATCACAGAGCACCCGATATTGCAGCCAAAGGCGAAAGCAATGAAAATCAGAGTGATATTATAGCTGTTTCCCACTGCTGCAAGCGCATTTTCACCGATAAATCTTCCGGCGACCAGCGAATCTGCAATATTATATAATTGCTGAAAGACAATGCTTCCAAACATGGGCAAACAAAATGCCCACAGAATCTTCTGAGGATTGCCAACCGTCAAATCTTTATTCATAAAGTCTCATTCCTTTCTCTGTACATTTCACTGGAAATATATTATACTACCAGATAATTAATATTAAAAATATATATTTATTATAAAAGGAATATAAAATTTATATGGATATAAATTTCGAGTACTACAAAATATTTTACTATGTTGCGAAATATAGAAATATAACACGGGCGGCAACAGCTTTAGGGAGCAATCAGCCAAACGTGACGCGGGTGATAAAGTTACTGGAGTCTCAGTTGAATTGTAGGCTTCTTGTCCGTGAGGCGAGAGGAATTAGTCTTACCAAGGAGGGGGAGCGGCTGTATGCGCATGTGGAAGTAGCGTGCAGACATTTGTTACACGCGCAGGAGGAGATCTGTGGACATGACGCACAGCGATATGGAACGGTGGATATCGGTGCGACGGAGACAGCGCTTCATCTTTATCTGCTGGATATGTTACATGATTTTAAACTAAAGTATCCTGCGATCCGGATTAAAATACATAACCATACAACACCGGAGATTCTGAAGCAATTGGAAAGTGGTAAGCTGGATTTTGCTGTGATTACGACACCGTTTGAGGTGCCGAAAACGCTCTGTTGTGAAAAGGTATTAGATTTTCGGGATATTCTGGTGGCGGGAGTGCAATACAAAGAGCTGTGCAAGGAGCCTCTGAAACTACAAGATATTGTTAGATATCCGTTGGTAGGATTGGGAAGTGGAACGGCAACCTATGAACTGTACAAGATGTTTTTTATAGAGCATAAAATAGATATGGAGTTGGATATGGAAGTGGCGACTTCAGATCTTATCCTTCCATTGGTTGAAAATAATTTTGGAATCGGATTCGTTGCAGAAAAAATGGCGAAACCATTGTTAAAAGGAGGAAAGCTTCTGAGAGTACCTGTCAACTTTGAGATTCCCGGACGATCCATTCAGATTGTGATGGACCAGGGACGGGGGAAAAGTCTTGCCGCAGATACATTTTATAAGTATATATCGTTTACAGGGAATTGCAAAGAAAGAGTAAATGCGTTAAAATAGAAAAAAAGATGCTGCAAAGGGGGTACGTAAAATATGGAAGAAAAAAGAGATAGCAGACGAATTGATTTATCTGCCAAATTGTTGATTAAAAATATGAATGACGCTTCGGCGGCTGCAGAAGAGACGGAAGTTGAAGTGTTGGATGTCTCCAAGACAGGCGTAGGATTTATTTGTGATGTTCCGTTAGCGATTGGGGCAGTATATGAGACAAATTTAAAGATTTGGACGGATGAAGTGATCCACGCATTTCTGAAAGTGGTTCGTATTGAACAGACGAAAGAGGAACGATATGTATGCGGAACCATTTTCATTGGTCTGCCAGAATTGGACGCTAGGCGAATCGGAGTTTATGATTTAGTAGATAGTATTGAAGAAAAAGCAGGCAGTGATGTGTAATCACTGCCTGCAGTAGTTTAAGCTTTAAGCCAAAGTATTCAAAAGCATGCCTACAGCATAGAAGTTACTGAGATTGTAAGCTCCGCTTTTGGCGAAATTTGCATAACTCAGGAAATAGTCTGACATGGAGCTGTCAGCTCCAGTTGCTGCTGCGAGTGCGCTTGCTTTGCTACTTTGTTGAGCGCTCTTGCTGGTTTCGGAAGAACCCACGACGGTGTCAATGGACGAATCCAGGATAGAGGATGCTCTTGAGCCTGCACGATTCGCAATACCGAACTGTCCGCCTACCACATCTTTGAGCGCATTATAATTTTTGTCTATAACTTCGCTCACTTTATCCTTATCTACAGTCAGTTTTCCATAATCATCAAGTCCAAGTCCAACTCGTTTTAACGCATCATTGGTTGTCATGGCGCGTTTGAGAGAACCAAGCTGATTGGAAACACCAATGCCGCGGTCAGAATTGCTTTCGAGGAAAGAGACAGCGTTGTTGTATTTATTTGCAAAATCAGTGATTGCAGATAAAACATCGTCTTTTGCTTTGTTCAAAGCTGTTTGTGCCTTTTCCTTTTCAGCATCTGTTTCGGCCTTGGAAACTGCCGCCAATGCGCTTTCATACTTCGTGAATACGCTGTTTTTGTTACCAGCCTGAAGCTTTTTGGAAGCGTCTTCCAGTTCTGTAAGCGTTTTCTTATACTTCAGTAAGAATGAAGAAGTACTGGAAACACTTGACGAAACAGAGGAACTTGATGAGCTAGAAGTACTGGATGAGCTTGTCGTGCTGGACGTACTCGACGAACTGGAGGTGCTGTCACTTTTGGATGTAATTCTGTTTTCCAGATCTTCCGCCTGTGCATTTGCATTGTTCACCCAGCTTTGATAATCAAGTCCGGAATTGTAAGTGCCGTAAGAACGGTATGAACCATAACCAGATAGTGCATTGATTGCCATAATTTCATCTCCTTTCTGATTAGAATAATTTCATACGAAAGGTTTCCCCTTTCTTTAATAATATCGGCATTTTCTGGTATTTTTTTAGAGGATTCCGAGATTTCTTTTTACAGTTTGAATCGTCCGGAGGTATACGAGGTATATGAGAACGCCTATGATTAACAAAATGCTTAGACAGACCCCAAGACCACAGATTTCTGAAAATTCAAATTTACCGTCATTCGCATACATGATCATGCTGTACAGCAGGAACATTGCCGTCATACCCACGAGAGAAGGAATCTGAAATATGGGGCGACACTGCTTTTTGACTTCTGTTGCAAGAAAATCCGGCGACGCTCCGAGTTTCTTCAGATCATCAAATATATAGTGGTTATTCAGAGCGATTGTCTGACAGCGGGTATAACTGATTACGAGAGCCGCGCTCATGCAGACGATTGCAATGAATATGAAGATCATGAGAAAGACGGCGAAGTTTCGCAGGAAATCATTTTGATCCAATATGCGGATTTTGGGCATATAGGTCCAGTAAGCGCGGAAATCCGAAGCATCTGGTTTACTGAAATGAATCGCCGTCATATCGTCGGTATCGCCCCAGTAAACCTCCCCGTTTTCGTCACACTTTGCTTTTATGACCGGATCGTAGTAGTGGGGGAGTTCGCATTCCGGGCCGAAGCAGTCTACAAAGCGATGAAAAAGCGAAGTGGCAAAGGGATAACTGTCTGTTCCATCCGCGTTAAAGCAAAACATTTCTCCCATCCAGTCTTTTGTCAGCCCCTCAGCGATTGTTTGATAGTCAGCATCGTTCAGAATATAATAGCCGACGGAATCGGTAAGCATGTCATAATGGGCAAGACCTGCAAATTTAACGGGAAGTTTTGCCCGGGTAGACATATTGGTCAGTTGGGTGGATTCAAGATAAACATACAAGGAGGTTTCTGCCGTATTGGATACTGCGAGATAGGTTCCAGGCGCGACGTTCACGGATTGCCCGGTGATATCGGCAAATGCGGATGCGGACAGGAATTTGCCGGACTGCAAAAGTTCTGTGTATTCAAAATAGAAACTGCCATCCTCTTCCTCGATTCGCTCCATACCATCCATTGCCAGGGTCAGATAATCGCAGGAATTCCAGTCGGTTAATGTGAGACCGTATTCTGCAGCCTGGGCCTCAATTTCCTCGCGGCTCATGACGTCCTGGTCGGCGCGATAATGAAAGAGATAATCGTAAGTACGATTGTTTGTCTCTATCATGGATCCGGTTCCCAGCATTGGCGTGTAGAAAACGGCGAAACAGGCTCCCGCAATCAGGACGGTTGTCACAAGGAGGTTGTTGACGGTCTGCCGTCCCTGGAATTTCATCATACTCCGGGAAATGATATTTTTATAAGGATTTCTTTTGATACTTTTCCAGCCATGTGTTACGGTGTGCAGCATGATCAGATAGAGTCCGATGAAAACCGGAGCATACAAAAGGTTGATCCAGGCAGGGGAATAGGCCTGGAACAGTGTCTGGTAGAGCATAGGCCCACTGTAGCCGGCTATAGCGCCAAATAAAAGCAAAATAATGCCGACGGGGCCACACCACTTGCCAAATGACTTTACGGGTTCATTTTTGTGTTCTTCCTGTACGACGTCCAGGATATTTGTTTTCTGTAAGTAGCGAAATGCCGTAAAACAGGCAAATGCGACGACCAGTAAGAAGAACGGAACGGATATCAAGAGGCATTTTAGGCTTAAAATCAATTTCATTTCGGCGCTGTCGATAATAAAAATACGGAACAGGTTCCACAAAATCCAGATAAATGGGAAGCCTGCCAAAATACCGGCAAAAGACGAAAAGAAACTTAGGGACAATACTTCCCGGAAAAGTCCTGGAGCAAGTCTTTTGCGGGAAGCGCCAAGCGCCATAAGGATGCCGAGCTGACGGGATTTTTTGCGGAAGAACAGGCTGGCGGCATAGACGGTAAATACGACGCAACCAAACAGTGCCAGTGTAAAAATGGCATACATTTGTTTGCGGCTGTCTCCGCCACCCGGCAAAATATTCAGCACGGTAGGAGAACACATCATGGCCGAATATGCGGAGATCAGCATCAGGGAAAGAAAATTGCAGAAGAGATACAATTTGGCCTGTTTATGGTCTGCTTTTTGAAGTTTTTGTTCCATTTTCTGTATTGTCATCATTGTTCATCACCACTCATTTCTTTGATTGCAGTTAACAGTTCATCCTGAAAATGACTGCGGGTTGTTTCTTTTTCCAGTTGCTTGTAGATCGTACCGTCCTTGAGGAGAATGACTCGGTCGCAGAAGGATGCGGCATAGCTATCGTGTGTTACCATAAAAATCGTTGCGTCCATTTTTGACTGTGCGTCTTCGAACGCTTCGATGACTGCCCGGCTGGATTTGCTGTCCAGATTTCCGGTCGGTTCGTCCGCCAGAATCATCAGCGGCTGATTGATCAGACTTCTGGCAACGGCGGTTCGTTGTCGCTCGCCGCCGGAAACTTCTGCGGGATATTTATTGCGGATATGGTCAATGCCAAACAGGGAAATCAACTGGTCGGCAAGCTTTTCTCCGTCCTTAGATACATTTCCCTGGATGATGCGGGGAACCAGAATATTTTCCCGGATAGTCAGTCCGTCCAGCAACATAAAATCCTGAAAAACAAACCCCAGTTTCTTGTTGCGGACCTCAGCGAGTTCCGACTCTGTTAGATTCGTAAGCGTCATACCGCCCAGGGAGATATTTCCCTGCTCAAATGGGATATAACAGGAAATGCAGTTGAGCAAAGTACTCTTTCCGGAACCGGAAGGCCCCATGACAGCGACAAATTCTCCCTGCGCGATTTGGAAGCTGATTCCCTTTAATACAGAATACTTTTTCTGACCGACTTCATAAGACTTGTAAAGATCTTTTACGTATAACATAGTGATGCTCCTTTCAGTGATTCATTCAATAGGATTGTGAGATTAAAAGTTGTTTTTCTGGTTGGTTTAGGCAAATTGCACAAAATGTGTTCTTCATTGTTCCAGGCTACGGATCTAAGCGCTTCTAAAATGTTCTGATGAAAATATGGAGAAGGGGACGCAACCGCCCTCAATGCGCCGTCCGTGGCGCAGATCGGGCTTTCGCCGGCATCCTTGCCGCCGAATTGCTGTGGCTTGGCAGAACATTAAGAAGCGCTAAGATCCTGCGCAGTCACAATTCAGAACACATTTTGTGCAATTTGCCAGATGCACGCTGAGAAAGATTCTTTTGGCATCTGAATCCTAAGAGTTGCAGTTGCCCGTTTGTCGGGCAGCTCATCCCAATAGGCAATTGTGAAACCAGTACCCTTGCCGGATATTCTAATCAGATGTTCTGTGAAAATCCATTTTGTGCCACGGAATCAAGACCATAGAAGACAGGAGGGCCGCTCCCCGACTGTCTTCTGCTTTATTGGGCTTGATGAAGTGTCTGGCACAGTAGGATTGGAACAGAATATCTGATTAGAATATCCTCACAACGTAAGGAAATGATAGCACAAAATCCGCAACCCAAAATCGGCGATGTCAAATATGGCTGATTGGATGTCAAGTTTGGCAACACCATTTGAAAAATGTAAAAATCTGCACTTCACATGTCAAGTTTGGAACAGATATGATATACTATTTTGGAATTAGAACGTATTTGGAATGAAAAGTGCGGGAGTGAAGAGGAAATGTTAAGAATTGCATTGTGTGATGATGAGACTCGGGCAAGGGATGCATTGCGCATACAGTTGGAGAAGATACTGGATGAAGGGACGGAAGAAATTGTTTATGAATTCTCGACGGGAGCCGGCGCGGTGAGCTGGCTGAAAAAGCACCCGGGTGAGATTGATCTTTTGTTTCTGGATGTGGAGATGGATAAGATGAATGGCATGGAGGCGGCAGAGAAGATTCGGGAATTTGATAAGAATCTGTTGCTTGTGTTTGTTACCGGTTATGCGGAATATGTTTTTGACGGGTATCGTGTGGATGCGCTGGATTATATCATGAAGCCGGTCGATTTGGGGAAATTGCGAGATCTTATGCGCAGAGTTCGGGAGTGTATCACAGCGGAAGCGTCGCAGGTATTTTTATTAAAAAATACAGAGGGAACTTATCGGTTTCGTAAAAAAGATATTTTGTATTTTTACAGTGATCGGCGAAAAGTGATTCTGGTGACGGGGGAAGGGGAGTATCCATTTTACGGAAAACTGGACGAGGTGGAAGCAAAGCTTCACTCGGAATTTGTTCGAATTCATCAGCGGTATCTGGTAAATGCCGCAAAGGTGAGTCATATCGGCAGTAAATCCGTGGAGATCGAAGAAGCTGAACTGCCGCTTAGCAGAGCTATGAAAGCGGATGCTGTGAAAAGTCTGGCGAAAATGCTGTTGGAGGAAAGATAAGAAGAAGGGGAGTTGCGGGATTTATGGTAACGATCATTCAGGTTATATTCAGTGTGGTCGCTTCGATGATGCACTGTAAAGTATTGGACCATCTTTTGGGAATCCGAAAAAAATGGTGGGCATGGCTGCTTGCTTTCGGGGCAAGCGCAATGGTTGCAGGAATGGTTATTTATATTGGAGACTGGGACAATATTCTTCCGACGGAGGCGGTATTTCTGGGAATTGTCTGGTTGGCTTGCCAGGGATCGTTTTTGAAGAAACTGACGATCGGGATGATGCTGTCCCATACGGTGTTTGCGATCAATGCTTTGATTGATAATTTTTTTGTCAGATGGGAAACTTCTCTATATATGGATATGTTTCTTGGGATGCGGGTGTTTGCGGCGATTATTTTGTATCTGGGGACGAAAAAATTTGCACCGGAGAAAGGTTACGAATTGCCGGCGGCCATGTGGAGATTGCTGATACTTCTAACGCTGATGCCGATGGGGATTGTGCTGAGTACGGTGTTGCTGAGCAGTGAAATGTACGTCGATCTTCCGAATGAGAACATGTATTTTATGTTGCTGACATTGGCTGTTGTTTCTTTTATCGGTTTATTGTGGGCGGTCAGAGTTTTGGTGAAACAGAAGCAGTTGGAACAGCAGGTAATGACGGAAGAGATTCGGCAGAATTACTATGATGCGCTGGAGCGGCAGCATTTTGAAATCAGAAGAATGAAACATGATCTCGCAAATCATCTTCAGATCCTCCAAGCGTTGCCGGAAGAGCAGAGAATGACGTATATTCAGGAGTTGATTCACAATCCGGCGCTCGCAGGGACGCTGGATTATTGCGGGGATCCTACGGTGAACGCAGTGTTGTCGGTGAAAGATGCGCAGATGAATCAGCGGGAGATTGCCTGGGAGCGTACGTTGGAGATCCCTTCGGAGCTGCCTTTTGAAAAGGCGGATATCTGCGCTTTATTTGCAAACGCGTTGGATAATGCGATGGAGGCCTGTATGGAATTAGATGTATCGCAGCGATCTGTGATTCTGGAGGGGCGGGTTCGCAAAGGTTTGTTGGCCGTTTCTGTTAAAAATGCATGTGTCGGACAAGGAGATGGAGTATTGGAACAACTTCCGCAGACGACGAAGAAAGATGCGCGAAATCATGGCTATGGACTTCGCAGTATCAAGGAGATCGTGGAGCGATATCATGGGGAGATGGAAGTGAAAAAGGAAGACGGAGCGTTTGAGTTGTTTTTTTATCTTCCAATAAAATAAAGAAGATTTTTGTAAAGTCGCTTATTACGAGAGCATTAAAGTATAGTGTTGGAGGATAACATGAGTTTGTATGCGATCGGTGATTTTCATTTGTCTTTTTCGGTCGATAAACCGATGGATGTCTTTGGATTAAAATGGAAAAATCACGTAAAGAAGATAGAGAAAAACTGGAGAAGGAAAGTCAAAAAAGAAGATACGGTCGTGATTACCGGCGATCACTCCTGGGGAAAGAATCTGGAACAATGCGAGGCAGATTTACGTTTTATTGAAGCGCTGCCGGGACGGAAGATTTTGCTGCGGGGAAATCATGATATGTTCTGGGACGCAAAAAAGACAGAAAGGTTGAATGAGCTGTATCAGGGAAAAATGGAATTTCTTCAAAATAATTTCTATCGCTATGAAAGCTACGGATTGGTGGGGACGAAGGGATATTGCTACGAGGGAAAGGACAGTGTGGAGCATTTTTTGAAGATCAGAGAAAGGGAGATTCAGCGATTACGAATATCCTTTGAAAAAGCCCGGGAAGAGGGATGTCAAAAGTATATTATGTTTTTGCATTATCCGCCGACCAGTGTCGGTGAGGAGGAGAGCCCATTTACACAGATGGCGAAAATGTATGGAGCGGAAAAAGTAATCTATTCCCATTGCCATGGGGAGGCGAGGTACGATGACAGCTTCAATGGTTATGTGGATGGAATCGAGTATAAATTGGTCTCGGGAGATTATTTGAATTTTAAACCGGAGTTGATTTTGCGGTGAAATTCTACAAAAAGATATTTTTGAGTATTGCTTGCAATTGCTTGCAAATGCTGGCGTTTATTGTGTATAATTAAGGAAAAGGAAGGAGTGGAACATATATGGCAAATACATCTGCGGTTTATGCCCGCATTGATACAGACTTAAAGGAAAATGCCGAAAATATACTTGCGCAACTTGGTATCTCGCCATCCAGCGCTATTCAGATGCTGTATAGCCAAATCATTCTCAGAAGAGGGATGCCCTTTGATCTCCGTTTACCGATTGCAAGACCGACTGCTATCGGCGGCATGAGCCATAAGGAGTTAGACGCAGAGCTTGTCAAGGGCATTGAATCTCTCAAATCCGGTGAAACTTATACTGCTGAAGAAGTTGATGCAATGTTGGAGGAGGAATTTGGTATATGAATGACCGGTATGATGTTGTATATTCTCCTGAAGCTCTTGAGGATCTGCGAAATATTTATTCCTATATTGCTTTTGAATTACAGGTCCCGGATATAGCAAAAGGACAGATCATTCGTATCCGAAAAAAGGTCAAATCCCTCAACTTTATGCCGTTCCGGTATGCACTTGTAGAATGGGAACCGTGGAAAAGTATGAAAATGTACCGGGTGCCGGTAGACAATTATGTAATCTATTATTTGGTAGAGAGTAATAAGCAGCTTGTTACGGTTGTCCGCATCTTCTACAGTGGCAGAGATATTGAAGGTGTCATAAATGGCAGGTAATTAAAAGCGTAGAAGTTGATAGTTTAAAATATTGATTCAATATATTGTAGCAGAAAAGAAGGAGCACAATCTATGAAATATGATTTTACAACCATAATGGAGAGAAGCGGAAAAGATGCGATTGCAGTGGACGGGCTTGGCAAAGGGTATGCGCCAAAGAAGCCGAAGCCTGGGTTTGATGTTATCCCTATGTGGGTGGCAGATATGAATTTTCCGACGGCGCCGACAATCATCGAGGCAATCGCCGAGCGAATCCAGCATCCGGCGTTCGGATATTTTAGTCCTTCGGATGCCTATTTTCAATCAATCATGCGATGGCATAGAGCGCGAAATGGGGTTGTCGGTCTGGAACCGGAACATATCGGTTATGAAAATGGTGTGCTCGGCGGCGTGATTTCTGTGCTGCGGGCATTTGCCGCGCCTGGAGACGCTGTTTTGCTGCACAGTCCGACTTATATCGGGTTTACAAACAGTATTTTGAATAATGGGTATAAGATTGTGCACAGTCCGCTGAAAAAAGATGAGCATGGAATCTGGCGCATGGATTTTGAGGATATGGATGTCAAATTGAAAGAAAATCGGATTCACGTGGCGGTATTTTGCAGTCCGCACAATCCCTGCGGACGCGTGTGGGAACGCTGGGAACTGGAAAAGGCGATGGAAGTGTACCGGGCGAATGACTGTGTGGTGATCTCGGATGAAATCTGGTCGGATATCATTTTGAATGGACATCAGCATATCACAACACAATCAATCAGCGAAGATGCGCGCAATCGGACGGTAGCGCTCTATGCGCCGAGTAAGACGTTTAACCTTGCCGGGTTGGTGGGAAGCTATCATATCATTTACAATTCCTATCTGCGGGACCGGGTACGTGCATGCGCCCGGAAATCTCACTATAACGAAATGAATGTGCTTTCGATGCATGCGCTGATCGGAGCTTACAGACCGGAAGGACAGGAGTGGGTGGATGAGTTAAGGGAAGTGTTGAGTAAAAATGTTAATTTTGCGTGTGATTTTATCCGTCAACATTTGAAAGGCGTGGAAGTCAGTAAGCCGGAAGGAACCTACATGCTGTTTCTGGACTGCAGGCGGTGGTGTGAAGAGCACCACAAAACCATGGACGAGCTGGAGAAAGCGGGATGGGACGTAGGCGTGGCATGGCAGGATGGACGGATGTTTCATGGGGAATATGCGATTCGGATGAATCTTGCGCTGCCATTGTCCAGGGTGCAGGAGGCTTTTGAACGGCTGAGGCGGTATGTGTTTCAATGATTGAAAGCATTTTTGCAGGCATAACGATAAAATTTTTGAAAGGATAATGCTTCTGGTTTTTTATAACCAGATATGCATTATCCTTTTTCTTTTCCGGTGTTATTTCGTAGAATATAAAATCATCCGGATTATCTTTTGCATGCCAAGGGTGCATTAGAGTAAAGGGGAAGAACGTGTATTTAAGCTATAATATAGACAAATTTTAAGATTCGAATCTCAAATATCAAACAAAAAGGGGGATTTTTGTATGAGCAAATTAAATGTATTATTAGTGTGCGGTTCCGGACTCAGCAGTGGATTTATGGCTGCCAATATCCGGAAAGCTGCAAAGAAACGTGGACTTGAAATGGATGTTCGCGCCAGGAGCGAGTCGGAGATTGAAAGTTATATTCAGGAAATTGATTGTATTATGGTAGGTCCGCATTTGGCGTATCTGGCGGAGGAGATTAAGGACTACGAGAAAACCTGTGATGTGAAAGTAATGCTGATGCGGGGGGATTACTATGCGTCGTTAGACGGTGAAAAAGCGCTGGATCATTTGATGGACGTATTGGAAAAGTAGAAGGGGATGAAGACGTGCAAAAGATATTGGATTGGATGAATGATAAATTGGTTCCAAAAATGAATAAGATTACTTCTAATGTATGGGTGCAGGTGATTCGAGATTCTATGCTGCAGTTACTTCCCTTTATCTTTATTGGTTCTATTTTTACGGTGATTGGGATTATTAACAGTGTATTTCCTGGATTTCCGATTGATGGAAATGCTTTGAGCGGCTGGACGTTTGGAAAAATATCTCTGTTTGTCGCTTTTTTAATTCCGTTTAATTATTGTGAAAAAATGAGATTAAGATCTCACCGCATTATTGCGGGATCGGTAAGCCTTATCTTATTTTTGATTATTATTACGCCTCGAATTGAGGTAAACGAAATCATTGGATTTGGAGATTCTTCTCTGGGGGCAACAGGAATGTTTTGTGCGATGGTGGCAGGTGTTTTTACCAGTCTTGTGGTTCGATTATTCCGTAAATTTTCTTTTTTCAAGGAAGATTCGGTAATACCTGACTTTATTAAGGAATGGTTTGACCTGATTGTACCGATTTTTTTCGTTGTGATCACAGGATGGATTGTAGTTCTAAAGTTGAAGGTGGATTTGTTTGGTGTAATTGAGATACTTTTTAAACCATTTTCCAGTGGGATGCAAATATTAGGAGTTTATATTTGTTTTGAATTGGCAAGAACATTGTTCTATACAATGGGTGTTTCCGCGTGGGTGTTGACTGGAATCTGGACGCCGGTAACGCTGGGCGCCATCGCGAAAAATGCGGAACTGGCGGCGGCAGGAACCGCGACAGTCCAGAACCTTTCCATGGTTACGGCGGAGACTGCGAACGCCTATATTATGATGGGCGGAACCGGGGCGACTTTGGCATTATCTCTGATGCTACTCGGGGCAAAATCGAGGAAGTTAAAAACCCTGGGGAAAGCGTCTATTGTTCCCAGCCTGATCAATATCAACGAACCTGTCATGTTTGGCTGCGTGGTCTGGAATCCGATACTGATGATTCCGGCGTTGTTGAATGCAATCGCCTTGCCGGTCAGTACTTTTATTTTTATGAAAGTGATTCCGATCGTACCGATACCGGTGCATGTGTTTAATTTTTGGTTTGCGCCGTGTCCGGTTTTGGGATACTTCTCCTCACAGTCGATTATGGGAGTTGTTCTTGTGTTGATTAATTTGGTTATATCCGGAATCATTTATTATCCGTTTTTCAAAGTATACGACAATCAGGAATTGCAAAAAGAACTGGAAGCAGAAGGATAGCAGAGGGAAATTATATGAATGAAGAATTTGTGGAAGAATCAATGGGAATCATATTAAGTGCGGGAGATGCCAGAAATTGCTGTAAAACGGTTCTGGATTGTATTGCGGAAGCAAAATTTGAAGAGGCAGAATCAGAGCTGGAAAAAGCGCAGCGTTTTATTCTCGAGGCTCATCAAAAACATACCGATATGCTGCAGAGAGAAGGAAACGGAGAAAAAATAGAGTATTCGCTTCTTTTTGCACATGCACAGGATACAATGATGACAGTCAATAGTGAAATTATACTTACAAAGCAGCTTTTGAAAATTGGGAAAAGCTATGATTTGCGCATGAAAAAACTGGAAGATCTTTTGTCTCATCGTGAGTGAAGACACAAATGGGGTTGCCGCATTTCAGTGTGACGACAACCCCGTAGTTGTCCGCATACTGCGTGTTTGTGCTGTGAAACGCACACAGAATGGAGGAAGAGATGAATTCAAAATATATGTCTTTGTTAAAAATTCTAAGTGCGGAAAATAACTGGATAACGGCAGGAAATCTTGCGATAAGGCTGGGTTTATCAATACGAACTATAAAAAAGTATATATCGGAGATAAACGAAATTGATTGCCAGCTTGTTTTTTCAAGTAATAAAGGATACATGGTAAATTCTGAAGTGATGGAAAAGTATATTGGGGAACAGAATGTGATTCCTCAAACTTCGATGGAGAGAAGAAATTATCTGATCAAAAAAATGCTTTCAACTAAATCGCTTAATATTTTAGATCTTCGAGAAGAAATATATGTGAGTGAGAGTACGATAAAATCAGATCTTGGAAAGCTTAGAAAAAAATTGGAAGAATATCAACTGCAGTTGGTAACAAAAGGGTATTCTGTGTCATTAGAAGGGGATGAAAAGAGTAAGCGGAAGTTAATGAGTTCCATACTGTATGAGGAAATACACAAAAGGTATTTAAGTATTTCAAAACTGCAGGAGTACTATCAGGAGTATGATATATCGTATCTGGCAGATTTGCTAAAAGAACAATTTGAAAAAAATAGCTACTATATCAATGATTATGCTTTTATCAATCTATTGCTGCATATTATGATTCAAATCGACCGAATGAAACATCATTATGTTTTTGAAACATCAAAAGGTGAATTCATGGAATCGTCAGACAGGAAATACGAAGGAATGCTTCAACAAATTGTCAGTTGTGTGGAGTACAAATATGGAGTTCATTATTTGGAAGGAGAAATCAATGAATTGAACCTGATGCTGCTTAGCAGTATAACAAATGTAGATTATAACAAAATGGATATCGATGAATTAAAAAATACGATTGGAGAAGAGTATATTGACTTGACGCTGGAACTAATAAAAGAAATCAATAGTTATTATATTACCTGTCAGGATTTGAAAGCGTTTGCATTTTTTGCATTGCATATTAAAAATCTTGTAATTCGATGTCAGAATGGATTTATGTTAAACAATCCGTTGATTTCAAATATCCAAAAAAATTACCCTGTAATGTATGATTGTGCGATTAATTTATCTCATGTGTTTCGTCGTATTACAGGGTATCGTATTAATGAGGATGAGATAACATATATCGCGATACACATCGGGAATGTCATTTTATCGCAGAGAGATTTTAACAGTCGGATTGTATGCGCAGTTTTGTCGCCGGAATATTATGGTCTGAAGATGAAATTAGTCGATAAGCTTTCTTCATTATTTGAAGATATGATAGAAATTGACTCGATATTGACTTCGGAGGATAATTTAAAAAACACTTCTGCCGATGTGATTATTTCTACGGTTCAATTGGTGAGCTTCTACACGATACCGCATATTGTTGTTTCTCCTTTTTTGACAGAATGCGATCGGGATAATATCTCGAAGCTATTCAGCGCCATTTTGCTAAAAAGAAAGAAAGCAGAATTTAAAAGCAATCTGTGTAAGATCACCAGAAGGGAATTTTTCTCTCGCGGTGAGATGATGGAAAATGAAGAGCAGGCGATTCGACAGATTTGCGCGGTGATGGAAGAATACGGGTATGTAAATAAAACGTTTAAACAAGAAATATTTGAGCGTGAGAAACTGGCTTCTACGGCTTTCGGAAATGTTGCAATTCCGCATTCTATGAAAATGAATGCAAAAAAGACCGGAATGTATATCGTAGTGTCCAGTGAAGGAATCCAGTGGAATGAAGAGAAGGTTAACATTGTGCTTTTATTGTCTTCCAATACTCAGGAACGCAAAGTTTTTCTGGATGTATTTGAAAATCTTTCCGCTATATTAGTAGAAAACACAAAACGGGAAAAGCTGCTCAAATGTGTAGATTATGACAGCTTTTTATCCGTTTTGGCCGACTGTCTGGATTAGGAGGTCTATTCAATTATGAGTTGCACATATCCATCAATTTCTTTGTTATATACATGTTTTCCAATAATTGAGCGCAACAGTTTTATATCTTCTAAGGCGGGGCTTGCAAATTCCAGATAGCAATTTTGAGATTGAGGTAAATTGATACTTTCATAAAGATCAGATATATGACAATAAAATTTATCAAGTAAATCCTTTAATGGATATTGAGAAATTTCCCCCGCATTTTCGCCTTCATCTAATTCTACTTCTTGAATAAAAGTTAATGAAGTTACATATAGGATTTCCTTCTGTATTCGTTTTCTTAGACCTGTTGATTTTTTGAAAAAAATTGGCATAACATCGGTGAGTGAGCATGTAAAAATAGAGTGGAAAATCTGACCTTTCCACTCTGCATATCTAAAACATTTCTTTATATCGTTTGTAGCCCCTTGTACACGGATGTTTGTAGTATTTGTTAGAACAAAATACTTAATCTGCCAGCGCCGCCTCGTACACTGCCTGCACCTTTTCTTTCGTAGGCACGCCTTCATGTATCTTCTTTCCGTCGACAAAATAAGTCGGCACATAATAATAATCCAGAGAATCTGCGAGAGCGGATTCTTTTTCTTCGTCGGCAATTCGAATGCTGACCTCAGCATATTCCGGGTGTTCTTTCTTCAAATCTTCCATAATCCGATAAGCCTGGTGACAATAAGGACAGTCTTCCAGAATCATCATAAGTACGTCTTTCATAAAGGTCCTCCGTTAGTTCATTAATCTCAATCCCATTTTCAAGTATCGTTTCAATCCAAGTTCTTTTAGCATCCACCGCGTTTGCTGGCGATTTTTTTACTGTTTCACTGTCTCAACATAATTCATCGAATCAAACGTTTTTTGACAAGGAATAAATTCCGGTTAATAGTTTATCCCACTTGGACATTTTGAATACCTACTGTTTATAGTATATGTGATGCCGTATTTGGCGTCAACTGGTTTGGGTGTTAAAATAACGCTTAAAACAGCAGCAAGGGCAATCCCTATACATACCGTGGGACTGTCCGGGAAAGGAGCATGATACCATGAGCAGCGAGAAAAATATCCAGAAAGCAACAGACACCACGGCCACAGCCAGAGCAGAAAACCCGCCCGCACTGGTGAAGAAGATAGGCCGCACCACCTATATCGTGCGGATTCATTTCAGCGAGACCAGCACGGAGACTATGAGCGACAAGATTAAGCGTATGCTGAAAAATGAGATACAGCAGATGGAATAAATCCGTCATAATGAGAAACCGGCGATTTGAAAACAGACTGCCGGTTTCTCTGTTGCTAAAAAAGTGTGATGTTCATTCCATCACGCCCTCACTTTCTAAAAACTGTGCGACAGTCATACATCTGGGATGTTCCATTTCAAGGTTTAGGAAGTCTTTGTCTCCAGTAAGTATAATGTCCACATCAGACACAATGGCAGCATTCAGGATTGGCTGGTCCTTAGCGTCACGTATCAGTTTTTCCGCATGGTTTACCGCCGGGACCAGCTCATAAGACATTTCCGCCAGCAGGACTTCCGCATCCGGCAGGAACTTAGGCGCTTTCCGCCCCAGAATATCCCGTAGTTCCGTGATATTGCGGTCACACAGGACCATCTCATGGTTATCGGCTACATGGAGCAGGGCCTGTGCCGGCCTTGACCGTGGGAAAACCAATGCGGAAAAAAGAATGTTTGTATCGACCAATATCCGCATTTTTACCTTTCCTTTCCCAAGGCACTTTGTGAAGTGCCTTTACGTACTTCATCCACAAGAGCCTGCACATCCTCTTCACTGGAAATCCCCATAGCTTCGGCTGCGCCCGAAAAAGCAGCCTGCGCTTTACGGATTGCCTGTGCCGAGGCATTACTTAAAACCACTTCTCCGTCCTGCTTTTGGTAAAACAGAATCTTGTCGCCGGATTTCAGGCCAAGCAGACG
>JAAWCE010000130.1 GCA_022793065.1 Lachnospiraceae bacterium
AACGCCCTTTGAAGGGCGGCGACGAGTCAAGGGCGTAGTGGCTTGAACGAAGTGAAAGCCAGCGTCTTTAGGCGCTGGCCGGTAACAGCGGCTTATAGCCGCAGAGCAAACCACCCGTTTGACGGGTGGTTATGATTTTTGCCAATGATAATTATACTCTAAGGTTTGGTTTTGAGATTTTTTTCGACAGAAGAAATGTCGGATATTGCAGAAATCAGGCATGGGAGACATGGTATTATTTCTATTAATGGTCAGGAAAGGGGTCAAAAATAAAATCTGGAAAACGGCCCATATCAACGCTTATTAAGAAGTGGTAAAAATGATTTCAAAGCTATTAAGGGTCAAAATAAAGGGTCAGATATAAGGATGGAACGTATTTAGGGGAATTGGAAGCACATTTCACAGATTATAACAATCTGCGAAATAACAGAGTCGAATTTAGCTGGATACTTGTAAATGATTCTGTGACAGAAAAAGAGGAAGCAAGGGAATGTTAAGGAGAAAGAAGAATATGGCAGTACTGTTGAAAGAGCTTTTGGAAGAGATAGGTTCCGCTGTAAGCAATGCCAATTATGAGTTGGAAAGAGCGGCATTATGGCAGTATATAACGCAGGGGTATGGGGAAAACAAGAGCAATGGGGAAGAACCATACACTCCTTTGACATTCAATATGGCATTGCAGGACGGAGGAGAGATTCGTAAGATACCTGTTTCGGCATTATTACACAATACCACAATGCGTTTGGAGCGGGTGGATATGACATTGCGCTTCAAAATGTTTGATCAGAACGGAGAAGTCATGGTAGAGTGTGCGCCATCGGGAATAAAAGATGAGACTTTGGATGAGATGCAGCTTAGATTCAGAAATTCGGCGCCCACAGAAGGAATCTCTAAGGTCACAGATCATTACCTGAAAAAAATATAACTTTGGGGGAAGATAACTTTATCCCATGGGATATAAAAGGGAGAAGTTTTCATAAAACACAAAAGATAAAAAAATTTTATTGTCAACGATTCTGATTCGTACATGCGCTGAAGCGCACAGGGAGGTATCAACATGGAAAATATGGAACAACCGGACAACAGAGGAAATATGGAAGCCTCGGCTTCCGCACAGACCGCGGATAACAGAGAGAAAGCGGATGAAATTGGAAGGGCAGTGATGTCACAGGCAGCGGCTAACATAGAACTGGCCGGAAGCCAGGCCTTGCAGGGGGGAGAACATGAAGGCGGCCAAAAGACGGTTGGCGAAAATGGAGAAGGAAATGTAACAGATAGTTTTGCAGGACTGCCCATTGAATCTTTAATATGCGCTCCGATTTTGGCGGCGGCTAAGGGACAGCAGGAGCTGACAGCCGTTTATCTGGACGGCATTATGAAGCTGGCATATAAAGATGGGAAGCCGCCCCAAGAAGGAGAGAGCGGAAAAAAGACCAATGAAATCCAACTTACCGTGCAGAGGCCTGTTACAGGGGCGGACGGAACGGTGAAGCCCCAGGATATGACAATCAGCGCACCCTTATTATCTTTGGTGCCGCTGCCCGCATTTACCATGGACGAACTAACGGTGGATTTTGAAATGGAAGTGAAGCAGTCCGATATACGGGAGGATACCACAAAGGCAGACATAAGCAGCAGCTTGTCATACAAGTCATGGTTTGGACTGAACGCAAATATTACAGGTAATGTGTCGTCGGACAGTACGCATAAAAGGCAGACGGACAGTACGGCCACTTATAAGATACATGCCAGGGCCGTACAGCAGGAACCTTCCGAAGGAATGGCAAAACTTACTTCTCTGTTTGCGCAGATGATGGAGCCAATACCAGTTCAGAAATCGTAATCGGAGGGTAGATTATGAATAGGGATGGACGTATCCCAGGATATGGTGGGAAATTTTATTCTTATAAAATTGAAAGTGCGGATGTGGCGGGGATACAGCGGGAATGCAGAGGATTTATACATGGTGGAAAAATGGTGTATCTGCCGGATATTTTAATTGGTTCGGAAGCAGGAGGGCATCAGGATTATTCTCTGAAATGCAGCAATATATTGAGGAGAGAGGGAGCGGGGTTCAGAAGCAGAGATAATACGGATGTACTGCCAAACGGCGAGGGTGTGTATTGCAGATTTATACCTGTGGAGGAAAGGGTGGGACGATTGGTAAAGTCCATCACCGGTCCGGGAGCAAGCGGAGGTTTTTTTGTTTGTATTTCAACCCAAGATGCTGTGGAGCTATCCTTCTATACGATGGATTCCAATGACATGAAATATGGTCAGGTTAACGGCAAAGATGCAAGAGAGAGGGGATTGGATGAGTCGCAGGCGTTGGCGGGCAGAATGTGTGAGACTGTACGGGAAGTGAGACGTCAAGTAAGCAGGAATGGAGTCAATAATTCCGAGATTGCGTTTTACCGCAACATTCCGCTGCAAAAAGTAGGCGAAGTTTTTTTGCTAAAGAATGTTAAACCAAAAAATCAAGCAATGTGGAATGTAAACGATGCCAGTTATGTAAAAGCGTATCGGGAAGTTTATAATGATTCACCCCAATTTAAGATTTCTCGTAAGCCTAGCTGCAAAGATATGTTGGATCTTTTTGGAATTTTGCTGCAAAGAAGAGGATTTATATATACGGAGGATTTTTTGGTAAAACAGCATGGGAATAGTTATACCTACCAAAGATATATCAGACCATCGCACAATTTGTTTCCATTAAGGGCGGCGCCGTCAATGCCAGCCCATGCGTCAGAGCCTTCTGTGCCTTCAACGCACGTTGATTCGAGTATTCTCTGAGTTAAAAAATATTAGCTGCCAATCATCTTCTTGAGGTTGGCAGTATTTTTATACCGCGCTTGCTGAATATTTTTTGTATGGCTTAATTGATGTCGTATTTGCTATTGCGTGTGTGCATTGGTTCTGTTACAATGGGTATATGAAAAAGACGAATCCATATATACAAAATTTAAATCGAATAGAATTTTTGATCACCCTGGCTTGTACAGGGCAGTGTAAACATTGTTCCGAAGGCGAGCATATAAAAAGCGGCCAACACATAGACGGAGATGCGGGGGCGGAAGCGGTTTATAAATTGTGCGGAGAATTTGACATAAGGTCGCTGATGACGTTTGGCGGAGAACCACTTTTATATTCTGAGGAAGTATGTAAGATACATGCCGCCGGGCGGAAAATGCAGATTCCCAAAAGACAGATTATTACCAATGGTTTCTTTCGCACTGATCAGGGGCAAATAGAAGAAATTGTAGTGAAGCTGGCTGAAAGCGGAGTGAATGAAATTCTTCTCTCAGCGGATGCGTTTCATCAGGAGACGATTCCGTTAGAGACGGTAAAGATATTTGCCGAAGCGGTGAAAACCGCAGGAATACCGTTGCAAGTGCATCCGGCGTGGCTGGTGGGCAGAGAATCTTCCAATCAATATGATAGAAGAACTGGGGAAATTCTGGAAGAATTCAGGCAAATGGGCATAGAAGCCTCAGAGGGGAATATCATCTTTCCTTCCGGTAATGCGTTGAAATACCTGGGTGAATATTTTAAAACAGAGCAAAAATGTACAAATCCATATGAAGAGGACCCAAAAGATATCCGTTCGATTTGTATTGCGCCGGATGGAACCGTACTAAACGGTAACATATATGAACAGGACATTCTGGACATACTTGAAAATTATAAAGGATAAAAACAGGAAGGGGGTATCCTATTGCATTTTACGGTCCTTTGTGATATGATTCATGACGGTAGAATCTTTGTGAAAAACGCCGTTTGACGGTTGTTTATCAACTGAAAAACCGGGCGGAAGAATAAAAAGAAATTGGTGTCCCATAAGGGCAGAAAGGAAGTATGTTGGAAATGAAACAGGGATTTGATGACATTGTGGCAAAAGTGCGCAAATGTAGTAAAAAGACAGTATCGGTTTCCGTGGCACAGGATTCGGCGGTTCTGGAGGCCGTCAGAGAGGCCAAAGCAAGAGAGATTGCCGATGCGATTCTGGTAGGCGACGAGGCAAAGATAAGGGAGGTCGCGGCTGCAATTGACATGGATCTGTCAGGCTATGAGATTATTGACGAACCGGATGTAATTCAGGCGTCTTTGAAGGCTGTCAAGCTGGTTCATGACGGTAAAGCGGATATGTATATGAAAGGCCTGATTGATACAAAGGATTTCCTGAAAAGTGTATTGGACAAGGAAGTGGGTCTGCGCACCGGAAAGCCGCTTTCTCATGTGTGTGTGTTTGAAATACCGGGTATTGACAGGCTTTTGTTTCTGACAGATGTAGCGTTTATGACATACCCCACGTTGGAAGATAAGGTAAATATTATTAAGAATACCATTCCCGTGTGTAATGCCTGCGGCATAGAGATGCCCAAAGTAGCGCCCTTAGCAGCAGTGGAGGTAGTAAATCCTAAGATGCCGGCTACGGTGGAAGCAGCGGAACTTGTAAAGCTGTGCGAGGAAGGCCAGCTTCCAGGATGTATTGTGGACGGTCCCCTTTCCCTTGACCTTGCCATTGATGCGGAAGCCGCAAAGCATAAAGCTGCAACCAATCGAAAGATTCAGGGAGATGCGGATGTACTCTTGTTCCCGGATATTCATGCGGGCAACTTAGTCTATAAGGCCATTGTACATATGGTAAAGGTAAAGAACGGATGTATTCTCACAGGCACCAAAGTTCCTGTCATTCTGACCAGCCGTTCCGACAGTTTTGAGACAAAGGTAAACTCAATTGCCTTAGCAGCGGTTGTAGCGGAAGAAATGAAAAAAGCCTAAAATCAGGCAAATATTTCAATCTATTGAGAGATCGTGAGGGGACTTAACATAAAAACAATCTCGGAACGAAGGCGCCCGGAAGGAAATTAAAGCTGCGTACTTTGCAGATGAAATTTTCTTCCCTGGTTAGGGCGCTGTAGTGCAGAGACGGAACTGGAATAGGAGGAAAACACAATGTCCATTAAGAGTTTAATTATTAATCCGGGTTCCACTTCAACCAAAATAGGAGTGTTTGAAGACGAAACCTTATTGTTTGATGAGACTTTAAGACATTCTACGGAAGAAATCGGTCAATTTGATTCTATTGTGGCACAAAAAGATTTTAGAAAGAAAATTATTACAGATTTTCTGGAAAGCAAAAATTTTGACATTAAGAGTCTCAATGTGGTAGTGGGCAGAGGAGGAATGTTGAAACCCATTCCCGGAGGTACCTATGCTGTGACAGAGGAATTGCTTGCGGATTTAAAGATTGGTGTACAGGGACAACATGCTTCTAATCTGGGGGGAATTTTGGCAAAGGAAATCGCAGATTTCATTGGTGCGCCCTCTTATATTGTGGACCCTACCGTCGTAGATGAACTGATGCCCATTGCAAGGTATTCCGGCGTGCCGGAGCTTCCACGGGTGAGCATTTTTCATGCGCTGAACCAGAAGGCTGTTGCCAAAAGGTATGCAAAAGAAGTGGGTAAATCATATGAAAGTTTACGGCTGATTGTAGTACATATGGGCGGCGGCGTGTCAGTGGGCGCTCATGAAGGCGGTAAAGTGGTTGATGTGTTTAACGCACTGGACGGTGACGGCGCTTTTTCACCGGAGAGAGCGGGGGCGGTTCCCAGCGGCGCATTGGTGAAAATGTGTTTTTCCGGCAAATATACCGAAAAAGAGGTATATGGCAAATTGGTTGGAAACGGAGGATTTAACGCATATCTTGGCACCAATGACATGCGTGAGGTGACAAAGCGCGCTAATGAGGGTGACGAAAAGGCGGCGGAGACAAAACAAGCATTTCTTCTCCAGGTGGCGAAAGATATCGGCTCCATGGCATGTGTATTAAGCGGCCGGGTAGACCAGATTATAGTCACGGGCGGTATCGCATATGGCGCGGATGTTGTGGCGGCATTGAAGGAGAGAGCGGAATGGATTGCGCCCTTTACCGTATATCCCGGAGAAGATGAACTGTTGGCATTGGCGCAGGGTGCGCTGCGTGTACTGAATGGTGAGGAAGAGGCAAAGGTATATTAAGCGGGTGCGTTTTAGGAAAATCGGCAATGAGAGTCATGTGCAGAGGGGCTTGTGTGAGAATCAGGAAGTTTGCACAGGGTTATCATTGCCGATAAATTGTACATAAATCTGACAGGGATTTGCTTCGGCCCAAAGGGTGGGCAGACATTCAAATTCTCGAAAACCCAACGCTTCATAGAAGGCATTAGTTTTATCATACTCCTGATAGTACCCTTTCTTTACGGTTTTTACTTGTATATATTCATAATGAGATTGCCTTGCGAAGGCGAGAAATTGATTCCATAACATTCTGCCAAAACCCTGACCATGGTATTTTTCCAGAATTCCCATAACATAGATTTCCGCTGTTGCGGCGCTTGTTTCTTTTAAAGAAATAAACCCAATTGCTTTATCGTCTATGAACATGGCCCAGAAGGGCATATCGGCACAGTTTTTGACATATTCTAAAGTGCTTTCCGGTATTCCGAACCAGTCGGGAAGCTGAGAGAGAATATGGGAAGCAATGAAGGTTTTTTCTTCTGTAGTTTCAATGTATCTGATGAAGGCTGATTTGGCTGTCATAGAGTTACCTCCAATGTAAAATTACAAACATATCATGGATAAACAAATGAGAAACAAAAAGGGCGGTTGACTGCGCATTGCCAGCCAGCCGCCCACCTGACTTATAACACTCTGTCAAAACGGGCTATAAGGTATATCTGACAGAAAGAAATATTATACGTCAAATTTGAAATATCTCTTCGCATTGTAGTAAGAGATGTCTTTAATGATTTCACATAGAATGTCCATATCTGCCGGGAAACCGCCGCCTTCTACCCAGGTGCCGATAAGGTTGCACAGAATACGACGGAAGTATTCATGTCTGGTATAGGAAAGGAAACTTCTGGAATCCGTAAGCATACCGATAAATCCGGACAGGTTGCCCAAGTTTGCAAGGGAAATCAATTGTTCGGTAATTCCAATTTTGTGATCGTTAAACCACCATGCGCTTCCTTGCTGTACTTTAGTGACAGCGGAGGAATCCTGGAAACAGCCAAGGATGGAACCAATGGCCTGATTGTCATTGGGATTCAGACTGTAGAGTACGGTCCTGGGAAGTTCATCCGTAGTAACAAGAGCATTCAGGAAGTCAGCCATCTGCATAGAAGGCGTGTCGTTGTTGATACAGTCATAACCGGTATCAGGTCCCAGTTTCTTGAACATGGGCGTATTATTATCCCGCTTGCAGCCGAAGTGAATCTGCATTGCCCAATCTCTCTTGTGATATTCACGGCCAACAAAAAGCATGAAAGCGGTCTTGAATTTCAGTTCTTCTTCCCTGGTGAGAATCATCCTGTTCAGTCTCTTTAAGAAGATTGCTTCTATCTCGTCATCGCTTGCCGGATAATACATAACATATTCCAGTGCATGATCGGATACATTACAATGCATGGAAGCAAAGAAATCCATACGTTTCTTCAAGGCTTCTTTCAGAGCTGCAAAGCTGGTGATTTCAGTGACGTTGGTGACAGCGGCAAGTTTATCCAGATAGTCCAGATAGTCCGGTTTCTCAATATTCATAGCCTTGTCCGGTCTCCAGGTTGGCAATACTTTAACGTCAAACGTAGTGTCTTCCGCAATCTTCTTATGCCATTCCAGAGAATCCACAGGGTCGTCCGTGGTGCAAATCAGAGTGACATTATTCTGTTTAATCAGATTGCGTACATTCATGGAAGGGTCAGCCAGCTTTTCATTACACAGTTTCCATACTTCGTCTGCGGTTTTTTTGCTCAATACCCCATGATAACCAAAGAATCTCTGCAGCTCCAGATGGCTCCAGTGGAACAGAGGGTTGCCGATGGCCTTGCCCACACATTCTGCATATTTACAGAATTTCTCATAATCGGAAGCGTCTCCGGTGATATATTTTTCATCCACGCCGAAGGAACGCATTAGGCGCCATTTATAATGGTCGCCGCCCAGCCATACCTGGGTGATGTTGTCAAATTGACGGTTTTCAGCAATTTCCCTGGGATTGATATGGCAGTGGTAATCCAACACAGGTGTGTTTTCCGCGAATTCATGGAACAGCTTTTTTGCCATTTCATTTTCCAGCAGGAAATCTTTGTCCAAAAATTGTTTCATTTTGTTGTCCTCCATTTATATATAAACTATATTACTAACAAAATAATATGAATGACTGATAAAATAAAAATTCGTAAGAATTATCTGGTAGTGCCTCTTTTGATGATTTCACCGGGAAAAACAGTCTTTTTGGGCATATCTTTCCCTTCCAGCAGGCCCAGCAAAATAGTAATCAAATGCTGGCAGAGAGTTTCCAATTTATTGTCGATGCTGGTAAGTTCAGGGTCGCAGCAGTTTACCAGCATAGAATTATTGTATCCCAAGATAGAAAAGTCATCAGGAATCCGGTAATTCATTTCTCTGGCATATTTTACAGCAGCCAGCGCCAAAGTATCATCTGCAGCAATCACACCATGAAACGCCAGTCCTTTTTCGCGCAAGGTTCGTAAATGCGCCGTCATGGCATGGATGTCTTCATGGGAACCGGGATAAAACTGCTCCAGCATCTTAGAGTCCAACGCTTGTTCCCGCATTGCCGCCCTGTATCCGGCCAGTTTGCGTGTACCGCTGTAGGATGTGGAATTGTAGAAATATAAAATGTCCTGAATACCACTTTGGAGCATTTGCAGAGTGGCTTCATACATGGAAGTATAGTCGTCGGAAACCACACTGTATACATTGGCTGCATCCAAAGCCCCGTTTAACAGCATAACTGGAAGCTGTGCGGCAGCATTGGCAATATATTGATTATCGCAGTTTTTTTCGTATATGAAATTAGAACCTACCAGAATAATGCTGTCAACTTTCTTTGTGATAAGTAGATTCATGGCAGCGGTACGTGCGTCCAATTCATATCCTGTGCAGCAAAGGATGCTGTCATACCCATTTGACCGCAGTTTTTGTTCTATATAATAAATACCTTTTGCAAGGTAAAGGTCAGAACTGTCTGCGCACATGATACCAATGGTCTTCATGGTGTTCAGGCCCAGACCCCTTGCAAAAACATTGGGAGTATAGCCATATTGGTCAATGATATCCAAAACTTTTCGTCTGGTCTTGTCGCTGACTTTTCGGCTGCCGTTGAGTACGCGGGAAACGGTGGCAATAGACACACCGGCTTTCTCGGAGATATCATAAATAGTCATAATTTTTTCCCTATAAATGTAAGTGGTTACAAAAGCCCCTACTTGAATTATAGCCAAACTGAGCGGCTTTTTCAAGATATTTTTTTAACAAATGGGAAAGAGCGTATTGACGAAAGAAAAAATTGGCGGTAATATAGAAAATGTAAGCACTTACATAGCTGCTTTTTACAATCATGTAATGTCCGCAATGCGGGCAGAAGGGAGAGGAAATGGAAGTTTTAAACAAGGCGATGACAGGCAAAAAGGAGAGGCCCGTCAAGGTGGTACAGTTCGGAGAGGGTAACTTCCTTCGGGCATTTGTAGATTATATGATTGATATTGCCAATGAGCAGGAGATGTTTGACGGTGATATTGTGCTGATTAAGCCTATCGAATTCGGTAGTACGGAGAATTTCCATAAGCAGGATTGCCAGTATACTGTATCTCTGCGGGGCATTGTGGACGGTGAGGCAAAAGTGCTGAACAGACAGGTTACCAGTGTCAAGGACATTGTAGATACCAGTTCGGAGTATGAAAAGTATATGGCGTTGGCTGAAATTGACACGCTTCGGTTTGTGGTTTCCAATACCACGGAGGCAGGCATAGTATATGATGGGGAGGATAAGTTTGAACAAAATCCGCCGAAGACTTTTCCAGGCAAGCTGACGAAATTTTTATATCATAGATTTGAGTTTTTTCAGGGGGATATGAGCAAAGGGCTTGTGATGCTGCCTGTGGAGCTGATAGACGACAATGGCATTATGTTGAAAAAGTGTGTGATGCAGTTTATTGAATTGTGGGGGTTAAGCGATGGGTTCCGGAAGTGGGTGGAGGAGGCGTGTATATTCACTTCTACCCTGGTTGACCGTATTGTTACCGGATATCCCCGTGATACCGCCCAGGAAGAATGGGAGAAATTAGGTTATGAGGACCATATTATGGTGACAGGGGAACCGTTTGCATTGTGGGTGATTGAAAGTCCTAAGGATATCAGTAAGGAACTGCCGCTGCCGGATGCGGGACTGCCGGTTATCTTTACCGAGAATCAGAAGCCGTATAAGCAGAGAAAGGTGCGGATTTTAAATGGCGCGCATACTTCTTTTGTGCTGGCTTCCTATCTGTGCGGCAATGATATTGTAAAACAGTCCATGGACGACAAGGATATTAAGGACTTTATGGTAAAGACTATTTTTGATGAGGTGATTCCAACACTGACTCTTCCGGAAGAGGAATTAAAGGAATTTGCGGAGGCTGTGATTACCAGATTCCATAATCCTTATGTGAAACATGCGCTGCTTTCTATTTCTTTGAATTCCGTTTCCAAATGGAGGGCAAGATGTATGCCCAGTCTTCTCGGTTATGTGGAGAAATTCAGCAAACTGCCTGCGCATCTTACATTTTCACTGGCAGCATTGATGTCATTCTACACTGGCGCTGAAATTCGTGGCAAAGCGTTAATTGGCAGTCGGAACGGGCAGGAGTATGAGATTTTGGATGATATGGAAGTGTTGGAGTTCTTCCGTGACAATTGTGGGAAAGAAAGCAGGGAATTTGTGACGGCTTTCCTTAGAAACGAGAACTTCTTCGGACAGGATTTGAATAAAGTAGAAGGACTGACAGATGCGGTGTCAGGTTATCTGGATGATATCAAGGCAAACGGTATGAGGGCAGCATTATGCAAAATTTCTTAAAAATAAATGACAATGACAATGTGGTTGTGGCATTGAATGTGATTCCGGCCGGCACATCCATTAGCGTAAAAGTAAAAGAAGTTGCTGAAGGAAAGGATGCTTGCTGTGGTGGAAATGGGGCGGAAAACATATCTGCGGCAACTGATGGCGGGGCCGCAATTGAAAATGTGGTTACTGCACTGGAAGAAATTCCGGCCGGTCATAAGATGGCCCTTTGTGATATTCCCGCCGGGGGAGCGGTAATCAAATATGGATATCGTATCGGCAACGCCGGACAGGATATTAAGGCCGGAGCATGGATACATACTCATAATCTAAAGACTGCGTTGGGAGATTTGTTAGAGTATACTTATGAACCGGTACGGGCTGTGACCGGGATGGAAAGCTGCAGCGTTGAGCCCGGATGGGAGAAGAATCAGATGCAGCATGCAGCTTGCCGAGTGGGGACGCAGAACGGGAACGGATGGGAGAATCGTCCGGCGCAGGACAGATCCGTTGGGGAAAAAGCAGAGGTTCAGGCCGGAAATGGGCAAGGAGAAAGAGAGCTTCAGGATGGCGCAGAATCAACTTTTATGGGATTCAACCGTACTGATGGGAAGGTGGGCGTGCGAAATGAAATCTGGATTGTCCCTACAGTGGGGTGTGTGAACAATGTAGCCACCGCCATTGCAAAGCAGGCAAATGCTTTTGTAAAGGGAAGCGTGGAAGCGGTGATTGCATTTCCACATCCCTATGGGTGTTCCCAAATGGGAGAAGACCAGGAACATACCAGGAAAATATTGGCAGATCTGATCAATCATCCCAATGCAGGCGGCGTATTGGTGTTGGGGTTGGGATGTGAAAACAGTAATATCGACGTACTGAAACCTTATATTGGGGATTATGATGAAAACAGGGTGAAATTTCTCATTTGTCAGGAAGTGGAGGATGAAATTGCAGATTCCGTGGAGATTATCAAAGGGTTGATTGAATACGCATCAGGTTTTCAACGAGAACCAATAGGCGTCAGTAAACTTGTCATAGGCATGAAATGCGGCGGCAGCGACGGGCTTTCCGGTATTACGGCGAATCCTTTGGTAGGGCGTTTTTCTGACAAGCTGATATCTCAGGGCGGAACCACCATTTTGACAGAAGTGCCGGAAATGTTCGGTGCAGAGACCATTTTGATGAATCGTTGCGCCAATGAAGCGTTATTTCATCAGACAGTGGCGTTAATTAATGACTTTAAGAATTATTTTAAAAGCCATAACCAAACGATTTATGAGAATCCTTCTCCGGGAAATAAAAAGGGAGGTATTTCTACCTTAGAAGACAAATCTCTTGGCTGTACTCAGAAATCCGGCAGCGCACCGGTAATGGGGGTATTGCAGTATGGGGAGACAGTGCGGACGCCGGGCTTAAATCTGCTTAGTGCACCGGGTAACGACCTGGTGGCGGCAACGGCGCTGGCAGCGGCCGGGGCGCATATAGTGCTTTTTACCACAGGACGGGGAACGCCGTTTGCCTCTCCGGTGCCGACAGTAAAGATATCAACCAATTCCAGGCTGGCAGGAAAGAAATCCAACTGGATTGATTTTAATGCGGGTGTTTTGGTGGAAGATAAGACTATGGAAGATGAAGCGATTCATTTGTTTGACTATGTGGTGGAAGTGGCTTCAGGAAAGAAGGTTTGCAGTGAGGCTGCTGGGTTTCATGACATGGCAATTTTTAAGCAAGGGGTGACATTATAAACGGTAAGAGTGCTTTTACTTCGAGCAGACAAAGGGGGTGAGGAAAGAAAAAAGAGACAAATAGAGCAGCCTTGAAATGAGAGTTAGATTCTATTTCAAGGTTGTTTTTCTGTGGTTGTGTTGATAATTTGTAAAATGAATATTGTGCGCTGAATAGGAAAGGAGATGCTGATATGTGTACTGTATTTGAAGAAACCAGAGCGGAAGGAAAGGCGTCTCTTGCAATCGGTGGGGATTGAGAGTATAATAAGTGCACAGAAGAAAGGATTAAAATATGGCAAAGGTACAAGATTTAAAACCAGATACAGTATTAAAAAACTACTGGAGTGACAATGAGCAGTTTGCCGACTTGTTTAATGGGGTACTGTTTGGAGGGAGGCAGGTTATTAGGCCGGAGGAATTAGAAGACGGGGACACAGAGGAATCTTCCGTATTAGAACACAAGGGTTATGCGGAGAGTATCAAGGCATCCAGAGACAGCATCAAAGTGAGTAGGAAATCTACTGTGTATGGTGTGGAATTTGTAATGTTTGGCATGGAGTCCCAGGAGCGGATTCATTACGCAATGCCAATGCGTGTTATGGGATATGACTATGGTACATATAAGAAGCAATATGAAAGCAATGCCAGGCAGTATAAATCAGCCAATGGCATACAGGAAGACGAATATTTGTCAAGGATGAAAAAGACAGATAAATTCATGCCAGTGATAACCATAGTGGTCTACTATGGCGAAAGACCCTGGGATGGCGCAATATCGCTCCATGGGATGTTAGATATTCCAGAAGAGATGAAACAGTTTGTGAATGATTATAAGATGACGTTGGTGGAGGCAAGGCAGAATAGTCTGACTCTTCATAACGGTAATAATATGGATTTTTTTAATTTATTGGAGATTTTACTGGATAAGACAAAGTCACTGAATGAAATCAGAAATAGAGCCATAAAATATGCAAAGGAGCATAATGTTGATAAAACTGTAATTATGACAGTGGCGGGCGCAACAAATTGTAAGATTGATTACCGTGTGTTAGACAGGAAAGGAGATGCTGATATGTGTACTGTATTTGAAGAAACCAGAGCGGAAGGTAAGTTAGAGGGTAAAGCGGAAGGCATTATTGAAACAGGTTTGGATTGCGGGCTTTCTGAACATGACATTTTGGAAAGATTGCAGAGCAAGTTGAAAGTATCATTACAGAAAGCGCAGGAATACTTTGAAATGTTTGGAAAGCAGACTGTGTAATAAAGTAAAACATTTCTTTGGGGCTATTTTTTATTTTCTCACACTCATTTTCATAAGGAACAAGTTTCCTTTCTGATCTGCCTGACTGTCAAATAAATCTTGTAATATATTAATCTCCAGTTTCCATGTGCGTATCATAAATATGCTGTCTTCTGGCTTCAGCACCATGCTAATTTAAGTATGTCTTTATCGTTTCTGCCTGAAAGCATCATTGATAAGGAAGATAGAAAAGGACGTTTACGAGAAGCAGCAGTATTTGTAAAACCCATGGTCTGGTGGGTTTACGAATAAAACTGCGGAAACACAAGACGATTTTATATTGTCTTTATGAAGACAAAATGGTACAATATAAAAAATGTGAAAATGATAGAGTTGATATGTGTATCATACAATGCAAATCTAAGATATGGCAATCTTTTTGATTGCAGCAGAAAGGAGAATAGTATGCCGTTTATTAATGCAAGAGTAAGCGTTCCGGTGACAAAAGAACAGGAAGAGGTGTTGAAAGATAAGCTTGGAAAAGCCATTTCTATCATTCCGGGAAAGTCCGAACAGTGGTTAATGATAGAATTTGCCGATTGCTGCAATTTATATTTTCAGGGGAATCAATCGGGGCCAACTGCTTTTATAGAGGTAAAGGTATTCGGCAGTATTCCAGAAAGCTGTCTGGATGAGCTGACAGAAGCCATTTGCAATATTTATGAGACAGAGTTGCATGTGAAAAAGGACCGAATATATGTCAAATATGAAGAGGTTGGAAAATGGGGGTGGAATGGAGGGAATTTTTGATATGGATGGCGGAGCCTTTAAATATGTACCTGTTTTGCAAAGATGGAAGTACGAGAGTGAATTGTACAGCAAAAAAATTACCTTTGGATGCTGCGTTGGCGCCGTAGGTAGATTGCATTATAAACTCTCGGAAGTAAAGTAGTGCGCAATGGAGGTGCCAACGGCTTTGCCTTCCATATTGTAAGCTTTTTGGGTGTAATGGAAGGGATCTTTCATTTCTTCCAAATAAGGTTCAAAACTTCCGGCCAGAATAATGTCCTTTTCTTTCTGGCACAGGGAGTTCTGTGCAGTCCTGATGATTTCATATTGTTTGTCCCATGCCATACCGCTGAGACCTTCCCTGACATGGGGATATTTTAAATAATTGTAGTGGCCGGTCTGCACCACAAAGCATTTTTGCACTCCGTGGCTCTGGAAGGTATGAAAAATGGACATGGTATTTGCTATGTAGTCGGAAGCAGTCATTTTAGCGTCCCCGTCGCTTTCCCCCTGGCACCATACAAGAAATACTTTGTCTATGCAGTATTGATTTTCCGCAAGGAATTTTTTTGCTTTTTCCAGTCGTTCCACAGCATCAAACACATATGTTTTCATCCATTGGGATGTGGTTGAACCTCCAATAGAGGCGGAGACAGCCGCCAACTGTCTGCCGGTGAGGGCGTAATATTCGTTGACAACGGCGCTGACCATGCTTCCGGTACGTTTTGTTCTGCCCTGTGAATCAAAATCTGCAATGGCACCGGTTTTATCTTCGCCTAAGCCAAAGGGTTCTTTTATGGGCAGAAGCGTATTGGGGCTGCTGATTGCTTTATATTCAAAACTGGCCAGAGGGCTGCATTGTACTGCTTCCGCGGCATTACCCCGTCCGGACATATTAGATTGTCCTGCAAACATTGCTAAATCGATAGACCTGAGATTGCTGATAGATTTCATTTTTCCCCCTTTGCATGAACCTGTCAATTTTTTTCAAAGAAAGTGAGCCGTCCAATTTATGCGGCTTTGGATTAAGTATATTATATCAGATATGGGGGAAGCTTCAAGGATAAGTTTTCATTTTTTCCTATGGATCGAAAGGAAATAATAGTGTTCAGGAGGGTATGTGCCGGAAGTATGGTGTGGATTATTTTCTGACGGATACTATATATCCTGTAGATTTGGATTTTTAACATGTAAGATAAGATGTAAGACAATTTTGATGACCATAGTGTACTTTAGGAGAAATCAGGGGGATTTGATTCATGAGCGGCATATGCAGTGATATCTTCAGAGCGATTCATGAGGGAAAATGGCTAAAAATAGAATATCGCAATAAAGAATGTCAGGTGACGAAATTCTGGATTGGAATTCGCAGCATGGATGTGAGAAAACGCAGGTTATCGGTGTATGGATTACATTTGAAACAATATACCATAGATTCTTTTGATTTCATTGATATAGATTCTATTCTGTCTTCCCAGGTGGTGGAGGGGACTTATTGCCCGGTCAATGAGGAGCTGGTGCAAGACATTTACCTCAATCCTGAAAAATACAAATCCCTTTTTGAAAATATAGCCAATATGAAAATACTAAATTACCTGGAGATGTGCAATCGGATGGATGTGACGCCGTATCATTCGGATTTTGAACTGGTCAGGTATCTGGACAGAGACAGTTTTCGGGGAGAAGATTATCAACTGACAGAGGAGCAGTTTCAAATGGTGGTCAGGTATTTTCAGATGAAAACTGAGGAAAAGAAACGTGTGGACGGCAGGCTGGTGCTGCAACGTCTGGCAATGAACGTGCTCAGTATTCATACACAGAAAGGACTGTATGTGTTGGCATACCGGAGACTTGATTTGGATGTAAAGCGCAGAGTGCTTCATCCGGACGATGAGATAACCATATGTACGGAATTTATCTGCGGCAATATCAGGGAAAGCATCCGAAAGTATCTTGATGGGGATGAGTATGAACTCTTGAAAGACTTTGAAAAGAACCAGGAGGAAATCAAGGATCGTATTACGAGACATTCGGGGAAAAATATCAGTGTTGATGATTTGCCGTATATTGTTGGTCTGGGAATGGATATTGTATTGGATCTGCATAAGGAATACCAGGCGCTTATGGGGATGTATCAAGGGGGCAAAGCCATGGTGCCCGTGAAAGCTTTTTTTGGTGATTTGCTCAGCAGGCCAATCCGCAGGAAAGAGTATCCCATTGTGCTTATTGACGACAAAGTGAATCTGGATCAACTGCTGGCCATTCATAATGCTGAGAAGTATCCGGTTGCCTATATTCAGGGGCCGCCGGGCACGGGCAAAACCAGCACGATCATCAATACCATAGTGACTTCTTTTTTTAATGAAAAAACTGTGCTTTTTGTGTCTTATAACAATCATCCTATCAATGGTGTCTTTGACAAGCTGACAAAGCTTACATATCGGGGGAGAAGAATTCCCTTTCCAGTGCTCAGGCTGGGCAGCATGGATAAAGTGAAAGATGCGGTGTGGTATATCAGAGAATTGTATGAACAGGTACAATCCATTCAGGTCTATGAGGCGACATTGGATCGAAAGAGAGAAGACAGAATCGAATGTACCAGAAAGTTGTCCGCACTGTTGAAAAAATATGAAGAACTGTTGGATTTAAGGGAACGGAGAGAAACGCTCAAACAGATGATGGAATATCAGGATCGGGCGTCCTCCATGGAAATGATTCCCTTTCAAATGGATTTACAGGGGAGGCAGTTAAGGCAGATAGAGGATAAAATCGGCGCGGCGGGGGCGGTGACTGATGAGGATGCGCTGTTGCTTCTGGACCGCGATATGGATACATTATTTCAATATTTATTTTATACTTCCGCCAGATATATTAAAAAGTTAAGTGATGGGACTTATGAGGATCTTCGGAAGATTTTGTATGAAGTGCCGGAGGAAGAAAAGGCGGCGGAATTTGGAAAGTATTTAAGCGATAAAAAGAATGTAAAAAAGCTGCAGAAAGTATTTCCCATTATTATCACCACCTGTATTTCCGCCCATAGATTGGGGGAACCTTCTCCTATGTTCGACATGGTGATTATGGATGAGGCCAGTCAGTGCAATATTGCCATAGCCCTTGTGCCCATTATCCGGGGAGAACAGTTGATGTTGGTGGGGGATCCTCAGCAGTTGAATCCGGTGATTTTATTGGACGAGCAGGTTAATGAGAAATTACGGAAGAAGTATCATGTAACGGAAGAGTATGATTATTGCAAAAATTCTGTCTATAAGACATTTCTTGCCTGTGATGCGGTCAGTGATGAAGTGCTGCTCAGTCATCATTATCGCTGTAACCGCAGTATTATAGACTTTAATAATAAGAAGTACTATAATTCCAGGCTGAAAATATGCTCCCAGAGTAAAGAGGCGAATCCGCTGGTATATGTGGATGTGAAGAATGGGGAGAATAGCATGAAGAATACTGCCCCGGCGGAGGTGGAAGAAGTGATACGGTATGCCAAAGCCCATAGGGATAAGAGTATCGGGGTTATTACACCGTTTGTAAATCAGAGAAAGTGGTTAGAAGAGGCATTGAAAAGAGAGCGATTGGGACATGTGGTCTGTGGGACAGTCCATGCGTTTCAGGGGGATGAAAAAGATGTGGTGTTATTTTCCACGGCGCTTACCAGCCAAACCCAGGCAGGCACCTATGAGTGGCTGAAAAATAATAAGGAGTTAATCAATGTAGCGGCATCCCGGGCCAGGGATCAGTTGATTGTGTTAGCGGATTCGGAACACCTTGCCCGGCTGCATCAGCAAGACGGTGATGATGATTTGTTTGAACTGGTAAATTATGTTAAGAAAAACGGGAAGTCAAAGGTAACGCAGAAGCAGACCAATTCCAGGGCCCTTGGGGTAAAACCTTTCAGCACCGCCACGGAAGAAGCTTTTATGGAGAATCTGAATCATGCCTTGGGCAATATATGGCTGTCTCAAAACCGTCATATTGTGCGTAAAGAAGTGCCAATATCCCAGGTTTTTCAAGATAATGTGAATTACAGTGACTTGTTTTACACAGGGCGGTTTGATTTTGTGGTCTATGAGAGGACAAATGGGCAGGAGATACCGGTGCTGGCCATTGAACTTGACGGGAAAGAACATTTTGAAGATGAAGTGGTAAAAAACCGTGACCGGAAGAAAAATGAAATCTGTCAAAGTCACAGACTGCAATTAATTCGGGTGGAGAACTCTTATGCCAGAAGATACAATTACATCAAAGAGGTGCTGATGAATTATTTCTCTGTGAAGCATTAGGGTGTATTTGAAGAAGCATTGTCCTTATCTGCATGGGAGGATAAACTTGTCTACTGGGCAGGCTGGACCCGTTTCGGTTAATTACTGTTTATAAAGTGCAATCAGATTCTTCTTATGATTTAGGAAAGAAAGCGCAATCTGCGGTAGAATGGTCAGGCGATATTTTGGCAAAAAACAGGGATAGAAATTTATGGTCCTTTGAAAATAAAAAAAACTTTGACAGAGCCTTATTGGGAAATTATGTTGGAGAGATTATCTGGAAACCAGGCTTTCACGCATTGAGTAATTATATTGGTAATAGAAACATTGACAGTGGATGGCTGAATGAAATTTTGATGGAGAGCGAAGAGGGAAATTTTGAAAAGGGAAAATCATTGGCGGGAAGAATGTTCTCATCATTTTCAAAAGGAGTACATTCTGAATGTCTGGTAGACGTACATACAATATTAGATTTGGTAACATTACAGGGTTTAGTGGAGGGTACGTTTAAGTTATGCGCTACATTGGGACTGGTCAGTCATTTTGTAGGATTTCTGGCGCCGGTGATTGAGAGAGAAAGGGCGCTGAATATCTTTTTGGATGTGGAGAGGATGATAGAAGATGTACAATTTTGAAGAATCATGTGCGGATTTAATTTTGGCCTGTGAGGATTTTTCCCAGGAAGATTTTGAAAGGTATCATTGTTTTTATAAGTATGAAGAACATATCATTGTTCAACTGCTGGCCCATGGACCGGTGCTGCTAAAGGGGGGCAGAGGGGCGGGAAAAAGCGCGTTGCTTCGAGAGGCGGACCGCCGATTGAAAAAGAAAGAGAGCAGTGCATGCGGTATTTATCTGAGTTTAAGGCATCTGCCATTGTTGCGCAGTCAGGGGAAACAGTATGAGGAAGAATTTTTAAGAATACTGATTGATAGAATAAGAGAAGTGGCGATGAAAGAATACTCCTATGATTTTTCAAGCGAACTGGAAGTATATGCTGTTCACAAGGCTATCATGGAATTTTCGGAAGAAATTAATAAAAGGATAGTGCTTTTTTGACGACGCGGCACATATTGGCCGTGAGGCGGGGCTGGAGGAATTTTTTTCCATGTTCAGGACATTATCAAGCAGCAGAGTATCCTGTAAGGCGGCTATATATCCTGGCGTTACAAAATTTGGCGCGCGTTTCGACGTGTATAATGACGCCAATGTTGTCGATATATCAAGAAGGTTTGGACAAAGTGGATTTCAGGCGTTTTTTTATGAGGTTATGAAATTACGGTATTCCAAAGAAGTGAACAATAAAAGAATCTTTGCCGTTTTTTCCGCGCAAGATGTGGCAAGTTTTCTGGGAATGGCTGTATTGGGAAATGTACGTTCGTTTATTAAGGGATGTTCGCTTATTTTTGATAGAGAAGAAAAGGTGACATTTTTGGTACTGAATGATGTTTTGTTGGAATTGGCAAGTAATTTTTATTGGCCTATGATGGAAGAAATAAGTTATAAGATAGGAATATACGAACCTTTAATAGAGTGTTGTATGGAAATTGCGGAAATCATTTTTAGAGAATGTGGGGAAAAAAAGCTACATCGTTTATTATCCATCGTAATTTGGCAGGTAAATTCAGCAAGCCGTTAGAAATACTTGAGTATGTGGGCTTTATATCCAAACTGGTAGCTTCGAGGGGAATGAAGCAAGGGGGCAGAGGAACCAAATATGCGGTCAATCTGTGTAATCTTCTGGAAAAAGTCACAGGTACAAGGCTGACAAAGGCTTTATATGAAGAGTGGGTATCGTCAAAAGTGGAAGAGGTTCAATTTGCGGCAAACAATACTGCTTTTGCCGAAATCGATCTGCCTGACATTGACATTGAAAATAATTTGGGCATTTTGGAATTTGACATCGCGAAATTAAAAAAGTCAAATGTGTTTCCCTATGGGCTGACAGAAGACAAAATCGAAAGATTGAAAGCGGAAGGCTATGATACGGTGGGGCAATTGGCAGAATGTACGGAAAGCGATTTGAAAAAAATATACATGATAGGCGACAGAACGGCGGAGAGGATAAAAAATGTAGTGGATCAGGCGATTTGGATGTAATATTTCTTTTCATTGAGTAGTTGTATTATAAGGAAAATTAATGTAAAATAAATATAAATGCGGTTGGATTGGAGGACAAACTATGCAATTAGGAATCAGATTACATGACACGAAGGACTTACCTTTTGAAGAGAGAATTGCGGATGTGCGCCGGTTGGGATTTACTTGCGGACATCTTGCACTGGCAAAGGTAATAGAAGAATTTCCCACAACGGATGAAACAATGACTCCGGGCCTTGCAATGTATATTAAAAATGTATTTGCCAGGAATCAGGTGGATATTGCCGTACTGGGTTGTTACCTTAATCTGGCGGATCCCAACAAAGAGCAGCTTGCAAAAACGGTGCACCGTTATATGGCGCATGTCCGTTTTGCGTCCTGGCTGGGCTGCGGTGTGGTAGGAACGGAAACCGGCGCACCTAACGAAGAATATAAGTTTACGCCGGAGTGTCATACAGAGGAAGCGCTGCAATTATTTATCAGCAATTTCCGCCCCATAGTAAAGTATGCCGAACAGATGGGAGTGATTGTTGCAATCGAGCCGGTGTATAGACATATTGTGAGCAATCCCAAACGGGCAAGGCGTGTATTGGATGAGATTGCGTCTCCTAATTTACAGATTATATTTGATCCGGTGAATTTGTTGGATCCGGCAAATTATGCCGAAAGGCAGGAAGTCATAGAAGAAGCCATTGACCTGTTTGGAGAGGAAGTGGCCGTAATGCACTTGAAAGATTGTGCTATGGAAGGGGATAAACTGGTCTCCATGGGCTGCGGTTTGGGCGAACTGGATTACACCTCTTTATTTCAATTTATAAAAAAGAGAAAACCTTTTATTCATGCCACGTTGGAGGATACGATACCTGAGAATAATCAACAGGTAAAGGATTTTGTTCTGCGCAAATATGCGGAAGTATAAATAAAGACAGGCAAAACTTGTGATACCGGATGGGAGGAAGACAATGGGGGAGATTTACTTAGATCCAGATAAATGTGTGGGATGCAATGCATGTGTCAGGGCGTGTCCTGTGATAGATGCAAACGTAGCGAAGTCGGATGAAAACGGAAGGTTAATTATTCATATTGACGAGGATAAATGTATTAAGTGCGGCGCATGTATTAGGGCGTGCTCGCATCATGCCAGAACTTATGGGGACGATATTGATGCTTTTCTCAAGGATATGAAGGCCGGTCAGGAAATTATAATGATTGCGGCGCCTTCGATTAAAATTGCTTTTGACGGGAATTGGAGACATGCCCTTCAATGGTTCCGCAATCAGGGAATCAAGAAGATATATGATGTGTCCTATGGAGCGGATATCTGTACCTGGGCGCACTTGCGCTATCTAAAGCAACATCCGGAGGCAAAAGTGATTTCTCAGCCATGTGCGGCGGTTGTAAATTATGCGCTGAAGAACAAACAGGAGCTGATTCCCAGTTTGTCTCCCATACATAGCCCCATGCTTTGCCTGGGCATATATCTCAGGAAAGTAAAAGGATACAGGGGAAAAATTGCGGCAATTTCCCCTTGTATTGCCAAGGCAGATGAATTTCACGATACCGGCATTATTGATTATAATGTCACTATGGAGCATATGCGGGATTATTTTAAGGAAAATGGCGTGGAACTGCCAATGGTAAAGGTCTATAGCGAATTTGAATTTGACGGGGACATTGGATTGGAAGGAGCTATCTACCCCAGACCCGGAGGACTGATGAAAAATCTTCAGCTTCACGACCCGGATATGCAGGTGATTACTTCCGAGGGGACGGAGCGATTGTATGAAGACTTAAATCTCTACCTGGAACAGAAAAAGAGCGATCTTCCCAAAGTTTTTGATGTCTTAAGCTGTAAGGACGGGTGTAACGGAGGCCCGGCAACAGGAGTAGATTATCATTGCTTTGCAATGAACAGTATTATGTATGATGTGGAACAATATGCAAAGAATGTGCGCAAAAAGACCAAAACCAAAAAAGGAAGGGATTTGCAGTTTGAAGATTTCGATAAAAAGCTGCGCCTGGAAGATTATATCCGCACTTATGAAGCGCGGCAAAAAAAGAATGTACAGGTCACGGAGGCGGATATAGAGCGGGTCTTCAAATTGTTAGGCAAGGAGACTTACCAGGAGAAACATTTTGACTGCCATGCGTGCGGATTTCGCACTTGCCGGGATATGGCGATAGCTCTGGCAAAGGGCATCAATGAGAAGGAAAATTGCCATCAGTATATGTTACATTCTATTCGAGATGAGCGTCAGAAGGTTGAAAGTGTAAACCGTCAGGTGTATGCCATGAACGAGGAATTGATGGGGATTTTCAGAGAACTGACTACAAATATTCAAGATGTCAGATTGGAAGCGGACAAGATTCGGGAAGCCGGATTGAATACCACAGATAAAATGAACATATTGACCGAGCATATGAATAAACTTGTGGGCTTAAATGACGGCATTAAAAAGTCCGCAGACCACATCAGCGAAAGCATTGAAAGTTATAATGTAATGACTCAGGATGTGGAAAGCATTGCGGGTCAAATTAACTTACTGTCTCTCAACGCGGCCATTGAGGCGGCCCGTGCGGGGGAAGCGGGACGAGGTTTTGCAGTGGTTGCCTCTAATATTCGTCAATTGTCAGACAGTTCCAAATCTTCCGTGGCTTCTGCAAAGGAAAACGGCGGAGCCATTAGAACTGCCATAGAAGAAATTTCAGAAGTAATCGGGAACTTTAATAAAACGATTTCGGAGCTGCTAGGCTCCGTGCAGGATGCCATTGTGGATGTAAATAAGACTTCTGAAAACGGTCGGATTATACAGCAATCCATGGATATTGTGGCGAAAATGGCGGACGATGTGAAGGAAGTGATACAGGAGACCAGTTCTATCTTAAATTAAAAAAATCAATTTGTCAGAAAAATTTTAAAAGGGTTATTTTATTGAGGGATTAAGCCGAAATAATAGTATAAGGATAGGTGAAAAGCTAAGGACAGCAAACAGGTGAATTATCATGTTTTGCTGTCTTTTTGCGTGTGTGCGAAGGATGGTTCATACGATTCGTGACATTAGAGGAGGCATTTCGTTACATGATGCAAAAGTTATAGAAACTTTTGACCGAAATAATATAGGAAGACAACGAGGTGGGGCATGAAGGTGGCAATTTGTGATGAGGAAAAAGAAAACAGTGCGTTGCTATGCCATTTGATTCAACAACAGGAACCGGATTGTGAAGTATTGTGTTTTCACAGCATCAGGCAGATTTTGGAAACAGAACAGCATTTTGATATTTTACTGTTGGATATTCAAATGGAAGAAATGCAAGGCATTGAAGTGGCTAGAGCTGTGCGAAGGAAAAAAGAAGACACCATACTTATCTTTGTGACTGCATTGAAAGATTATGTGCCGGAAGCCTTTGATGTATCGGCGTTTCATTATTTGTTAAAGCCGGTTTCATCTGAGAAATTCCGCACGGTGTTCGCAAATGCCTGCAAAGAGGCCAGAAAGGCAGCGCATATTGGGGATGGAACGCTTTTTTTCCGAACAAAGTCCAGAAGCTTTGCTTTGCAGAAAAAGGATATTCTGTATGTGGAAAGCAGTAAGCGCAAAGTGGACATCCATACATGGAAGGAAAAGTATACGGTATATGCAACCATGAAGCACATGGAGGACGAGCTGGGACAGGAGTTCTACAGGTGTCACAGGGGATATCTGGTGAATATGGCATATGTGGCGGAGTATGGCGAGGGAGTCATTGGATTGCAGAATGGCGAAAAAGTCTATGTGGCAAGGGAGAAGTATGCGGAATTTGTAAAAGCATATTCAAAATATATCAGTCATTCATGATTTGGAACTGCGGCAGCGCTGTGTCTGCAGTCTTTTATCATAAATTATACCGGTTAAATTACCGGATGTTGTTGCCATAGGGAGTATATGGAAAATATAATACAGCGCAGAAATGAGGGAAATATGAGAATTAGAAGTATGACAGCCAGAAGAACTACAACGAAAATGGTAAATAACAGCAGAAGAAAGGCGGGACTGGTTACAAACAGGAAAAGCAGCCGTAATTCTCTTGTCAATTTTCTGCAGAAGGATGGGCTTGGCATCAATTCCAGATGGGGTGCTATGAATGCGGAAAGCATCCAGGCCAACAGAACGGAAAAGAACAATGCTGCCAGACTGCATGGTTCCGCTACCATGCTGCAGCAAGAAATAAAAATGCTGGGAGAGAAGGTTGATTCAGGAAGCAAGACAATTTCTTCTACTGCGGCAAGTATGGTGGATCAATATAATGATACCTTAAAAAATCTGAAAAAGTCTTCCGGCGTGTTAAATGATTATTATTTGCAGTCCATGAAGGAAGTTGCGAAAACAAATAAGGGCGCTTTGTCGGAAATCGGTATCGCAGTAAGCGCGGACGGGTCTCTTTCATTAGATAAAGAGAAACTGGAAAGTGCAGATGAAGAGAAGGTAAAGAAACTTCTGGGAACGGAAGGTGTGTTTGTAAAGAGGATTGGAATTGTGACGTCCCGTGTTGTGGACAATGCTATGGCCAGTGTGGAGAGTGCTTCCAGCAGATATAATTCCAGTGGAAATTTGATGAATTCTTACTTGAGCAAATATAATTTTCGCGGATAAGCACTGGAAAATAAAGCCAGGAACATGATTTTATTGCCAAGAATTTGATTGGTATGTGCGCATGGGAGCGTAAGTTTGAAAGTAAACTTTCAAATATCGAAATTAGTGCCCGCCGGAGGCGGGCATAGAGGTGTAAAAATGAAAATTGGTGCATATGTAGGAGCAATGCAGTCTGTGGAACAGTCCGGGGGCCAGAGAGGGGTCGGAAGGTTCGGAGACAGGAATTATTCGGATACTAACGAAATTGACAGAACATCTGCAATATGGAATAGCAGACTGCAGGATTTAAATGATGTCGGACGTGAAGAAGAAAAAAATGAGACATCCGATGAAGAAGAACCCCAGGACAGGCCGGAGGCAGTGAAAATTTATGAGGCGGTAAATGCGGGCAGGAACCCCTGGGAAGATTTGCGCAAACCGCCCAAATATCCATATGAACATATGGCAAAGGACGGCGTTATCGAATATAACGGGGTTATCTTTGTGTGCGATGAGAGATCCAACAGTATTTGTCTGGGGGATATGACAGATGAGAAAAACGTACTGAACATACCGCTTTCGGGAGGAGGACATTTGAAGGTAAACCGAAACAGTATAGGGCTGTTGTCAAAGGCAGCGGGAATGTTTACGCCGGAAGACTTGAACCTGATTATGCGTGCAATTTCACTGGACACCAAACTTCAGCAAACGGAGAAAGAGATAGAAGATACGGAGGCCAGTGTGGGGAACCAGTTGCGCGGTGATGAAAGGACGACGGAAGAAGAGACGGAAAGCGAATAAAAGAGATGTATCATTGGTGAAATTTCATGAAGAATTGTATAATGACATGACTTATGGAATCGTCGCTTTCTGAAAGCGGCGATTTTTGCTTCCATAAAATGTAATTTTGCAGTGATTGTTTACACTGTTATAAATTGTTTGTAAAGAACCTATGCTGTTATCATTTAGAAATGAACACATTTATAGCGGGCGTTAGAGCTTTACTGTCAAATTGTAGTATGATTTGCACAATAAAAGTGCGAACTATATGGATAATATATACGAAGAAATGTGTTTGGAGGGGTTGACATGCAAGTTGCATAAAGATAAAATAAAGTATATGGCAGATTATATTAATTTGCACAAAAAACTAGGAGGGAGAAAAATGTTAAACAAAAGTGTATTATCGCTCTTGCTTAGCTTCAGCTTGCTGATGTCCCCATTGCCAAATGGGGGGGGTATCAGCATTGCTTCCGCAGGCGTTTTGCCTCCTTTGGGAGTGGAGGGATCTCCGCTTGCAGGAGAGGACGATACCTCGCCGGGGGACGATGGGACGCCCGAAAATGCCGAAGCAGGCGACACCACAGGGAATGAGGACACTTCAAATCCCGACGGGGAGGGAAGCGGCACAGATGCAGCGAATCCCGATGCCGGAGGGAACGGAGAAGATGTTCCTAATCCCGACACAGAGGGGAATCAAGGAGATGCTCAGATTCCCAATGCGGACGCATCAGCCGGAACCGAGCCAACGGTTGGCTATACTTTGAACGATGCGGCGACATTTTCTGCGGAGGCGAAGGTTTTTATTGATGAGAACTTTGATGGTTATGAGGCAGGAGAGATTATTCATTCTGCAGGTAATGATGTTGCTGCAGCTCCAAATCCTGTAACAAAAGGAGCGATAACCTATGCTGCAGGTCGTAGAGGAAATGGGGCAATCAATTGTAATGCTAGTTTTGTAGACAAGGACAGTGGAAAGTGTCTGAAGATTAGTGAAGATGGTATGTCTACAGCTAGTAGAGGCATTTCTTTTAGTTTTGACTACAAAGAAAATGCGATGCCAACAGTTGAGGAATTGAAAAATGCAGGGTTGTTTTTTGAACTCAGCATGGATATTACTTGTAATCAACTTTTTAATTTGGAAGGATTTGCGGCGCAGCCTCCTAAAAGCGGATCGATTACAGGGGGAGTGGTTCCCGCAGTTGCGGCGGGGGCAGATGGTTCAATGCGTCGCTTCCGTGCAATTATTGATGCGGCGAACAATAAGCAGTATGTTATTGTAACAGAGCAGGGTGGAGAATTGGTTTCATCTTCTGTGGCAGATCTTACAGCAACAGGGTTTACCGGAGCAAATTTTTATGCTGGAGCTACTGAGGCAACGATTGACAACTTGAAGGTTGAGCAGAAGGCTGCGGATGTAAGTTTGGTTACTGTTGCAGTAAAAGATGGTGGAAATGGTTTGGAAGGTGCAGAAGTTACCATTGGGGCTTTGACAGGGACCACTGATGCGAATGGTAATGCAGTTTTTGCACTTCCTTATGGTACATATGAGGTGAACGCAACTAAATCAGGGTATGAGCACACAACTGGTCAAGATGATGCGGCAACTGAAAATGTTACTATTAATGCTGAAACGCAAGAAGTTACTTTAACTTTAAGTCAGAAGTCTTATGTGAAAGAAGTTACCAAGGTAACAATAGAGGGCGGCCAGGAATTTATTGGAGCCGCTAAGGATACGGAACCGACAAAGGCAACAGCATTTACGGTTTCTGTTATGGATCAGATGAATGCATCTATGGCTGCGGATGAATATACGACAAAATGGAGTATTTTCCCCACAGGTACACAGACTGCAGACGCTAATGTTACCATTGACTCAAATGGCGTGATTTCTGTAGGGCAGGGATTTAGTACGGAAAATAAAGCAGAGCTTTATGATGTTATTGCAGAAGTGTCGGCAAATAATACAAGCAAAAGCGAAAAAACAACAATTTATATAGGAAATTCAAATGTGCTTTATTATAACCCGATAAATTGGCAGATTGCAGGCAATACGAGAAACGATAGTAAGCTATTTAAATCTCCGGTTGAACTTTCAAATGTGTCCAATGTTACATTGAACGTCGAATATAAGGCAATACCTGATGGAACAACTAATGGAGGCGGTACTGGCGGTCAATCAACGATAGCACTTTTATCAGGTGAAGACATAACTGTTAAAACTACAAAGCCGACTGGAATTCAGTATTTAAGTGATAAGAAGTTGACTGCATGGACTGACTGGACGGGAAATCCAGCAATAAACCAAGGCAGTGATATAGGAGCGTTTACAAACAGCGGTTTGATTGCAAATAGCGCCGCTGGTACAGTTGAGGTGGTTTTCACCATTGATAAGGAGAAGAAAACAATTGTTGCTTCTTGTGGCGCTGAGAAAACCTCAGCTATGGGATTCTCTCAAGAGTTGTCTGCACTGTATGGCTTACAGTTTGGATTATACAGAGCTGGCGGAGCTGTTACAGTAAAGGACATCCTCATCGAAGAGCCACAGGTGGCAGCCCTTGAAATCACTGGTGATGTAGATTTTGCTAAAGTTTCCGGTGCAACTGTGACCAGAACTTATGAATTGGTTCAGGCGGAAGCGGTTGAAGGTGAGACTTTTAAATGGGAAGTTACAGGGAATAGCACAACCGGCGTAACCATAGCCAATGGCGAACTTTCTGTAACGGATACAGCGGCAGCAGGAACCTATACCATTACTGCTACAAGCAACCAGGACGCCAAGAAGACAGCACAATTAGAAGTGGAAATTGGTGATTTCCAGGAAATAGCACAGAAAGATGTAGAAATTTCCGGACCTTCTATGTTGTCTGAAAAAGATGCTGATGTAGCATATTCGATTACAAAAGCCATTGACTCTTATGGCGATGATGTAGCAGAGCTTCTTCCGGCAGCAGCATGGACCAGCAGTGATGCAAATATCGTGGCTATTACTGCGGACGGGAAAGCAACTGCAAAGGGTTCAGGTACCGCAACCCTGACAGCAACCGTTGTAAACGGCACTAAGACCCTTACATTTACCAAAGAAGTAAAAGTTACATCGGCGCAGTACTATGTTGTGATGGACGCAACCGAAAATTCAACTACGGTTGACAAGAGTGCCTTAATTACGGATGCGGCTATTTCAGGTTACCAGATTACCACCGCTACGGCGGATAAGAAGCTGGTAAAACAGGAAGTTGTTAAAGAATTACCAGATGCAGTGGATACTACCGGTGCGGATAAAGTTGAGATTGCTCCTGTATTTTCTTATGATATAGGTGTTGCTGGTGATCGTGGAAAAGACCCAGGTTATAAGTTGAGTATACCTGAGGGAACTTATAATTTCACCGTATGGAATACCGGAAAAGAACGTTGTGATGTTTACCTGAATGATCAAATGTTGGTAAATAATATTCTTCAACATGGAAGTACTCCAAATCATATGTTGGTCAAGGATATTGTTCTCAAAGGTGATGGGATAATTGCTACGGAGGATTATAGTTCTGGAAAGGATAAAAACGGTACATATATTAAGATTGACGCCGTAAAGTCTCCTGAGATTGTAGAGCGTGTACGGAAGGTATATGTATTAGGCGATTCTTTGGTAGCCTTCTATTATAACGGCGGAAGCGCGGAGAATAAGGATGTTCAGACAGGTTGGGGCCAGGTGCTTTCCAATTATCTTAAAGATAGTGTGGATATTGTAAATCTGGCAAACAGTGGTATTACGGCAAAAGGATTGGAAGCTACGGCGTTTTCACAGATTAGACAAAGCGCTAAGTCCGGTGATATCCTGTTGCTGGAGAGCGGTTATAATGACAGAACTTATGATACAGAGGATATTATGAGAACGGCTGTTACCACTATGGTAAATGAGGCAAAGGCAAAAGGCATGGATGCAATTTTGGTGTCTCCCAATGCTTCTCAGCATGATTATAAGGAATCTGTTCAATGGGCCGCTATTATGAAAGAAGTAGCTGGCACCACCAATGTTACTTATGTAGATTTATCTAAGTTAAGCTATGATTTTCTGCAGGCGACTTATGGCGCGTCCATACCTGAAATTTTGGATGAGGACTATAATGTAGCAGACAAATTGCACTCCAAATACAATGGAGCCCATAAGTGGGCGTCTTTGGTAGCTGGTTCTATGTATGAACAGGGATATCAGGACATAGTGAATGAAGATTATGTATATACCTTTGTAGATTTAGAGGGTAATGTTATTAGCTGTTCCGCTACAGGAAAGACAGCAGATAATATTGTTAAAGTAACATTTGACAACAATGGGCATGGCGGTCAAGTCAAAGCAACTTTAGCAATAAAAGGTTCCACAGTGAAGGAGCCTACACCGCCCAAAGCTCTTGGATTTGTATTTAAGGGATGGTATAAGGAGAAAGAATGTACTACTGCATGGAATTTTGATACAGATGTAGTAAATGCAGATATCACATTGTATGCAAATTGGGAAGAAAATGCTACGGCGCCCTGGTATGCAGAAGATTTTACTACTGTTACAGATGCGTCCAAAGTTGCAACTTCCGCAAATGCACAAGATTGCTTGAAAATCAAAAGTAGTGATGAATATGGCAATTATTTGTCTTTTGATACATCGGTAACCAGACCAAATACACGTGGAGCAGTGATGGACTTTACTGGGTTAGATGTTTCAAGTGCAAATGCGTATGCCGTAGAATTTGATGCAGCAATTGTGCCTGGAAATACAGATGTCTCTGCCTTGGCTGTAAAAGGTACGGATTTAGTCTTTAAGCATGTTGATAATGTTGGCCGAACCATGAATAATGGGGCGGAAAGCGGTTATCTGATTAACTTAGTGAATGAGAAGGGCGGCAGTACAAGTTATAAATTAAATGGAAGTAGTGATTCTGTTACAATTCCGTCCGGAGAATGGTGTCACTATGTATTATATGTGGATAAGGATAGGGGATTGGTATCCACTACGATTACCGGAGAGCGGACAGGCGCGATCTTGACTAAGGAAATCAAGGCATATAGTGGAAACGGCGATGTTGCAGGCTTATACATGTTAGCGGGAAGATATAGCGGCGTGTTATCTGTAGACAATATTTGCGTCCGCGCTATGACCGATGAGGATGAATTCGGTGAAGTGGGTGAAGAAACATTGGAGAAAGTAGAGTTTGCCACCCAGATAAATGAAGCTATCAAACAGCCTGAAACGGCAGTGCATAAACCTATTACCATAAAAGCAATTGGTTCTCAGGGAAATGACCTTGGCGACAAGGTAAAGGTAGAATGGTCAGTGGTAGGATTGGAAGAGGAAGATGGTTATATTTCTCTGACAAAGGCAGAAGGAACCGGTGAAGGAACCGATGGCGAAGAGCCTGATGGAATAACGGCTTACTTTAATGTAAGGAATGGCGTGTCAGACTGGCAGGGTTATGTTCAGGCGGTAGTGTCTTATAATGGCGTTAGTTTTACAATTAGAACGCCTTTTGCTACCGTGAAAGCTACGGAAGCAGATGAAAACCAGTTAGCGCCTGCGCCTGGATATCCTGTAGATATGGGTGATTATGCGGAATCACTGGTAGGATATCAGGGAACAGCTATTACAGATACAAGCGGAGATGTTGTTTTAAATAACTGGTCAATTTACGGTTCTAACGACAGCCGGACACTTAAGCTTGTGAAGGATGAAGATGGAACAAAATCATTGGAGTTCGCTTCCAATGGCAACACAAGTAAATCTACTGTGGCAGTATATCAGTGGGCAGACCAAAAGAGCCAGTATATTGTTGATTTTACTGCGAAATTTACCGGGGCAATGCAATTTGGCGTTTATACAAAGACACCGAATAATAGCGGCGCTAATCCGGAATGGGCGGTATCCTATGCATCAGGCGTATTAACGCTTGGTGAGGAAAGCATTTCCAATATTAATGCAAATGAATGGTATCGTATAGTGATGTCCGCTGATCCCAGCGTTCAGAAGGTATCCATGCAGGTATATAATAAGACAGGTGAATTGCTTGGAGAAATCAATGATGTTGACATGATGAATGACGATAGCGTTCAGAAGTACTTTTCTTTCTATGACAAAACCGGATGGCCGCTGTTTTTGAAGAGTTTTGAGGCATACAGGCCTGTGCTGGCTGATTTGAAGGTTGCTTCTGACAAAGATGCGGTCAAGGTACCTGAAGCAGGCGAAACGGCAACGACTGTAGATTTTTCAGCAGTGCTTACCAGCGATAAAGGAATTAAGATGACTGGAGCCGTAGACTGGTCGTTTGGCGATGAGGAATATGCAGGTGTAGAGTTGACATCGACCGGTGCGCAGACGGCTACATTGACTGTAAGTGAAGGTGCGTCTTCCGGTGTTGTAGTTGTAAGAGCAACGAAGGATGGTAAAGTAGCCGAGAAGGAAATCAATCTGACAACTTCTTCGGATGTAGTGGCATTTAAGAAATCCACAACTTCTGTAACAATTCCTTTTGCAGGTCAAGAGGCAGTGGTAAATGAATTTGTGGCAGAGACACGTAATGGTTCTGGAGAGGTGATAGATGGCGGCGCAATTACCTATTCGCTGCTTTCAAAAGATGGAGTAACAGAGACTACGGTTAAGGGCGTGACTTTTGAAAATGGCGTTCTTACGGTAGAAGCAGGAGCATTTCCAGCAATAGTATATGTAAAAGCTACGAATGCGGAAGGACTTTCTGCAAAGGTCAAAGTAAATATCCATGGAATGTCATTTGGCTTTGGCTCGCAGGATGCAGCGGATGGTTTTACACAAGTTACGGATACACTGTATACTGATAAGCTGGGTTATGGCTTCATGACGACAAATAGCTTGACTGTAAATGCTGACAATGTAACTGGAACAGAAGCATTTAGATTCAAGGTGAAGGTTCCTAATGGGAATTATAATGTAAAAGTTGATACAACAGCAGAAGCATTAACTTCCGAAGTAGTGGAATCTGTACCGGCAGTTACCGGGATTACAAAGACAGGCGCTTCTTTCAGTGTAGCAGTTTGTGATGGAGTATTGGATCTCACTTTCCCAGCAGCAGCTTCAGTGAAGACGCTTGAGATTATGCAGATGTCTGCAAAAGAAAAACAGCCTAAACCCATGGTATATGCGATTGGTGACTCCACAACTAAGAATAATGCAGATGGCAACCTTTCCTGGGGAAATTGTGTTGAAGGGAAAAAGGTGGAACTTCCGGATGTATTTGGTGGATTTGCAAATCATGGTATGGCAGGGCGCAATTCTGTAGACTTTTATAATCAGGGAAGAGTAGAAGCAGTCTTGTTATCTATATGTCCTGGCGACTATGTAACTGTTAATATGGGTATTAATAGTGGAGATAAAGAACCGGCTTCCTATGAAACTTTAATGAGTTCCTATTATGTGGATGCAATTATTCAGAGGGGCGGTATTCCTGTTATTATGACAGCAACGCCTGATGGTCCTGTACCGCCAAGGGTGGACCAGAATTATGACAAAGTGAACAATAAGTTTACGAATAGCCGTGGTGATACTGTAAGAAATGATATTCTTAGAAAAATTGCGGCAGAAAAAGATCTGCATTTAATTGAGTTAGGCCAGTGGGGGCAAGACTGGATGAATACGCTTGACATGGAATATGTGTCAGCATACAATCAGGAATATGGTACAGCTTATACCACTGTCCTTGAAATGGTTCAGAGTTGGTATGGTGACCATAATCACTACAAAGAATACCTTGGAATTCAGATCGGCAATTATATCTTGGGAGAAGTTGCAAAATTAGTATCTGATGAAGATCCTACACCGAGTGAATCACCGGATCCAAGTGGCTCACCGGATCCAAGTGAGTCACCGGATCCAAGCGGCTCACCGGATCCAAGTGAGTCACCCGATCCAAGCGGTTCACCGGATCCAAGCGGCTCACCGGATCCAAGTGAGTCACCCGATCCAAGCGGTTCACCGGATCCAAGCGGCTCACCGGATCCAAGCG
>JAAWCE010000018.1 GCA_022793065.1 Lachnospiraceae bacterium
ACGTATTAGGCCACAAGGACGTAAATACTACAAGAAAGCACTATGCGGCGCAGGAGGACCAGCGCCGCAGAATGGCAGCCAAAGCCGTCCAACTGCGTGAAAAATAACCTCTGAACAGAAAGGACATCTTAAGCAGAAGGAGCTTTTATGACGAAACCGTTTTTGGCCATAGCGTCTGCATTTGGGGAAACCGGTTGATAATAGGGAAGAATCAGGTACTGCCCCGTGGTAATGTTGTCGTCTGTCAGGGAGTTGATCGTCATGACTTCCTCCACATACTCCATACTGCTTCTGTAATATTGATTATTGCCGTACTGGCGGGCATAGCGCCAGAGGGTATCTCCGGATTTCACCTGAATACTGGTATAGTATTTGGAGAACGCCTCACAGTCATGGGAACCCTCTGCTCTGATGCGAAGGCTGAAAAAAGCGGAAAAAAAGAATATCGCTGTGAGCAGGATCAGTGCCCCTGCTTTTTTGCGGCGTCTGAGCTGCCTTTTGCGCCTGAGTTTGTTATTCAGAATTCTCTGTTCGCTTGCTATCGTATTCATCTTAAGTACCCCCGTCATAAACAGAACATTTGTTTGATGGATTGATTATAGCGAACATACATTCTAATGTCAATAGGTTACGGACAAAAATCGAACAAATATTTGGAATATATGTTTGCTTTCGGATGAAAAATATGGTATAATAAAAAGAAAACACTGGTATGCATGTTATGGAAAGGCATGGGTAAAAATATGGGATTTGGGAAAATAAGCAGTAAACAGCAGGAAATTCTGGATTATATTAAAGAAGAGATTTTAAAACGCGGATATCCGCCCTCAGTCAGAGAAATTTGTGAGGCTGTCCATTTGAAATCTACATCGTCGGTTCATTCTCATCTTGAAACCCTGGAAAAAAATGGTTATATCCGCCGTGATCCCACGAAACCACGTGCAATTGAGATCTGTGACGACAGCTTCCAGATGATACGTACGGAAATGGTGAATCTGCCGATTATCGGACAGGTTGCCGCCGGTATGCCTATTCTTGCAGAGGAGAATGTTGAGAGCTATTTTCCTGTGCCAGCCGAACTCGTTCCTCATGGGGAGTCTTTCATTTTAAATGTGAAGGGAGATTCCATGATTAATGCAGGAATTTACAGCGGCGACAAAATTTTTGTCAACGCCTGCTCCTCCGCCCGGAATGGAGACATGGTGGTTGCATTAATTGATGATTCGGCTACGGTTAAGACTTTTTATAAAGAAGAAGGCCATATCCGCCTGCAGCCGGAGAATGATACTATGGAGCCCATCATCGTAGACGATTGCCAGATTTTAGGGAAAGTTTTCGGGGTTTTCCGCATTTTCAATAATGGAATTTTGATTTAATTTTTACAAAACCCCTTTTTGAATAATATTTGCACTTCCAGGAGAAAATGAAACTGAAGGCTGAAAAGCCTACAAAGTTTTATGGAGGTGCAAAATGAATAATAAATGTTTGGACTGTATTGCACTTACAATCGCTATAATTGGTGCAGTCAATTGGGGATTAATTGGATTCTTTTCTTTTGACCTGGTGTCCTTTATCTTTGGCAACATGTCCTGGATCGCGAGAATTGTCTATGCGCTTGTAGGGATCAGCGGGCTTTATCTTCTTACTTTTTATATGTATGCCGGAGGAACTGCTCAGACCAGGGAACAGAACCTGTAGAACAGAATCAGTGCTTGTATAAAAGGAACCGTCTGTTTTATGACGGTTCCTTTTATACAACGTACCTGAAGGACGCGTTTAGATTTATGATTTGATTTCTTCTATGTCAATGGTCTTACCATCAAACCAAAGCCGTTCAAGATCATAAAACAATAGTTTCTCCTTGTCAAAAATATGGAAAATAATAACTACAAAATCAAGCATTACCCAGTTGGCATTGTGGTAGCCTTCCTTTTGCTTTAAAGGATACCCTGCCCTCTCAAGGGTTTCTTCCACGGTATCAGAGAGAGCCTGTATCTGGCTCCTGTTATTCCCGTTTGCGATAATAAAGTAATCGGCAATGACAGAAATCTGGCTGATGTCGATTACCCGAATGTCCTGTGCTTTTTTCTCCTCCATTGCATGGATGGCAAGCTGTGCCATCTTTTTTATCCTGGTTGAAGCTTCCATTCTCTCCTCATTTCTGTGCGTATTTTGCGCATACTATAATCTGTTGGCTGCATAATAATCGTAAGTGGATTTACTCATGGGATCAAAGGGCGCATTTGTATCCTGAAGGTATCTCATAGTATCCCTAAGAATCTGTATAAGTGCCTGATCCAAATCCTGAAAAGCCTGTTTTCTCACGGCAGGCAGGCCGGGCGCCTGTTTCCGGCCAGGCTCAATATAGTCGGCAATATAAATGATTTTTTCAAGCTGCGACATTGCCGGACGGCCTGTGGTGTGGCTTGCGATTGCATTTAGTATATCCTCATCATTGATATGATAAACCTTTTTTGCAAGATAGCTTCCCACCTTGGCATGAAGCAAAAAGGGATTTTGCCTCTCCAGGTCGGAAATCGGGATGTTATGCTTTTCACAGACAGAGATTTTCTTATCGTTGCTCATACATTTGGCACAGTCATGCAGCATTCCTGCGAGCAGGGCCTTTTCCGTGTCGACGTGATGGCACATGGCCAGTGCCGAGGCTGTGTAGGCAACTCCCAAAGTGTGTTCAAAACGTTTGCCGTCCAGTTCTTTTTCCAGTTTTTTTCGGATTTTTTTTATTTCCATGCTTCATGCTCACTCCGCTTTTGCTGATTAAAAAATGGATGTTGTCAGTTTTTATATAGATTATTTTCAGCAATATATTCAATTACGCTTTCAGGAAGCATATACCGGACAGAGTGTCCGTTCCTTAAGCGTTCTCTGATTTCAGTGGATGAAAGATCAATCCGCCTTGCCGG
>JAAWCE010000133.1 GCA_022793065.1 Lachnospiraceae bacterium
AGAAGGTAGAAGGCGGCATTGAAGAGACGCTTACTTACTGCGGCTTTCCCAGCGAACACTGGACTCGTATCCGCACCAACAATGTCATGGAACGGCTCAACCGGGAGATCCGCCGCCGCACTAGAGTAGTGGGCTGCTTCCCGGATGGCAATTCTGCTTTGATGCTGGTCTGTGCCAGGCTTCGCCATGTAGCTGGCACCCAGTGGGGCAACAAGAAGTACTTGAATATGAAGCACTTAGTGGCTTCTCTGGAGGATGCCTCTATTGCTGGCTGATTTTATTCTGCCAGAGCCTGCAAACTATTTTGCGCATAATTCTTTACATTACCGAATCGAAAGTTACACGCAGATGTGCACCTAAGAAAAATCTTATAAAAAGGACGGACCGCCCCCTTGGCGGTCCGCCTCTTTTTTTGGAGTAAGCGGGTGAAATCGATTTTCGGCATTTTCCGGTTTCGCAAGGAATGGTATATCTGCGGTGGAAATCTCGGTTTCCACTGTAGGTATTCAATCAGCCCGTTGCAGCGCCTACTTTCGATATGACAGAAGAGGCACATTTAGGTCATTATTACTTCTATGTTTTATACAGTGAGTAACGTTGGCGTAAGTTGATACATGGCAGAACCTGAATTATCTTCAGCGCTTTCGTAACCAGTTCTACTAAGGGCAACATAGAATGCATCTTTCATACTGTTATTCTGGATATCAGTATATTCAGCATACAAAACTATGTACATATCCTTTGGTAACGTGCTATACTTCATTATTTCGTGTATTAAAATAGAGTATGCTGTCGGTAGCGGCAGCGTATATGTTTCCGCTGCGTTAGGTAACATGTACATTAAGCGAATACTGCTGTCAATATCTGTAACAACCGACCCTTTATCAACTGAAAATACAACACTCTCTCCAAATGTACAGAAATCTGATTTTGATGGGTTGCACTCTGTAAGGTACTCTGATAAACGAGATAGATTATTTTGATCCCATTCAAAATAAATATCCTTTGCAGCGCCTACTCCTAAATTAATAGCTGTGAAGCTTTCTAGTCCGTTATTCGGAAATATATTAACTGGCATGCTAATTGTACCTGTAATACTTCCATCATTATTGACTTCGTAGCTGCTATTTGATGTATCTGGCAACGATGCAAGCCACTCTTCTTGACCGTTGGAGTCCCATGAAATACTAAAGTCCGCTGCATTCATTAAAATAGTCGGGTTATATGCGGCATTACGCTCTGCCTGCATTTCTTTAAGTGTTAATAAAACACCAATCAAAGATAAAAATGTAAGTATAACCATGACTATTTGAATTTTGTCGGAGATTGAAATCGGGATTTTTTTACTTACGGGCGCTCCGCCGGTAGGGGGTATCTGTTTGCCGTGTTTTTTACCGGGCATAAAATGTTATCTCCTATTCAGATAATTATCATATAGCCATAACAGAAAAACTTTCTTCTCTTCTTGTGTCACATGCAGCCGGATATTTATATCTTCAGAAGACGGAACACGATTGTTCTGCTTCACTTCTCCACCTTACTCTATTCTAAGTCGCTTTTATTGACCGCATAGAATAACTCTCTGCTTACAATTGCTGGGTGGTGTTCATGTATCAAAAATCTCTCTAACTCACCTTAGTTTTTAAGTTGTTTTCCTGTCGGTGAAACGATTTTTTCATACCGCCATTTTGCAATGGCTCCAAGACTACTTCCGGCAGCCCTTATCTCGAACATCTTTCGAACAATTTCAGCGTCAGGCTCATCAATGACCAGCCTTCCATCATCTCCACGCCTATACCCAAAACACACAAATTCAGCGTAACCCGAGGTGCCCTTTTCAAAACCTCTCTTGATTCCCCATTTGATAGTTCGGCTCATATCCTCGCTCTCAGCCTGAGCCAAGGCACAGTAAGCGGTCAGCAGGATTTGTATTCGCCGTTCGTTCAGCCACATATCCTCCTGCTCAAAATAGACTTCTACACCCAAACCGTGCAGATCCCTCAGCGAACGCAGCATATCCACTGTATTGCGTCCAAAACGGCTGATAGACTTCGTCAGAATCAGGTCAATTTTCTTCTTGCGGCACTGTGCGATCATCCGGAAAAACTCTGGCCGTTCTTTTGTGTTTAAGCCAGTAGCTCTTTCTGCAAAAATGCCGGCACTTTCTCAATTGGGATTTGCTGAAATCAGCTGTGAATAGTGCCGCTCCTGCAATTCGATACTGCTGGTCTGCTCCTCCAACTCTGTACTGACCCGGCAGTAAGCAGCTACGCGAAGATGACGCAGTTCCATTGGATGTCCATCCTGAGTGGGAGGTATCTTTGTGATTTTCCGCATCCATACACCTCCCACACGTTCTCTTCATTCTATCAAAATGTGAGCTTCATGGCAACATGGTTTTATGGCTCTTTGGAACGGTTGAGTTTCTCCTGCTGCACCACCATGAACATCTCATCAGAAATAATGGCCTCATGGGTTCCGGTATAGAGATACCGTTCCATGAGGCCATCGTTTTCAATTTGAACAGCGCCGGTGCTGACCGTTTTTTGATGCAGCACCCGTCCGATGTATTTTTCATTAGAAAGCAGTTTGTCAATTGCCTCCCGGTTCCATCTGGATCTGCCAGTGGGAGAGAGAATACCCTGCCTTTCCAAACCAGCAGCAATTTTCCCAAGGCTATTACCAGCAAGATACTGCTCAAATATCCAACTCACCACCTTGGCTTTGTCTGGAATTTATTTCTAGATCTCTATCAGAATTGATCGTGTATCCGTAACACTTACACTTTGCCATTTTGGAGCTGCCGTCCTGAAACCCTTTCCGGAGACCAGTCTTAATTGCTTCGCTTTTTTGTATCACATTTATAATAATTCTCCTTCAGCAAATGAAAATACCACAGTAAAATTACTGCGGTGCTAAACTTTTATGTGATTATACATAAAAGTTGACAGACTACCCCTCCTGGCGTAATCTGTCAACTTATCATGGTACGCCCCGAGGGATTCACCCCCCGGCCTTCTGGTTCATAGCTTGTCTGAGGGTTCACGGCAAGCGCTTTCCACTCCATTTGATGTTGTTTTCTCAAGATATAAGCAGCATTTCTTGCTGCCCACTCCGATAATTCCG
>JAAWCE010000001.1 GCA_022793065.1 Lachnospiraceae bacterium
ACAAGGTAAATAATGTTGTCTTATAACTTCTGATGGAGGGGGAATTCCTCCTTCCGTTATATCTATATAGATTTATTAGATTGGACTTTGTAACTATTAACCAGTAGTCATTCTTGACTATACCATTATTATACTAGGAGAAATAGTTTTATGGAAAGATTAGCACAAAAACAGTACATATTTGATGTTTCAAAGGACAAGCTGAAAAAATTAGGATTTCGGTATAGTAAAAAATATGAAGGATATATGCAGACATTTGAAGTATATAAATACAAGAACTTGGTTCCAATGATTTACTGTAGGATTACAGTAGATGAAGAATCAAAAAGAGTATGGTTAAATATATGCGATGATCAGGATAGACTATATGCTCCTTATTATAATGAGGAATATGGAAAAAATAATATAATAAAACATATTGAAAAAGAGGTGGAAACAAAGCTGAATCAATTTGGCATTGAAAGAGTGGTGTAAAAATGAATATGATTTTGACTTCCGAATGTGAAAAGTGTGTTTATGGAACAATTGACGAAAGCAATAAAGCACGTATTAAAGTTATTTGTCAAGATAAAGGTAAAGAATATCATTATGGGCAATGTATCCCATGCGAAAATATGAAAAAGAAAACAGAGGAGTAACAAAATAATGAAAAAGGTAGCGCAGTTTGAAAAAGTTAGTTTAGAACAGTTTATAAAAGACTGGAATCAAACATTTGGAAATAGACCAGAACAAATGCTTAAAGAAATTTATAATAATATTAAATTACCAGAGAGAAAAACCAGATATAGTGCTGGGCACGACTTTCATATACCATTTGATTTTCGGATTGTACCTGGAGGCAGAGTTGCAATTCCAACAGGTATTAAATGTACAATGAATACTAACTATGTTATGCAAATATTCCCAAGAAGCAGTCTTGGAATTAAGAAGGGAATGTGTATATCAAATACGGTTCCTATCATAGATGCCGATTACATAAACGCTGATAACGAAGGACATATCTTTATTAGTATTGAGAACCGGGGGACTGAAACAATTCTGCTGAACTCTGGAGAAAGCTTTGTACAGGCTATATTTGTTGAATATGGTATTGCTGATAAAAGTAAAATTGACACAGAAAGGAAGGGTGGAATTGGAAGTACAGGAAGACAAATAGAATGATAAAACAAATATGCTAAAAGTATAGAGAAAAGAAAGGGGATTGGATCTATGTATAAGAAATAATAAATATATCATAGATCCTTTTACATTATTGAATGGACGATGAACTATTGAAATATGCTGTTGATAATGGTATGATTAATTTATCATATGTGCAAGAACAGATTGAAATGAACAAAAGAAAGGAATTATTAGAGAAACATCCATATAAAATATGGGAGGGTAAAGAAGGTAAATGGTACACATATCTTCCAGATGAGGGAAAAGGAAGGGTACAGAGGGAACGAAAAAGTCAAAAAGAAATTGAAAATCTTGTAATTGGGTATTGGAAAGAACAGGAAGAAAATCCATCATTAACAGAGGTGTTTGAGGAATGGAATGATCGAAGACTGGAACTGAGAAAGATATCTAATGCAACCCACCTAAGAAATAAGCAGGTCTTTAACAGGCATTATAAAGAATTTGGGAAGAAAAAAATTAAGATGGTAAAGGAAGAAGAAATCCAGGATTTTCTTGAAGAACAGGTTTCAGATAAAGAGCTGACCGCAAAAGGGTTTTCAAACCTTAAAACCATTACAAGGGGGTTATTAAAACGGGCAAAAAAGCGGAAACTCATATCTTTTAATGTAGAAGAACTTTTTCAAGACCTTGATACTTCTGATACAGACTTTAGGAAGGTAATCAAAGAGGATTATGAAGAAGTATTTAATGAAGAAGAAATGCCGTTGATGATTAACTACCTAAAGGAAAATCTTGATACAAAAAATATTGGGATACTATTGATGTTTGCAACTGGAATTAGAGTAGGGGAATTGGTAGCTCTTAAGCATGAAGTATTTGACGAGAATACTTTTAAGGTGCGCCGTACAGAAACACGGTTTATGGGAGAAAATGGAAAATATGTTTATGCGGTAAAAGAATTTCCTAAAAGCGAAGCGGGAGTCAGGACAGTTGTTATTCCTGACGATTATAAATGGCTTTGTTCTAAAATAAAGTTATTGAATCCGTTTGGAGAATATATATTTGTGGACGATCATGGGAAAAGGATGACCACTAACTGTATTAGGAGGAGACAGGAAAAAAATTGTAAGAAACTTGGAATATATAGAAAGTCTCCGCATAAAATCCGCAAGACATACGGCACAATACTACTCGATCATAAAGTTGATAATAGGCTTATTATGGAACAAATGGGACATACAGATATTGCCTGTACGGAAAACTATTATCACAGAAATCGTAGAAGTATAGACACAAAAAGTCAGATTCTTAGTAATCTTCCTGAATTTAAGGCAAAATAAAAACCAGCCAAATAGAGTTTGATTGGTTAGTTGATTGGTTTTGATTTCACGAAACCTCACAAATCCCATAAAATCAAGGATTCTTAAAAGCTGCTGACGGGAATCGGACCCGTGACCTCCGCACTACCAATGCGACGCTCTACCGACTGAGCCACAGCAGCATCAAGTGTATGCTTATCACAACCACCGAAAATTATTATATCAATTAAACTGATTTTTGTCAATAAGAAAATTCATATTTATATCAAGAATTTTGTAAAATAAAGAAGAATGGGAAAAAGAAAGCAAGGGAAGTGAAAGGGTAGACAGAGAGAAAGGTTTGCAGTATACTTATGTTATTCATATTAATATGGAAGGAGCAGAGAAATGGATCTTTTGGAAAAGGTAGGGACTTCTATTGCTGCAAAAGGAAAAGAAGCTATGGATAAAGCAAAAGTGCTGGCAGAGATTGCGAGCTTGAAAAGCCAGATTGCAACTTGTGAGGAAGTAATTAAGAAGAATTATTTGGAAATTGGAAAACAGTATTTTGATGAGTACAGCGATGTGCCGGATGCTCCGTTTGAAAAGCAGTGTATGGCGATTCGGAATGCCAGAAACGGGGTGCAGGAGTTACAGGAAAGGATTGAAGAACTAAAAGGTTTATAGAAGTTAAAGGTGTGGACTGGAAAAAGGGGATCTGGCAAAATCGCAGAGAGTATTACGAAACAAGAGAGATGATTAAAACCCATAGAGCCTGAAATTTCAGGTTCTATGGGTTTTAATTGATTAACATAACATTGAAAAGAGCCATTAAGATCTGGTTTATTCTTCGTCTTCGTCCTCGTCTTCATAATCATCGTTGTTGTCTTCAGGATAGATTCCGGCTTCTTGTCTCCGAAGATCAAGTTCATATTGCTGACGATTAAGGATTTCCTCGTAATCAGGGTTAGCAAAGAAAGAAGCATTGTGCATACATTGATTGGAGGTGGCCGGGCCGTTGGAGATGGGCTCGCCATTGGGGCCTTGCGTAATCATCGTAGATCCCTGAATGAGCGAAGCGTCTTCAATCAGAGGTACGGTGGTGGTTGATTCCACAACGAAAGGACATTCGGGTGAAGCGGGCAAGTGGTCGTAATCGCATACCCGTCCTACGTAATGAATGTTGCAGCTTTCAAGAGGAACGGTTCCCTCTGCAAAAGATTCCGTTTTGGAACCGCAGATACCGGGTATGGGCAAGAGACCGGATACGCTGCAGACCTCAGATTTTACAATTCCCTGTGGAATAGAGAATTGTTCCACGGGAAGGTTTTCGTGGACGCGCTTCATAACCGCACGCCATAATACTTTGGCAACATCGGTCTCCTTACCCGGATTAGAATTACGCATACCGATATTATTGTCATACCCGGCCCAAACGCTGCAGGTATAATAGGGGGTAAAGCCGGCAAACCATACGTCGTGATAATCGGTTGAAGTACCGGTCTTGCCCGCGATTGCCATTGTATTGTTAAAATTGCAGCTTGCGCCTGTACCGGTAGTCACCACATCCACCATGGCGTCTGTGAGCAGATAAGCGGTAGTTTCTTTGATGACCTGTTTTGATTCCGGATTTGTATTGTCCAGTATGACATTGCCATTGGCGTCTGTGACCCGTGTATAAAGTTTTGGAGCCACATAATGTCCATGGTTTGCAATAGCGGCGTAGGCGGCGTTTAGCTCATAGGGAGTAACGCCATAGGTAAGACCGCCCAGAGCAAGCGTCTGATTTACGTCCGTGTAATAATCTCCTTTGATTTCTACGCCGTCCGTCAGCGTGGTAAAGCCAAAATTAAGAAGATAATTGTAACCTAGCTGGGGGCCGATGGTGGTTAAAGTCTTTACGGCGACAATATTCAGAGATTCCCTGATTGCTTCCCGGATAGGGTTAATGCCCCGATATCCTTTGTACCAGTTGCTCACCGGTTTACCGTTGTTATAATTAAACGGAGCATCCAGGTATGGAGTGGCAAGAGTTTGTCCCATGCTGTCCAGGGCGGGGGCAAAGGCTGCCAGCACCTTGAAGGTAGAACCGGGAGAACGCTTTGCATCCGTTGCCCTGTTTAAGGTACGCCGTCCTTCTTTTGCACCCCGGCCGCCTACGATGGCAACCACATAACCTGTTTCCTGGTCTTCAATGGCCATACCGGCCTGTGGCTGCGGCGTCATTGAAATGCTTTCCGAATAATTATCTTCATTGTCGGCAATTCCAAGCTGGGCCAGCATTGCGGTGCGGTAAGCGGTAATGGCTTCATAGGCGGCGTCCTGGGAACTAAAGATCAGATTAAATCCCTTGTCTTTATTTTCCTTAAACCAGGAAGTCATATTTTCTTTGCTGAAGTTTACCCGTTCCTTATCCGAAGTATAAATGGTCAGAGCATAGTTTAAAAGCCATTTAACATTTTCCGGATAGTTGTCGGGATTGGCAAATTCTTCATCGGCAATGGCCTGAATGGCCGGATCCATGGTGGATTCAATACGAAGTCCGCCGGAGAGCATCAGGTATTCTGCCGTAGTTTCGCTGTAGCCGGCCAAATTTACCAGGTCTGCCCGCACTTGTTCATATACGGCATCTGAAAAATAGGAACCGGCGGTGGTATTGGGACTGGTTCGATAATCCGTGTCATATACGTCGATGCGCTCGTAAACAGCTTCCGTATCTGCCATTGCTTCATCATATTGTTCTTTTGTGATAAACTCCAGTTCTAACATTTCATCAAGGCAGGACTTTCGGCGTTTGGCGTTTTCCTCCGGGAACCGGATGGGATTATAGCCGTAAGGATTCTGGGTGATGGAGGCAATGACCGCGCTTTCGGAAAGGGTAAGTTCGCTGCAGGACTTACCGAAATACCTTTGAGAGGCGGATTCCACGCCCAATGTATTCTGGCCTAAGTTAATGACGTTCATATAACGCAGAAGGATTTCATCTTTGTCATAATATTTGGAAATCTCCAAAGCCAGATATTGCTCTTGCAGTTTACGCTTTATCATCTTAATCAGATTTCCGTTTTCTTCCGTCCATGTGGTAAAGATTGTATTTTTTAAAAGCTGTTGTGTAATTGTGCTGGCGCCTTCTCTGGATTTGCCCATGGTTTCAATGAAATGCCAACCGGCTCTTGCCATACCATAAAAATCAATGCCATTGTGTTGATAAAAACGTTTGTCTTCAATGGCCACAAATGCTTGCGCTAAATGTTTTGGGATTAAATCCATATTGTTAATCTGGATTCTGTTGGAGTTAGTGCTCACATATTGATCTATTTCATTGCCTTCGCAGTCGTAGACAATGGTAGCTTCACCGGTTGCAGCCACCGCTTCTAAGGCGATTCTGGGCGTGGAGGCAAGAATACCTTTAAAAATGCCGATTCCGGCCGATATCCCACAGATAATAAGGCCGAGAAAAGCGGCCATTGCAAGTTTGACCAGGGAGATTCCCAGCTTTCTTGCCCATTTTGCGGCCTTAGAATTAAGCGCCCTTTGCTTGGCACGAATGCCCTGTTTCCCGTAATTCATTTCGTTCACCTTTCTTTCCTGAAATGTAACTGGTACGCATATGTAGACTTATTATAGCAAAAAATGTCAGGTAAATAAAGTTTTTCCTATGTTTCTTAATAATTGTTTCACATTTTGGACAAATTATGCTATGCTAATGTAAGAAAAACGGAAACAAATGATAAAATGGAAGCGGAGGGGAGGTCATGGAGGAGAGAAAAGAGGATTCTTATCGGGTACTGCTGACAGGAGGCCAGGGAGAGTATGTGGAGAAAAAGTCCCGGTTTATCGCAACACTGCAGAAATGCGAGAGTGAAGAGGAAGCATTTCTGTTCATAGAGAAAATCAAGAAAAAATATTGGGATGCCAGGCATAATTGTTATGCGTTTGTCATTGGCGCGAAAGGAGAACTGGCTCGTTACAGCGATGACGGCGAGCCCGGCGGCACCGCGGGAAGACCTATGCTGGAGGTGTTAAACGGGGAGGGAATCTGCAATGCGGCAGTGGTGGTGACCAGGTATTTCGGCGGTGTGCTGTTGGGAACAGGGGGGTTGGTCAGGGCATATACACAGGCGGTAAAAGAAGGATTAAAAAATTCTTCGCTGGGCAGAATGTGCTATGGTTATGAAGTAAATGTAACTGTGGATTATACTGGTATCGGCAAGATTTTGTATTTGTTGGGAAATGTGGGCATAGAACCTGTATCCAGTGATTATGGGGAGCAGGTATTGTTGTCGCTGCAGGTTCCGGCTCAATTGGTGGGAGAATTGAAGAAAAATATTGCAGATGCAACAGGAGGTAAGGCGGTTTTTGAGAAAAAGGGCGGTATCTATTACATTGACAAAGAGTGAAAGGTAGCATATACTTTTTGTAAAATAGCATTTTGAAAGGTGGTGGTTTTATGAAGTGTCAGCAAAAAAATAATGACAATCCTCTTCCGGAACGAAGTTGCGGCCTGATGAAAAACCACATAAAGGAGAGATGCTATGGAAAAGAGAATGGATTTAGATGAGCTGAAAAGGCTTTTGGACGGAAAAAAATATACGGATATCAGACAGTTTTTGAACGATATTAACGAAGCCGACATTGCGGCGCTGATGGAAGAGTTGACGCCGGAGGATATGCTGAAAGTGTATCGCATTTTATCGAAGGATTTGGCGGCGGACGTATTTTCCTATCTGGAGGTGGACCGTCAGCAGGCCATTATCAATTCGCTGTCCGACAAAGAAGCAGCAACCATAATTGACAATCTATGGGCGGATGACGCGGTGGACTTTTTGGAAGAGATGCCGGCAAATGTGGTGGAAAAATTGTTGGCGAATGCCAGGCCCGACACGCGCCAGGCAATTAATCAAATTCTGCGCTATCCGGAAGATTCTGCCGGAAGCATTATGACGGTGGAATATGTCTCTTTCAAGGAAAACCTGACCGTGGATCAAGCCATTGAGCGCATCCGAAAAGTGGGCTTAGACAGCGAGACGATTAATATCTGTTATGTGCTGGACGCCCAGAGAAAATTGGTTGGGACGGTTGCGCTGCGCTATCTTTTATTGAGCCAGGGGAATGAGATTATTGGCGATATTATGAATGAAAATGTCATTGCCATCAATACGCTTATGGACCAGGAGCAGGCGGCGGCCCAGTTTAAAAAGTACGATTTTACGGCTATGCCGGTGGTGGATAATGAGAATCGGCTGGTGGGAATTATTACGGTGGACGATATTGTGGACATTATAGAGGAAGAGGTTACGGAAGATATGGAGAAGATGGCCGCTATTCTGCCCAGTGACAAGCCATATATGAAAACCACCGTGGGGGAAACTTACAGAAAGCGGATTCCATGGCTGCTTCTTTTGATGGTATCGGCCACCTTTACCGGAGCCATTATTTCTTCTTTTGAAGAGGCCCTTAGTGTGTATGCGGCATTGATTGCTTTTATTCCAATGTTGATGGATACGGGGGGAAACGCAGGGGGGCAGGCCAGTGTGACGATTATCCGCGGACTGTCTTTGGGGGAGATTACCTATCACGATGTGCCCAAGATTATGTGGAAAGAAGTCAGAGTGGCCGCGTTGTGCGGTCTTACATTGGCGGCGGCTAATTTTGGCAAGCTGCTGCTTTTGGACAGGGTGGGGCCTTATGTGGCATTGACGGTATGTTTGACTTTGGTGTCTGCGGTTCTGGTGGCAATGTTGGTGGGATGCCTTTTGCCCATTGCGGCTAAGAAACTGGGCTTTGACCCGGCGGTGATGGCAAGTCCTTTTATCACAACCATTGTGGATGCATTGTCTTTGCTGTTATATTTCAGGTTTGCAATGATCATTATGGGGATATGATAAATTCTCCTAAAATGGTTTTCAATGATATAAAAATTTGATACAATAAAAATAAAAAGGACAATCGGGGATGGCCCGGAACGGAGGTAAGGATTTATGAGGTATTTTTTTCAATCGGTAGTTGAGAAGAAAGAAAAGGGTTATATGATTCAGATTCCTTTTAATGTATGGGAAGTCTGTAAGCAGAGAGATGTGATTCAGGGGGATTTGGTGCTTGACAATAAAGTGATAGACTGTGAGCTGCTGCCAAAGGAGAAAGGAAATTATGAAATTCATATCAGCGACGATGATGCGGTCAGCGTGGAGGCGGGTGTGGCGCACAAAATACTGCTTCATGTAACCGGTTCTCTGATCAGAATGGACCAGAACAGTCCGTACAGTTTTGAGAACCCTATACGCAAAATTGACAGCATGAATGTCATCATTCAGCCTGAAGATGGTTTGTGCGGGCAGGCCTGTGTTGCAATGCTTGCGGGGGTTACGATTGCGGAGGTAATTACGGTCATGGATTGCCGGGAGTGGCAGGCTACCATGGGGCGCATGATTTCAGCACTGAATTATTATGGCATTGACCATACGGATATTATTAATTATACGGAGGGTCGTGACACGGTTCTGCCTAAGTGCTGTATTATGATGGAGAAAATGGGACGGTTCTGTCATTACCTTGTGCATTTTGACGGAAAGTATTATGATTCTAACTTAGGGGTACTGGAAGAGTATGATATGTCTAAGTTGTTGGGATATTTGGAGATTAAGTGCTGAAAATAGAATAAAGCCACAGGATGAGATAGCACAATTCATATACAGAAGGCATCTGCTTAAGGCAGGTGCTTTCTGTGTATCAGGTATACAGGAAGAAAGGCGTTACACACTTTTTTTGAAGGCAATGGTGACGTTAAATGAATGAGGAAAAGCCAAAGGTACGCTGGGAGGGATTCGTATGAAAGCATGGGTTTTACATGGAGCAAATGATATACGCTGGGAGTTGGCGGATAAACCCGCTATGGGCAAGGGAGAGGTTTTGGTTGCCGTAAAGGCGGCCGGAATCTGCGGGTCGGATATTCCGAGAATCTATAAGACAGGAGCCCATGTGCATCCTCTGATTCCGGGGCATGAGTTTTCGGGTATGGTTGTAGGAATCGGCGAAGGTGTGGATTGTGCCTGGCAGGGAAAAAGGGTTGGTATATTTCCGTTGATTCCCTGTGGAAAGTGCAAACCATGTCTGGAAAAGCAATTTGAGATGTGTAGGCAGTATGATTATTTGGGGTCCCGCAGAGACGGAGGATTTGCAGAATATGTGACCGTTCCGGTTAATAATTTGATTGCGCTGCCCGAAGGGGTTACTTATGAGGAAGCGGCAATGTTGGAGCCGATGGCTGTGGCTGTTCATGCAATGAGACGAGTTGGACCAAAAAAGACGGAAACCATAGCGGTTTGCGGGCTGGGCACCATTGGGCTGTTGCTTTTGATGTTTCTGTTAGAAGACAGGGAGGATAAAGAAGGTATTTTTGCCATAGGCAACAAGGAGTTTCAGAAACAGCAGGCTGTTGCATTGGGGCTGCCGGAGGCTTCCTATTGTGACAGCCGGAAAGAGGATGTGGGGAACTGGCTGCAGGAGCGTACCAATGGGGGAGCAGATGTATTTTTTGAGTGCGTGGGCAAGAATGATACGGTAGTGCAGGCAGTCAATGACACGGCGCCGGCAGGGCGAATCTGTCTGGTGGGGAATCCGGCTTCTCACATGTCTCTTGAGAAAGAAGTCTACTGGAAAATATTGCGCAATCAGCAGACCATTATGGGGACATGGAACTCGTCTTTTACCGGGGAAGAGACGGATGACTGGCATTATGTACTGGAACGTCTTGTGCAGAACCGTGTTGCGCCCGAAGGACTGATTTCTCATAAATTTTCTTTGGAAGCTTTGGAAAAGGGGCTGCGCATTATGGGGGATAAATCAGAAGATTATGTGAAAATCATGGCATGCCAGGAAGAAAGGTGAAAAGTGTAAAGGAGCAGGTTATAGTGCGTTGGGGGAAATAATTTATAAGGAAGCGATATCCGGCAAATGGGTTGGATATCGTTTTTTTATGTGCAGGCTCACATGTGGAAGTTTGCCGCTAATGCGGCATGGGGGCCGCACAGAGAGTGGTGGAGAGGGACATTCCCCTGCTCGATTTGTGAAGATTTATGCGGAGCGGCAATTTAATATGGTAAGGATGTGATGCAGTGTCCGCCTGTTCCATGATTTATTTCTAAGCATGGTATTATAATTTTAGTGACAATATTTGTTCCATGTAGGGTAAAGCCACAGGTTATCAATGTATGGAGCGATATTGAAAACTATGAACAAAAGATAAAGTGGTCAGGAGGATGCGAAAGATGTCAAGACGTGGAGAAAATATCCGAAAAAGAAAGGATGGGCGATGGGAAGGCAGGTATTATATGCAGGAACCTGAGACAGGCAGGAAAGTATCCCGTTCCGTGTATGCAAAAAGTTATGGTGAATTAAGGGAGAAATTGTTGGCGGCCAAAAAGCAGGCGGAGACGTTAGCGGTACGAAAAAAAAGAGATAGTATGCTTTCTTTCGGAGAAGTGGCGGAAGAATGGCTTATGACAATTGAGAGTGAGAAAAAACATGCAACTTACATGAAATATCGCACAGTCTATGAGATACGTATTCGGGAAAAACTCAGTTCCCGTTCTTTTGCTGAGTTGGATGATGATATCATGGCGGAAGTATTTCAATGTAATGGGACAGAAGTACTGTCGGACAGTCTGCGGAAAAGTATTTCCTGTGTGCTCAATCAAGTGATTTCTTATGCCGTTTCCCGTTATCATGTGATGATGCCCCGGTACGCATGCCAACGGCAAAGAGTTGCGTCCAAACCTGTTGAAGTGCTGAACCAGACGGAGCAGGCAAAGCTGATGCAGTGTTTATATGACCAAATGGATATTTATAAGCTCGGTATCGTAGTTTGTCTTTCTACCGGACTGCGATTGGGTGAAATCTGTTCTCTGAAATGGGAAGATATTGATATGGAGAGTAAAATATTGCATGTTAATAAAACCGTGCAGCGCATTGCCGTATCCGGGGGACAGGGCAGGACGACACTTTTGGAAGGGGAGCCAAAGAGTATATTTTCCAAGAGGGAAATCCCTCTGTCGGATCAGTTGATTAAGCTTCTCTCACCATATTATGGAACCGAGGATGAATATGTCATTAATAGAAAGAAACCCATGGAGCCAAGGACATATCAGAATAAATTTCAGAAGTACCTTCAGGATGCTGGAGTAAAAAAGAAGAATTTTCATGCACTTCGGCATACCTTTGCCACAAACTGTATCGGCAGTGGGGCGGATATTAAAAGTCTCAGCGAAATATTAGGACATTCCGATGTAAAGATAACTTTAAATCGTTATGTGCATCCAACGACAGAGACAAAACGCCAGCACATGAATTCATTGGCGGCTGTTTATGGTCAGTTGGTAGGACAGGAATGACATGGAGGCCCTGAAAGGTATGGGCTGTGAAGATATCATGCAAGAGTGGTAGATGAATTTGCAGATGGGCAGTTCTTGAGCAGGAGCATTATAATTGCAATGGTTTTGAGCTGTCCATTGCACTGTGGAAATACATGAGAAAATAATTAGAATGTCCCAACGGATGATTTGAGTGAGTGAATCATAAAATCTAATCAACAGAATGGGTAAAAGGTTACGTCGCTATGAGCATGGCGGGGCGGCGAAGCGGGAAGCGTGTCATGGGGGAAAACAAGCTGAGGGTTGCGGCATATTGCAGGGTCTCTACGGATAAGGAGGATCAGGCCAATTCTCTTATAAGTCAAAAGAGCTATTTTGCGGAATATATCAGGCGGCAGACAGGGTGGGTGCTGAGTAAGGTATATTCCGATGACGGGTACAGTGGAACACAGACGAAAAAACGTGTTGGATTTAATGCTATGATAGAAGATGCAATGAGGGGGCAAATTGACCTGATATTGACCAAAGAAGTCTGTCGGTTTGCACGGAATACGGTGGACACTTTGTTCTATACCAGAAAATTAAAAGAGAAAGGCGTTGGGGTGATTTTTACCATTGACCATATCGACACAAGAGATTCGGATGGGGAATTGCGGCTTACTTTGATGGCCAGCATTGCCCAGGAAGAGAGCCGTAAAACTTCGGAGCGTGTAAAATGGGGGCAGAAGCGGCGGATGGAGCAGGGGGTTGTCTTCGGCGGAGATTTGCTGGGGTATACGGTAAGCGGAGGCGTTCTCTCAATAAATGAGGAAGAAGCCAGGATTGTACGGGCCATATTTCATAAATATGCCAATGAGGGAAAAGGGGTTCATGTGATAGCAAAAGAACTGACAGAAGAAGGAATGTATCCGAAAAAGGGGCAGATTTGGTCGGATACTGCAATTTCTCGTGTATTGCGCAATGAAAAATATGTAGGTGACTTATGCCAGAAGAAAACCTGTACGCCGGATTACCTGACGCATGTAAAGAAATGTAATAAGGACAGGGAACAGATGATTTATTTAAAGGATCATCATGAACCTTTGATTGATCGGGGATTGTGGGAACGCGCCCAGGATGTGCTGGCGAAGCGTTCAGTTTCAATGGAAAAGAGACTTAAGTTTAGCGGCAGATATTGGTGCAGCGGAAAAATCTGCTGCGGTCTATGCGGAAAAAGATATGTGAGCAGGACGAAGCGGCTAAAGAGCGGAGCGTTGTATAAGGCATGGCGCTGCCATACATCGGCATCCTGTGGAGCGGTCAGAACGTGGGAAAACGGAAAAAAAACAGGGTGTGACAATCAATCGGTGAATGAGCGCGTATTGCTTGCCTGCGTATATTTTTGCATCAATCAATTATCAATAGATCGGGAATATATACGTCGGGAAGTTTTACGGGATGTGAAAGCATCAGAGGATAAACTATATCAACATACTGATATAGAAAATTTGCGAGAAAAAATAGAGGCTTTAATGATAAAAAAGAGAAAAAGTATTGACTTAATGTTGGAAGGGCTGATTACACAAAAGGATTTGAAAGAACAGACAAAATGGTATGGCAGGCAGGAAGAAATATTAACCAGGCAGTTAGCATATGCCGAACAGACGGAATTTATAAGTAAAAGGCGGGGTGACTTGTTGGAGCAGAATGTTGAGTTAATGGATGAAATCATGACATTTGATGAAAGAAACGTGGAATTATATAAGGAAGCTTTAGAGAGGATCATTATTTTCCCTGAGAATAGAATTGAGATTAAAATGAAGACGCTCCCCATTGCTTTTCTTCTTACCTATGGGGTCCAGGGGAGAGCGGAAAATTACACAGTGAAAATTCTTAAAATGGAGACGACAGAGATTGGAGCCGAAACACTATAAATCCTTGACACTGAGATAACTTCAAATGTATAATGGGGGACAATCTGTTTTGGCATGGATTGGTATGTTTTCCGGGTTTTGCATAGGTATATGGGTAAAAGATAGTCCAGCTAAGAAATGTCAAGAGAAAATTTAAAACCAGTCTCGGAACGAAGGCGCCCGGAAGGAAATTAAAGCTGCGCACTTTGCAGATGAAATTTTCTTCCCCTAAAGGGGCGCTGTAGTGTAGAGACCGGAACAAGTTCCCGCCTGCGGGAACTGGAATAGAAAGGGATAAAAAATGATTTGTGAAGTACAGCGGACAGAAAACGCGGCGCCTTTGTTTGCAGGATGGCAGGAAACCATAATTTGGTCTTGTCTTCAGAAAGTAATGGGGCATATTTATGCGGATGTAACTGAAAATCCAAAGTCGGCAATGGCGTTGCTGGGGGATTTTTGCTTTTTGGCAGGAAAGCCGGACCGGGAACTTGTATTATTCAAACCAAAACATTTGAACAGAGATTTCGTGATTATGGTTCCTGGAACAGAGGATTGGGAAGAGGTGATTAGAAACAGCTATGGGGATAAGGCGCGGAAAGTAACTCGGTATGCCATGAAAAAGGAACCGGATGTGTTTCGCAAGGATGAACTCCGTGAAGCGGTAAATAGATTTAATGATCCTATAAAAGCAATAGATGAGGAATTATTTCATAAGTGTGGAAAAATGCAGTGGTGCAGGGATCTGGTAGCCCAATATGCTGATTATGAAACATATCGGCGTTATGGATTGGGGTTCGTAGTAATGAAAGGGGAGGAAATTGTGGCGGGGGCGTCTTCCTATTCCGGTTATCAAGGAGGCATCGAGATAGAAATTGACACGAAAGAGGCATATCGAAGACAAGGAATGGCCTACGCCTGTGGAGCCAGGTTGATTTTGGAATGTTTGGAGCGGGGGTGGTATCCCAGTTGGGATGCACAGAACTTGTGGTCCGTGGCGCTGGCGCAGAAGTTAGGGTATCATTTTGACCATGAATATACTGCATATGAGATATGGGGGTATTGAAGACTGCAAAAGAAAAACATTTTTATGGTATATGGAAGCGCCTCGTTGGGGCGCTTTTTGTAAGTGAATTTCGCAGAATACCTTAATCTGCGAAAACGAAAAAACGTCATTTTATCTCTGAAATTATTTTATAAAATCTGTAAAACATCATGAAAATCATTATAATTCCGGTAATACACTTTGTCAAGTATAAAAAATATAAAGGCATAATTTGTATAAATTAGAAAAGAAGAAAGGGAAGAATCTCCCTGAAAATCAGGTTTACAAGAAATGGTATTTGCTATTAAGGGTCAAAAAAGTGGTTGAAACGGTCTGGCGGAAGCATAGATAAAAAAAGCTTCCGCCAGACTGCTTTTTGCGCCGCTTTTGATTATTTATGGTCATTTTAAATGGTCAGGAAAAAGATATTGCAGTGTTTAACAACATTATTAAAATCATTTCGCAGATTAAGGTAATCTGCGAAAGCAGCTTGTTAATTATAGCAATGAATCATGAAGATGGAGATTGGGATATAGATACAGGAGAGGGGATATTGAAACACAGAAATGAAAAGCAGAAGAACAGGAAATTCAGGATAGCAATGCTGGGCCACAAACGGGTTCCTTCCAGGGAAGGGGGCGTGGAGGTGGTGGTGGAAGAATTGTCTGTCAGAATGGCGGAAAGAGGATATAGTGTGACTTGTTTTAACCGCAGAGGCTGTCATGTGAGCGGAAAAGAACATGGAAAAAAGAAGTGTTCGGAATACAAAGGGATACGATTGATAACAGTATTCACCATAGACAGAAAAGGGCTTGCGGCGGTGACATCCTCTATAGCTGCAGCTGTCAGGGCGGCGTTGGGCGCATACGAAATCGTACATTTTCATGCGGAAGGCCCATGTGTTATGCTGTGGCTTCCGAAACTGTTCGGCAAGCGTTGTGTGGCAACGATTCATGGATTGGATTGGCAGCGGGCAAAATGGAACGGATTGGCGGCTAAATATATTTACTTAGGGGAAAAGATGGCCGTCAGATATGCAAATGAAATTATAGTGCTCAGCAAAGGGATGCAGGAATATTTTGAGAGAAAATATGGTCGTCATACAGTATTCATACCCAATGGGGTGAATCGGGCGAAATATAGAGAAGCTAAACTCATTAAAGACAAATGGGGGCTTTCCCCAAATAGTTATTTGCTTTTTCTGGGCAGATTGGTTCCGGAGAAAGGGATTGCTTATTTGATAGAAGCGTTTCAAAAAGTCCATACGGATAAGAAGTTGGTCATTGCAGGCGGAAGCTCGGATACGGAAAAGTACCAGAGAGAATTATGGGAGAAGGCAAAGGGAGATAAGAGAATTTTGTTTACTGATTTTGTGCAGGGACAGATATTGGATGAGTTGTACAGCAATGCGTATGTGTATATTCTTCCCTCAGATTTAGAAGGAATGCCATTGACTTTACTGGAAGCAATGAGTTATGGAAATTGTTGTCTGATTTCGGATATTGGAGAATGTACGGAGGTGGCGGAAGGGAAGGCGGTTATCTTTCGGCATGGGGATAGTAAAGATTTGCAGGAAAAGCTTCAGATGCTTTGCGGGCATAATGAAATAGTGGAAAAATACAGAAAGGGTACGGCGGAGTTTATCTGCAGCAAGTTTAGTTGGGAAGAAGCGGTGGACAGGACATTGGCGTTGTATGATATGAAGAAAACCGACAGGAAAGCACTATTAAAACAAAGAGATGACTTACATGATTATAAAAATGATAAGGCGGAAGGGGATATGAGATGAAGATACTTATGGTAAATAAGTTTCTGCATCCCAATGGCGGCTCCGAAACATACATATTTCAGTTAGGAAAATATTTGGAATCTCAGGGACATGAAGTGCAGTACTTTGGCATGGAACATGAAGGGCGCTGTGTTGGTAACAGCATGAATTCATATACCTCCAATATGGAATTTCATCAGGGAAAAATATTGACAAAGCTGTCATATCCGTTAAAAACAATATACAGTCAGGAAGCAAGGACAAAGCTGAGAATGGTATTAGATGATTTTATGCCGGATGTGGTGCATCTGAATAATTTCAATTATCAATTAACGCCCAGTATTTTATTGGAAACGGTGAGATGGAGAAGTGGGTTGGAAAGGAAAATACTTTCATCCAATGTGAAAAATGTTGCCGAGGAGAATAAGAAACGCAGAACTGTCAGGATTATTTATACGGCGCATGATTATCAGCTGATATGTCCAAATCATATGTGCCATAATCCCAATACCCATGAAAACTGTGAGAAATGCTTAGGAGGAGCGGGCAAATTTATACATTGTTTTCGGGGAAAATGTATTCACGGAAGCAGGCTTAAGTCAGCCGTGGGTATGGCGGAGGCAATGTTCTGGAATTGGTCTGGAGTATATCACTATATAGATAAGATCATTTGCTGCAGTGAATTTATGAAAAGTATGCTGGACAGAAATCCTTTATTTAAAGACAAAACGATAGCAGTGCATAATTTTGTAGATCAATGTTCAAAGCGAAGAAAATCTTCGGATAAAAAAGATTATGTTCTTTATTTTGGACGTTACAGTGAAGAAAAGGGATTCGACATGGTACTTAAAGCTGCTGCGGAATTACCGGAAGTTCGTTTTGTGTTTGCTGGGAAAGGAAGCATAAAAATTGCGGACTTGCCCAATGTGACAGACATTGGTTTTCTCTCAGGCGATGCTTTGGATCAATTGATAAGCAATGCCAGGTTTGTATTGGTTCCGTCCAGATGGTACGAGCCCTTTGGGCTGACCGTAAGGGAGGCGCAAATATGTGGGACCCCTGTAATCGGCGCCAGGGTGGGAGGAATTCAGGAATTGATTCAGGATGGAAAAAACGGAGAATTGTTCAAATGTGGCGACGGAGAAGAATTGAAGGCAAAAATAAAGAGATTATGGGATAATGACAAGTTGGCTGAAAAATATGGACGAGGATGCCTGGAGACGGAACATATGGGAATAAAAGAGTATTACACAGAGCTTATGGCGGTTTATAACGGCAAATGAGGGGGAAATTAAAATGAAGAAAATTGCGTTTGTGATACCATATATAATTCAGGGGGGGGTAAACTGCCAGCGTATTTTCCGTTTTGGCTTATGACATGTGGGTACAATCCGGATATTGATTTTCTGCTGTTTACCAATGACACTACGGCGTATGAGTATCCGCCAAACGTAAAGGTATATGTTACAACAATGGAACAAATGGCGAATCTGTTCCAGAAACATTTTGATTTTCCATTGGCACTTTGTCAACCTTATAAGTTATGCGATTTTAAACCCACATATGGCGAGGTGTTTTCGGAATATTTGATTGACTATGATTATTGGGGGTATTGTGATTGTGATTTGTTCTGGGGTAATATTCGCAGATTTATATCGGATAAAATTCTTGACAAATATCAGAGGATTTATACTCGTGGACATTGCAGTGTTTTCAGGAACACCCAGAAGGTGAATTCCTGGTATCGGACATTGCCGGGAAAAGGGTGTCAGGATTGGAAGAAGGTTTTGTCAGGGCAGGATTCCTTTTGTTTTGACGAATGGGCGGGGCATTGCGGCGGCGGTTTTTCGGCTATTATGAAAGCGAACGGAATTGAAATGTATGATAGGGCTGATATGGCGGATCTGAACAGGGCAAAGGGATATTTTAAAGTGAACCGATGGGTGGGAATGAACAAAAGAATTGCATTCCATTTTGTCAAAGGAAAACTGGAGGTTGTAGATGTGGCCGGAAATCCTTTGCAGGAAGCGCTATATGTGCATTTTCAGAAGCGCCGGATTTCATACAAGATAACAAAGGCAGATAAGGATGAGTTCTATTTTAGCGCTCCAGGTGTTATTGGGGATGAGATATTGGAAGACAGATGTGGAGAACTGTGTTATGAAATGAAATACATGGCCGGAAAAATACAAAAGAAAGTCCGACAGCTAAGAACAAGGAGAGAATCCGTTTTGTGATATGAATTAAGTCGGGAAATCGTAAGTGAATTGCAGGAAGCGATATAAATGGATTGGGGAACGGATATCATTATGAAGATACTGATAGTAAAAACATTTCCGGGTGAAATCAGGTGTGATAAAGCCGATTATAACAATCAGGAAGTGGGGTTGGCGCGTGCGCTCATAAAATGCGGACATCAATGTGACATTATATGCTGTGCGGACGGTAAACCTTCTAAGAAGGTAATACATACGGATTATGGGAGAGATATCATATTATATTGTGCCAGAGCCGTTAAAGTATTGAAAAATGGATTTTTTATTCGTTCTGCATCCTTATTTGCCCGATATGATATTCTTCAGGTCAACGAATATAATCAGATGTTTGCCTGGCATATGGCCGGAAAATATCCCAATAAGACCATAATATATCATGGCCCGTATTACAGTCCCTTTAATAAAAGATATAACTTGATGGCAAAATGTTTTGACCTTGTTTTTCTGAAACGATATCTGCGGCTGAATACTTTTTTTATAACCAAAAGCAGACTTGCGGAGGCGTATCTCAGGGGAAAGGGCATTGAAAATATTACCGCTGTGGGCGTTGGAATTGACAGGGAAGTGCTGAGTACAAGAAGAGAAGACACATTAGATTTTCTTCAAAAAGCAAAGAGAAATGGGGATAAGAAACTTATCTATATTGGGAGGTTAGAACCAAGGAGGAACATTTTTTTCTTATTGGATATATTAAAAGAATTAAACAAAAGAGTGCGTGTCTCACTTATTTTGGTGGGAAAAGGGGACAAGGCATATAAGGATGATTTTTTTCGCAGGGCGAAGGAATTAGACTTATTGGAGCGAATTATTTACCGTGAACAAATAGAGCAAAAATATATGGAACAGTTATATGGATGTGCAGAAGTGTTTTTGCTGCCCACAATTTATGATATATATGGCATGGTTCTTTTGGAGGCAATGTATTTTAAGAAAGCAGTGGTTACAACCGTAAACGGTGGATCAAATATGATGATGGAAAACGGAAAAAACGGATTTGTAATAGATACTTTTGATATTGCTCCATGGTGTGATATCATACGGCGGCTTTTTGAGGACGAGGAATACAGGCAAAAGATTGGGGACAGCGCTCATAGGACAGTCAGTGAATCATATACATGGGAGGCGCTTTCCGGAAAATTTCTTGCGATATATCATAGGATGATTTTACAAAAATAGAGTAATTGTGGAAAATTGCCATTTCAAAAGACTGACAGGAGGAGCCGGTATGCAGGAGAAAAAATTAAACGGTACGGTCATTGTAACTTATCGATGCAATGCAAGGTGTACCATGTGCAACAGATATAAAGCGCCGTCTAAACCAGAAGAGGAAATTTCGGCAGAAACCATTAGAAAATTGCCCAAAATGTATTTTACAAATATTACCGGAGGAGAACCGTTTATCCGTAAGGATTTGAAGGATATTGTAAGAGAACTGTATAAGAAGAGTGATAGAATCGTAATTTCCACCAATGGATATTTTACGGAACGGATTGTAGAACTCTGTAAGGAATTCCCTGACATTGGAATTAGAATTTCCATTGAAGGTCTGGAAAAGACAAACGATGAAATCAGAGGTTTTCCTGACGGGTATCAAAGAGGATACAGGACATTGAAAACCCTGGTGAAAATGGGAATGAAAGATGTGGGATTCGGCATGACGGTTCAGGATCGAAATGCGCCGGACTTGGTTCCGCTGTATAAAATTGCGGATGAGATGGGGATGGAATTTGCCACCGCAAGTCTGCACAACAGCTTTTATTTCGTAGAGAATAAAAATATAATCCATGACCGTCCCATGGTGGCGGAGCAGTTTGAAAAACTGGTCAATGAATTGTTGGCGAGCCATAGCCCTAAAAAGTGGTTCCGGGCTTATTTTAATCATGGTCTGATTCATTACATATATGGACAGAAGCGTCTGCTGCCCTGCGATATGAGTTTTGATACGTTTTTTATTGATCCATATGGTGATGTGATGCCTTGTAATGGGACAAAGGACAAGGAAGTTATGGGAAATTTAAATGTCCAGACATGGGACGAGTTATGGAACAGCGCAAAAGCGAAAGAAGTGCGTGGGAAAGTTCGCTGTTGTAACAGGAATTGCTGGATGATTGGTTCCGTATCTCCGGCCATGCATAAATATATCTGGGTTCCGGCCTGGTGGGTTATCCGACATAAGACAAAATTTTGGACAAAAAAGAAATACAGTATGTATGAACTGAAGTGCTGCAGGGAGTATCGGGACGGGAAAGTAAGCAAGGAAGAACTGGATCGGTGCAGCACTTGCGACCTTACGGCAATGGTCAGCGACGGATTAAGCGAAAGCAGCAGAGAACAGCTATTGGACAGGAGCGGAGAGGAAATTGTTGCCGCTGATGTGAAGGAGCAGATGAAATATTGATTGGTATGCGCCGCACTGGGGGTATAAAAATGGAAAAGAAGCATTATGGTGCAATTGACGGCCTGAAAGCTTTTTCATGTATCGGTATTGCCCTGATGCATATAAAAAGTAATACCGGTTATGAAATAGGCGGGTTTCTTTATAATCAATTTATTGGTTCATTGGGAAATTTAGTCTATTTATTTATGATAATCAGTGCATTTGGAATGTGCTGCGGATATTATGAAGGAATTCTGGAAAACAGGATTACAGTGGGAGAATTTTATAGCAAGCGGTATAGAAAAATATGGCCCTGTTTTGCTGTACTCTGTTTTCTTGACCTGGCAGTTTCGCCCGGTGCGGAGGCGGTATATGAAGTTTTTGCCAATTTGACACTATGTTTTGGACTTTTGCCGGACAAGCATATGTCTGTGATTGGCGTAGGGTGGTTTTTGGGGCTGGCGTTTGTATTTTATCTGCTTTTTCCCTTTTTTTGTTGGCTTCTTTCTCATAAGATGCGGGCGTGGTTTTCCTTTGGCATTGCTTTTCTGTTTCATTTTTTATGCAAATACTATTTTAAGACGGATAGCATAAATATCTGTTATAGCGGCGTTTACTTTATGGCTGGCGGATTGATTTATCTGTATAGAATTCCATTGGAGAAAGCTGTAGGAAGGTATCGGTGGATATTTCTGAGTATGTGTCTGGCGGGCGGAGCGGCGGCGTTTGTAATTGGAATCAGTATGCCTGTTATGCTGATATTGTTTTCTTTCATGGTTATCTGCACATTGGGGGGAAAAGATCAATTGGGGGGGGTATCGGAAGGTAAGGCAAAATTGTTGGAGAGTAGAGTGGCAAAGTTGATTGGCGGTTTCAGCATGGAAATCTATCTCAGCCACATGTTAGTATTTCGAGTGGTGGAAAGATTAGGGCTTTTGCATATGTTTTCCATTGATTGGTTGAATTATGCGACTGTCAGTTGTGTGGTAGTGAGCGGGTCGTTGGTTTTTTCTATTGTTATGAAGAAAGGGATGCAGATAATTGGAAAAGAGGGGTAAAATGAAAGTTTCAGTACTTTTATGTACATATAACGGTGAAAAATATGTGGAAGAACAGTTGAAATCATTGTTATGGCAAACGCATATGCCGGATGAAGTGATTATTATAGACGATTTGTCCACGGACAATACGGTGGGAGCGGTAAAAAACTTTATTCTTGAAAATTTGCTTTCCGAGAAATGGAAATTGATTGTAAACGAAGAAAATAAGGGTTGGAAACGAAATTTTATGGAAGGGATTAGACTTACAAAAGGAGATATCCTTTTTTTCTGTGACCAGGATGATGTGTGGTTTCAAAATAAAGTTGAATTAATGTATGATTTTCTTGAACAACATCCCGAAGTGAAGATTGCGGCCACGGATACCACGTCCTGGATGGGGGGGGGCATATGACAAGTTGGTTTCAAAAAAAGGCGGATTTCAGATGATTGAAATGACATCTGAGAATTTTCACAATCGGAGGCCGGGATGTGCAATGGCAGTCAGAAAAGAGTATGTGGAAGCGGTGTCTCATCTATACTGCGACAGCCGATGGTCGCATGACAATTTTTTCTGGAAGATAGGGTCTGTGGATGGGGTTCTGGCTTTATTGACCACCAGCACAAGCCTTTATAGGATACATGCGGAAAATGCGTCGCGGAATAAGAGGAATTGTGAAAATGCTGTAAGAGAGCTGGAATTACAGAGAACCATACTGGAAATGTTGGAAAAATATATTGCTGAGAACAAAACGAAAATACTGCATGCAGAAGAGAAATATCAGGTAATACATCATAAATTATCAGGGATTCAATATCGGATTAAGTTTTTTGAGAGTAGAAATCCATATTATTTTTGTAAAGTAGTCCTGGGATATAGGGATGGTTATCCTCATATGCGTCAGGCGGCGGGTGATTTTCTGCTCGCATATCATCTTATTAGAAAGACAAAAGTATAATGAAAATTAAGTTTAGAAGCATAAACATAGCGGAAATTTTGTTCCTGTTGTCCTGGACTATCCTGATGGCGGGCAAGGGAATGGGGTATTCAGCCACGGATATCATATATCGGAATATAAGTTGGGCTGCAATTGCGTTTGCACTTATGAAAGTTTTGATTACTCAATATGACAGACATGAATTAATTGCATGTATCTTATTAAACCTTTTGGGAATATTGGTTTGGATATTTTCAGGGGGGACTACGGTGCTTATGACAATGGTTATAATTACATCTATGAAGGGTGTTGACTATAAGTACGTGTTTAAAATTAGCTTATGGATACGTGGATTCATGTTTGTTGTCAGAACCTCACTGGCCATTATGGGTATATTGGATGATCAGCACATGAGTTTCTATTTGAATGGAGGAATCAGAATCAGATATGCGTTGGGATTCGGACATCCCAATGCGACACATTTTAATCTGTTTGTGGTAGTTGTATTGTGTGTGCTTGTGTATCACTACAAGCTCAAGACTTATCATTACTTGGCATTGTTTTTATATAATATATATATATTCCGATACACGGACTCACGGGCGGGTTTTTTAATGACAGCCTTGTTCATTGGAGTTAGTTTTTTGGCCTCACGTAAATATATAGGAAAATTTATGTGGGATGTGGTGGCGCGGGTTGCAAACAAAGCGTTTATTGTAACATCCGCTGCAAGTATTATCGTGTCGGTGCTATTCTGGAAAGTTGATATTTTAAGATCCTGGGGAACTTTTTCTTCCAGGTTTGGTACGGCAATTTATGTGATGGAAAATAATTTGGTGAATTTATTTGGAACCCGTGGGATTTCTACGGATCTTGGCATGGTCTACTTTATGTATGCAGATGGGATTCTGTTTTTTATGTTGTTTATGTTAGGGTATTACATATTGTTGAAAAAGTATACAAAACAGAGTGATATTTATTTTCTGTTGGCATGCTGCTGTTATGCGGTGTATTGTCTGTCGGAAGCATATGCGGATTCTATTCTTATGAACGTTACATTGCTTGCGTTTGGACAATTGCTGTATTGCAGTCAGAGGGACGAAGAGATTGGGAGACAAAAGAGATTACCGTAAAGCCCGAAAGTTGTGACTGTAAGTGGAATAAAATACCGGGGGAGGGTATTATGGACGAACAAAGAAAAAGAAAGCTGCAGATGTTGGGATTATTGTTCTGTCAGGGGGGATGGAACAAGGCTGCATATATAAAAAAGAAACATATATTTCACCATATGGGTGAAAAATGTTATTACCATCCTTTTTTGCTTCCGGCAGAGCCTCATCTGGTGTCGCTGGGAGATAATGTATTTGTTGGGACAGGTGTAAGGCTTATTACACATAATATGGCAAATTGTGTTTATAATCATGACGGGAATTATAATGAGGAGCAGGCGCTGATTCCTCAGGTTGGGACAATTGTAATCGGCAATAATGTGTTTATTGGCGCGGGGGCAATGATATTACCGAATGTGACGATTGGTAATAACTGTATTATAGCAGCGGGCGCGGTGGTTACAAAAGATGTCAGTGACGGTGTTGTGGCGGCGGGCGTACCAGCCAGGGAAATTGGAAAATATGATAAGGAAGCGCTGAAGTGTATTCAATATAATAAGGATTTTTATAAGGCCACAGGACAAATGAAAGATAAAACATTATGGGAAAAGGAAGTATATTATTTCTGGGAATATGGAAGAAAATAGTTCGGCTAAGAAATGTCAATCCATTTATTAAAAATGTTTAGCAGTATGCGGTTGATTTGACACCGCTGTATCATGAGCACAAGGGGGATATGTATGGCAAAAAGCCTTAAAAAAATTTCATGTACCAGAGTGCATACCAAGTGCTGATGGTAATCAGCCCGCTCATTACTTCTCCGTATTTATCAAGAGTGTTGGGGGCTGAGAATATAGGGATTTATTCTTATTGTCATTCTATTGCATTTTATTTTGGGATTTTTGCCATCCTCGGAATAGGGAATTATGGAAACAGGGCTATTTCCAGGGTATGCAGGCAGGGGCGGGAAAGGATAAGCCGGGAATTTTGTGAGATTTATTGTATGCAGGCTATGGCGTCAATTGTTGTTCTGTTTGCATATTTGGTATATGTCATCTCTTTTTCCGGCGCGTACAGAATAATTTTTCTTTTTGAAATTTTGTATGTGCTGTCTGTGGGTATGGATATTTCATGGTTGTATTTCGGAATGGAGAAGTTTGAAATTACCACAAAGCTGAATTTTTCCGTCAGAGTAATTACGATTATAAGTATATTGTTGTTTGTGAAAACGGTGGATGACTTGAAGTGGTATGCATTCATTATGTCAGGGGGGAGTTTTGCAGCGAATCTGGTTCTTTGGATGGGAATTGGAAAATGTACTACTATTGTAAAAATAGAGTGGAGAAATGTTATCAGGCATTTTAAACCAAATTTTATTTTGTTTATCCCCAATATTTCACTGGCAGTATTTCACTATATGGATAAGGTGATGGTGGGAATTCTATCCACAATGGACGAGGTGGGATATTATGCAAACGCGGATAAAGTGATAAATATTCCTTTGGGGTTGATAACCGCTCTGGGCGTGGTCATGATGCCGCGGATTACAAAACTGGAAGAAGAGGGAAATAGTAAAGCAGTCGCGGCTTACATAGAAAATTCTTTGATTTTTTCTTCCTGGATGGGGATTGCAATGAGCGTGGGAATTATGGCGGTTTCCTCTGACTTTGTACCGGTGTTTTTTGGAAATGGATTTGAAGCGTGTGTGAATCTGCTAAGACTGTTTGGACCGGCTGTTTTCATAAAGGCCTGGTCGGGAGCCATTAAAAACCAGTATATTGTTCCCTCCGGAAAAGATAAGGAATTAAATTTTTCAGTGGTGGGCGCTGCGGCTGTGAATCTTATTCTGAATGGGATATTGATTCCTGTTATGGGATCTATGGGAGCCGTAATAGGGACCTTTGCAGCGGAACTTTCACTTTTGATATTTTATATGATCTGTGCGAAAAAGAAGATTAATTTTCTAGTTCCCTTAAAATGGACCATGCTTTTTGTGGGAATCGGAATGGTTATGTTTCTTTTTGTTATTTTCATTACATCACATATTTCATCCAATGTGGTTAGTTTATTGGCGGGAGTCGGAGGGGGAGCGGCAGTATATTGTGGGCTTTCGGTGATGATATTCCATATATTTCACTGGAAACCATTTTTGGATATGCGGGCGCAAGTATTGAGCAGATTCAGGAAAAGATCGTAAATCAGAATTTAAGATTATTTAAGAGATTTGATTGCCATGTGGATGATATTCGGGTATACTGAAAATGGTGAACTTAAAAATTTATAAATCAAGTAGTCGTTTTTGACTATACCATGATTATACCAGGGGAGATGTGTATGGATATTTTCTTAATGAAACCCAAAATAGATTTTGCATTTAAGGAAATTATGGAAGATGAAAAGGCGCGGGTGGGATTTCTGTCGGCAGTTATGGGACTAAATCCCAAAGATATCAAGGAAACACGTATTTTAAATACGAATCTGAGTAAAAAGCATGGGGATGATAAACAAGGGATATTGGATGTTCATCTGTTGATGAACGACAATTTGGAAATTAATATTGAAATTCAACTTGCAGAATTAAAGGTATGGGCAGACCGCTCGCTGTTTTATTTGGCTAAAATGTTCACTGACCAGATTAGTCCCGGCGACAGTTATCGTGTATTTAAGAAATGTGTAAGTATCAGTATACTGGATTTTAAGCTTTTTGATAAAGCAGAAGGCTTTTATTCCAGATTTCATATCCGAGAGGATACTTGTGGATTTCTGTATACTGACAAGATGGAATTTCATGTAATAGAATTACCAAAACTTCCGTTAGGAATAAGTGAGGGAAGCCCAGAGATTGAGCTGTGGGCAAAATTTATCAATGCGGAGCGAAAGGAGGAATTTGATATGTTGGCAGAGAGAAATCCGTATATAGAGAGTGCATATGAACGCTTGCAGATTATCAGTCAAGATAGCGGGAAGCGGATGGAATATGAAGCTAGGGAAAAGGCCATTCGAGATTACAATGAAGGGCTGTTGGAGGCGGAAGCGCGGGGAGAAGCGCGCGGGGAGAAGCGCGGAGAGAAGCGCGGGGAACAGCGTGTCAATAAATTGATTACTTTGCTGTTGCGGGACGGCAGATATGAAGATTTGAAACAATCTGCAGAGGATACAGGGTTTCAACATCAACTTATGAAAGAATATGACATTTGATAGAAAGCAAATTTTAGACATGCCTTAGAACGGGAGAAAAAATGTTTTTGATCAGGAAAATGGAAAGAGGAGATTATGAAGAGGTGTTTGGGATGATGAAGATATTTTACGCATCTCCCGCGGTTTTGCATAAGGCTTCCGAAGAGATATTGCGGCGTGATATAGAAGATTGCCTGGGAGACATGCCTTTTATTGAGGGGTATGTCTTTGCAGACGAGGATCAGATTGCCGGATATGCAATGGTTGCAAAGGGGTATACTACGGAATATGGCGGCGTCTGTCTGTGGATAGAAGACTTGTATTTAAAGCCGGCATACAGGCATTGGGGGCTGGGTACGCAGTTTTTTACATTTTTGGAGAAGGAATATGAGGGAAGGGTGGTCCGTTATAAGTTGGAGGTAGAAGAAGAGAACAGCTTAGCAATCAAAGCGTATGAAAAAAACGGATATCAAATTTCACCTTATTATGAGATGACAAAGGAGATGTCATGAAATCGGACAGAAAGAAAATATTGTTAATTGCCACAGGCGGTACCATAGCCTCCTGCTATACGGAAGCTGGGCTTACGCCGAAGATAACGGCCCAGGATTTGCTGCAATATGCGGAAGGGCATCAGGCGTACTGCAGTGTGGATGTGATACAGCCTTTTGGACTTGATAGTACCAATATCTATGCAAAACACTGGCTTATGCTGGCTGGTTTGATTGAGGAAAAATATGAGATTTATGATGGATTTGTGATTTGCCATGGTACGGATACCATGGCGTTTACAGCCGCAGCGTTATCCTATCTGGTGCAAAATAGTAAAAAGCCCATTGTGATCACCGGTTCTCAGAAGCCCATTAATCTGCCGGTAACGGATGCCAGGACAAATTTACAAGATAGTCTTCGCTTTGCGTCCGATGATAGATCTCATGGAGTGAACATAGTATTTGGCGGAAATGCCATTGCGGGAACCAGAGCGAAAAAGGAACGATCCAAAAGCTATAATGCGTTTTCCAGTATTAATTTTCCTAATATAGCCGCAATATGCGATGGCAGGATTGTGTTCTACATTGACGATAAGGACCGTATTGGGAAGCCTGTATCTTTTTACAGAACTTTAAATGAAAATGTATTATTGCTGAAGTTGATGCCGGGAATGGACGGGGCCATACTGAATCACTTGTTCCCTTATTATGATGCTGTAATTATAGAAGCTTTTGGGGTAGGCGGACTGCCGGAATATGGAAAGGTGCCTTTTTATGCGGAGATTCGTCAATGGACAGATGCAGGAAAGATTGTTATGATGGCCACACAGGTGACCCATGAAGGCAGCGATATGGAAATCTATCAGGTGGGTAAAGTCATTAAGGAAGATTTTCATTTAATGGAAGCTTATGATATGACGCTGGAAGCTACGGTGACAAAGGTAATGTGGGCTTTGGGGCAGAGTAGGGACCAGGCAAGGTTTCGTCAAATGTTTTATGAGACAATCAATCATGATGTGCTGTTACAGGACGGAGCGGAGGCCGAAAATAGGTGATTTGTTAAAATGTATATTTTTTAATTCTTCTGTAAATACTGCAACTATGGATTGGTAACAATAGCGACTTATAATAGTCCAGCTAAGAAATGTCAATCCATTTATTAAAAATGTTTCGCTGGACAAGTGAGGCTGTGAAGGCGCACGAGAGCAAATTTCATGAGATGACTTACGAATAAAATTTGTTTTTCCTGTGTGTGCGCCGAAAGAATCTCACCCTTTAGTGCAGTCGCGCAGCGACTTAAAATAGGAGGTTACAAGTTTGAAGCTTTCGTTTCGATGGTATGGGCCAGAGGATAAGGTAACACTTGAAAATATACGACAGATACCAGGAATGGATACGATTGTCACGGCAGTGTATGATGTACCGGTGGGGCAGGTGTGGAGCAGAGAAAGTATTGCGGCTTTAAAGGAGCAGATTGAAAGTAATGGCTTACATTTTGAAGTGGTGGAAAGTATCCCTGTTCATGAAGACATAAAGTTAGGGAAGTCCACAAGGGATTTATATATAGAGAATTATTGCGAAAATATACGTCGTGTGGCCCAAGCGGGTGTCAAATGTATCTGCTATAATTTTATGCCTGTGTTTGATTGGACAAGGACGGAGATTGCACATGTTCTGCCTGACGGTTCTACCACCCTTGCCTATTATCAGGACCAGATAGACGCGGTGAATCCTGTGGAGGGGGACAGCGACCTTACGCTGCCGGGCTGGGACGCCAGCTATACCAGAGAAGAACTTCGCAGTGTGGTGGCGGAATATCAGGCAATGACGGAGGAAACCTTATGGGAAAATCTGCAATATTTTCTGGAGAAAGTGATTCCGGTTGCTCAGTCGTTGGGCGTAAATATGGCAATCCATGAGGATGATCCATGTTGGAGCATTTTTGGACTGCCCAGAATTATTACGGACGAAAGAAATCTGGACCGTTTTTTAAAGCTGGTGGATGTGCCCAACAATGGCATTACATTGTGTACAGGGTCCCTTGGATGCAGTTGCCGTAATGATGTGGTGAAATTGGCGGAAAAATATGCAGCTATGGGAAGAATTCACTTTGTTCACATGAGAAATGTGGCGGTACTTCCGGACGGAAAAGGATTTGAAGAGAGGGCGCATCTTTCGTCCTGCGGTTCCCTGGATATGTATGGTATTATAAAGGCGTTGTATGATAATGGTTTTGAGGGATATATTCGTCCGGACCATGGCAGGATGATATGGGGAGAAACAGGCAGACCTGGTTACGGATTATATGACAGGGCGCTGGGAGCGGCATATCTTAACGGATTGTGGGAAGCGGCATCAAAAAATGCAAAGTCTGAGGATTGAATCAAAAAGGATTGTGGTATTTTCCGGATGCCGCAGTCCTTTTCATATCATGGTCAAAATGACGGGCAACATGAAGATTTTGGCGTCTTTTTTTTAATAGTTAGGATGATATGATAAAAGTTTCTTGACATTTTAACGATATTTTCATATGATATAAGTGTAGTTAGTACGGATTGCACAAAAGAGCCTGCTATCTGAAATGGTTCGGAAAACCGGAGGCCAGGAATAAACCAGCAACAAAGTGATTTTAAAAGCGAAGTAAACATCGATAGTACCAGATAAACCGCAGAATCTTGTATTCATGCGGATTTCGGTGTTTTAAAAATTATTTTGCGGATGTTCCGGAAAGGGAGGTGGGGAAGGAAGAGGCGACGGATGGTGTATTTTCGTATTATATTAGCAACATATGGAAAGGAAAGGGAAAAGAATGGACAGGAAAACAAGACGATTGCTTTCCAGGCTGCCAAAGCGATTCGGCGCCGGTGTGTTGTCCGCCGCAATGATTTTGAACGGCGCATATACCGGAAGCATGCCCGTATTGGCAGCGGAGACGACGGATTCTTGGAAGCAGGATGTTCTGACTGCACTGGATGATTTATCTGAAGCCCAGAATGGCAAAGATCAATTTACACAGGCTACGGAAAACCTGCAGAATGCGTATGATTCGCTTGTGGGCGCTAAGAGTGTCGAGAATCTTGTGGTGACGGCAGTTACCGAAGACACGATTACTCTGGAATGGAGTACCTTTGAGAGCGAAGATCTGGTCGGCTATAATGTATACTGGGCCGATGCTGATTCCGAGACCGCAAAGTACCAATTGCTCGACAAAGACAGCAATAATCTTTACGACGAATCCGGAATTACGATTAACGCGGCAGATTTAGATGCGGCCGCTCCCACAGTGACTTTTGTTGTACAGATGTCTACCAATAAAAACCATTGGTTCAAGGTAGCGCCTGTAACAAGCGTGGGTGCGGGAAGTAAGAGTGACGCCGTGATGTCTCCTACGGCAGTGGCCTATGAGACACAGCTTGAAAACATTAACCGCGGACTTACGGTTACGGTAACTGGGGGGGGCGCTTACCTGAACTGGAGACTGTTAGGCAATGAGTTGGACGGCGGTTATACCGAAACAGGTCTTACCGGTTATGATTTCAACGTTTACAGAGGCGATGAAAAAATTGCAACCGTTACAGACAGTACAAACTATCTGGATACGGGCTTCAGCGGCGAACTGACAGACAGTACATATAAGCTGGTGCCTGTAAAGGATGGCGTGGAACTGACGGACAAGACTTGCAGCGCATATGATATCTTTACGGCAGATGCAAGTAATACGAATGTGGCGTACATAGATATTCCGCTGCAGAAACCTGCAGATACCACATTCAGAAAAACTTATGGCATTGACACCATGGTGTTAAGCGGTTATAACTGGGCCGGAGACGGCTATGGAGCAACCAATGTGGACAGCACCATAACCTATTCTGCAAACGATATGTCCGTTGCAGATGTGGATGGAGATGGTGAATATGAGTACATTGTGGAATGGGATCCTTCCTATTCTAAGGATGTTTCTCAGCAAGGCTATACGGGCAAGCAGTTAATTGACTGTTATGAATTGGACGGCACTTTGCTCTGGAGACTGGATCTGGGTGTTAATATCCGTGCCGGCGCGCATTATACGGAATTTGGCGTATATGATTTTGATGGCGACGGCAAAGCGGAGATGATGGTAAAGACCGCGCCCGGAAGTAAGATGATTAAGTATGCCATTGGCGAAGACGGAAAAAATATCATGGAAAACGGCTCACCCAAAGTGGCTTCCGAGGATTATGTGAATATTTCTGCGGAAGATGCGGCGGCCGGAGTTACCAACGACAGCAATTATGTTTTCTCTGCGGCAGATTACAGGAATTATCTGATAGAGATATTCCAGGATTGGGGTAAATGGAGCAGATATTCCGAGAAGACCGTGAAAGATGCCATTGAGGGCCACTGGTCAAACAACCTGGTTGATATGTTTACTACGGATACCAGATGGCGTGATTCTGATTTCTATACCGGCGAGGCTGACGGCAGCAGAAATAAGGTGATGGCGTTAGGCAGTATGAGCGCTGCCGATATCCAGAGTTATGTTCCCGGATATCAGGAAGGCGATAAGCTGGTAAATATTACACTTTATAATGGCAATGATGTAAATTACCTTGGTACATCCGGACGTGCTCATGCGCTGATGAAGACCGTGCGCGTAGCAGACGTTAAGGATTACTATGGCGGTTATGACCTGTCAAGCGTTGATAAGGACGTGACAGGAGTGGGCTACACAAAAGAAGAAGCTACGATTTTGGCGGACTATTTCCTGAATCATTACCAGTACAGGATGGACAAGCACAGCCTGACGGTGTATGAGGGATACGTGATTACCGGACCTGAGTATATTACATTGTTCGACTGTTCCAACGGAGACGAACTGGATACCCAGGATTGGTATTATGAGCGTGAGGACGACGGTATGCTCTGGGGCGATTATGCCATGGACTTTATGGAACCCGGCAACCGCTGTGACCGTTTTAACGTGGCAGTGGCATATCTGGACGGTGAGACGCCTTCCTGCGTCATGGGTCGGGGTTACTATACCAGAACTACCATGGTAGCTTACAATGTAGTGGATAAGAAGCTTGCGGTAGCAGGAAGCATTGATTCCGGCTGGACCGTAATGACCAATCCTTTCAACGACGGCCCTCACGGATATGACGGATGTGATCCGGTGAACGGAACGCTGTCAGGACAGGGTGACCACTATATTGCAGTGGCCGATGTGGACGGTAACGGACGCCAGGAGATCGTGAACGGCGGCGCTATCGTAGATTATAAGGATGGCAATTTGCATCTTTACAGTTCAGGCGGCGATTATAATTCCAATGATCCCAGCAAGGGCTGGCTGAAGTACGGACATGGCGATGCAATCCATATCACGGATATCGATCCTGACCATCCCGGTCTGGAAATTGTATCCTGTTTTGAGGGTGCCGCTTGGGCTCCTTATAACTGGGCGCTGCGCGATGCAAAATCTAATGCTGTACTCTTTGGCGAACCCGGTGCTTCTGACTTTGGCCGTGTTATGATCGGCGATGTTCTGCCGGATGTACCCGGTCTGGAAATCAGCACCAACTATGATGCGAAGGGTAACAGGACCACTTCTTTGGGAATGGGAACCAACATGAACATTAAGTGGGCCGCAGACATGTCTACACAGTTTGTAAATGGTTCCAGAGATCAGGATATCACTATTACAGGCGGTGTAAACGGCGCGAATAAATTCCTGACTGCAGTGGGCTACAGAACCAATAATGACACAAAGGGCAACCCTGGTTTGGTAGCCGATTTGTTTGGCGACAGCCGTGAGGAAATTATTCTGCGCAGAGCGGACAGTTCCGGTCTGAGAATATTCATGAACACGGAAGTGTCCAACCATAAGAACTATACTTTGATGCACAATGCACACTATCGTGTGGGTATTGCATCACAGAACTCTTCCTATAATCAGCCGGCATATACGGATTACTATTATGCAAGCGATACGGATTGGTCCAGGGTATTGCTTCCTAATATGCCTTCTGATCAGGAACCTGGTCCGGTAGTTTCGGAGCCGGCAAATGTGACTTTGAATGTTACAACTAAGACCATGGTGGCGGGCGACACACTTCAGTTGATTGCTACGGTAATTCCTTCTTCTGCAAATCAGACGGTGACTTGGAGCACCAGCGATGAGAAGGTTGCAACTGTGGATGAAAACGGCGTAGTGACTGCTGTTGGCAGAGGCGTTGCTCGTATTACGGCTACTACCGTTAATGGAAAAGAATGTACTTGTACGGTAAATGTTATGGGCGGATATAACCAGGATGGGTTAGATCAGATGCCTATTGGCACAACGCTTGACTTTATCTTCGGTTCCGATGCGGTATCTACGGAGCAGAAGACTGCAGTGAAGGCTGGCACAGTATATTCTGATGAAACTGGTTATGGCTTTGCTGCACCGTCCAACATTACTTTGACAGACGGCAAGGATTATGTAGCTGGCAATAACTATCGCTCCGGCGACGAAATTCCTGTGTATGAATATCCTACATTCCAGGTAAAAGTTCCTGTGGGCGTATATGAAGTAACGATTATACAGGGCACCAACGGCACGGATGATGCTGTAAACGGCGCTTATGTAGAGGGCAACAAGTATTCCGTAAGATGGAGCAGCCAGGCGTTTGCAACATCCTATACGGAACCGACCGCAGATTCCTGGATTTATACGAAGGCGGGTGAAGTTAAGACTTCCACAGTGGAGACTGCTGTGGCAGACGGTCAGTTGACTATCAATCTGGCTACTTCTCTGACCAATGAAGGGGAATCAGGAACCACTTATATTAAAGAAATAATTGTTACCAGAAAAGAGCAGATTACAGATCCTTCTGAAGCTCCTACGCTCAGATTTATCGGTGATTCCACACTGGCGAAATATCCTCCTGAGGATGGCGGCACATGGACACCAATCCCTGAGAGAACGGGCTGGGGTGAAGACTTCTCCATGGGACGCTTCGTGGATGAATCCGTACAACTGGTGAATAAGGCAGTGGCAGGCAGTTCTGTCAAGAGTTATATCTATGACGGATACTTGAATGATTTCCTGTTGAACAGCCATCCCGGCGATACCGTGATTATTGAGGGCGGTATCAATGACAGTGCGGCAGGTCCTCGTTTTAGTACCGCAGAAGAGTTCAAGGCTACAATGGCCTATGTGATTGACTGCTGTGAAGCGTTTGGATTGGATGTCATCCTTAGTGCAGGAACCAGTTCCGCAACAACCTATACCGAGCCCATGCAGGCATTGGCACAGGAAAGAGAACTGCATTATGTAGATTTGCTGAACCTGTGGACTGCATATCAGTCGGCTACAGGGAAAAAGCAGGGTGATATGACCGTTGACGGCACCCACTTAAAGCGTGTAGGCGCTATTGTGGCTGCACAGTTGGTAGCAAATGACATTGCTGATTTGGAAGGTCTGTATATTTCCGGCCTTGTAAAGAAGACGGCTGTGAACTATGAGGCACCCACTGCCGTTGCCACAGGCTTGTATGCTAAGGCGCAGACAGAGAACAGCTTGACACTGGCATGGAACATGGAAGAGACGACGCTTTATGATCCTACCCAGTTGATTACTGACTTTAATGTGTATAGCATCGGAAGCGATGGCAAGGCTGTCAAAGTGGCAACCCAGACTGCGTATATTTCCGCAGGCATGGAAGGTCCTCAGATGCAGACTACTTTTGCAGCGGAAGGTGCTGGAAACTATTATGTAACCAGTGTTGGTTTGACCGGTGAAGGTCCGGTTTCCGCAACGTTAAAGGTAGGCGCGTTCACTCCTGACGACAGCTATACTTTAAGTAAACTAATTGAAACATTTGGCAAGCAGCTCCATGACGCTACTCCTTACACCGTTAAGTCTTATGCGGCGGTGATGACAGCGTTGGCAGAGGGCAGCAAGACCCTTGCAGATACCACCGCAACTGCGGATGATATTAAGAATGTTTTGGATAAAGCACAGGCTGCGATTGCTGCGCTGCAGTTAAATGCAGTAGAATTTATCAAAGAAGATTTCCAGAAAGAGCCGCTGGGAACAGCGCCCTGGGGTGTAAGCGGAAGCCATAAGACACTGATGTCTGCAGAAATGGAAGAGGATGGCAATCGCCTTCTGAATCTGTATGTGGAAGCAGCGGGCGGACGTTCCGTAGATAAGGTATTTGCAAATGCGGAGAGCGCAGCCCTGGAGATGGTTGAGTTTGAGTGGTATCCCGGAAATCCGGACCAAAGGAATGTAACTGAAGTTGAGTTCTTAAGCAGTGATACACAGAGAGTACTTTCTCTGAAGAGTTCCAGCAACGGCCATATCGGTTATGTTGTAGGAAACTATGATACCAGCAATAATAATTATAAGATTGGCGACGGCTTCCATGCTTATGAAGGTTCTACGGCCAAAGATTTAGGTCTGACCAATGAAGCATGGTATAACGTAAAGATTGTATTTAACTTTAGCAATCACACCGCTGACCTGTATATCGTGCCTCGTGATGACGCTTCCTTGGAAAGCGCTGTTATTAAGGATATTGCGATTGACCAGGCAAGCAATACCATTACCAAGATGAACTTCCGCCTTGAGCGTGGACGTACAGACGGTGATGCAGGTAATGATTTGTCTATCCTGTGGGATATGTACATGGATGATTATGGCATTTACTATGGGAAGACTCTGAACAATGTGAACACGGCAGAATATGAAGCAGCAAAGGCGGCTTACCTGGAGAAGGTGAAAGGCCTCAGCTCGGAAGTACTTTCCGGAGAGTTGTTTGTTCTGGCCCAGGCAGTGATGGATATCATGTCTCAGGATGTGGGATTCTTTACTGCAGAAGATTATCAGTATGCAGTGGAAGTATTGAAGGATGCGGAGAAGAACGCACCCAGCCTGGTTCCGGCAACTTCTGTGAAGGTGACCGCAGAGGCTGAAAGTATTACCGCAGGTTTGACCACAGCGGCGACTGCTGAATTAAGCAAGGGGGCCAATGAGGAAATCTTGTGGAGTTCTTCCGACGAAAGTATTGCAAAGGTTGAGGGAACAGGCACCAAAGCAGTTGTGACGGCACTGAAAGCAGGAACCGTGACAATTACCGCTAAGGGCGCTACCTCCGGTGTAAGCGGAAGCGTAGAGCTGACCGTAACCGGTGAAGCTTTCTTCTTCAACAGCGATACCGCAGCAAATGGCGCATATAGCGCTGAAATCGGTTATGGATTTAAGGATTATACTTATCCTGAACCGGCAAAAGGCTGGACCGCAGGTATCAGTCCTGACGGAAATGCTTATGTGGCAAGAGAGCTTTTCGAGACAGACAGTGTGTCTTATCTGAAGAGTTCGGAGTCCGGAGCGGATTATGTGGCTGTATACGGACAGAACTGGACTGAAATGCCGGACGGCGGCAGAGATGAAGACAAGGTTCCTTACCAGAATACCAGTGCGTTTGTGGTAGACCGCGCAAATGGCAATTATACGGTAAGTGCTACGTTCTATAATCCTGGACAGTCGGCAGTGGATGTTCAGGTGATTGCGGAAGACATCGTAAGATATGCCGCAGGTGAACATGCAACAGATGAACTTGCTTCTGCCAGTGTAGGGGCAGGACAGTCAGCAACAGTAAGCTTCAATCTGGCATTGACCGATGGACAGATGACATTGCGTTTCGTTAGAAATACAGCGGATGACTCGTATGAGTTGGCAGCGAACAGAGGCGTATATGTGAAGAGTGTATCGGTTGACGAGTACAGGACTGACGACAGAGAGAAGACGGCAGTATTGATTGCCGGCGATTCCACAGTACAGTCTTACCTAGACAAGAGCTACAGGACATCTTGGGCACAGTTGCTGTACAGCTATTTCGGAAACGCTGTAAAGGATGGCGTGAACGATGGCAATAACGAAGGTTATGCGACTTATGAAACCGAAGATACTTATTTGGTGAACTACGCAAGAGATGCCCGCAGTACCAAGTCCTTCCTGGAAGAGGGCCGTTTGAATGAACTGCTTCTGAATGTGCAGGAAGGTGATTATGTCCTGATGCAGTTTGCACACAACGACGATAATCAGAATAGATCAAATCGTTTTGTGTCCATAGCAGACTTTAAGGAAAATATCAAGGCTTATGATGCGGCTATCAAAGAGCGCGGTGGTACCTTAGTATTGGTGACCCCGATTGCTTTGGGTGTATGGGATGAAGCAGGAACGCTTGACCACAGATTTGACGATTACAGATTGGCAATGATGCAGAGCGGATTGCCTGTCATTGATCTGATGGGGTCAACACTGGAACTTCTGGCATCCATTGGACCGGACAATGAAAAGACAATTGGTATTTACAAAGACACTGTTCATACATTGGAGAGCGGTGCAGTTATGTATGCCAGGATGATGAGCAGCTTGCTGCTTAATTCCGAGGATGAAAGAATAGCTCCTTTGCAGGCATTGATGGATGCAGAGACAGCAGGCTGTATTAGATTAGCAGCAGAGACGGAAGATGCAATCTTTATCGGAACCGAGAGTTATGTAGCAGCGACTTTGGGTAAGACGGTTGCAGACGGACCTATTATATTCTTGTCTTCTGATGATGAAATCGTGAAAGTTGATGATAAGGGAATACTTACGGCTGGAAACAAGCCAGGTGTGGCGATTATTACCGCCGGCTATCGTACAGGAGACCCTGCAACAACGGATGCGACAGCATATTCTGCTTATGTATTGGTTGAAGTAACAAATGTGAAAGTAGAAACAGATGTACCTATTTCCGGAAGCAAAGAAGAAATCGCGAATGCGGTTCTGACGCCGGAAGAGAAGGAAAATGCTGAGAAGAATGGCGATATCATTGAGATTACCCTTAAGAAGGATGAAGTTGACGAAGAAAACGTTGATGCGCCTATCAAAGAGAAGGTAGTTGAGAAGATCGCTGAACTTGGTAAGCAGCTCAGTGCAGCGTTAGGATTGACGGTTGACTTGAGGCCGGGAACTTATCTGAATATTTATATGCAGCTTAAGATCGGCAATAAAGTGGATCGACCGGTAACGGAACTGAACAGTCCTATCAGACTGACCATTACAATACCTGAGAAAGACCGTCTCACAGAAGAAGAGAAGGAAACGAAGGAAAGATTCTATCAGCTTATTCATGTTCACGGAGAAGGCGAGAATGCAGTGGCAGAGGTGCTGGATGATGTGGACTACAATGAAGATACTTATGAGATGACCTTTGATACCGACAAATTCTCTTATTATGTATTGGCGTACTATGATCAGGAGAAGGGAAGCGAACCTACGCCGCCCGGACCTTCTGATGAGCCTACACCTGGACCTGGAGAACCTACGCCTGGACCTGGAGAGCCTACACCTGGACCTGGAGAAGAGCCTACGGATGAACCTGATGAGCCTACATCTGCACCTGGCGGCGATGATGGGGACGACGATGATTCTTCGGACGATGGTGATGATGATTATGTAAAGAGTCCTACAACTTACGATGAGCGGATTGCTATTGATGTGGATAACGTTGACATGGATGGCATGATGGCACAGCCGATGGAAGGCTATATGTTTGACTTCGGCAATAAGAATGGTACGGCTGAGGGATATGTTGGCATTACTACACAAGCATATGATGCGGAAGCTGGATATGGCTGGACCAGCAATACGGCAAGCGGTATCAATGCCAGTGGTGTTGGAGTGACAGTACAAGATACGGAAGCCGACGCGGCGTTGAGCGCAGCGGCAAGTGACTTGTTATATGTTGCTGATGGAGGACTTCTGGAATTTGCAATTGATCTTCCGGCAGGTACCTATAAGTTAGATATACTTGCGGCAGCAGGATATCGTAATAATGCCTACAACAATAATAAAGTTGCTGTCAACGGAGTGGATTTGGGCGTATCAGGCAGTGTAAGTGAGGTTGGAAATAATGGTAATAACGCATTTGTGAACGGTATTGCCAATGCCTTTAAGAGCTGCAAACTTACATTGGATGAACCTGGACAGGTTGTAATTGCGTCTCAAAACGAGGGACAGCGATCCATTATGAACGCAATCCTTGTGAGCGAGTATGTAGAGCGCACAGATGACTTTGATGCGGATGCATGGGCACTTGCAAATGAAAAAGCATCCATGCTGAAGATGAAGGCTGGATTCTTTGCAGACGACAGCACAACAATGGATTATGACGTAATTTTGGTCAACAGAATGACAGAAACCATGGATGCACTGGAAGCAGTGATGTACATGGCAAGTATTGCTGATACCACAGAAGGCGATGCATTGTACGTTAAATGTGAGGAAGCAATAGAGCACAAGACACTGTACACTGAGAGCAGTATAGCGAACCTGGAAGCTGCAATGGCTGAATATCAGACAGCTAAGGGCGCGTTGGATATCAGGACAGTTGTGAGAGATACCTATGATGTAATCGAGTTCTGGCTCAAGGGTGTTACCACTGAATACGATGAACAGCCTTATGCTGGTTACTTCGACTTTAACACTACACAGACCGGAGGAAGTTCATACAATGACCAACTTGTTTGGGAAGCACCGGGCTGGACAGCGGTTGGCGGCGTACCTGGACATCCTGAACTTACCACCTATAGTGAAGAGCTTGGTTATGGCTTGATCGGCGAAAGCTTTGGCGGAAGGCATCGTGGCACTGGTGATCCTGTACTGGATGACTTTATAATGGATGCAGTCTTCAAGGTAGATCTGCCGGCAGGTAATTATAAGGTAATCACCTATACAGGAGATTTACTGGCAACTGCAAAGGGCGGAGCGGCATATAACTTCTATAAGGATTATGTAGATGCGGAGAACACTGGTACAAGCATTGCAAGTCTGGATGTTCAGACATCGGCTGCAGGACAGGTTCTTGTGCGCCCTGTGGAATTTACTTTGACGGAAGACACTACTATAACAATGGTAGCATCTAATCCTAATTTGAACTCAGCAGGAAATCCGATGTCTGGTTATACCAATGCGGTAGTCTTCGAGCAGTATATACCTGCAAAGGTAGAGGGCTTCTCCGTTGAGGATCTGAAGAACCTGAAAGATACTATTGATGCACAGAACCTGGTTGAGACGGATTATACCATTTCTACCTGGACAGCATTTAAAGAAGCTTATGACAAGGCAGCGGCAGCAATTGACCGTGGCCAGTTGTCAGTACAGGAAGGCGAGACACTTAAAGTGAATCTGCAGACCACTTATGAGGCATTGGAAAAACGAGTGGCTACCGGACAGTTGTTCCTTGACTTTGGTCCTGCACAGGAAAGTGAGACAGTACCGGGTCAGGTTGCAGATAATATTCTTTTGAGCGGTTTTGTACCTTCCGATGTGAACCTGGATAGTGCAAAGAACTTATTGTCAACCGGCGCAGATTTGTATGCGGATAATATGGACGACAATGGTATCCATTATGGATTTACCAGTGAGGTATCCGATGGCTTTACTGCAAGCGGCGGCGCTTACTTCAGAGACTATGTATTTAGTCCAGGCGGAGCAGAATATACCTTTAAGGCTGACGTACCTGTTGGCCAGTATATGGTATATGTATACACCGGATGTAAGGAAGCTAACAACCTGACGAAGTTCTACTTTAATGATGGCGCGGCAGCGGCAGCAAGTACCAATGAGGCAGTGACGGTACCTACAGAAGGAACTTATGCTGGAAAGACAATTTATACCCAGACGTCCAACAGCGGCGGACAGTTTGCAGCACCGACCTGTATCTACACAGTCAATGTAACCGAAAATAAGGATGCGCTGAGTGAAATCACGGGCGTGACGATGGGAACTTTGTCCCTGACTCTGTTCAATGATGAATGCACAGTGGAGACTGAAGAAACTGCAAGGTTTAACGGTATTGCATTGGCAAGAATCGGTGATGCTGGTGAAGTGAAGCCTCCTGAAGAGGTGAACAGAGACCAGTATGATCCTGAGGCGTGGACCTTTGGCGATGTTGTGAAGAAATTTGATTTTGGTAATAAAACCAGCGCAGATGGATTTACTGTTGTAACCGATGGCGCTTATTCTGCAGAGACTGGTTATGGTTATACCAGTACCAACGAAGTTGCTTACAATAGAGTGGGCGTTTCGTGTGTAGATACCGGTGATAACATAGACCAGAACCTGGTAACAGCATGTTGTGATCTTGCGCGAGCAAGTAATGAATTAACTTTTGCTGTGGACATGCCTGCGGGCAGTTATCTGGTGCAAGCATATTCCGGATCCGGGGATGCAAATAGTGCTTATATCACCAATAAGATTTTCATCAATGGCACGGAAATTGGCAAAGTGACAGCGGGAACTACGACTGCAGATCTGAGATTCAGTACAGTGGTAACTTTGAATGAGGCAGGACAGATTGTTGTCTCTGCTCAGAACGAAGGACAGCTTGCAATTCTCAACGCGCTTGTAATTACGGCAGCTACACCTAAGGGTGCGTTAAAGGCGCCTAAGCCGCCTGTGGCAACACAGAATCCTGGCGCGCCTACAACGACGCAGCCGCCTGTGGCAACGGAGACACCTGTAGTGACGGAAGCACCTGTGGAAACACAGACTCCGGCAGCAACAGAAGCACCTGTGGAGACACAGACACCTGTAGTGACGGAAGCACCTGTGGAAACACAGACTCCGGCAACAACGGAAGCTCCTACGGAAACACCAATAGCAACGGATGAGCCTGCAGCAACGGATGAACCTGTTTCAACCGACGAGCCTGCAGTAACAGAAGAAGCAGCAACTGACGAGCCTGCGGCAACGGAAGAAGCAGCAGAAACGGAAGAATCCGGAGTGGCTGATGTAACGGAATAACCAAAGGCGATTTGGGCAACCTGTCGTCGAATCCCATAGGACGGATTTGCCGTCCTATGGGAAAAAGCCTATCTAATTGAAAGGCATGATATTACAGAGTTCTCATCGGGGAGGGCTATTGCTTTCCCTGATGAGACTCCTTTTAAAATAGTTGTATTCACCAAAAATTGAAATGATATGATAATAAAGAAATGATTTAATGAAAAAGAGCTTGATGTTCGCTAAAGCGGACAAGGGGTGTAAGTATGAAGTTAAACAATAATGGCAATGAAGATGTAAAGCAGAAATTAACCAAGAATCAAGTTATAATTATTGTGGCGGCGGTTGTGGCTGCCATTGTCATATGTGGGTTTTTAATTGCGGCCATGGTTAGAGGGCATGGGTCTATTCCAGACGGCGCCAGCAATCTTTGGAGCGATTTGACAGGTCAGGAGAACGATGGACTTACCGACCTGGAAAGGGACCTTAAAAATTTAGAGGATAACGGTATTGATATTCCGGATCTTGAGATTGATTTTGCCGGGCTGCGCGAGTCTACAAATAAGGATATCTATGCCTGGATATATATTCCGGATACGGAAGTAAATTATCCTGTGCTGCAGCACCGTAAGGATGATACATATTATCTGAATCATAATCTGGACGGCACCGAAGGCTATCCGGGAGTAATTTATTCTGAAAGCTGCAATTCCACTGATTTTGAGGATCTTGTGACAGTGCTTTATGGGCATAATATGAAGGATGGCAGTATGTTTGGAGGTCTGAAAGAGTTTCAGGATAAGGAATATTTTGACAGTCATCCCTATATTTATGTTTATACAGAAGACAGATTGCTGGCCTATGAAATTGTGGCCGCCTATACTTATACGGATGAACATCTGTTAAAGAACGATGATATTTCCACACCTTCAAATTATGTGAAGTATTTGGCGGATATGGCGACAAATGCCCGGAAAAACGGTATTTGGAAGGGCGGAATCAATTTACAGTCCGATGATAATATGTTGGCGCTATCCACTTGTGTCTCCGGTCAGAGAGAGAGTAGATTTCTGATTCAGGGAAAGCTTTTGCAATAGAAAAAATATAAGCCTCTGCAGTACGCTGAGCTTACTATGATATTTATGGTAAGATAAAGCGATTGCGGGGGTTTTATTTTGATTTTTGAATCTTGTCATGTACTGGAATTTTGGATATAATACAGACAATAAACTTTTGTACTTTTGATTGGAAGGGGGTAGCGCATGGGAAGATTACTGAATCCAGATAACAGTGCATTTCAGGTGGCGCTGAATTCAAAGATTTATGTAGATAAGACAGGTTTGATAGGATATACGAACAGTGTATTGAATACGGATCAGGCATTAATTTGCAACAGTCGTCCGCGACGTTTCGGGAAATCTATGACTGCAAATATGCTGACAGCATATTATAGCAGAGGATGTGATTCTGAGCAGATGTTTTCTAAAACTGTGATTGGCAGAGATGAACATTTTAAGGACCATTTAAACAGATATGATGTGATTCATTTTGATGCGCAGTGGTGTATGGCTCCGGCAAAAAGTGCGGATTGTTTGGTTGGATATATCCAGAGTAGTATTATTGAGGAATTGAACAGGGAGTTTGCCGGGATATTACAGCAGGATATGGAAAGTCTGGCAGATGCTTTGTCGCATATCAATCAGGCAACAGGAAGAAAGTTTATTATAATTATAGATGAATGGGATGTACTGATTCGAGATGAGGCGGCTAATTCTTCTGTACAGGAAGAATACATTAATTTTCTCCGATCTCTGTTCAAAGGCACCGAACCAACGAAATTTCTGCGTTTGGCATTTTTGACAGGCATATTGCCGATAAAAAAGGTAAAAACTCAATCTGCATTAAATAATTTTGATGAGTTTACTATGTTGGATCCTGGAGTATTGGCGCCGTATATAGGTTTTACAGAGGAGGAAGTTAAGGTATTATGTGGAAAATACAATAAAGATTTTGGAGAAGTGAGACGTTGGTATGATGGTTACATCTTGGATGAGGGTCATGTGTACAATCCAAAGGCAGTGGTCAGTGTGATGCTGCGGGGAAATTTTAAGAATTACTGGTCTAAGACCGGAACTTATGAATCCATATTGCCATTAATCTGTATGGACTTTGACGGATTGAAAGCAGCGGTAATTGCAATGTTGTCAGGCGCATGTGTCAAGGTTAAAGTTACAACATATCAAAATGATATGTTTACCTTTAAAAATAAGGATGATGTGCTCACAGCATTGATCCATCTTGGATATCTGGCATATCATCAGAAAAGCGGAATGGCTTATATTCCAAACGAAGAAATCCGTACTGAGTTTGAAGAGGCGATAGAAGAAACTAAGTGGAATGAATTTTTGGAGTTTCAGAGAAAATCGGAAAAATTATTAGATGCTACACTGGAGATGGATAACAAAACCGCGGCAGAGATAATAGAACAGGTTCATATGGAGTTTGCTTCGGCAATTCAATACAATGATGAAAATTCACTTAGTTGCGTACTGACAGTTGCATATCTGGGAGCAATGCGGTATTATTTTATTCCAGTGCGTGAATTCCCTACAGGAAGGGGATTTGCTGATTATGTGTTTATTCCAAAGCCGGAGTATGTAGGAGAAATACCAGCGCTGGTGGTAGAGCTGAAATGGAATAAAAGTGCCGGAGCTGCTATCCGGCAAGTGAAAGAGAGAAATTATACCCAGGCATTGGAGAGATATACAGGTAATATTTTGACAGTTGGGGTTAATTATGATAAGAAAAGCAAGATCCGTGAATGTATCATAGAACACTTTGTGAAATAGAAATGTTTAGAATAAATTTGAATTGAAAAGGAGTGATAGAATATGGGAATCCGGGAAATGTGGCATTTCGAGAAGTGTTGCTTTCTCGGATTTTAGAGTAGCGGAAGTTCTATGAGACTGGCGGGGCATATTTGGGTCATGGAGGGGAAGTGAGTAAAATAGAATTCGCAGAATATCTTAATCTGCGAATTCTGTATATAGGTAACTGATTTACTTTATTATGATATTAAAAATACGTCTCATAACTTATTTCATATCATTGAAATTCATTATAAACACTGTAATCTACTTTGTCAAGCAAATAAAATTTTTCCATGTAAGCTTTAAGGTAGTACAAAATAAGGCTTTAATTGCCAAAGTTCTGACAAGGTACAATCATATTGTTACATATCATAAAAATGTAGAGAATATCATATATGAAATATACATATCCTTTTATTTGGGGTCAAACAAAGGGTCAGGTTAGGTATGCCTGATAGAAGATGAATATGGGGACTTGGGAATATAAAAATCTTAGATATATTTTATTTTCAGGGGTCGGCAGAAGGGTCAAAAATATAAAATAACGGTGGTTATCAGTATAATGCCATTGGCTTCGCAGATTAAGATAATCTGCGAAGCCAATGGCATTATTTTGGTGTAAAACGGAGAATGGAATTAGAGGAATTGGGCAGAGAAAAATCGAAAATAGAAGAGTCGGGAATAGAGATAAATGGTCATAAAGTAAAAGTATTAAAACAGCGTACCAGGAAGGACGTCTATAGTGTAGGAATACAGCATGTATTTATTATAGGCTCAAAAGGGATTCCGGCGGCATATGGAGGATTTGAGACGTTTGTAGAGAAACTGACAGAGTACAGAGTATCCGACCATATCCGTTATCATGTTTCCAGGATGGCAGATGATATACTTTGCTATGAATATAACAGTGCGGAATGTTTTGATGTGAAAGTACCAAATATTGGTGCGGCAAAAGCGGTCTATTATGATGTGGCGGCGTTAAATGCCTGTATCAGATATTGTGGGGCATGTTCTGGCATTAAGGCTCCGGTATTTTATATTCTTGCCTGCCGAATAGGGCCGTTCATTGGGTATTTCAAAAAGAAAGTGGAAAAGTTGGGCGGCAGATTGTATGTGAACCCTGACGGGCACGAGTGGCTGAGGGCAAAGTGGAATTGGATCATTCGTAAGTATTGGAAGATATCGGAAGCAGGAATGGTGAAACATGCGGATCTTTTGGTTTGCGACAGTGTAAATATAGAAAAATACATACTGGAAAGGTACGGGAAATATCATCCAAAGACAACCTATATCGCTTATGGTTCCGATACCGTGCCTAGTATTTTGCCGGATAATGATAAAAAGTATCAGAATTGGCTGGAAAGTAATGGGGTGCAGCCTAAGAGGTACTATCTGATAGTGGGCCGTTTTGTGCCGGAGAATTCTTTTGAAGTAATGCTCAGGGAGTTTATGAAGAGCAGAAGTTGTTGTGACCTTGTAATTATCACAACGGCGAATAATGCGTTTTATGAAGAATTGGAAGAGAAGCTTCACTTTGAGAAGGATAAGAGGATAAAATTTGCAGGGACAGTATATGACGAGGAATTGTTAAAGAAGATTCGTGAGGGCGCATATGCATACCTTCATGGGCATACGGTGGGCGGAACAAATCCGAGTTTATTGGAGGCGTTGGGAAGTACAGAACTGAATTTGCTGGTGGACGTGGCCTTTAATCGTGAGGTGGCTTTGGACGGCGCATTGTATTGGGGAAAGGAAAAGGGTGCTTTGGCAAAGCTGATAGAACGGGCGGACCGAATGGGTACAAATGAAATAAAATCTATGGGAATAAGGGCGAAGGATCGGATTGCGGAGGCTTATAGCTGGAGACAGATTGTTGAGAAATACGAACAGTTGTTTTTGAAAAGAAGATAGCGGGGTATCAGAATGAAGATATTACACTATGCACTGGGTTTTCCGCCATACAGGACCGGGGGCATGACGAAATTTTGCATAGATTTGCTGTTGCAGCAAGTTAGAGACGGACATCAGACTGCATTGTTATGGCCGGGGCAAATGGGGATGTTCAGAAGGAAAGTAGAGATAAAAGACAGGGGAATTACCCGTTTGGAGCCCGATTGGATCGGTGTGCATAATTATGAAGTTATAAATCCTCTTCCGGTTTCTTATGATGAAGGAATAACAAAATTTGACGCATATATGAAGGATGGGGGCAGAGAAGCATATTCAGAATTGCTGGAGACATACCAGCCAGACGTGGTACATGTACATACTTTAATGGGGATTCACAGGAGCTTTTTAGAGGAAACAAAGAAACGGAAGATTCGATTGGTATTCACCGCACACGATTTTTTTCCCATATGCCCCAAAGTGACTATGTTTCGTCAGGGCGCAATATGTTCAAGTGTCTTGTCCTGCAATGATTGTGGAAAATGTAATACTACAGCATTGAGCATCAAGAAAATATGTCTGTTACAATCTCCATTCTACAGGGAAATAAAAAATTCTGCGTTTGTAAGGAAGTTAAGAAAAAGACATCGAGATAAGTATCTAAGCGAAAATGCAGAGGATGGTAGGGAAGAATCTGTGGAAGACGGGGAGAATTATAAGAAGTTAAGGGCCTTTTACGATTCTTATCTTCAATTAATGGATATGGTTCATTATAACAGTACGATCACAAAAGCCGTGTATGAATCTGTGTTTATGCTGCCAAATAGTTGTGTCATTGGCATTACTCATGGGGATATGTCGGATCACAGACGGAGGAGAGATTATAGCAGGACGGGACTGAGAATACGGTATCTGGGCCCATTGGGGGGGGCAAAGGGGTTTTTTTGCTAAAGGCGGCACTTGATAAATTGTGGGAAGAAAAACAGGATTTTTGCCTGGATGTCCATTTTACTCCTGCAAAAGTGCCGCCATATATTAGAACACACGCCCCATATACCTATGATGAATTGGAGCGTATTTTTCAGGATACGGATATTTTGGCTGCGCCCAGTATTTGGAATGAGACTTTTGGATATACGGTACTGGAAGCTTTAAGTTATGGCGTTCCTGTCATTATCAGCGGAACGGTTGGAGCAAAAGATATTCTTGTTCAAGGGGCGGGTATCGTTGTGGAAGATATTACATCAGAAAAATTGTATCAGGTCTTTCGTGAATTGACAGCAGAAAAACTGAGACAAATGAATGAGGTCATTGTAGAGAAACAGAATATTATGACCATGGAAGAAATGGCCGGATTAATCATAGATAAATGTTATGGCTGGATACAAGGGGGATGCCCGTCGTTGGCAGGGCGGAGGTAAGTTTGAAAGTAAACTTTCAAATTCTGATTGGTATGCGCGCTGAAGCGCGCAAAGAGGTGTAAGTTTGAAAGTAAACTTTCAAATATTGATTGGTATGTGCGCTAAAGCGCACAGGGGGTATAAAAATGAAGGTGATAAATCTGATGTTAAAAGCGGCGGGGAAGGGGGATTTACGGTTAGATAGCAGGATAAGTATGGGATATCTGATACATCTTATTTGGAAGTATGGTTGGATGATGGTAAGAGGGAAATTTTTTGCCTTGGCACATAAGAGGATTTCTCACAGCGTATTCGTGGGAAGCAAGGTAAAGGTTTTGGAAAAAAGAATGCTGGCAGTAGGGGAAAAGGTGAAACTTCATGACGGCGTATATATCGATGCGCTTTCTCAGGAGGGTGTTTTGCTTGGCCAGGGAGTTGTGCTGGGCAGGAACAGTCGGATTGAGTGTACCGGAGGATTGCAGAGGATAGGAAAAGGAATTAAAATAGGAGACAATTCAACTTTTGGAAATGATTGTTTCTTTGGCGCCGCAGGCGGAATTCAAATTGGTAATCATGTGGTTGCAGGGCAGTTGATCCGTTTTCATTCCGAAAATCATAAGTATTCCGATATGGACAAGCTGATTCAGGATCAGGGGGTTACGCATAAAGGGATTAGAATAGGAAGTAACTGTTGGATTGGCGCGGGAGCGGTATTTTTAGATGGCGCGGAGGTGGGAGACGGATGTGTAGTGGCTGCCAACACCGTAATTACAAAGCAGTTTCCGGATAATGTGGTAATAGGCGGTGTCCCGGCTCAAATTATAAAAGTCAGAGAGCGGAAGAGGGAATTTGAAGAGTGAAAGAAAGATGAGAACTCATACAGAAAAGATTAGTATTATTGTTCCGGTTTATAAAGTGGAGAAGGAACTTGAACGATGTGTCGGAAGCATTATTAGGCAAACTTACAGTAATATAGAAATTATTTTAGTGGATGATGGCAGCCCGGACGGATGCCCTGAAATGTGCGATCGATATGCAGGCAAAGACAGCCGGATTCAGGTAATTCATAAAGAAAACGGAGGGCTTTCGGATGCGAGAAATACAGGCTTGCGCCTATCGGATGGCAAGTATGTGCTGTATGTGGACGGGGACGATTATATAGAAGCGGATGCGTGCGAAAAATTGCTTTCGGCCATGACGGATGAAGTCGATTTTGTAGTTGGTGCGTATAGGGAGATAAATGGAGAATGTAGTTCATGTTATGGACATTCTAATATGAAAGAAAAGAAAGTGTATACTGCACAAAACTTTGTGATAGCTTCAATAAAGAAGAATGAGTGGTATGCAATGGCCGTTTTAAATCTGTATCGCAGAGATTTTCTGATAGAGAATCATTTGTTCTTTAAAGAAGGCTATTATTTTGAAGATATGCAGATGCTTCCCAGATTATATCTGGCGGCAAGGCAAGTGGTTTATGTGGATTATCCTTTTTATAACTATGTCATTCGGGAAAATTCAATTATGACATCTCAGAACTCAGTGCAAAAAATTCAAATGTCTGTTGAGATTTACAGAGAGTGGATGATATTGATAGAACCTGTGGAGAAGGAATATCAAAGATATCTGTATGGTATTCTTGTGAGATATTACTTAAGGAGTTGTCGGATAAGGAAGATAAGAAAGTGGGAAGTTCCGGGAATGGATTGCCGATTTGCATTCAGATATGCTTTAGGGGTGAGGGAGAAAGTCAAAGTACTCTTTTTTTCGCTGCTTCCCGCGTTATATGTGAGAGGCAGTTGAAAATATGACAGAGACAAAAAGAGAGGCAGATTATGAAGTTTAAATTGACAAAAGAGAGTCTTTTTTATCTGGCATGGATTCTCATGGAAATACATATTTGTGTTGCAAATTCCAATGCGGCAAATTTCAGCATTTCTGCAGTTTCTTATCTGTGTATGGCTTTATTTACCGCCAAAATATTGTGGACGCTGCATTACTCATTTCAGGAATTATGTATCATGGCAATTATGTTGTTGGGAGCTTTTGTTAGTGCATATCGCGCTGGGGATATGCGCGTGCTATGGTTTGTGCTGGTCATCGCTGCGTCAAAAGGTACGGATTTTGATAAATGTGTCAGGATCAGTTTCAGGACAATGCTGGGATGCTGTATGGTTTTTGTACTATTTTATATAATCGGGTTGACAGAAAGTCCTCACATTGTCACAGAAAGAGGGATGAGATTTGGTTTGGGATTAGGGCATCCTAATATGTGCGCCGCATATTATAGTCTGCTTATGGTTCATATTATCTACTTGTGTTTTCAAAGGCTGAAGATTTCTCATTTTGTATTGTTTGCTTTGGGAGCGGGAGTGGTATATGGGATTACGAAAAGTAATACAGGAGTGGCAGTTACATTGGTGACAATTATAGTATCTGTTGTCATTAAATTTCTGCCGGCAAAAAAGTTTAATATAAAAGTAATTGTGTTGGGAATGTTGGCGGGCATTGCTGTTTTTACCATATTGCCTATTATATACAATGAAAAACTGTCTGTACTTGATAATTGGATGACAGGGCGTATTCACCAGGCAAATTTCTATTATGCAAAATATGGTATTTCGCTGTTTGGAAATAATGTGAATTATGATCTGACAAAATGGAATCGGGATAATATCCTGGATATGGGGTTTGCCAAAATTCTAATCCATAATGGTTTATTTTATTATGTGTTGGTCGTAGGCGGGTATTTTATCTGTTTGCGCAAAGCCGTGAAGCATATGCGCAGGGATTTGATGGCCTTATTTGTATCCATGCTCGTATATATGTTTACGGAAAATGTTGCCACATTTATATTTATGAATGTATCCATGCTGGCTTTTGCTGATACATTATTTCAGAAAAATCTGTATGACATGGAAAAGGAAAGGGAGTATATTATTGGGGACGAAGGAGCAAAATGACATACCGAAAGTAATTCACTATTGCTGGTTTGGAAGAAAGCAGTTGCCAATTCAGGCAGTGAAATGTATTGAAAGTTGGAAGAAGTACTGTCCCGGTTATGAAATTATAGAATGGAATGAATCAAATTTTAATTTGGAAGTATGTACCTATGTGAAAGAAGCGTATGCTGAGAAAAAATGGGCTTTTGTCTCCGATTATGCCCGATTCTGGATACTGTATCATGAGGGTGGAATCTATTTTGATACAGATGTGGAACTGATAAAGCCTATAGATGATTTGGTAGAAAGAGGTTCTTTTATGGGATGTGAACCTCTGCTGCAGAAGGGGGCAGGAAGTATGCGGACGGCAATCAATCCGGGGCTGGGTATTGGGGCTGTACCCGGTTTAAATTTGTACAAGGAAATTCTTGATTTTTACAGTAAGAAAAGTTTTTACCGACAGGACGGGGAAATGGATTTCACTACGGTGGTTGCATATACCACTTCTATTCTGAAGCGGAACGGATGGAGGGATTTGTCTCATATTCAGAGGATTGCCGGGATTTCCGTATATCCGACGGAATTTTTCTGTCCCATGAACTATTACACAGGAGAAATCAGAATAACGGAGAATACCAGGTCAATACATCACTATACCGCCAGTTGGCAAGGGAAAAAAGAGAATGAAGATATTACTGTTCTTCGGAAGTTAAATGGAATATTGGGGGAAAGAATAGGTTATAAAATATGGAGATGTTATACTTTTCCTACCAGGGTGTTGCGAAAGTTAAAGCGGATGGGGGTAAAGGAAACTATTGCTTTTGTGGTAAAGAAAGCAGGTAACAAAAATGGATAGACTGCTTACAATTTTTACGCCCACCTATAACCGGGCATATACATTGCCCAAACTATACCATTCTTTATGTAGGCAGACAGATGATAATTTTGAATGGCTTATTATAGACGATGCTTCTTCGGATGATACAGAAGATTTGATCCGTCATTGGCAGGAAGATAAATCGAAATTTCTTATCAGATATTATAAGCAGGAACATGGAGGGAAACACAGGGCGATTAATAAAGGAGTGAAACTGGCACAGGGCGACTTTTTCTTTATTGTAGACAGCGACGACGTTCTGAGCGATGACGCGGTGAAGCAGGTAAATGTGTGGGCTGACATGGTGAGAAAGGATCCTGGGATTGCAGCCGTCTCAGGTTTAAGGGTTTCAAAGGAAGGTAAGGTATGGGGCGGCTTTCCTCAAATATCAAACGAGTATATTGATGCGAGTGGTTTTGAACGGAGGAAATATGGTCTGGAAGGGGATAAAGCGGAGATATACAAAACGGAAGTATTGAGAAAATTCCAATTCCCTGAATTTGAAGATGAATACTTTATGACGGAAGACGTTTGCTGGCTGAATATAGCAGCCGCGGGATATAAAATCAGATGGTATAACAGGCCAATTTATATCTGCGAATATCTGGAAGACGGACTGACTAATTCGGGTGCAAATACAATGGAAGGACATAGGAAAAACTATAGGGGCTATTGCTTTTATATATCGGAATGTATGAGTAAAAAGCCGTTTGTACAAAAAATGATACATATTCGGGAATATGACAGGACGGCAAGGAGCCTGAAAAAAAGTATGACGCAGCGTTCTAAAGATATCAATATGTCTGTATTTGGATATTGTATTTCTGTTTTTTGCGGAGTACCGGTAGGTTATGTCTTTAGAAAATTGTTGTATAAGGGCGGTTAGAAGGGGGGGTTATGGAAAAGGTATCAGTTGTAATTACAACATATAAAAGGACAAAAGAACTGCATAGAGCTATACAAAGTGTGACAAAACAGAATTATCCTAATATGGAGCTGATTGTAGTGGATGATAATACAAATTCGGAAATATCGAAATTGGTGAGGGAAATGATTGCCCCGTATCATAATATTGTCTATCTCAAGAACAAGGTAAATATGGGAGGGGCGCTTTCCAGAAATGCGGGTTTAAAAGCAGCTTCGGGGAAATATATTGCGTTTTTAGATGATGATGACATGTATATACCAGACAAGATTTGGAAGCAGGTGGAGTGTTTTGAAAATACGGAAATTGAAAATGTGGGGGTTGTGTATTGTCATACAATAGCAGTTGACAAAGAGGGACGTGTGATAGAATCCTATGAAAAGAATGTGCGGGGGGAGTTTCTGTTTGAGAGTATGGCAGAGACAGTAGCGGCAACGTCACAATGGCTATGCCTGAAAGAAGCCATTGAAAAAATAGGCGGTTTTAAAGATGTGCCGTCAAAGCAGGATACAACATTATTGCTTGATTTGGCGCTTGCCGGATACAGAATTGATGTGGTTCCTGAAATACTTACCAAGTATTATGAATTGGATATTGAAAGAATCAGCGGCGTATCTCCGAAAAATCTAAAAGGAGAGCTTATGCTGAGGGAATATATGCGCAGCCATTATTCTCTGTTGACCAAAACTCAAATCAGACAAGTGGAATATAATATTACATTCAGGATTTATTATTTACAGGTACGATTGAAGGAGTATGCAGACGCGGCAGAAAGTTTAGTTTTATTATGGAAATGTCATATTAACTTTTTTGCAACGTTGATTATGACGGTCAAGCATCCTGCCAGAGTGATATTGAGAAAATAGTCTGGGGCGGGAAGGCAAAGGTGGGGTGTGATGAGTATTGTGCATGTTGTACATAGGGATAAATTTACTTCCGGGTACATCAATTTTATGAAGACAGAGATGGGGAGTGAGAATATATTTATCACTCTCAAGTATGGATTTGAATTGTTGTTGGTGGATGAGGAAAATATCTATTATATAGAAAATTATCCTGATTGCAGACGGGACGGGCGGATATTGCAAATATTAGAGGATAGTAATCTGATTATTTTTACGGGAATATTTGACAGTTTGGGACTGCTGCGATTTTTGCCCAGGCATATTTTAAAAAAGACATATTTGCAGTTCTGGGGTGGAGATTTTTATTATTTTGCAGAGAGAAGACCTCTGACGGATGTCAGTTGGAATTATTGGAAACATGAGCGGGTGAAATGTTTCAAAAAGTGTGCAGGATTCATTTTTTTGATAGAGGGCGAGTATGAGAAGTTTCAGGAATCTTTTAAGATAAGAAAGCCATATTTTGTTGCGCCCATGCCGGCAGATTCCCGTATACATTTTCGCATAAAGGAACTTCGTGGAAAAAGGAGAGGAAGCTGCACAAAAGTGCTCATTGGAAATTCCGCTACAAGTACAAATCATCACATGGGCGTAATTGACTGGATAGCAAGGTACAGGGATGAGGATATGGAAGTGTATATTCCACTGTCATATGGCGGAGACAATGAGTATTGTGAAAAGATTATGGCTTATGCCGCCGACAAGCTGGGGGATAAATTTTATCCTGTTTTGAATTATATGGATTTGAATTCATATATAGAATTTGTTGCTGATATGGACATTGGAATTTTTAATAATAACAGGCAGCAGGCCATGGGAAATATATTGATGTGTTTAGGGCTGGGGAAAAAAGTGTATTTGAGAGAAGATACGTCTATGTGGGCGAGGTATGTGGAAGACGGATATCAGGTATTCCCAATTAAGAAGACAGAGTATATGACTTATGAGGGATTTATTGATTTTGATGAGGCTGCGGGAGTGAAAAATCAAATGTTATATGATGAAAAGGAAACGGAAGATAAGGCGATAAGATTATGGGAAAAGGTGATCAAGCCCTTTTGGGGGGGGGTAGTACGCTACGCAATATATGAAGAAAAATCGGATTGTTGTGACACGCTGTATGGTATATGTGAGAGAACAATGGCATCTCGGAGACCCGCATGAAGGCACTTTGGGAACAGGAAGTTCAGGTATCAGTGTTTTGCCTGGCTTATAATCATGAAAAATATATAAGAAAGACTTTGGATGGTTTTTGTGAGCAAGTTACAGAGTTCCGTTTTGAAGTTTTGATACACGATGATGCTTCTACAGATTCCACACCAAGCATTATTTTGGAGTATCAGAAAAAATATCCCCATATATTCAGGGTGATAACTCAGGAAGAAAACCAGTATTCCAAAGGGGTTAATATCATTGAAGATATTATTTATCCACAGTTGGAAGGAAAATATATTGCCATATGCGAGGGGGATGATTACTGGAATGACAGATACAAACTGCAAGAGCAATTTAATGTGATGGAAAAACATTTGGAATGTAGTCTATGTGTTCATAAGGCAGCATGCTGTAATGAGGATGGAACTTATCATGAACGTGTCATACCTGAATCTTATTATGGTATTAAAGAGACTGGTATTGTAGAGGAAGAGGAGCTGAAAGAATGTTATTGGAGACGGGGCGGTTATCCGTTTCATACAAGCAGTTATTTTTACCGTAGGGAGGTTTTGGATGTGGGGTTTAAGCATGCAAGGGATATTGGCATCTTACGAAAATGTCTGGTACTTGGTTCCTGCTACTATATTAATGAAGAAATGTCAGTGAGAAGACTTTTTTCTGTTGGAAATTGGAATTCAAGATTGGATAAAGAGGGGATATACGGGCGTTTTCTGCTAGCAGTAAGCGATATAGAAAATGATAAAAAATTTGATGAATTTACCAATTATAAGTATAGTGATTTCATCAGATCGCGTCAATTTTTCCAGCTTGCGGAATTTTTTGATTCTTATATGTGGGAAGTAAGGGCATGTTTCCAGAGATTTGATTTGAAGCCAAAGGATATATTAGGACAGGTATCTATGGGTTTCTTTATCAAGTTGACAATGAAGTATCAGCTATTAATGAAATTCCCACATCTATATAAATGGTTAATGAGTCAATGGAAAAAACGTCCTTGTATTCAAAAAGAAATCATAAATAATGAAAAGAAGATAAAGCAGGCAGAGGGATATGGGCATGGAAGCGGAAAATAATTTGCGGAAAAAGGTTTTCTCTGGTCTTTTTTGGAAATTTGGCGAGAGGATTACGGCGCAGTTTGTCAGTTTGCTGATTTCGATTGTACTTGCCCGACTGTTGATACCGGAGGATTATGGTGCGGTTGCAATCGTGATGGTATTTATTACGATTGCAAATGTGTTTGTGGGCAATGGTTTTGGAAATGCTTTGATTCGGAAAAAGGATGCCGATAATCTGGATTTTTCGTCGGTGTTTTATGTTGGAATATTGATATCAGTGATAATTTATGGAGTTTTGTTTTTTATGGCTCCATGGGTAGCGGATTTTTATGACATGCCGGTATTGGCGCCTGTGTTGAGAGTGCTGGGCATAAGGGTTATCATAGCAGCAGTCAATACGGTTCAACAGGCATATGTATCCAGAAATATGCTTTTTAAACGCTTTTTCTGGTCAACACTTTTGGGCACGGTTATTTCGGGTATTGTTGGAATTGCAATGGCTTACAGGGGCTTTGGCGTATGGGCTTTGGCGGTTCAGTATCTTACCAATACTACCATTGACACTTTGGTGCTTTGGTGCACGGTGCGCTGGAGGCCGGAATTAGGGTGTTCCTGGGGCAGAGTAAAAGAATTGCTTGCATTTGGTTGGAAATTGCTTGTATCGGGTTTGTTGGATACAGGATATAAACAAGTGCGGAGTCTGATTATAGGAAAAAAGTATACCAATTCCGATTTGGCTTTTTATAACCAGGGTGAAAAGTATCCGAATTTAATTGTAGTGAATATAAATTCATCCATCAGCAGCGTTATTTTTCCGGCCATGTCTCAATATCAGGATAATCCGCTCCGGATGAAACAGATGGTTCGCAGAGCGATACAGATAAGTTCTTATATTATGTGGCCCATGATGATTGGGCTCGGCGCTGTTGCAGAACCACTGATCAGGATGTTATTGACAGAGAAATGGCTCCCATGTGTTCCCTATGTAAGGATATTTTGTTTCAGCTATGGCCTGTGGCCAATTCATACGGCAAATTTACAGGCTTTAAATGCCTTAGGGAGAAGCGATTTGTTCCTGAAACTGGAGATTATCAAGAAAAGTATAGGGTTGGCAGTTTTATTGGTATCTATGCAGATCAGTCCCCTGGCTATGGCGTATAGCCTGATAATCGCAGATATTGCATCCGTGTTTATCAATGCGGCGCCCAATATCAGGCTGCTGCAATATGGGTATTCAGAGCAATTAAAAGATTTGCTGCCGCCATTGTTGATGGCGGGGGTAATGTTCCTGGTCATTTATCCGATTTCATTTCTTCCTGTGGGAGATGCAGCTGTGGTAGTGCTGCAGATAGCGGTGGGTGCGGCGGTATATCTGTTGGAATCGGTATTGTTCAGGCATGAGGGATTTTTGTATTTAGTCGGTTTATTGAATAACGGGAAGGTTAGAAACAATGGAAAATAAAATTTTAGTCGCAAGGTCTTCCATGCCTTCCATGGAAGAATACATAGAAGAAATCAGAGAGATATGGGACTCTCACTGGCTGACCAATATGGGACCAAAGCACGCGAAGCTGCAGCAGGAACTTGCCGCATATCTTGGCGTGGAACAGTTGGATATGTTTACAAATGGACATATGGCGATTGAATTGTCCTTACAGGCATTAAAATTGCCAAAAGGCAGTGAAGTAATCACAACACCGTTTACATTTGCATCAACCACTCATGCCATTGTCCGCAATGGATTGACGCCCGTATTCTGTGACATTAATGAGAATGATTTTACCATGGATGTGAGTAAGATAGAGGCTTTGGTCACGGATAACACCAGTGCCATTATGCCGGTTCATGTCTATGGTAATATCTGTAATATTGAAGAAGTACAGCGAATAGCTGACAAGTATGGATTAAAAGTAATTTATGACGCCGCACATACCTTTGGAGAAACTTATAAAGGGAGAGGGATCGGCGTTTACGGGGATGTCTCCTGTTTCAGTTTTCATGCCACGAAAGTGTTTCACAGCATCGAAGGGGGCGCAGTGTGTTTTCATGATAAAGATTTTGGCAAGGAGTTATATCGTCTGAAAAATTTCGGAATTAAGAACGAAGAGATTGTGGACGGAGTGGGCGCCAATGCCAAAATGAATGAATTCTGTGCGGCAATGGGGATTTGTAATCTCCGCCATATAGACGAAGAAATCAGAAAACGCAAGGCGGTGGCGGAGCGATATTATTTGTACCTGGAGGGCATTGACGGTATTCGTCTAAACCCTGTGCAGAAGGAGGTAAAACCGAATTATGCGTATTTTCCTGTGGTGTTTGATGAGAAAGTATTTGGGACGAGCCGGAATGAGGTCTATAACAAATTGGCGCAGCATGGAATCGGAGCAAGAAAATATTTTTATCCGCTGACAAATACATTTGAGTGCTTTCATGGGCGGTATGATTCCAATGTAACGCCTGTTGCGGTACATATCAGTAAACGTGTGCTGACATTGCCGTTGTATGCGGATTTGGCGCCGGAAGATGTGGACAGGGTATGCAAGGTGATTTTGAAATGTAAAATATAGGAAAGTGATAAAAGATAGGGTATTTGGAGGTGGAGGAGAGAATTATGACAAGTTTTTACTCCGAAGAAGAATTGAAACAGATTGGGTTTCGGACACTTGGAACTGATATATTGATAAGTCGTAAGGTAAGTATATATGGTGCGGAGCATATTTCTATTGGGAATCATGTACGGATTGATGATTTTTGTATTTTGAGCGGTTATATTACATTGGGAAACTATATTCATATTGCGGCTTATGCCGCATTGTACGGTGGGGAAAGTGGGATATTTCTGGAAGATTATGCAAGTCTGTCTTCCAGAGTAACCGTTTATGGTGCAAGCGATGATTATTCAGGTGAAGCACTGACAAACCCAATGGTTCCTGATGAACTTAGGAATGTGCAGATTGGTCCCGTACATATTGAAAAGCATGTGATTGTGGGCGCTACCAGCATTATTCTTCCGGGGATTACATTGAGGGAAGGAAGCGCTTTCGGAAGTTTTTCTTTTATAAATAAGGATTCGGAAAGTTGGAGCATCAATACGGGAATTCCGGCCAGGAAAATCAAAGACAGAAGCAGAAAAATTTTGGATGTATGTCTGTAATTTTTAAATAGAATATCGTTAAGTATTTATCATCAGCAGACAGAACGCTTAAGAAATAGTTGTCGCAGTAACATACATTCGGGGTTATACTTAGAGTGTGATGTTTCATGACAGCTGTAGGCAGATAGTTTCACGGAAAGCGGTCTGTTATGGGAATTTATGTGAACCCTGGAAATGCGGCGTTTCGGGAAGTGCTGAATTCACCGATTGCAAATATATTTGACAGGAAACGGAATAATAAATTAAATTTATAACAGAAATTGATGTTGGATAATTTCGAGAGCAACAGCCTGGTATTAGTAGAATGGGAATATTCCCAAGTTACTTTTGCCAGGCTGATTTTATAGGATACAGTGAAAAAAGAAGTATCGATTTTGCTAAAAATTCGCAGAATAACATAATCTGCGAATTTCCCGATAACACACAACTATTTACTGTGTTCCTGCATATTTGACCACTATATTTGACCATTAACAGAAAAACTCATTTAGCTGAGATTTTCTACTTTTATGCCATTGATTCCTTCTTTCCTCTTTCCCAAATCTCCCTTAATCTGACCACTTACCTGACCACTAATAGAAAAATATTGCACTTCCAATTCCCACACATCCAATATTTTCAAATATATGTCTATAGTTATTACATTCAACCCTATAAATTATCATAATAGTACATGCACATGAATGTTTTTTATCGTATTTGAGAAAATTTTATTTACTTGACAAAGTAGATTGTGATGTTTATAATGAATTTCAATGATATGGTATATATTTTGGAAATGTTATGAAAATCATAATTAAATATATTTATTTACGGAAAAGTATTTTCGCAGATTATGTTATTCTGCGAAAAACAGATTATTAAAAGAATTAGTGCAAAATAGTCAAATGGAAACAAAACAACTTTCAATGCTGTGAAAGGAAACTAAATGAAAATATTAGTAACAGGAGCAAACGGCTATTTAGGACAAGGTATTGTTAAAAGTATTTTGGATAACGGTCATGAAGTAATAGCCACGGATTATAAGACTGAGCATGTGGATACCAGAGCAAAGGCTGTGAAATGTAATTTATTTGAAATAGAAAATCCATATACATATTTTGAAGAGCCTGACGGGGTTCTTCATCTTGCATGGAGGGACGGATTTATTCATTATTCTGATGCGCATATAGATGATCTGCCTAAACACTTTGCTTTTCTAAAGAAATTGATAGAGGGCGGTATCCAACAGGTTGCAGTTATGGGAAGTATGCATGAAATTGGATTTTTTGAAGGGCCTGTTAAGGAAAATACACCGTGCCATCCTACTACGCCATATGGAATTGGGAAAAATGCTCTTCGCGATTTAACACAGATGCTTTGTAAACAGAAGAATATTGTTTTTCAATGGATGAGAGGGTACTATATTGTGGGCAATTCCCAGTATGGCAGTTCTGTTTTTTCTAAGATAACTGCTGCCGTAAATGAGGGAAAGAAAGAATTTCCATTTACACTGGGACAAAATCAATATGATTTTATAGACTATTCTGTTTTCTGTAATCAGGTTGCAGCAGTTGTAGGGCAGAAGCATGAGCAGGGTATTATTAATATATGTTCCGGCAGACCGGAAAAACTGGCAGATCGTGTTGAAAGGTTTATATATGAAAACGGATATGATATAAAACTTCAATACGGTGTTTTTCCAGACAGGCCATATGATTCAAAAGCTATATGGGGTGACAATAGCAAGATAGAGAAAATATTAAACAATGATAGAAGTGCGTTAATGTTCAAGGTTTAAGCGGGCAGGAGGGATAAAAATGAAGTTATTGCTGATTATGCCCAAATTTTTTGATTATCCAGAGGTTATATCAGAGGAATTGAACAGAATGGGATATGAGGTTGACTTTTTTGATGACCGTCCTGGTACAAGTGGATTTATCAAAGCAATTATAAAAATAAGAAAAGAACTGATTTATCATTATATCCGGTGCTATTTTGAGAAAATGATGGAAACCGTTAGAAGTAAAAAGTATGATATTGTATTTCTTATTTCAGGTCAATCTCTTTCTTTGAGTGAAGACATGATTTTTCAAATAAAAAAATGCCAGCCACAAGCTTATTTTGTTTTGTATCAATGGGATTCATTAAAAAATTTTCCCTATATAGCAAGAATGCAGAAATATTTTGATAAATGTTATTCTTTTGATAGAACAGATTGTGAGAAAAACCATAAACTAAAATTTTTATCTCTTTTTTATAGTTCACAGTATGAAAATATTGGCAAATGTAAAGTGGACAATTATAGATATGATTTTTGTTTTGTAGGAACGGCACATCCACAGAAATACAAATTTATCAATGAAATGTCGGTTCAGTTGAAAAAAGTGTATCCCAAACAGTTTATATACTTTTTCTTTCCTTCCAGATTGGTATATTTCTATAGAAAATTTAGAAATCCTGAGCTGCGCAAAGCCCATTATAATGAATTTCATTATGTACCAATCAGTAGAAATGATATGAATAAGCTTTTCTTGGATTCTCGTTGTATTCTTGATTCGCCGCAGGCCGATCAGTTGGGACTTACCATGAGAGTATTGGAATCTTTCGGAGCAAAGAAGAAATTAATTACTACAAATGTGGATATAAGAAATTACGATTTTTTTCGAGAAGAGAATATGTATGTATATGAGGGGAAATTTGATTTGGATGCGCCGTTTTTTAAGGAACCCTATAAAGAAGTTGAGCAGGAAATATATGAAAAGTATTCATTGAGGAACTGGCTTAGAGAAATATTAGATAAAGGTATGGATAAATGAATTTTCAAAAATGTATTTGGGTAATGCGCGCCTTCGTTTACAAAATAGTATTTAAAAAAGTCGGTTTTCCGTCTTATATAGGTAAGCCAATTTATATTAGAAATGGAAAAAATATTATCTTAGGAAATAAAGTCAGGATTTATCCGGGGATGCGTGCAGAGATTGTGGATAAAAATTCATATCTTGCCATAGGGAATAATGTTTCAATCGGACAAAATTTTCATGTGGTTTCTTATGGTGAAAAATTGGAAATTAGAGATAATACTACAATTTCGGGAAATGTTCTAATTACTAATTGCGATCATTCTTATTCAGAGATAGGAACACATATACTTCTACAGCCTTTGAAAAGAGATACAACAAGAATAGGTGAAGGATGTTTTATAGGTTATGGAGCGGTGATTCAGGCTGGGACAATCCTTGGTAAACAGTGTATTATCGGCGCTAATTCTGTAGTAAGGGGAAATTTTCCTGATTACGCGGTCATTGTTGGTTCACCAGCCAGGATTATAAAAATATATGACCCGGAGAGTAAAGTTTGGATGTCTCATACAAATATTGAAATAAGTGCCCACCGGAGGCGGGCATGCAGGTGTTAAGTATGAAGCATTGACTGGAATGTGAACAGAGGGGAGACACACCCTCTTATGAGGCTGGTAAGAGGTATAAGAATGGGAAAGAAAGTAGTAATTATTTCTGGCATTAATCTGATAGATGGGGGACCGATTTCCATCTATTTGGATTTTTTGGCATCTGTCGTTCAGGGCGGGTATAGCGATAAATTTAAAATCATTGCTTTGGTAGGAAAAAAGGAATTATTTTCTGCATTTGAGAATGAGATTGAACTAATAGAATTTAGAAAGTCAAAGCAAGCATGGTTATATAGGCTGTATTACGAATATATTTATTTTAATAAATTATCTCAAAGGTTAAAACCATATATTTGGATTTCTTTGCATGATGTTACTCCAAATGTAAAATCTGTGCATAGGTATGTTTATTGCCATAATCCCAGTCCGTTTCATAAGATGGGAATAAAGGATGTGAAATATGGGGTTAAGTATTATTTGTTTTCCAAATTATATAAATATTTATATGCGATTAATATTAGAAAAAATGATGCTGTCATTGTACAACAAGATTGGATGCGTAAGGAATTTATAAAAATGTATAAGTTGAAAAAAGTTATAGTAGCAAGACCGTCTGTATCGGATGTGCAAATTATCCCAGATGCCTCAAGACCACAGGATAATTTGTTTGTGTGTCCTTCATTTCCCAGGTATTATAAAAATTTTCAAGTTGTATGCGAGGCTGCAAAAATTCTGGAAAACAGTGGAATAAATAACTTTAAGCTTATCATTACTGTGGACGGTACAGAAAACAAATATGCTTCATCACTGAAACAAAGATATGGAAACCTGGAAACCGTTTATTTTTGTGGGCTGCTGTCAAGAAAAAGATTGTTTGAATTGTATGCTAAAAGTCATTGTCTTGTTTTCATGTCAAAATTAGAAACGTGGGGGATGCCTATTACAGAGTTCAAATCAACAGGTAAGCCCATAATTGCAGCGGACTTACCATATGCCCATGAGACGGTGGGAAATTATGATAATGTAGAGTTTGTACATCAGAATGATTATTGCGTACTTGCTGAAAAGATGAAGGAGGTAATCAAAAACCATAAGTTATCAGGCAAGTCTTCTGTGAAGGCAATAGATATACCATATGCAAAAGATTGGATGGAACTGAATGAAATTGTATTTCACTAAGGAGGGTTATTTCAATGAATATGAAATCAAAAGATTTCTTTTTGTATGGTATCTTTGCGCTCATGTTTTTTTGGGATCTTCTTGATTTGCTGTTGCCAAATGTACAATTTGTAATATTAATTTGTTTGTTTTTAATATTTGCTTTTACCGGAAATAAAATATATTTAGACCAAACAGTCCTTATGGTGGCGGCGGTTGTTTTACTTCATGGAGTGGTCAATATTGTATTGGGAAATGATACGATAAAGCTTTTTAGCATTCAATTTGGCGCAATTCTTATATGTTACATTTGTTATTCTTCATTAACATACAAATATTCCATTCAGAATATTTTTAGAGTTTATTGGAAGTCGGCATATATTATGTCGGTAATCGGTTTGATAGAAGCTATCTTAGGGATTATGAACAACACTGTATTTACAAAACTGCCTGTGGTTTTTACTTTTACAAAGTATTGGTACAGGGTAGTAGGGATGGTTAAGCTTTCCAGTTTGTGCAGAGAACCATCTTTTTTGGGGTATTATTTGGCGCCGGCAGTATGTTTAATACTATTTCGGGTGTTTGCATCGGAACTGACAGATGAAACATTTGACTGTTTTAAGAAAAAATGGCAAATGGTCTGTATTTGTCTGGTGTATGTAATGACATTTTCAGGAGCTGGATACATTGGAATTTGTATTATGGCTATTGTTATTGGCTATAAAAAAGGCATTTCAATAAAAAAGGTGATGATTCCAATCATTGCTTTTATTATCGCAGTAGGGGTATATGAGTTTGTTCCTGATATTCATGTAAGAGTGGATGATACGTTGTCAATTTTCGTGAAAGGTGTAAGTAAATCAGAGATCAATATTTCATCATATACATATTACAACAATTTCAACGTGGCAAAGTCGGGATTTCTGAAAACGATGGGTTTGGGTTCCGGACTGGGGTCTTATCAATTAATATATGATGAGTTTACGCTTGGCACTTGGTCGGCTTCAAGTTCTGCATTAAATAGGGAAGACGCTAATTCTGCTTTGTTCAGAATTGCCACAGAGTTTGGAATGTTGGGAATTATAGGGATTATTGTGTTTCTCTACAAATATTTTATAAAAGGAAAAAATAGTTACATAATGTATTCATGTGCCATATTTTCATTATTTTGTATGTTCTTATTGAGGCAGGGTAATTACACACATGGCGGTTCCGTATTGTTTCTATGGCTTTACGTGAAGTGCTTTAAAGATGCAATGACCATAGGCAATGAAAAGTTGGCTGAGGGGAAAGAATGTTCAGTAAAGTAGCAGTGATAATTGTAAATTACAATGGATTGAAAGATACGGTTGCGTGTATTGAAAGTCTTTTATCGTCTTCTTGTTCTGTAGAAATCATCGTTGTAGATAACGCATCAATGAATGATGAAGCGGTTGAACTGCATAAAAAATTTCCGCAAATTCATGTCCTTCGGGAAGAAGAGAACAGAGGCTTTTCCTATGGAAATAATGTGGGAATTTCTTATGCGTTGAATATGGATATAGAATATGTCCTGCTGCTGAATAATGACACCATTGTTGATAGCCATATGATAGAATTTTTGCTGGGAGAAGCCGGGAAAGATAAGGTATTGGCGCCCTATATGTATTATTTTTCCGCGCCTGATCTCTTGTGGTTTTGCGGCGGATATATCAATAAATTTACCGGAAATACACAATTTTTTAAGCGGCCTAAAGAGAGTAAAAATAGAATTGAATGTGATTTTATCACAGGATGTTGTATGCTGATTCCGAAAACTGTGTTTACGGATGTGGGCTATTTGGAAGAAAAATTTTTTATGTATTGCGAGGATACCGAACTGTGCATTAGATTAAAAAAGCATGGATATCGGCTTATCTGTGTTCCAAAGGCGAAATTGTGGCATAAAATCGGAAGATCTTCACAAAGAAGCGGTTCTGAATTTTCCATATATTATATCACCAGGAACAGATTATGCTGCGTAAAAGATAATAAAGATTATTTTTATATGACGGCTGCTGCAGTCTCTTTGTTGAGCAGATACGTGCGTCAATGGCAATACTTCATATTAGGAAAAAAAGAATGGAAAGCTTTTCAAAAAGGAATTAAAGATTATAAAAAAGGAATTTATGGAAAGTCAAATCAAATCGTATGAGCAGTGGTATCTGGTGTAAATAAATGGAAACGCCAAAGGCACGCTGGGAGGTATAAAAATGGAAATTTCAGTTTTAGTATGTACTTATAATTCCTCAGAAAAAAATATAAGTTATACATTGGATTCCATTATGGCTCAGAAGTATGAGGATTATGAAGTCATTATTGCCGATGATGGTTCTGCTGATAACCATGAAGAATTTATTAAGAATTATTTTTTACGACATGATTTCAGGCGGTATAAATTGAGATTGAGTAAAACAAATGTGGGAACAATTCGTAACATATATGAAGGAGCAATGATTGCATCAGGAACTTACATCAAGCCCATTGGAGCGGGAGATGCTTTTGCACATAAGTCAGTATTAAGCAATGCAGTTTCTTTTATGAAGAGAGAAAATGCGATGATTATGTTTACGGATATGAGGCTGTTTTCAAATACATCTCAAGGAATTGTATTTTATCAGAATACCACCATACCGCATAAAATGAAACCATGGAAAACACCTGAGAAACCTGAAGAAATATTGGAGAATATTATTGTATATAATGATCAAATTAGCGGAGCAAGCATGTTTTACGAGAGAAAGTATCTTCAAAATATGATGTTGATTCTGGAGAAAAGCGTGGTGTATACAGAAGACTTATGTCAGTATATAGCTCTTTTGGAAGGTCAAAGAATATGTTATTTTCCACAATGTTGTATATTATATGAATGTGAAACAGGCATTTCCACAAATCCGATCGCTTCAAATAAGGAGCGTATTGTAAAGGATAAAAATAATTTCATGGATGAAATCTTTGAGAAGTATGGAGATAATCCTTATGTGAAAAGACGAAAAAAAATAGAATACATAGAAAGAACCGAATCAAAGCGATATTTGAAGGGGATTAAGAAAACTTTAGCTGAACCCAGATGGCTCTTTTTTAGGCTGAGCTATTTGATAAATAAAATATAAGTGAAAAATTGATGAGAAATGAAGAAAGGTGACTGTCAATGCAGGTAATCAAATATGTATTTCAGCCGCATGGAGACGACAGAGGGCAGCTTGTGGCGTTAGAGGAATTCAAAGATATTCCGTTTAAGATTAAGCGCGTATATTATATGTATGATACGTTAGAAGGCGTTACCAGAGGGTTTCATGCACATAAATGTCTGCAGCAGATTTTAGTGTGTATTCACGGCAGTTGCAAGATACGGTTGGATAACGGAAAAGAAAAGAAAGTAGTACCATTGGAAAAACCATATGAAGGGCTATATGTTTCCAACAATATGTGGCGTGAGATGTATGATTTTTCACCGGATGCCGTGTTGATGGTTCTTGCTTCGGAGTTTTATGACGAATCGGATTACATAAGGGATTACGAAGAATTTTTGGAATTTGTAAAAAATTGCGGGGATACCACTTCTGTTGACGGGTAACAAAATTTTATGAATTGTCAAATGAATTTGGGATTGCAAGTGACCGCAGCGCGGTATGGAGGTTGATATGAAAATACCATTTGTAACGTTTCGGCCTATGGAGCGAGAATTGGAAGATGATTTAAGGGCGGGATTTGAACGTGTGTTTACAAAGAGTCAATATATCGGCGGAACGGAGAATGAAAAATTTGAAAGGGCATTTGCAAAATATTGCACCGCAAGATATTGTGTAGGCTGCGGGAATGGGTTGGATGCGCTGATGTTGGCGTTGCGGGCGCTGGGGATCGGAGAAGGGGATGAGGTGCTTGTGCCTTCTAATACATATATTGCCACAGCGCTTGCCGTTACTTATGTAGGCGCCAAACCGATCTTTGTGGAACCCGATATCCGAACTTTTAATATTGATTGCACCAGAATAGAAGAGAAAATTACGGACAGGACAAAGGCAATGATACCAGTACATTTGTATGGCCAGCCTTGTGATATGCAGCCCATTATGGATATAGCGGCACGCTGTCGTTTGAAAGTGGTGGAAGATTGCGCGCAGGCACATGGGGCTGTTTATCATGGACGGGCAGTGGGAGCTTTTGGGGACGTGGCGGGATTCAGCTTTTATCCTGGGAAAAATCTGGGCGCGCTGGGAGATGCCGGAGCCATAGTGACAGACCATGAAGAGATTGCGGCGAAGGTAAGGGCGTTGGGCAATTATGGTTCCGATTACAAATATCACCATATTTATAAGGGAAATAACTCACGTCTGGATGAGTTACAGGCGGCTTTCCTTTTGGCAAAGCTGCCGTTACTGGATCGGATGAATGAGGAGCGCAGAAGAATCGCAGGACGCTATCTGTTTGAAATACATCATCCAGAGATCATATTACCTTATGTACTTCCGGGGACAATTCCGGTATGGCATATCTTTGGAATACGATGCGCCCGGGCAGATGCGCTGGAAAAATATCTTTCTGAGGCAGGAATCGGTACAGGTAAGCATTATCCTGTCCCCATGCACTTGCAGGAATGTTATAGGGATTTGGGGATCACCGAAGGGGAGCTTCCTATTGCGGAAGAAATCAGCAGAACAGAGCTGAGTTTACCCATGTATTATGGGATGACAGAACAAGAGGTCAGTTATGTAATTGAGAAGATTAATGGTTTTAACTGAGATATTTGCTTGCGGAAAGAGAGTTTGGAGAGGAAAGGTTTACATGGATAAGATAAGGTGAAGGTATGAGGTTAAGGAATTTGGATGTAAAAGATGCGCCGCTTATGCTTGAGTGGATGCATGACGGAGGAGTGGTGGAAAATCTTCATACAGATTTTGCCACGAAAACATTGGGGGATTGTTTGCATTTTATAGAAGAGGCTCAGGATATGAAAGATAGTATTCATATGGCCATTGTGGATAGCAATGACGAATATATGGGAACAGTTTCGTTAAAGCATATCACAGGCAATGCTGCCGAATTTGCTATTGCTGTAAGGAAATCGGCTATGGGCAGGGGGTTTTCCAAATTTGCCATGACAGAAATGATACATATAGGATTGAAAGAAAAAGGACTGGAACGAATTTACTGGTGTGTTTCCCCAAAAAATACCAGAGCATTAAGATTTTATGATAAGAATGGGTATGGGAGGATTATGCTAAAAGACAGGAAGATAGAAGGCTATAATGTAGATGAGGCTGGATATTATGTTTGGTATGAGGTCTTGAGGAAGCATTTGATATGAGAGGGACAAAAGGTGTTATAGAAAAGTTGAGATCTGTTCCGTTGACGGTAAAAGTATCCGTTTCCTATACAATTTGCAGTATATTGCAGCGCTGCCTTTCCTTCATAACATTGCCGTTGTTTACGCGGCTATTGACAAAAGAACAGTATGGACAGTATACGCTTTATCAATCGTGGATGAGTATTTTAATGATATTTACCACACTGAATCTTGCGTATGGTTCTTTTTCTACTGCAATGGTCAAATTTGAGGACAGGAGGGATGAGTATATATCTTCCATTGAGGGGATATGTTTATTCTTGTCCGGAATATTTTTGCTGTTGTATTTGCCTTTTCGGAATTTATGGAACAGGCTTTTTGAACTTCCTGCGTTTTTGATGGTTCTTATGGTGACGGAAATTCTAATGAGTATGGCAATACAACTTTGGAGCGGGAAAAAAAGGTTTGAGTTTAAATATAAGAGTGTCATCGGGGTGACACTGGGTATGGCGGTATGCGCCCCGATTGCGGCGTTTCTTCTTGTGATTGTCTGTGAGGAAAAGGGATATGCAAGGATATTAGGATATGCGTTAACCAATATTGTAGTGGGAGGAGCCGTTTTTATATTAAATATCCGCCGAGGCAAAAGTATATTTACAAAAGAATTTTGGAAATATGCGTTTCAATTTAATATTCCGTTGTTAACTTACTATCTGTCTCAGGTGATTTTTAATCAGAGTGACCGTATTATGATTAGCCACATTAAGGGTATGGGTGACGCCGCTATGTATGGTGTGGCATATAGTCTTGCAACCATACTGATATTTGTATTAAATGCAATCAATAATTCTTATGTGCCCTGGTTATACAGCAAAATGAAAGAAGGGGACACAAAGGAAAATGGGGCTGTTTCCTGTGCAATCGCTTTTTTGATGTCATTATTGTTGTTGGGGGTGATTTGGTTTGCGCCTGAAATTATTCAAATTATGGCGGGTGATGATTATCTGCAAGCGGTTGGGGTAGTTGCACCTGTGACAATCAGTCTTTTGCTTTTGTGCTATGTGCAATTCTTTATCAATGTGGAATTTTATTATGAGGAAAAGAAATTACTGGTGATATCATCCGTGGGCGCAGCTTTGCTCAACATTGTATTGAATGTGCTATTGATACCCAAGTTTACGTTTGTGGCGGCGGGCTATACTACTTTGTTCAGTTATATTATATTTGCAGTATGTAATTATTTCGCAATGAGGGCAACGCTGATAAAACATAACAAACCCAATGATGCCTACAATATCAAGGGGCTTTTGGCCATATTTTTTTTGTTTGTAATGATATCTTACCTGGGTGTGGTTTTGTATGGGAATTTTCTGCTGAGGATTATAATTACTATAGCGGCAGCGCTGATTATTTTGTGGCAGAGGAAATTGTTGTTACAGACTGTCTTAAAGATTAGGGAAAGAAAATAAACAGAGGAAAACAGTAAATTGCAGACTGTTATAGGGGTGAAAAGAGAAAGGTGAGGGCAGTCTATGAGTGTTAAGAAAATTGCAAGACGTCTTATCAACAGTGTCAAAGTCCCGTTTCAATATCATGCCGCACTAAAGACATTACACAAGTGTAAACTTGAGAAAAAAGAGGGGACATGTATCAGGGTAGTTTTTTTGATACAATATGTACCTTCCTGGGATAAGGTGAAACTGTTATATGAAGCAATGTTGGCAGATCCTGAGATGAAACCGTATTTGGTATGTGTACCTATGGAGCAAAACCATGAGGATATCAGTCTGTCGAAATTTGAGAGCAATGATACATATGAGTATTTTGCTTCCAGAGGATATCAATGCGCCAACGCATTGATGGATGGGGGAAAATGGCTGGACTTGAGGGAGTTATCACCCGATTATGTCATCTATACCAGACCTTATAATATTTTGCTGCCAAAGGAATACAAAAGTTCCACAGTGGCCAAATTTTCCCATATTTGTGTTGTTTTGTACGGAATGTCTCTATCCAGTATCGGGTACGATGTAATAAATCGTGATTTTTTTAATTATGTGTTCTGTTATTTTGCGGAAGACCAGGAAATAAAGAGGATTTTTGAGTGTAAATTCTTTATGGGAGTGAAATGTGGGCTTCAAAAGGCAGTTGTCAAAGGGGTGCCTTCTTTAGAATTCATGTTTCGAGAGAGACACGAAAAAACAGATATCTGGAATTTTGGCAAACAAGGTTTGCATGTATTATGGCTGCCTCGTTGGAGTACAGATAAAAGAATAGGGGGAAGCAATTTTTTTCAATATAAGGATGTGTTGCTTACATATTATAAAGAAAATCAAAACAAGCTGTTAATACGTCCTCATCCTCTTATGTTGGAAAATTTTATCAAAACGGGAGAATGGTCAAAAGAACAACATGATGAATTTATCAATTCTTGCAGGCAGAGTGAGAACATTATGTTGGATACCACCAAATCATATATGGCAACGTTATGGGGGACGGATATATTGATAGCGGATATTACGTCCATGATTGCCGAATTTTTTCTGACCGGAAAGCCGATTATATATTGCTATCCCGACGCAGAAATTACATATACAAAACTGATGCAAAAGATACTTTCATGCAGTTATATTGTCCACGACAAAAAAGAATTGCTTGAGATATTACATCAACTTGAGGAAGGAATTGATCCGTTAAGGAAACAAAGAGAGACTTTGGCAGAAGAGATGATTCTTGATTATGCGGAAGGATGTACGGAGCGGATTGTGGGCGCAATAAAGTCATGGGCGCCGTAGTGAAGAGACGGCACTTTAAATAGGAGGCCACGTGATGGAACAAGTAATAGGATATACAACTGGAGTATTTGATTTATTTCATATAGGACATTTGAATCTTCTGAAAAATGCAAAGGGGCTGTGTGATAAACTGATAGTGGGTGTTACGGTGGACGACCTGGTTCAATATAAAGGGAAAAATGCTATGATACCCTTTGAAGACCGGATAGAAATCGTTCGTAGCTGCAAGTATGTAGATGCCGCCGTACCGCAATATAATATGGACAAATTGAGGTCTTGCAAAGAATTGGGTGCAAGCGTACTGTTTGTGGGCGATGACTGGTATGGCACTGACAAGTGGAAAAAATATGAAGAGGATTTTGCCAAAGAAGGAATTAAAATTATTTATTTTCCATATACAGAGGGTGTGTCCTCCACAAAGATCACACAGGCATTACATTCGATCAGGGGATGGTCCAGTGATGCGGCAAAGAAGGCATTAAAATCCAGTGGAGAGGGAGCGAAAGAAGATGATTGTTGATAAAAATTTCTGTATGAGTTCTTATTTGGCGTTCCGTTATATTGAACGTAATGATGTTGAATTTTATCAGAACGCGGGAAGACATAGAAATATTATGCCGATTCCGGATGAAGAGAGAATTTTGGTGTATACTGCGGAGGAGATTGGTCATGAAATTGCCAGGCAGATAAGTGCGTTTGGGGAGAAAAAGAAGGGTATTCTCCTTTCAGGCGGTATGGATTCTGCTATAGTGGCTTCTTATCTTTCAGGAGCTGACGCATACACATTTCGTTTTCTGGGCGGCGAATATCAAAACGAAGAACTCATTCGAGCAGAGTATTACGCGAAGTATTATGGTTTAAATCTTCATTATGTGGATATTAACTGGGACACGGTATTGCGGCATCTGGACCCAGTAATGAAAGCAAAGGCGGCGCCGGTGCACTCCATAGAACCGCAAATTTTGCAAGCGGCATTGCAGGCAAAAACGGACGGCGTGGAAATTATGTTTGTGGGCGAAAGCAGTGACCTGGTTTTTGGCGGTATGGATAAACTTTTGGCAAAGGATTGGACTTTTGATGAATTTATGGAGCGATACACTTTTACCAGAGCGGAAGATGTGTTGGCAGATCCGGTATCCATGCAATATCTGTTTGAACGGTATAGGGTGGATAAGGATAAGATTGACTTTATGAGCTTTATGGATGATGTGTTTTCGGTGGAATCTTCAGGCTCCTATCTGAATGCTTTTTCCGTAGCGGAAATGCCATATTATGACCCTTATGCAAAGTTAAAAATGGCGGAACCGTTAGACTTACACAGAGTGCGAAGCGGAGAATCGAAATATTTAATTCGTCAGTTGATGGCTATGAGATATCCTGAAATATCAGTTCCTGATAAAGTGCCCATGCCAAGACCGGTTGATGATTATTTTAGAACATGGGAAGGTCCGACACGGCCGGAATTTCGGAAAGATCTTGATATGAATCGATTTACCGGTAATCAGAAATGGCAAATGTATTGTCTGGAGAGATTTCTTGATATGAATGAGCCAAGGAAGCAAAAAATGTAATTATAAATAGAATTTTGATTGATACGAATGTTTTGTTGGATTATCTTCTTACAATCATGACGAGAAGTATTCAGCATAAAATAGCCAGTCCTGAAATGGGGCTGGTTTTTCTTATCTCTGGAAATTAAAAATTCAAATACTTTCAAGTAACAAGGGATGATAGGATAGTAAAAAAATCAAAGAGAGATGAAATAATTTTATATACAAAAAAATAGGAAATATGGTACAATGTTGACACAGAAAAGCATTGTGTCAACTGTTGATTCCATTTGCGCTAAAGCGCAAAAAATTATGATACAATGTTTCGTGAGACTGGAAAGCGTTTGGGCTGACTGGAATCATACATTTTAAATCTGACTTGCAAAGATTAGTTCTGAGCGGAAAGGGCCTGTTTTTTGTGCCCGGATTTGTATGCCCGTTAAAGCGGGCGGATAGGAGAGAGGATGAAAAGAGAAACAGGGAGTATGAAGGTAACAGAAAACACGAAAAAGACGGAGAACATGAGAAGAGCGGAGAATTTAAGAAATTCAGCGAATTTGAGAAAAAACGGAAAAGCCGGCGTGGTTCTATGGGGGATATGCCTGGTTTTGGCGTGTTCCATATTCTTTGGCGGGTGCGGCAAGCCGGAGGCGGTCAATGTCCGAATCGGGTCTTTAAAAGGGCCTACTTCCATGGGAATCTTGTACTTGATGGAGAAAGCGGAACAGGAGCAGGCAGCTTCCGATTATGAATTTCAGATGGCCACAGGTGCGGATGAACTGTTGCCGCTCATGGCAAAAGGTGATCTTGATATAGCATTGGTTCCGGCAAATGTAGCAGCGGCCCTTTATCAGAAAACCAATGGGGGCGTGGCCGTGATTGATATCAATACTTTGGGTGTATTGTATATTGTAACGGGAACCGCGGAAATTACGGAAGCGGCAGATTTAAAAGGGAAAACGATTTACCTTACAGGAAAGGGAACCACGCCGGAAGCTTCGCTAAAATATATATTAAAACAGAACGGGCTTGCGGAAGGGGATTGTACGCTGGAATTCAAATCCGAAGCTGCGGAAGTGGCAGCAGTGCTGGCAGAGGATCCTTCGGCTGTGGGGTTGCTGCCCCAACCGTTTGTAACCGCGGCATTGATGCAGAATACATCCCTGAAGGTGGTTCTGGATTTGGATGAGGAATGGAGGAAGATGCAAGGAGAAGGAAACGGTATGGTCACAGGCGTCACCGTGGTTCGGAAAGAATTTTTGCAGCAGCATGAGACGGCGGTGAAAGCATTTCTGGAGGAACATAGGGAAAGTACGATTTCAGTGAATCAGGATACGGCAACGGGTGCTGCACTGGCGGTAAAAGCGGGCATTGTGGCAAAGGAGCCCATTGCGCAAAAGGCAATTCCGGAATGTAATATTACTTGTATTACAGGAGAAGAAATGAAGCAGACATTGGAAGAATATCTGACGGTATTGGCAGAGTTTAACGCGGAATTGATTGGAGGTGCTTTACCGGGAGAAGATTTCTATTATGTTGAATAAGAAAAAAATCAGAAAGTGTTTCATCATTCTATTTTGGCTGCTTGTTTGGTCAGGACTTGCGATGGCGGTGAACAACCAAATTTTGCTGGCGTCTCCCATAGATACGTTTCGTGGGCTTTTGGAGATATTGGGAGAGGAGGAATGTTATCTTACGGTGGGCAGATCCGTTTTGCGCATTGGATGCGGGTTCCTGGCAGGGGTTGGGGCAGCGCTGTCCCTTGCCGTGGGAAGCTATAAATTTTCCTGGCTGGAAGAACTGATAGCGCCCGTGATGAATCTGATGAAGACAGTTCCGGCGGCGTCTTTTGTAGTATTGTTTTTGATATGGTGGGGATCTTCCTTTTTGTCGGTGGCAATCTGTTTTTTGGTAGTGGCGCCCAATATTTATATCAATGTGCTGGAAGGGTTAAAAAGCCTGGACGGACAGTTGCTTGAAATGGCGGGAGTGTTTCGGTTATCGTTTTGGAATCGCTTTTTTTATATTTTTCGTCCGGCGTTAAAGCCGTTTTTAGTGAGCAGTCTGAAAATTTCTCTTGGAATGTGCTGGAAGTCAGGGGTTGCGGCGGAGGTCATCGGCACGCCGGATTTTTCTATTGGGGAGCGGATGTATCTGTCGAAGGTATATTTGGATACGGCGGGATTATTTGCATGGACGGTTGTGACCGTGTTGTTAAGCGTATTATTTGAAAAGATCATATTGCGGGCGGCAGGCGTTTTTTTTGCCTGGGAACCATACTGTAAGGAGCAATTACCTTTTGGAATCGCTCAGGGAAAGAGGGGAGCGGATACGGGCAGCGAAGGAGAAAGAAAAGGGGATATCAAATGCCGCAATATCGTAAAAAAGTATGGTGATACTTTAGTTTTAAATAGGGTAAACGAAGTGTATGAACAGGGAAAGACATATTATCTGACAGCCCCTTCCGGCAGCGGCAAGACTACGTTACTGCGGATTCTGGCTGGGCTGGAGACGCCGGACGGCGGAAGCGTGGAAGCCTCCTTTGCATGCGGAATGGTATTTCAGGAAGATAGACTTTGTGAGGATTACAGCGCTGTAAAAAATGTGGAACTTGTCACGGGAAATCGTTTACAGGCGGAGGAAGCTCTTTTGGCGCTTTTGGAGCAAGATGCGCTGGGCAAACCTTGCAGTCAACTGAGCGGAGGGATGAAGCGCAGAGTGGCTCTGGCGCGGGCGCTGGAATCGAAATCTTCGTATCTTCTATTGGATGAACCGTTTACAGGAATGGATGCCGGAACCAGGAAACGGGCGGAAGAATATATCCGAAACAGGCAAAGGGGCCGAACACTTATTATTGCAACACATATTGGAGAAACGGTTGGGGAGGCGTGAGTTTGAACGTTAATTGGTATACCCGCTAAAGCGGGCAAAGAGGTGTAAAGATGGAAGAATCTCGTGTAGCCCTTTTGGGCATTATGGTGGAGGAAACGGAAGCAGTTGCCCGTGTGAACGGATTATTGCATGAGTATGGAGAATATATTATCGGGCGTATGGGAATTCCATACCGTGAAAAAAAAGTCAATATTATCAGTATTGTCCTTGACGCGCCCCAGTCAATCATTAGCGCGTTATCGGGAAAACTGGGGATGATTGCCGGTGTGAGCAGTAAGTGTCTATATGCCGGAAAGCAGTAATAAATAGATGGCATATATTGATGGCGTCATAAAAAATTCATAAAGAAAGTTTCAAAAACATTTGTATTTTCTTAGCTTATATGGTATAATCGCATAATGACTGTGATTATGTCTGCAGATTGGGTAGGATAGGGGCGCAGACAATTGAAGGAGGAAATGTAGCAATGAGCTTACAGGTAGAAAAATTAGAGAAAAATATGGCGAAGTTGACCATCGAAGTGTCTGCGGAAGAATTGGAGAAGGCCATTGAAGGGGCATATCAGAAGAATAAGAATAGAATCAGTGTTCCCGGATTCCGCAAGGGAAAGGCGCCTCGTAAGATGCTTGAGCAGATGTACGGCAAGAATCTTTTCTATGAAGACGCGGCCAACGCCCTGATTCCTGATGCCTATGACGCGGCATTGGAAGAGTGTACGGAAGATATTGTATCCAATCCGCAGATTACTGTGGTTCAGATTGAAGCCGGCAAGCCTTTTATCTTTACAGCGGAAGTTGCATTGAAGCCGGAGGTCGTATTGGGTGACTATAAGGGAATTGCGGTGGACAAGGCTGACACAGAAGTGAGTGAAGAGGAAGTTGCTGCAGAGATTGATAAAGAGAGGGGCAAGAATGCCAGAACCATTGAGGTGACTGACAGAGCCGTAAAGGAAGGCGATATTGCCACCATTGATTTTGAAGGTTTTGTGGATGGTGTTCCTTTTGAGGGAGGTAAGGGAGAGGATTACCCTCTGACCATTGGTTCCCATGCCTTTATCCCAGGTTTTGAAGAGAAGCTGGTGGGTGCGGAGATTGGCAAGGAGACGGAAGTGGATGTAACGTTCCCTGAGGACTATCATGAAGAAAGTCTTGCGGGGAAAGCTGTGATCTTTAAGTGTCTGGTGAAGAAATTGCAGGAGAAAGAATTGCCGGCGTTGGATGAAGATTTTGTGAGCGATATCTCCGAAGAAAGCGACACTGTGGAAGAGTACAGGGAAGAGGTCAGAAATAAACTGACAGAGAAGAAAACGGCGGAGGCAAAACGTGCGAAGGAAAACGCTGTTCTTGAGACGGTTATTTCCAATGCGCAGATGGAAATTCCCGATGCCATGGTGGAAACTCGTCAGAGACAGATGGCGCAGGAATATGCCCAGAGAATGCAGCATCAGGGCATCTCTATGGAACAATATATGCAGTACACCGGTATGACCACGCAGATGTTGTTGGATCAGATGAAGCCTCAGGCGCTGCGTCAAATTAAGACCAGACTGGTAATGGAGGCCGTGGTGGAAGCGGAGAAGATTGAAGCTACGGAAGAGGCATTTGAGGAAGAAGTAAAGCAGATGGCGGAGTCCTATCGCAAGGATGTGGATGAGATAAAGGATCTTCTGGGTGAAGAAGGCAAAAAACAAGTGATGGAAGACATCTGCATCAGAAAGGCCATTGAATTCGTAACGGAAAATGCGGTGGAAACGGAGCCGGCGGAATAATTTTATAACACGCATGGATCCCACACCTTTGAAAGAGAATGAATAAAAACGGAACGGAGGATTTATAATGAGTTTAGTACCTTATGTCATTGAGCAGACCAGTAAGGGAGAAAGATCCTATGATATTTATTCCAGACTGTTAAAGGACAGGATTATCTTTCTGGGAGAAGAGGTAAACGATACCTCTGCAAGTATTGTGGTGGCGCAGCTTTTGTTCCTGGAGGCGGAGGACCCGGAAAAGGATATTCACTTGTATATCAACAGTCCGGGGGGTGTGATCACGGCTGGTATGGCAATTTATGATACCATGAATTACATTAAGTGTGATGTATCCACAGTGTGTATTGGTATGGCGGCAAGTATGGGATCGTTTTTGCTGGCGGGCGGTGCAAAGGGGAAAAGAATTGCACTTCCCAATGCGGAAATTATGATTCATCAGCCGGCGGGAGGCACCAAAGGACAGGCGACAGAAATAGATATTGCTGCAAAGCATATTCTCAGAACCAGAGAGAGGCTAAACCATATTCTTGCTGAAAATACCGGCAGGGATTATGAAACCATATGTGCTGATACTGAGCGTGATAATTGGATGAGTGCCGAAGAGGCCAAGGAGTATGGTCTTGTGGATATGATACTTACTTCTCATGACCTCTCAAGTACGAATAAGTAAAAATGTAGGAGTAGAGTGATGGCAGGGAAAATGATAGGAAATGATATAAGGTGTTCTTTCTGTAATAAGACACAGAATCAGGTTCGCAAGTTGATTGCAGGTCCGGCGGGAGTTTATATCTGTGATGATTGTATTGATATCTGTGCGGATATCCTGGAAGAGGAACTGCAGGATGAAGAGGACGAAGAGGAAGCGTCAGTCCGCCCCGATATCAATCTCCTGAAGCCTGTGGAAGTGAAGAAATTCCTGGATGATTATGTGGTAGGGCAGGAAGAGGCAAAAAAGATATTGTCCGTGGCCGTATATAATCACTATAAAAGGGTGATGGCGCCAAGGGACCTGGATGATGTGGAATTGCAGAAGAGCAATATCATTATGGTGGGGCCTACCGGGTGCGGCAAGACATATCTGGCACAGACGCTGGCGAAAATTATCAATGTTCCTTTCGCCATTGCGGATGCGACTACGCTGACGGAGGCAGGATATGTGGGTGAAGATGTGGAAAATATTCTGCTGAAACTCATTCAGGCTGCGGACTATGATGTGGAACGGGCGCAATATGGAATTATCTATATTGACGAGATTGATAAGATTACGAAAAAAGGTGAGAATGTATCCATTACACGGGATGTGTCCGGAGAAGGTGTGCAGCAGGCGCTCCTTAAGATTGTGGAAGGTACGGTGGCAAGCGTGCCGCCTCAGGGAGGAAGGAAACATCCTCATCAGGAATTGATTACCATTGATACTTCCAATATACTCTTTATTTGCGGCGGAGCTTTTGACGGTTTGGAGAAAATTGTGGAAGCCAGGCTGGATCGAAAAGCCATTGGTTTTAACACAGAACTTTCCAAAAAGTCAACGAAGGAAATCAGTGAGCTGCTTCAGGAAGTGACGCCTCAGGATTTGGTGAAGTTCGGTCTGATTCCGGAATTTGTGGGACGTGTGCCGGTCTGCGTATCTCTTAAAGGTTTGGATAAAGAAGCGTTAATCCGTATTATGAAAGAGCCTAAGAATGCATTGATTAAACAGTATCAGAAGCTTTTCAATATGGATGGCGTGGACCTTACGTTTGAGGATGCCGCAGTGAGAGCGATTGCAAATAAAGCATTTGAGCGCAAAACAGGCGCCAGAGGATTGCGGTCCATTATGGAGAGTATTCTAATGGATACCATGTATGAGATACCTTCCGATGAAACCATTGAAGAATGTGTGATCACGGAGGGAACGGTGGAAGAAGGCAGCGCGCCTGTGACTTTCCATAAAAATGACCGAAAAAGAAAGCTGGATACGGCCATGTAGCGTAAGGATGTTCTTAGATTAGAACGTAATTGAGGTAATAATAATACGGATGCGAAAGCATCCGTATTATATTAGAAAGGATTCTATATGGTAATTAAAAATGTCGGTCTGGAGACAGTGTGTGGGATTACCAGCAAGCTGCCGGATAATAAGCTTCCTGAAGTGGCGTTTGCCGGAAAGAGTAATGTGGGGAAATCATCGCTGATCAATGTGTTGATGAACCGTAAAGCGCTTGCACGTACAAGTTCCCAGCCGGGAAAGACACAGACGATAAATTTTTATAATATAAACGACGCCATTTATTTTGTAGATCTTCCCGGATATGGTTATGCGAAGGCAAACGAAAATGTCAAGGCAAAATGGGGAAAAATGGTGGAGGATTATCTGCACAAGTCAAAGAAATTGCGTAAGGTGTTTCTTCTCGTTGATATTCGCCATACGCCGACGGAAAACGATAAAATCATGTTCGACTGGATTATGAGAAATGGTTATGAACCAATTCTGATTGCTACAAAATTGGACAAGATAAAGCGCAGCCAGGTACAAAAACAGATGAAACTGCTTAAAACCTCCTTCCATGGAGGAGAGAAAACCAAAGTAATTCCTTTTTCCGCACAGACAAAACAGGGACGGGATGAAATATACGAAATTTTGGATGAAATTCTACAAGGTGAGGAAATGTGATGAAAAAATACTGTAAGGCGTTGGTAAATCTTGCCATTGCAGGGGCAATTTTGCTGTGCGTATTATTCTTGCTGCCCAGGGCGCTGATATTTTTTTCCCCCTTTGTGGCGGGCTGGATGATTGCGCTGATTGCAGGACCATTGGTACGCTTTTTTGAGAAAAAGATGAAATTAAAGCCTAAAATCGGCAGTGCGTTTGTGATTGTGGTAGTAATTGCGCTGGTGGTTTTGCTGCTTTATTTTGTCTGCGCGCAGCTTTTGGATCAGCTTGTGGGGTTATTGGGTTCTTTGCCTGAAATGTGGCGGAGCATGGAGGAGGACCTTAATAATATCGGAAACAGGCTGGATGCGCTGACAGAAAAACTTCCTTTTCGTATGCAGTTGAATCTGAATGACAGTGCAGAAATTGTCTTGAGTTATCTCAGTGAATTTTTTGGGAAAATGAGTACCCCAACCATTGCGGCGGCGGGAAATTTTGCAAAACAGTTACCGTCGGTTTTTATCGGTGTGATTATGACCCTTTTATCTTCTTATTTTTTTGTGGCCGAAAGGGTTCAACTAAATGAATGGTGCAGAAAGCATACGCCGGTGTCCATACAGCGCCGATTTCACATGGTTCGTCTCAGTCTGGTGAAATCTGTGGGAGGATATTTGAAGGCCCAGTTTAAGATTGAGATATGGATGTATTTTCTGCTTTTGATAGGTCTTGGCATTTTACAGGTGAGTTATTTCGGATTGATTGCGTTTGTAATTGCATTTTTGGATTTTCTGCCCTTTCTGGGCACAGGAACCGTGCTGATACCCTGGGCCGTTATCCGGTTCCTGACGGCGGATTATAAGGCTGCCGTGGGGCTTTTGGTAATCTGGGGAGTGGGACAGTTGGCAAGGCAGTTGATTCAGCCTAAGATTGTGGGAGATTCCATTGGAGTACCTCCGCTGCCCACACTTTTTTTACTCTATGCAGGCTATAAAATAAGCGGTGTCATTGGCATGATTATTGCAGTGCCCTTAGGGTTATTGGTTTATTCCTTCTATCAGGAGGGCGTTTTTGATACTACAAAAAACAGTGTTATGATACTGATTTCAGGGATCAATCATTTTCGCAGGCTGGAGAAAGAAGATTTGTCAGATTTGGGTGAAAAGTCGGATAATGGGGCTGGGAACCATGAGGATGAAGGCAAATGATAGGATGATAAAGATGCTTATTTGCAAAAAAATAAAAAAGTCATTTAAAAACTGAAACTTTTTTACTGGAAAAGCAGTCTAATATATAAGAGAGTGTAAAGCACTCTCTTTTCATATGCACAGACATCCCCAATTACATTAATATTTTGTTTTGTTTTGAAAGAAGGATTCTTAAAATATTTTTTTCGGAGGTAAAGATTTTATATGCAACTTTGATACAAAGGTATGATAAATATAGTGAAACAGGCCGAAAACCTTTGTGATCATTGAGGCCTTAAAAAATGGAAATTTTTTTAAATCATTTGCAGTAAATGGATGTGGTACGGGATATTATATTATGTAAGAGGTTTGGACAAAGCAGAATAACATGACAAAAGCAGGCATGGATAACCGAGAATTACAATTAAAAATTGAAAGATATACGGATATGTTGTTCAAGCTCAGCTACATACGTCTTCAGAATCGGCAGGACGCGGAGGATGTGGTGCAGGAGGTATTTTATCAGTATCTAAAGAATAGCACATCTTTTGAAAGCCAGGAGCATGAAAAGGCATGGCTGTTACGAGTGACATTGAACGCTTGCAAAAAAGTGTGGCGCAGCGCATGGAAACGTCATCAAAGCGATTGCTGTCCCAAAAGTTCCATGCAGGAGGGATACGGCCGTTTGGGTGACATTGCGGAGACGGGAGAGTTGAATTCCGGTATGGCGCTTACGGCAGCGGTGGTGGAACCGGAGGAAAGCGCCGTCAGGCAGGAAGAGAAAAGACTGTTGCTGCAGGCAGTTATGGCGCTGCCTGAAAAATACCGGGATGTCATACACTTGTTCTATTATGAGGAACTTTCCGTGAAAGAGATTGCCCGGATTACCAATCGAGGGGAATCTACCGTAACCTCACAGCTTACCAGAGGGAGGGAGCTGTTGAGAAAGTCATTGAAGGAGGAATATGACTTTGGATAAATTTCGGGATGTATATCAGGAGGCATGTAAGGAATTGCCGACTCCTTCCATGGATGCGGACAGGGTACGGGATGAATTGAGCCATCAGCGTATTATGCGAAAAAGGCGACGGTATATGATCGCAAAAGGATGTACGGCAGCGGTCCTTTGTCTTTTATGCGGCGTGGGTACGGTGGCCGCAAAAAATTTTCGGGACAGTATCATTAGAGTGAATGAAGAGGGATTTACGATAACCAGTGTTCAGGATGCGCCCATGGAGGCAAAAGGCCGAAATGCTCAGGACCATGAACCGGATATGACCTCATTTTTGAAAATGGGGGGGGTATTTTCCATAGATGGAGATATCCCTGATGGAGGGGATACAGAGAGAGAAACGCATAAAATGGCGGAGACGGAAGAATGTATTGTAGAAGATTTTATGGAAGACAATACGCGGGAGTATGATTCCGTGGAAGCTTTTTACGAAGCGGAAAATTTGACGGCCGTTATTCCGGACAAAGCGCTTTTCGGTGAAGAATTTACCTGTGAAAATGTCAAGGTTATTGATGAAGGATGGGAAATTATGGTTAGATTTTCCAATGAGAATGTTATTTTTTTCATGGTACAAATGAACAACAGTGATTGTGAAGGGTATAGCTCCGGTACTTCTTACGGGGGAAAAAATGCAAATGAAAGAAGCTATACCAACAGCCAGGGATTGAGTTATGTGGTGTTTGACACGGTTGATGATGAGGGAGAGGTAATATCAGTCCATGGGGTAATATCAGTCAACGGCTGGGATTTGTCCATGACCTTTGAGGGATTTCAGGAGGATGTTGTGGAAAATGTGTTAGAATCATTGGATTTGTCAGTATATTTTTAATGAGGTGGGTAAACGGAAGGAATAAATTGTAAGAAGGACGGTATGTACTATGGAGAAGAATATATTGGTATATAATAATCAGACGAAAATAGCGGAGAAAATGGGGCCTTTGTTTGTGGGGGAAGCGTTGAAAATGTTAGTGGCAGCCGATGTGCGTCAATTGTACGAAATATTGGAAAATTCTCAGATTCATTTGATGCTGGTGGATGTGGAGCTGAATGATAAGGGATGGGATAAAGGAATCGAAATGATTGCCACGCTGCGGCGCAAGAGTAGTATTCCGTTGATTGTAGTGTCCGCGCAGTCTGCAGAGACGGCGAAAATTATGGCGTTGGAAGCAGGGGCGGACGATTATGTGACGGCGAACTGTAATCCGTTGGAACTGCTTGCCAGGGTGAAGTCCCAGCTTCGCAGGTATACACAGTTGGTAAGTCTGTGTGCGAATATTGACAGGATTTATGAGGTGGACGGTCTGGTCATTGACGACATACAGAGAAAGGTGACGGTGGAAGGCAGGAGCGTGCGTCTGACCCCCATTGAATATAAGATTCTCCGGCTGTTGGTGCGGCAGAAAGGCAAGGTGTTTTCCAATAGTCAGATTTATGAGAATATCTGGCATATGCAGGCCATTGGCGCGGACAATACCATTGCGGTACATATTCGTCATATCAGAGAGAAGATAGAGAAGAATCCGAAGGAACCCAGATATTTGAAGGTAGTATGGGGAAATGGGTATAAAGTAGGATGAGCGCCGGTTTCGGCCAAAAATAAGTGAAGGAAGGGCTTTCAGAGGCCCTTCCTTTTGTGTTATGCGCAGGCCCGCATGTGGAAGTTTGCCGCTCATGCGGCATGCGGGCCGCGCGGAGAGTGGTGGAGAGGGACATTCCCCTACTCGATTATACACTTAGGATATTATGTTGGTGGAGAGGTAAAGGGAAAAAAGTTGACAAAAGAACCCAAATATATTATTGTATTAAATGAATGATACAACCAGTAGTGGATGTAAAAGTAATGTGTATCAGGCATGATAGGAAAAATTTGATAAGAGAGGTTGACGGAAAATGGATAGTGTGCAGTTAAATGGGACGAGAGAAGTGCCTTCAACAGAGAAGAAGAAAGGAATCAGCGGAAGTACCGTGAAATTGATTGCAATCATTACCATGCTGATTGACCATATCGGAGCGGCGGTTTTGGCCAGGGTGCTGATGAAAGAGGGACTTTTAGAAGTTGCCGCAAGCAATGATTTGGCCCAAATGATAAATTGGATGATGGCGCATGGGGCGCTTTATTATAGCTATATGGGGATTAGGATGGTGGGCAGACTGGGATTTCCCATATTTGCGTTTCTTTTGGTGGAGGGATTTCAGAAAACGTCAGATGTGCGCAAATATGCCTTTCGTATGGCATTATTTGCGCTTGTGTCGGAGATTCCCTTTGACCTGGCATTCAAGGGACAAATCCTGGAATTTGGATACCAGAACGTATATTTCACTTTGTTTTTGGGTCTTTTTGCCCTATGTGCTTATGAATTTTTTGCGAAATACAGGAAATCAAGTCCGGATAGTTGGATGTGGATGCTGTCGGTAGTGTTGGGAGTACTTTTTACATCCACATATGCCGCCATGAGGATCAGGGATTTGCTGCAGTTAAAGGACACCAATGTACTGTTTGCATTATTTGGCGTATGCTGTGTGATTGCGACGGTTTGTATTGTATTGTATAAGAAAAAGAGGGGAATGAAATGTGTTCAGATTGCAGGGGCGGACATGATAGTGTTGGTGCTGACTATGTATCTGGCGGATTTGCTGAAAACGGATTATGCAGGCATGGGAGTGCTGACCATAACCGCCATGTATATTTTCAGGAAAAATAAAGTACGCTGTGTCACCGCAGGATGTGTGGTGCTGACAATTATGAGTATCAGTGAAATTCCGGCATTTTTGGCAATTATACCCATAGCTTTGTATAATGGCAGGAGAGGGCTGAAGATGAAATACTTTTTCTATGCCTTTTATCCGGTACATTTGTTTTTGCTATATCTGATTTCGATGTTTATGGGGCTGGGGAATGTGGCAATGTTTTAAAATGGAATGGGAACACAAGTATAAATATAAAGAACCTTATACGGGAGAAGCAAAATGTTAGAAGTAATTCAATTATCAAAAAAGTATGGGAATACACTGGCCGCCGATAAGATTGATTTTGCTGTGCCCGATGGGAAAATCGGGATTCTTTTGGGGCCAAACGGAGCGGGCAAGTCAACGGTGATCAAAAGCATTGCGGGATTGCTGCGGTATAAAGGCATGATACGGATTCAGGGGAAGGATGCCAGATCTTTAGAGGCAAAGAAATCCTTTGCGTATGTGCCGGAGCTGCCGTATATGTATGATGCGTTGACCGTCAGCGAACATTTAGAATTTATAACACGGGCTTATGGTGTGGAAGTATCGGAGAACCAGCGAAAGGAATTGCTTGAGAGATTTGAGTTGACGGATAAGCAAGAGAAGCTGGGCAGTGAGTTGTCCAAAGGGATGATGCAGAAAGTCAGCATATGCTGCGCACTGATCACTAAGCCAAAAGTCATATTGCTGGATGAACCTATGGTAGGATTGGATCCGGCGGCGATTAAGGAGCTGAAAAATGTTCTGGCAAAACTACGAGAGGATGGATGTACCATATTGATCAGTACCCATATGTTGGAAATGGTGAAGGAATTCTGGGATGTAACGTTTGTAATGGAGAAAGGACAAATTCTGGGGACATATGCAAAAGAAAATCTTGCAAATGAAGATTTGGAAGAATTATATTTCTCTGTCACGGAGCAGGGAGTGCAGTCCGGGCAGGAAGGAAGGTAGACCATGGGAGCTTTGGGATATCTGTATGGAAAAGTTTTAAAAAATCGTATTAGAGTAGCGTTGAGAAAACCTATTACATATTTTTATTTGGCGTTTATTTTGTTTTATCTATTTGCTGTTCCGTTGTCTTTGAGAATAATTGCGGCTGAATTTGGAGTGGATTCTCCCGAAGGGATGGCTGCCATATTGACTTTGGTGGCATTTTGGCTGATTCCGGGAAATTTGATTGCCTATGCCAAAAGAAAAGGATTGGTATACAGGAACAGCGATTTGCATTTTTTGTTTCCGGCACCTGTGAGTCCAAAACGTGTTTTACTTTATGCCTATGTCAAAACTTTGGCGGTACAAGTTCTGCTGAATCTCTTTGTCGTAATCTATGGCGGGGCTATATTCCAGGTGGAGGACTGGAGGCTGGGAGTGTATTTTCTGTTTGCTATATTTGCAGAAAATCTCCTGGAAGGCAGCGTTATGCTGTTACTCTACGGTTCCGAGAACTTTTTGGAAAGGCATAGAGTATTTTTGGTGGGTGTGGCATATGTATTGGGAGGAATATTGATATTGATGGGTGTTTATACCTGTTTCAGGGAAGGGCTGAGTCTGGAGACGGTGATGAATTTCCTGAATAGCCATATGGTACAAATGGTGCCGGTGGTGGGCTGGTATATTGGGGTGATACACTTGATACTTTTGGGACCAACTACGGTGAATGTGGTGGGAAGTATTTGTTATAGTGTATTGTTGGCCGGGGTATTGTTGGCTGCATGGCGGATGAAATGTACGGGAGCCTATTATGAGGATGCCATAAAATTTGCAGAGGATTATGAAGAAGTTTTGGCAAGCCGTAGGCAGGGAGATACACAAAAGCGGCTGGGCAAAAAGCAAAAATTCAAAAAAGCGCATATTACCTGGAAAGGACAGGGCGCAAAAGTATTGATGTATCGGCAGTTATTGGAATATAAGAAAAGCAGATATTTTATTTTTGACATCAATACGATTGTAGCGTTGATTGTCGGTGCGGCGGTGGCATATCTCTATATTGTGGAAGGTGGTTTCGGAAGTTTTGAACCTTTTGTAATACCTGCCTTGGCTGCATATATCATTTTTGTGTTTACAGCGATGGGAGGAAAATGGGCCAAAGAGTTGTTGTCGCCGTACACATACATGATTCCGGATACACCTTTTCGCAAGTTGATATATGCAATGGCGCTGCAGCATGTGCAGAGTTTGGTGAATGGGTGTCTGATTACCATACCGGGAGCCGTAGTCATGAAACTGTCTCCAGTGATGGCAGTGTTGGGGATTGTGTTTTATGTGGCAGTGTATGCCAATAAATTATATGCCCTTGCAGTGGCGGAAATTGTCACTGGCAATGCGCTGGGCAAAACGGGAAAACAATTGCTTCAAATGTTTTTACAGAGTATTGTGCTGTTAATGGTGGTGATGGGGGCTTTGGCCGGGCAGCATTTTGGCGGAGTTTTGATGGCGTATGTGTTCATGGATGTATTTACAATACTTTTTACCATTATTTTTATGGTGATTGCTATGTTGAATTTCTATAAAATGGAGACGGTATAGCTATACTTTTTCGAGAACAGGTTGACGAAATGGAGATTTTTGGTTACTATATCTAATATGAAGATTACTGATTTGGCAGTGGATTATGGGAGCGGAAAAAATCCCAAAAGAGATGGGAGTTTTGATTATTATATGTCGGAGCCGGTGGTGGAGAATGACGCTAAGGGTGTAGGGCCGCTGCTGTTGGCATATACTGAATTGCGAAGATTGGAAGGCAAATAGGGAGGTGTTAATTTCATAAACCACGGCATGGGGAATGGATGGAGCGTTTCAGGGTACGATTGCAGATTGAAAGAGTTAAAATGATGTGCTATGATAGAAAGAAGTATTTGGGGAGCGGGGAAGATATGCAGGAAGCTTTAAATTATGTTGCAAGCGAAAATGTTACTATCTTTCGAGAAAGGAAAAGGTTATTATGAAGAAAATATTTACCAAAAGTCTTTCTATTTATATGTTGGCAGCATTTTTGGTTACGATCACTGCCATTTTTGCACTGCAGACTGTTGTAAGCCAAAGAAATAATACGTCTTCCGCCACTGCGAAATTACAGGATGTGAAAGCAAAACTTGAGGGAAATGAAGAGAATATCGCACAGCTCACAGAGAATCTTAGCCAGGACAATCTTGCTAAGACGAGAGCTTTTGCAGATTTGATTGCTGCGGACCCTTCTATTTTGAAAGATCAGGCCCGACTGCATATGGTGAAAGACAGATTGCAAGTGAATGAACTTCATGTCATTGACCAGGACGGAATCATTACCCAAAGCACAATAGACACCTATGTGGGGTTTGATATGAAAAGCGGAGAACAATCCAATGCTTTTATGGTGATTGTAAACGACCCTTCTATTGAGATTGCGCAGGAACCACAGGTAAATGTGGCGGAAGGCGTGGTTATGCAGTACATAGGTGTTGCCAGAAAGGACGGACCGGGACTTGTACAGGTGGGCGTGCGTCCTGAGGTGCTGGAGAGTATGCTTGCAGGTACGGAAATTGACGTAGTATTACGAGAGATTGACTTTGGAGAACAGGGTTATGTCTATGCCATTGATAAGGAAAGCGGACTGATCCTGGCACATAAAAATGTTTCATTGATTGGAACATCTGCCGTGGATGCAGGATTTCCCTCAGCATTGACAGGTAAGGGCAAGGCGGTCATTGACGGTGAAAAGGGTTATTATCTGGCGGAAGAGTATAACGGACAGATTATTGGGACGTTTTTGCCCGTTGGTGAATATTATGCCCAAAGGAATAACCAGACATTGGTGGTGTCTCTGAGTATGGCCATTATTTTCGGCGTGCTTCTGCTCATGATTCAACATCTGGTTGACAATAAAATTGTTCATGGAATTAATGAAATATCCCGTTCCATGAAAGAGATTGCGGATGGCAATTTTGAACGCAATGTTGACGTGCAGGGAAATCCGGAATTTGTTCAGCTTTCCGACAGTATTAACAAAATGGTGGAAAGTATTTGCCGTAATTTAGAAGAGAATGAAACGCTTTTGGCAAAACAAAAGGCAGATATGGAAAGCAATCAGGGAATGATTCGGAATATCAAAGATGCGTGCAGGGATTTGAACCGGGTATCGGGAGAGACGCTGGAGAGTGCAGACCATATTTATAATGGAACAGGGGAACAGGAGAGGGCTGTGGATGGCCTGAAGCAGATCATGGGACAACTGACACAGGAGCTGAACAGCAGCATGGAGGTTTCCATCAATGTTGCGGCGGAGACAGGCCAGACAAGGGAAAAGTTATTGTCGGCACAGTCTCAAATGAACATGTTGAAAGAATCCATGCAGAAAATCAGCGATATGTCAATGGAAATCGAGAAAATTATTGGCGAAATCAATTCCATTGCCCAGCAGACCAACATGCTCTCCTTAAATGCTTCCATTGAAGCGGCCAGGGCAGGGGAGATGGGAAAAGGTTTTGCGGTGGTGGCCACACAGGTAGGAGAACTTGCGGCAAGAAGTTCCCAGGCGGCGAAGGAAACCAATGAACTGATTACCAATTCCATTAACGCGGTGGAAGCCGGAAAGACAATTACTGACCGGACAGCGGAGGCGTTTAATGTGGTTGTAAGGGATATGGAGAAGACCAGCGGTGAAGTGGAGAAAATCACGGACATGGTAAAGGGAAATGTAGGGATTGTGACCAGTGCGGTGAGCCAAATCGGACGGATTTCCGATGTGGTGGAAAAGAATGTGGAGATTTCCCATAATACCAAACAGGCGTCTTCAAATATGGCTGATATTACCGGGAATTTGCTTAGGATAGTAGAATGAGCTGATATTAGTAAAAAGGTGGATATTTCCACCTTTTTAATTTGGCTTCTTAGATTTTGCAGCCTGGTGCCGGAGATGATTCAGATAGTTGGCATATGTGATTAAAGCATGGCGGGAACCAGGGTCCAGCGACAGTACAATATTGACAAAATTAGTAACGGTATAGTCCGTAGTGATGTATTTCTTCAAAGTTTCCGGAGGACAGCGATAACCGGTGCGTCCAAGAAGGTAATCTGTGGTGACACCGAAAAAGTCTGCTAACGTCCGCAGCATTTTCAGGTCGGGAGCATGGACATCATTTTCATAATTGGAAATGGTGCCTACGGATAAGTTTAATAATGCTGCAAGTTCCTTCTGGTTAAGGCCCTTTTCTTTGCGCAATTCTGTTAGGATTTCACCTACTTCTCTCATATTGTACAATTTCCTTTCTGGTCCGGGGACTGCCCTTTCTAATGATAATTCCTGATGGAAGTGATAAGTGGTTTTATTTTAGTATTCCTAAATTAATTGTAACTATTTATACGGAAAGTAGAATAAGGGTTTAAGAATAGCATATTTTTAGATTTTACATTTAAGGAATTTAAAATAATCATAAGAGGAAAGACGAATGAGGAGAAGGGAGCAGTTGTTGACTTTTTATCAGGGCAATGATAAGATATGTAATGATATTTCAGCGTTGAACAGAATTATAATGAAATGGATATGAAGTGTAAAATAATCGTTGAAAGGAGCAGCGTATGATAAACCAACTGATATCTAAGATACGTAGGACAAATGCCCCCATAGTAGTAGGATTGGACCCTATGCTGAACTATGTGCCTGAACATATTCAAAAGGCAGCTTTTGCAGAATATGGCGAGACTTTGGAAGGAGCGGGAGAGGCCATATGGCAGTTTAACAAAGGGATTGTGGACGCCATATATGAGTTGGTGCCGGCTGTGAAACCACAGATTGCCATGTATGAACAGTTTGGTATCCCTGGACTGGCAGCGTTTCGTAAGACGGTGGATTATTGTCATGAAAAGGGACTTGTAGTAATCGGTGATATCAAAAGAGGTGATATCGGCTCCACTTGTGAAGCGTATGCGGTGGGACATCTTGGGAAAGTACAGGTGGGAAGCAAATGGTATGGTGGATTTAACGAAGATTTTTCAACGGTAAATCCCTATTTGGGATCTGATGGCGTTAAGCCTTTTCTGAAAGTATGTGCGGAAGAGAAAAAAGGTATATTTGTGTTGGTGAAAACGTCTAATCCCAGCAGCGGCCAGTTTCAGGATCGTTTGGTGCGGGCAAAAGCGCAAGAGGGGGACAAGCCTCTCTATGAGGTTGTGGGTGAACAGGTAGCGGCATGGGGAGAAGAATATATGCCGCAAGAAGGCGCTTACAGTTATGTGGGGGCAGTTGTGGGGGCCACTTATCCGGAACAGGGAAGGATTTTGAGGGAAATCATGCCCAAAGCGTATATTCTGGTGCCAGGTTACGGAGCCCAGGGAGGAAAAGGGGCGGATTTGGTTCATTTCTTTAACGAAGATGGATTGGGCGCTATTGTCAATTCTTCCAGAGGAATTATCGCGGCATATCAGCAGGCACAGTATGCGCATTTAGGAGAGAAAGGATATGCGGATGCGGCCAGAGCGGCAGTGCTGGCCATGAGAGAGGATATTTCGTCGGCACTGAACGGCAAAACTCGGTGATTATCAAATGTCAGTCTGAATTCTATTGGGATTCAGACTGACATTTCTGTAAGTAAAGGGCAAAATCCAGAAGAAAAGTGCGTGAGTCAGCGTCCAACGCAAGTATGGCGTCAATAAAATTAGATATTGTATGGTCTGGGGTAACATTTTCTTTTAAATCTTCCAAAGAACAGCGGAATCCTGTACGGCCTAACAAATAATCAACAGTGACATGAAAGAGATCGGCGACTTTTCTCAGGGTATCAAAATCCGGAGAGTGAACGCCGGTTTCATAATTTGAAATGGTGCTTAAGGAGAGATTCAACAATGCTGCAAGTTCTTTCTGTCCCATTTCTTTTTCGGCTCGTAAATCTGATATGATTTTACCCACATGTTTCATATCTATGTCCTTCTTTCGTTTTTTAGAGTTTGTAAATATATTCTATAGTATTTCAAGATATGTGTAATCTTATTTTATGGATAGCATAATTTTACAGAGAACCTCTGCGATACATAAAATCATAGTAATTGCTTCTGATTTTAAGAGTCCAATATATAAACAGGAACCTAGAAAAGCGATCGGGGACTTTATTTACAAAAAAGATTGAAAACATTTGAAACGTGTGGTAAAATTGGAAATAATTGTGAATATAGGGGGTATCAAAAGAGATGGAAGCGTATAAAGAAGAATTTATTGAATTTATGGTAGAGTCTCAGGTTCTTAAATTTGGAGAGTTTATATTGAAAAGTGGAAGAAAATCCCCCTTTTTTATGAATGTGGGAGCCTATGTGACAGGAAAACAGTTGAAAAAGTTGGGAGAATATTATGCAAAATCCATTCATGAGAATTTTGGAGATGAATTTGATGTGTTGTTCGGACCGGCTTATAAGGGTATTCCACTGAGCGTAACAACTGCCATTGCTTACAGTGAATTGTATGGCAAAGAAGTGCGTTATTGTTCTAACCGCAAGGAGGCGAAAGACCACGGCGATGCGGGAATCTTATTGGGAAGCAATCTATCGGACGGCGATCGGGTTATTATGATTGAAGATGTGACAACTTCCGGAAAATCAATTGAAGAGACATACCCTATTTTGATGAGTCAGGGAAAGGTGGAGATTAAGGGATTGATCGTATCCTTGAACCGTATGGAAAAGGGAAGGGAAGGGAAGCTTAGCGCGCTGGCTGAGATAAAGGAAAAATATGGATTTGATTCCCATGCCATAGTTACCATGGAAGATGTGATAAAACATTTATACAACAGACCATATAAGGGCAAGATATACATTGATGATAAATTAAAGGCGGCGATGGATCAATACTATGAAGAGTATGGGGCATGAGAATGAGGGGGACAAATCGGCGGAACCCTCTGATTCCCTGATGATGGAAGTAAAAAAGCAGGAAGGGAGCAATGGTATGGAACAGAAGGTATATAAGCTGATGAGAGGAGCGGGTGCTGCCAATATTGCTGTGGGTGTGATTCAGCTTGTGGTGGGGCTTGTGACAGGAATCTTGCTGATAGTTGCCGGAGCGAAATTAATTGCAGGTAAATCTAAGATTTTGTTTTGAGTTAGAAGCTGTTGGCGGGCATTTCCTTAAGGAACAACCAATGATAATGAGTGCAAAGATGCAGATTATCAGTAGATGTTCCTAACGGGGATGCCCTTTTAGAGTATGAACCGTTCGGACGGAGCAATGTTTCTGGGACGGTTTAGAAGCGGAGATATGAGAAAAGGATTTATTTTTACCGATAGGAAAATTTCAAACCGGGCTATTATGGCGGTTGTTTTGGGACTGATCAGTCTGATTTCATTGGGGGTTTTAATCTTACAGGCATATGAGGCTGCCGGGGATGTGTCGGTAAAGTACGGAGTTGCCGGGCTGCTTTCCGGAATTTATGCTTTGATTGGACTGGTGCTTGGCATTGTGACAATGTGTGAAAAGAATTATTATAAGTTATTTCCGGTGCTGGGAATACTTCTGAATTTGACGTCTCTTGCCGGAGTGGGACTTATATTGTACATGGGAGTGAAGTGAGATGAATAACCCGGATATTTTGCTGGAACGGTATGCACTGGTGACAGAGAGGATTGGGCAGATTCCAAAAGAGGATATGGGCAATGATTCCCTGGAAGATTACTTTGGACGCTGTGGGGAATTTCTGATGTTAATTGACGATACCATAAGGTTCTTGAAAGAAGATGGTCTTCAAAGGGCGTCTCTGGATGAGATGCAGCAAAGAAATGAAGCGTTATATGCGGATATTTTGCCCGGTCATTATGAGGAAAGTTATGCCAATCCTGCCTGGGCGGTAAAAAAACTGGGGGAAGAATTGGGGCCGAAGCTATCCTTTTTATATGCGGAATTGCGCAGCCTGATTGGGTTTGCTTATGAAGGAAGGCTGGAGGATGTGGTGATACGCATGGAACTTTTTGCGGAAGTGTACGCAGCGTTTCGCTATGCTTTGGAGACGGAAGGGGAATTGCCTTCGGGAGAGGAAGTGCGTCGGATTCTGTATTGGTTTGTCAGTGATTATGCCGATGTGGCGGCGGAACGCAGAATCAAAGAACAGGTATGTGCGGAGGGCACCCTGGAGGATGACAGAATTTATGATATGACTTCTCTGGACAGGATAATGCAGGGGGATCTTACGGATCTGCGGTATTTATATGGTTATGGTGAATATATCAGTGACAGCGAGCTTGAGATGGCAAGATTTCTGGCTGGTTTGCCGGATGAGACCATAGAAGCTATGGCGGATACTTTTACGGAAGGATATCGAATTGGATTTGAAGTCACAGGGAAGGATCTCTCAAAAAAGCGGACGGTGGGACTGTATTATCGGGTGGGATTTGAAAGAATGATACGTCGGGCTGTCTTGAATTTTGAGAAGATAGGACTAAAAGCGGTGGTTTTTCGGCGGGCTTACAGCGTATTGGACAACAGAGGTCTGGGGGGTGCCGGCTTTAGCGGAGGGAACCCCAACAGGCAGTATGATTATGATCACAAAGATGATAAGGCGTTATTTTTGGACAGGAATTATGTGAATCGGAAACTGGAAGTTACGCGCACTGCATACGAGAAATACAAGGAGCAGGCCAGGAGCTATGGAGGACCGGCGGCAGTACAGACTTTTGGGGAAGCGGATTTTCAGCCCATAGCAAAAAAGGAGGCGTTCCGGCTGAGTGCGGAGCAGAATCGTCTCTGGCTGGAGTATAGCTCCCAGGCGGGGGAACTGCAAAGAGAGTATATTCCGGAGGAAGAGAGAAGCTTTACAATCATTGCGTTTCCGGTTCCTGAAATCGGTCCCGTATTTCAGGAATTATTTCAGGAAACCATCAAAATAAATACATTGGATTATATGTGTTATCGCAGAGTACAGCAAATTTTGATAGATAGGTTGGACAGGGCGGAGTTTTGTGAGGTGAAAGGCTGTAACGGCAACAGGACGGATTTAAAAGTGAAACTGTATTCTCTTTCGGACCCGGAGAAAGAGACTATTTTTGAGAATTGTGTGGCAGACGTCAATATTCCTGTAGGAGAGGTATTTACTTCTCCGGTGTTAGAGGGAACAGAAGGTACGCTTCACGTGAAAAAAGTCTTCTTAAACGGTCTGGAGTACAGGGATTTGGAACTATTCTTTGCAGATGGTATGGTCAGGAATTATCACTGTGACAATTTTGAAACAGAGGAAGAAAATAAGAATTTTATTAAGGAAAATATTCTGCACCGCCATGAGACGCTTCCCATGGGGGAATTTGCCATTGGGACGAACACTGTGGCTTATGTGGCGGCCAAAAGGTTAGGGGTGGAGTCGAAATTGCCTATTTTGATTGCGGAGAAAATGGGACCTCATTTTGCCGTGGGAGATACCTGTTATTCCCATGTGGAGGATATTAAGGTATACAATCCTGACGGCAAAGAGATTGTGGCCAGAACCAACGAAATATCCCGACTGCGTCATACAAAGCCGGGGGAGGCTTATTTTAATTGTCATACGGATATTACCATTCCTTATGATGAATTGGGGGAACTAACCGCGGTTGAGAAGGATGGAAGCAGGGTTATCATTATAAAAAACGGCAGGTTTGTATTACCGGGATGTGAAGAGCTGAATAGGGCGTTTGAAAAATAATAGTTGCACAGAAGCGTAACTTCCGGTAAACTGTACTATATAAGGATAAATTTGGATGTCCCATCCAAATACTGAAATGAGTGCCCGCCTTTGGCGGGCATGGAAGCGTAAATTTGGAAAATAAATTGTGAGGTGTGTGTATGTCGGATATGGAGAAAGCGCAACATAGAAAACCTGTGGTAGGGATTGTGATGGGCAGTGATTCGGATATGCCCGTTATGTCAAAGGCGGCGGATGTGCTGGAGACGCTGGATATTCCATTTGAGATGAGAATTATCAGCGCCCACAGGGAGCCGGATATATTTTATGAGTATGCAAAGCATGCAGAGGAAGAGGGATTGAAGGTAATCATTGCAGGAGCCGGTATGGCGGCTCATTTGCCGGGAATGTGCGCGGCTATTTTTCCAATGCCCGTGATTGGTATTCCCATGCATACCGCTTCGTTGGGAGGTCGTGATTCCCTTTACTCCATTGTACAGATGCCTTCAGGTATTCCGGTAGCAACAGTGGCGATTAACGGCGGGGTCAACGGGGGACTTTTGGCGGCAAAGATATTGGCTACTTCGGACGGGGAACTGCTGAAAAGGTTAAAAGCTTATAGCGAAAAGCTGAAGGAACAGGTGAAGGCCAAGGATGAAAGACTGCACCTTCAAGGATATAAGTCTTATAAATAGGGCAGATAAATCTTCAGGAAAGGCAGCGCTGTGCGCAGATGGGAGAAAAAATGGATTATAAAAAAGCAGGAGTGGATATTGAAGCGGGATATCAGTCGGTGGAACTGATGAAGGAACATGTAAAGGCTACCATGCGTCCGGAAGTGTTGGGGGGAATTGGGGGCTTTTCCGGTGCATTTTCAATGAGTGCGTTCAAGCATATGGACAAACCCACTTTGCTGTCGGGCACGGATGGTGTGGGCACGAAACTGAAGCTGGCATTTTTGATGGACAGACATGACACCATAGGGATTGATTGTGTTGCCATGTGCGTAAACGATGTGGTCTGCGCTGGGGGAGAACCTTTGTTTTTCCTGGATTATATTGCATGCGGCAAAAATTATCCGGAAAAGATAGCCGCCATTGTCAAAGGCGTTGCCGAAGGGTGCAGACAGGCCGGCGCAGCGCTGGTGGGAGGCGAGACGGCGGAACATCCGGGCATGATGCCGGAGGAAGAATACGATTTGGCGGGATTTGCTGTGGGAATTGCGGATGAAAAGGATCTGGTTACGGGACAGGAAATCCGGGAAGGAGATGTGCTCATTGGAATCGCGTCTTCCGGTGTACATTCTAACGGCTTTTCTCTGATTAGAAAGGTTTTTGAGATGACAAAGGAAAGCCTTGATACCTACTATGATGAACTGGGAAGTACTCTGGGAGAGACTTTGCTGACGCCTACGAAAATTTATGTGAAGGCGTTAAAGGCCATCAGGGAGGCGGGTGTTAAAATTAAGGGATGCAGCCATATTACCGGCGGGGGTTTTTATGAGAATATTCCCAGAATACTCCCGGATGGAATCAGGGCCGTGGTAGAGAAGAATAGTTACCAAATTCCACCCATATTTACTTTATTGCAGAAGCAGGGCGGTATAGAAGAGAAGATGATGTACAATACCTATAATATGGGGTTGGGGATGATATTGGCAGTGGACCCCTCCGACATAGAGAAAACCATGGAAGCAGTCAGGTCTGCAGGAGAGATCCCGTATAAAGTGGGATATTGTGAGACCGGCGAAAAAGGAGTTGAGTTATGCTGAGGATTGTAGTGTGTGTATCCGGCGGCGGTACCAATTTGCAGGCCATATTGGACTACATGGAACAGGGGGCTATTACCAATGTGGAAGTTATTGCTGTGATCAGCAATAATGCCAATGCGAAGGCATTGGACAGAGCCAGGGCAAAGGAAATTCCGGCCATTGTGATGTCTCCCAAAACGTATTCGGACAGGGACACATATAACGTGGCGTTTACGGAGAAAATGACGGAATTGGCGCCGGATTTGGTGGTTCTGGCAGGATTTTTGGTGAAAATTCCGGAACAGATGATAGAGAGATTTCCTAACAGGATTGTAAATATCCATCCTTCGCTGATTCCCTCATTTTGCGGCGTGGGATATTATGGTTTAAAGGTGCATCAAAAGGTGCTGGAACGGGGTGTGAAAGTAACCGGCGCCACGGTACATTTTGTCAATGAGGGAATGGATGAAGGACCGATTATTGCACAGAAGGCGGTTGTGGTGGAAGAAGGGGATACACCGGAAATTCTTCAACAGCGCGTTATGGAACAGGCGGAGTGGATTTTGCTTCCCCAGGCCATAGATGATATTGCCAACGGGAGAATCAGATTGGAAAATAATAAAGTGCTCCGGTGCGTGTGAGATAAGACGGGAGGAAGATATGAATGTTTTGTTAGTGGGCGGCGGCGGACGAGAACATGCCATTGCCGTTAGTCTGAAGAAGAGTAAAAGAGTGGATGTACTGTATTGTGTTCCGGGAAATGCCGGAATTGCGCAGATTGCGGAATGTGAGCCTTCTATCGGAGTGATGGAATTTGATAAAATCATTGCATACGCAAAAGAGAAAGCTGTGGATTTGGTGTTTGTAGCGCCGGATGATCCTTTGGCAGCGGGATTGGTAGACGTGCTGCAGGCAGAAGGGTTTAGGGTGTTCGGTCCTAATAAGCAGGCGGCTATTCTGGAGGCGAGCAAAGCTTTTTCTAAGGATTTGATGAAGAAATATCAAATACCTACGGCGGTGTACGAGACTTTTGACGACCCTCACAAGGCGATTGCTTATCTGGAAACGGCGCGGATGCCCATAGTACTGAAAGCGGACGGGTTGGCGCTGGGGAAAGGAGTGCTAATCTGCAATACTCTGGAGGAAGCAAAAGCGGGAGTGCGGGAGATTATGCAGGAGAAGCAGTTCGGCGATGCGGGGAATGTACTGGTGGTAGAAGAGTTTATGACCGGTCCGGAAGTTTCCATGCTTGCTTTTGTAGATGGAAAAACGGTTAAGCCCATGGTTTCTGCCCAGGATCACAAGCGTGCCCAAGATGGGGATCAAGGGCCGAATACGGGAGGAATGGGGAACTTTTCACCAAGTCCTTTTTATACGAAAGAAGTGGATGAATTCTGCAGAACTTATATTTATCAGCCTACGGTGGATGCCATGGCAGCAGAAGGAAGAATATTTAAGGGTGTAATTTTCTTCGGATTGATGCTGACGCCGGAAGGGCCAAAGGTGTTGGAGTATAATGCCAGATTCGGCGACCCGGAGACCCAGGTGGTACTTTGCAGAATGAAAAATGACTTTATGGATGTGATTGATGCTTGCATTGACGGTACTTTAGACAAGATGGATTTGGTATTTGATGAGGATGCGGCGGTGTGTGTAATACTTGCCTCGGAGGGGTATCCGGTTTCCTATGAGAAGGGATATGAAATCACAGGTCTTGAACGTTTTGACGGAAAAGAGGATTATTATTGTTTCCATGCAGGGAGCAAATTTGACAGCGAGGGACGTATTGTGACAAATGGGGGCCGTGTTCTGGGAGTAACTGCCAGAGGCAAAACCTTGAAGGAGGCACGGAAAAAAGCATATGAGGCAACGGAATGGGTGTCTTTTGCCAATAAGTATATGCGTCATGATATCGGCAGGGCGATAGAAGAAATGTGAAGACCAAACATAGAAGCAAGGAGGTATTACGTATGGAAAGGGGAGGCTTAGGTTCCATTGAGCTTTATAATATTCCTCATGTATGTGAAATGTGTGGGGGTGTTATGATATTTAAGGGCGTGGGTGAATATCAATGTGAAGATTGCCAATATGTGGATTATGATGATTATGGAAAAGTCAGGTTATACATCGAAGAACACAGAGGCGCTACGGCCGCACAGATAGAGGAGGCGGTGGGAGTATCTCAGCGGGCCATAAGGCGCATGTTGAAAGAGGGCAGAATTGAAGTGGCGGAAAGCTCTAAAACATTTCTGCGATGTGAAATATGCGGGAAAACAATCCGTTCCGGCCAGTACTGCCCGGAATGCGAAGTTAAGGTGCATCGCAAGCTGGAAGAGGAAGAACGGGAGAGACGTCATAAACAAGATCAAGGTTTTGGCATGGAACAAAAGGCCGCGGAAGGACAGAAAAGGTTTAAGCGCGAGAACTAAAGCGAAGAACAGAAAGCGGAGAATAGACAATGAGAAGAGAAACAATAGGAGAACTGAAAAGAAAACTTTTGCTGGGAGTGTTTACGCTGGTGTTGATAGCAACGTTCGGGTTGGTATGGGTATTTGTAAGTCATGCTGATAGCCAGGCTAAAGTAACAGCCCGCAGCGCGAATATCCGTAAGGAAGCAAATGCCAGCAGCGATAAGGTGGGCGGTGTCAAACAAGATGAAGTGGTTACCGTTATCAGTACGGTGAAAGGGGCCGATGGCAAGGACTGGTATCAGGTCAGCTATAATAATATGACTGGTTATATCAGAGCGGACCTTGTGAAGATTACCGACGGAACGACGCCTCCGACAGGTGGGGGAGGGGAGAATAATAATCCGCCGGCGGATATTAGACCCATGGACCCGGTCAGCGCTACCGTATCGAGGGATTCGGGCAGAGTTCGGGACAACGCCTCGGTTTCTGCAGGGATTGTATCGGAGGTTCCGAATGGGTTGGTTTTAACGGTTACGGGAGAAGTAACCGATGGGGACGGAAGCGTCTGGTATCAGGTGAATTACAGTTCCGGTGAAGAGCAGGTAAACGGTTTTATTCGTTCCGACTACGTGACCTTATCGGATGCGTCCAATCCTCCTGAGGCTGACACGCCTCCGGAAGATACCACACAGGACCCGGCGGCTCAGGATAAGCCCTATGACACCATATTGTGGGAAGGAGAATGGCATCTCTATGAGACCGCTACCAATAATGCGTATAAGATTTCAGATCTCTTTGCTTCTGCGGAAACGGCCAATGCCAATGCAGCATTGTATGAAGAAGTAGCGAAATCGGAAAAAAATCAGAAGATTATCATTATTGTGCTGGTATTCTTACTGGTTGCCGCAGTTGCCGGGATTGCTTTCCTGGTGTTTAAAATCAGGGATATGATGGATGCGGCGTATTTTAGCGAAGTTGAGAATGACGCGCTCAGAAAGAGGAAAGCAGCAAGCCAGGGCGGAGGTCAACGGGTAATGCACACGGTTGGTTCCGAAGGCCAGCAGGGAAGGTCCGGCGGCGGAAGGTCATCCGGCGGCGTTCAGGGGCAGAGAGTACAAGGTTCCGGTCAGGGAATGTCTCAGGGCCAGAGGATGCAGGGCTCCGGCCAGAGGCAGTCCGGTACTCAGGGTCAAAGGATGCAGGGTTCGGGTCAGAGGCAGCCGGGAATGTCCCAGGGTCAGAGGATGCAGGGCTCCGGTCAGGGAATGTCCCAGGGCCAGAGGATGCAGGGTCCGGGCCAGGGAATGAATGTAGGTCCTTCTCAGGGTCAGAGGATGCAGGGTTCCGGTCAGGGAATGGGTGGAGGATATCCGCAGAGATCCCAGGGCTCAAACCAGGGAATGGGCGCAGGTATGTCTCAGGGCCAGAGAATACAGGGCCAAAGGATGTCGGGAATGGATGAAAGAATGCAGGAACCGGATGAAAGGGCTATGCAGGATCAAAGAATTCGTGGGCAGAGAATGTCTGACCTGTCCCAGGATGAGAGAGTTATGCAGGGACAGCGGACAGGTATGCCTCAGGGCCAGAGAGGCCAGAGACCTTCGGCGCCTCAGGGTGCAAGACCCGTGCAGTCGGCACAGGACAGGGGCCAGCGCAGAAATGAAGAGCAGGGATGGCAGTCCAGGAATTTCATGGCGGAAGAAGAGGAAGAGTTTGATTTGGAATTTTTAAATTATGATGAAGAGCAATAAAATAGTATAGTGTGTACGGTTAAGACAGGGATTATTCCTTTTACTGCAAGGAATATTCCCTGTTTTGGGCATTACAAAGGATTTCTAAAAAACATCTAAACTTTTATGAACTTTAGTTGACAGTATTGTGTGGTTGGTCTATGATTTAAACGGAATGGGAAAGGAGACAATATATGTTGATTGAGATAGATTTTAACAGCGAGGAAGCGTTATATCTCCAACTTTGCAACCAGATTATTTTGGGAATTGCTACTTCCCGGTTCCGTGAAGGGGATTCGCTTCCCAGTGTACGTCAACTGGCAGATTCCATTGGAATCAATATGCATACGGTGAATAAAGCTTATACCGTATTAAAACAGGAAGGATATGTTAAGGTTGACAGGAGAAAGGGAGCGATTGTATCCGTTGATATTGACAGAATGAGAACGTTGTCAGAATTGAAAAAGGAACTCCAAGTGATTTTGGCAAAGAGTTGCTGTAAAAATATTTCTAAAGAGGAAATACATGGATTAATTGAAGAGATTTATGAGGACTATATTTAAGAAGAGGCAGAACGGAAGGAAAAGAGGAAAAGAATATGCAGTCACAGTTTACGGATAAGGCGCAAGAGGCATTGAACCATGCCTCTAAATGCGCCAGCCGCCTGAAACAGGGTTATGTAGGTACGGAACATATCCTGGCAGGTCTTTTGAGAGAACCGACGGGGGTGGCACATAAAGTTTTGACGGATAATGGTGTGGATTTGACTCAGGTTTTGGAGATGATTCAGGAGCTGATTGCTTTTGACAGCGGCGTGGGGTTAAAGGAAAGGGAGGGATATTCTCCCAGGGCCGTTAAGATTCTGGAGGAAGCACATAGGCAGGCCGCACGGTTCGGGCAAAAGGAAACGGGTACGGAGCATATTTTAATGGCATTGATTAAGGAAGGGGAAAACGTGGCAGTTCGTCTTTTAAATACCCTGGGCGTCAATGTGCAAAAACTGTATGTGGATACTTTGGTTTCCATTGGTCAAGATGGGAATTTATATAAGGAAGATTTGGGAAAGAAAGCGTCCGGAAAAGGAAAAAACAGTGCGCTGAACCAGTACAGCAGAGATTTGACCGCGCTGGCAAAAGAGGGAAGACTTGACCCTGTGATCGGCAGAGAGGATGAGATTCGCAGACTGATTCAGATTTTAAGTCGTCGGACGAAAAATAATCCTTGTCTGATAGGAGAGCCGGGCGTGGGAAAAACTGCGGTGGTGGAAGGTCTGGCGCAGCGGATTGTGGAGGGGAAAGTGCCCTTTACGGTCAAGGATAAGAGAGTATTGACACTGGATTTGTCCGGCATGGTGGCGGGCAGTAAGTATCGTGGCGAATTTGAAGAGAGAATTAAACGTGTCATAAAAGAAGTCATTGACGCCGGAAATGTGATTTTATTTTTAGATGAATTGCATACTTTGATTGGCGCCGGAGGTGCGGAAGGTGCTATTGACGCATCCAATATTTTAAAACCTTCTCTGGCAAGGGGGGAGTTACAGTTGATTGGCGCTACCACCATAGCCGAATATCGCAAGTATATTGAAAAGGACGCGGCATTGGAGCGCCGTTTTCAGCCGGTAAACGTAGAAGAACCCACGGAGGAAGAGGCAATTCGTATTTTGGACGGCATTAAGAAAAGATACGAAGAGCATCATCAGGTTGTCATTACGCCGGAGGCGGTGGCATCTGCGGTGCGGCTTTCCAGCCGTTATATTAATGACAGAAATTTACCTGATAAGGCCATTGACTTAATAGACGAGGCGGCGGCCAGCGCCAGACTTAGGGCTGTAGATATGCCGGATAAGCAAAAAGAACTGTTAGAGCAGATTAAGAAAATGGATTTGCAGATCGAGCGTTCAATACGTATGGAAGCATTTTCTCAGGCAGTGGAAATTAAGCATAATCAGGATGAGCTGACGAAGAAATATCAACGGATGAAAAAACGTGCGGAGAATCAGGAGGCAAGCAGAAAGTTTTCCATTGGAGAAAATGAAATTGAAGAAGTGGTTGCCATGTGGACCAAAATTCCGGTGCAGAAGCTGGCCCAGAAAGAAAGCGAAAGGCTTTTGAAACTGGAGGGAATTTTGCATAAGAGAGTCATTGGACAGGAAGAAGCAGTTACGGCGGTGTCAAAGGCCATGCGCAGGGGGCGTGTGGGACTGAAAGATCCTAAGCGGCCCATTGGTTCGTTTCTGTTTTTGGGGCCTACCGGCGTGGGAAAGACGGAATTGTCAAAAGCGCTGGCAGAGGCAATGTTTGGTTCGGAAGACGCCATTATACGTGTGGATATGTCAGAATATATGGAAGGACATTCCGTCTCAAAGATGATCGGTTCCCCGCCTGGATATGTGGGATTTGAAGAGGGAGGGCAGCTTAGTGAGAAGGTCCGCAGGAATCCATACTCTGTGGTATTGTTTGACGAGATAGAAAAGGCCCATCCCGATGTGTTTAACGTATTGCTTCAAGTGCTGGACGACGGGCATATAACCGATTCCAAAGGGCGGAAAGTCAGCTTTAAGAATACAATTCTGATTATGACTTCCAATGCGGGTGCGCAAAGGATTGTTGATCCGAAGAATTTGGGTTTTGCCACCGGCGGAGATGTGAAGAGGGATTATGAGAAGATGAAGTCCGGGGTTATGGAAGAGGTAAAGCGCAGTTTTAAACCGGAATTTATTAATCGTATTGATGATATTATAGTGTTCCATCAGTTGGATCAGGAGAATATGAAGGCCATTGTAAACTTGCTTTCATCAGGACTTTATAAGCGCTGTGAAGAACAGATGGATATTAAGCTGAATTTGACGGGGGCTTTGAAGGAGCATTTGGTAGAGAAATATGCCGACGCAAAAATGGGAGCCAGACCATTAAAGCGTGCGATTCAGTCCGTCGTGGAAGATGCACTTGCAGAAGAAATTTTATCGAAAAAAGTGCAGCCAGGAGATGGAGTAACGGCAGGTTTTAAGAATGGAAAGGTCTATTTTACCGTAAAAGGGGAAGAGTAGGCTGAAATTTTCGTAAAGTTGAAAAAAATGTGGAAAATAGTTGCATTTTATATTATACTATAAGTGAAATGAAAAAGAAGTTTTCTGTCAATCTGACAGTGCTTAAGGGAAAAGGAAAGACAGAAGCGGAACCGGAATGGAGGATAAGAAAATGGCAGTGGTGGAGGAATTGCTCCGCAGTGAAACAAATGGTGCGGTAAGTTTTGGAAATCACAAATTAACGAAAAAGGCAAAGGTGGAAGATTTCCATCATGCGGGGGATTTGCTTAAGGTAAAGACGTATCTTGAGATTACAAAATTAGAAAAGAATGGCATGTTTCTTTATGAATCTGTGCCAGGCACCAGCGTTCTGAATTTTGTGGAAACGGAACAGGGCGTGGAATTTATTGTGGAAGGTGATGAGGACGCACAGATTACCATAGGGCTTATGGAAGATAAAGAATATGAGGTATTTGTAAACGGACGAAGTACCGGAACCATGAAGACAGGTCTGGGAGGAAAGTTGTCCTTAAGCGTGGAGTTGGGCGCTGCCGATGAAGTACCGGTGAAAATAGTGCAGGTATAGTCATTGGCGGATTTACAGTTTCAGAAGAAGGCAGTGGGATATGGAATTGTGTGATAATTTGGATAGGTTGATTGTGTATTGTGAATTTTAATTTAAATGAGAGAGTGCGCGGGAGGTGGCATGTACTTCCCGCGCAATTTCTGCATAGGGGGTATAAAAATGGCAAAAGGTAAGACATCTACAGTTTTTTTCTGTCAGAGCTGTGGATATGAGTCAACGAAATGGATGGGACAATGTCCGGGGTGCAAGGAATGGAACACCTTTGTGGAAGAGACAGTCAGCAAATCTCCATATAAAAATGCCGGAAATGTCAGTGGTGCAGGCAATGCCGTAGGAAGGCAGACAAGGGCGGTTCCGGCGGTACTTTCGGAAGTTACGGTTCATGAAGAGAACAAAATGACCACGGGCATAAGCGAATTGGACCGTGTATTAGGGGGAGGTATTGTTCAAGGCTCTCTGACGCTGGTGGGCGGTGATCCGGGAATTGGTAAGTCCACATTACTTTTACAGGTATGTCGAAATATGTCAAATGCCGGGCATAAAGTACTATATATATCGGGGGAAGAGTCTCTGACACAGATTAAAATGCGGGCGGACAGAATTGGTACTTTTTCATCCAATATGCTTTTGCTGTGTGAAACCAGTCTGGACGAGATATCGGAAGTAATTAGAAGCGGCAAACCTGAAGTCGTGGTCATAGATTCCATTCAGACCATGTATAATGAAACGGTTTCTGCAGCGCCGGGCAGCGTATCCCAGGTGAGGGAATCTACGGGGATTCTTCTGCAGTTGGCTAAGGGGCTTGGCGTTTCCATTCTGATTGTGGGACATGTGACAAAGGAAGGTACGGTGGCGGGCCCACGGGTACTGGAACATATGGTGGATACGGTACTTTATTTTGAGGGGGATAAACATGCTTCTTACCGTATTTTGCGGGGGGTGAAGAATCGTTTTGGTTCAACAAATGAAATTGGTGTGTTTGAAATGCAGGAGCAGGGACTAAAAGAAGTAAAAAATGCCTCGGAGTATATGCTGAACGGCAGGCCGGAAAATGCAAGCGGTTCCGTGGTGGCGTGTACCATGGAAGGGACAAGACCTCTCCTGGTGGAAATCCAGGCATTGGTATGTCATAGCAATTTTGGGATTCCCCGCAGGCAGACCATAGGAACGGATTTTAACAGGGTAAATCTGCTTATGGCAGTGTTGGAAAAGCGTTCCGGCGTACAGTTGGCTTCCTGTGACGCCTATGTGAATATTACGGGAGGATTGAAAGTATTGGAACCCGCGATTGATTTGGGTATAGTGATTGCGATTCTTTCAAGTTTTAAGAATTGTGCGTTAAGTCCTAAACTGATAGCTTTTGGAGAAGTTGGACTAAGCGGTGAGGTCAGGGCGGTAAGCATGGCTAGGCAGCGTGTGGCGGAGGCGGAAAAACTGGGATTTGACACTTGTATCCTGCCCTATGTCTGTGCAGAAGACTGCAGGAAGAACAGCCAGGGGGGGAATATTAGAATTATTGGGGTCAGATCCGTTCATGATGTCATGGGGGGACTGTTTTCGTAAAATATGTAAAGAAAATCACGGAATTTTATTCGCAATTAGCTGTAATATAGGAGATCAGAGGCTCGATACAATGTTTGGAGGAAATGTCATAAGAGTCTCTGATTACTTCTTCAAAAAGTGCTTCATAGGGAGTTTTCTCTGTTTTCTTTTTCAACTTTAATTTTGCAGTTTTCATTTCTAATTTGTCCAGCAGGCGCATTTTTTCATAGCACAGGCCGCTTTGAAGGTAAAAATGAGGTATGCGTTCCAGTTCTTCCGAGTTCAGATTCCGTTTCCATAATTGGTCAATTACTTCCGTCGCAGTGTTAGGCGTTGCGCCTGTTACAAAGAGAATTATTTTGCTGTTTTTGCAATTTTTTAATAATTTCTTTAATTGTTTTAACCCCACAATTTTGCCTCCATGGACACGAGTACCGAATATTATGGTATCAAAATAAGAAAGAAAAGATAGGGGGAGAGTAATTCCAATGTGAAATGCGGCACAATGGAGTTTTAAGCCAATCATATAGGCATATTTTTCCGTAAATTGTGTACTGCTTTTGTATATAATTACTTTTTCGTTATTTGGAGTCTGATTCATAAATATCCTCACATTATCATCTGAATTCTAAAAAAATTCTACAAATTACTTATTATACATATTTGTTTCTCATATATGATATTTATTACTATATATACATAATAACAGATGTTTAAAGTGAAATCAAGAAATGCTGGACTTTTTGTTAAAAAGAAAGTAATGGTTTCATTATAGGATATAGAGTGAGTAAGGAAAGCAGCAGCGGAAAAAGCAGGAAGAAAATGGGTAAGTACTGACAGAAGAAAGAATATATGTTAAAATAGAAAAAGATGTGATTGTAAAAGCCAGACAAATGAAAGACAGAAGTAATTAGGAGATGAGGGTGGAAGCATGGAACAGGAAGCAGCGGGAAAAGACACAATAAAGATTCTGGTGGTGGATGATGTGGATGCCAACAGATTTGTTTTGCGGGATATTATTTTGGAAATGGGACATCAGCCTATTTTGACAGAAAATAGTATGCAGGCTTTGAAAATTTTGGCCAGGCTTCGGCCTCATTTGATTATTTTGGATGTAGCCATGCCGGGAATGGACGGATATGAATTATGTAAGCTCATAAAAGAAAATTCACAGACAAAGGATATTCCCATTATTTTTATTTCTGCATTTCAAGACCCTTCCGATATTGTGATGGGTTTTAAAGTGGGAGGTGAAGATTATATTACCAAACCTTTTATTCCGGAAGTGGTAAAGGCCAGGCTCCAGCTTCATCTGAAGCTTCACGATGCCAGCGATAAGCTGCAGGAAGTCAATCGTCTGCTCCAGAGATCCTTAAATGAACAGCTTCGGCAGTTGGAAATGGAGAAAAAGAATGTATTGTATGCTTTAATTCGAGTGGCAAGAGAAAATGCGTGTTATGATGAAAATCACATGGAGCGGCTTTCTCGTAATTGCAGGACTTTGGCAGAGGCCATGCAGCTTTCACCGGATTATTGTCATGTGATTTCCGACACCTTTGTTGAGACTATTGAAATGGCGGCGCCTCTGTGTGATTTGGGCAATGTCTCAATCCCTGTGGAGATTTTGCGGAAGAAGGAAATTTTGCTGCCGGAAGAGGTAGAAGTGATGCGGACGCATACCACTGTGGGGGCAAAAATATTGCAGGATGTGAAAGATACAGGGGATTATAACGACTTTTTACAGATGTCCATCGACATTGCACATTATCATCATGAGAACTGGGACGGAAGCGGATATCCCTGCGGCAAAAAGGGAGATGAAATACCATTATCAGCTCAGATTGTTGCCGTTGTCAGCGCTTACTGCGCCATTACGGAGAAACGAGTGTATCGAAATTCTTATGAAATTGAGAAGGCGCTGGAGATAATGGAGGAGGACGCAGGAAAAAAATATAATGAAGTTATTTTTCGGATTCTGCGGAGAATCTATCGTCAAATGTGCTAACAGGAATAAGAGACATGTAAGAATGAATACCTTTGTGGGGAGGAAACGTTTTGGGATTTTATAAACATAATATGCAGAATCAGAGAAACGTCGAACGTTTTGTGATGATATTTTTTAGCCTGTATACTGTTAATCTGTGTATGGGCAATATTTTTGGAGAAATGAAGGAATGGACCATAGCGGGCATGTTGGCTGCATTGGCGGCCGCATGGATCGTATATGTGGGTAAATATAAAACATTTCAAATCAGAGCTGTGTTTACTGCGATTATGATACAAATAGTCGTTGTGTTATGCGCTGTCAATAGGGATGATAAACTTGCTTTGCTGCCTACCTTTATGGTGATGACAATTTTACTGGCGCTGTATGGGATGAAGGAATTGCTGTGGCTTACTTTACTTACGGCATTTTTTATAGTGTTTTATCATGGAATTATAACAGATACATTTCAACTGGCATCATGGGACACACTTTCATATCTGTTACCCCAGTTGGGAAATATTATCTGTATGGAATTGGTATTGCATTATTGGATGAAAAACAGGAATGAAAATCATGCCCAGATGTATGAAATGATAGAGGCATTGGTGAAGGCGGAGCAAAGTAAGGATGATTTTCTGTCAAATATCAGTCATGAAATACGAACTCCAGTAAATACAATCTGCGGCATGAGTGAAATAGCGCTGAGAGAACATGACCTGGATAAAATGCGCGCGGAGGTATTAGACATTCGGGACGCAGGACATAATCTGATGTCTTTGGTCAATGATATACTGGATTTTGCACAACTGCAGCAGGGAAAAATGGACTTGGAAGAGGAAGCATACAATATTACTTCCACCATTAATGATGTGGTTAATATGGCTATGGCATGGAAGGGCGTTAAACCAATTGAATTGATTGTGGACTGTGGGGTTGATATTCCCTGTATGTTGTTGGGGGATGAGAAAAAAATCCGCAGAGTGATTATGAATTTAGTGGATAATGCAATTAAATTTACAGATAGCGGCGGGGTTATCATCTGTGTGAGTGCCAGAAAGGAAAGTTATGGGATTAATCTGTGTATTTCGGTGAAAGATACCGGAATTGGCATCAGTGAAGAAAATCTGGAAAAACTCTTTGAATGTTTTAGCCAGGTGGATACAAGAAGGAATCGTCAGGAGGGCGGCGTCGGTCTGGGACTTGCCGTTTCCAGGGCTTTGGTTATGAAAATGGGAGGGACGCTTACCGTTCGCAGCAGGCCTGGAAAAGGAAGTGAATTTCTGTTTGTAGTGCCCCAAAAAGTGGTGCAAAGCAAACCCATTGGAGGATTGATAGAGAAGGAAAAGTTAAACATTGCCACATATTTTGACATGGAGCAGTTTGATATGATGAGTATTCGGGACGAATATACCAATCTTATTACGCACATGGTTCGGCAGCTTGGAGTGAAATGTCATGCATGCCGTAATCTTGCAGAACTGAAGCGTCGTGAAAATATTGTGCCGTTTACCCATATTTTTATCAGCATTGAGGAATACCAGGAGGATGAACTTTATTTTGCGCAGCTTGCTAAAAGGGCAAAAGTGATTGTCGTAATTGAGCGTTATAATGAAAAGCTGATTACAAGTTCGGATATAATACAGGTATATAAGCCTTTTTATATCTTACCTGTGATTTCTATTTTGAATGGCGTCCAGGATACCCAGGAAGGATTGAAAAGGGTGCGGCAGAGGAAATTTATGGCGCCGGGAGTGCATGCTTTGGTGGTGGATGATAATAAAATGAATATTCGAGTGATAGAAGGGCTGTTAAAGGATTATCAAATTAAAGTGTCTTATGCTTTCAGTGGGCAAGAGGCGTTAAAATCTATTGAACATATGTGTTATGATTTTGTATTTATGGATCATATGATGCCGGAGATGGATGGCGTTGAAACGTTACATCGTATTCGTGAAAAAGGTGGAAAATATTACCAACGAGTTCCCGTGATAGCTTTGACGGCGAACGCGGCGCCGGGAAACAGAGATTTATTCCTTGGGGAAGGGTTTGATGATTTTCTTGCAAAGCCGGTAGAGATTTCCGTGTTGGAGCGTGTGCTGCAAAGAACTTTGCCGGAAGAAAAATTAGTATTTCTTGAAAGAGAAAGCAGGGGAACAGGACAGGCAGAAGGAGAAAAAATAGAGTTAGAGGCAAAAGAGTACATAGGCAAAGACGGGGAAAAGAAGGAGGAACTCCGAGGAGACAAAGCAGAGAGTACATTTAAAGTGGGAGATTTGGACGTCAGGCAGGGAATGATTTATTGTGGGGACAAAGACAAATATTTGAATTTTTTGACGGCTTATCTGGAAGAAGGGGAAGAATATTGCAGGCTTTTAGACGAATTTTATGAAAATAAAGATTGGAAAAATTATACCATTAGAGTTCACGCATTAAAGAGTACCATGCAGAGTATGGGCGCAAATACTTTGGCAGCAATGGCAAAGGACCTGGAAAAGGCTGCAAAGATAGAAAATGAGCAATATATTACAGAATATCATGTGGAATTGGTACAGGAGCATGGGAGGTTAATGAAAGAACTAAAGCAATGTCCATATCTTTGTATGCAGGAAAAAGCGATGGCGTCGGAACAGAGTGGTTTGCCGTTGGATGATGAGAATTTTGACATGATGTTAGTGGAGATGGAAGATGCAATGTTTGCGTTGGACGGAAGCCGTATGCTGGAAATTCTGGCGCAAATGGAGGGGATGGTTTATGGCCAGAGTTCTCTTAGGGAAAAATTATACCCGGTTAGAAAAAAGATAGAAAAGTCCGATTATATGTCAGCAATGGATATGATTTCTCAAATACGAGACAGCCTGAAATCGGAAGGACAATCTATCAGTGCCGTCGCGCAGCGACTTAAAATAAGAGAAGGAGCCAGCGAAGAATGAAAAAGTTATTTGAAAAACTGGTAGAAGTGATTAATGGCAGAGAGTATCGGCTGCAGGAACGCATTTTCAGAATGATGATTATTATGGGATGTATCCTGGCATTTGTAGGAATCGTGGAATGTATGATTCTGATGGACATAAAATTTGTCATTCTTCCGCTTCTGATTCTGCTTGCGGTTTTTTCCATAGAGTTTGTGATTACCTTTAAATATCGCAGAACCGATATTGCAGCAATGATTATTGCGTTTATTATTATTCTGGTGGTTTTTCCGGAAATGTTTTTCCTCAGCGGCGGTCTGGAAGGCGGAGCAAGTCTTTGGTTTGCATTAGGGATTTTCTATGTGTTTTTGATGTTTTCCGGCAAGAAGCTTTTATTTTTTCTGGCATTGTCTCTGATTGTGGATGTGGTTACATATGGTTACTGCTATTATCACCCGGAAGCCGTTATACCAATGGACTCTATGGCGGCGGCATATCTGGATTCGCTTTTTGCGGTACTTGCAGTAGGGTTTGCAGGCGGAGCAATTTTTAAAGTGCAGATGAGGATGTTCAGAATCGAAAGCGCTGTGGCCCAGAAGCAGCAAGAAGAATTGGAAGAGATGAGTGCGTCTAAAAATCGGTTTTTTGCCAGTATGAGCCATGAGATACGTACCCCCATTAATACCATTGTGGGATTGAACGAGATGATTCTGCGAGAGAGTAAGGAGGCATACACAAAAGAATATGCTCAAAGTATCCAAGGCGCCAGTAAAATGCTGTTAAATCTGGTCAATGATATTCTGGACCTGTCACAGTTAGAAATGAAGAAAATGGAAATTATTCCGTTGGAATACAAAACAAAGGACCTGTTTCGGGGACTGATTGATATGATTCAGGTAAGGCTGAAAGAGAAGAAGTTAGAGTTTCTGGTGGATATTGATGAAAATATACCTTCTGTCCTTTTCGGAGATATGAAGCGGGTGAATCAAGTAATTCTCAATATTTTGACCAATGCGGCAAAATACACTGAAAATGGTTCGGTGACGCTTGTTGCGCATGGTGAATTTCGGGGTATTGATGAAATTATGTTAAGAATAGCAGTTGAGGATACGGGCGTAGGGATTAGAAAAGAAGATATGGCGCATATTTTTGACTTCTTTAGAAGAGTGGATGACCGTATGAATCACAAAGTGGAGGGAAGCGGTCTGGGATTGGCCATAACAAAACAATTGATAGATTTGATGGATGGGGAAATTTTAGTGGACAGTATTCATACAAGGGGGTCAAATTTTACTATTTTGCTGCCGCAGAAGGTTGTGGACAGAACACCCATAGGGCGTGTGGATTTTCTGGCCCGCTGCGGAGAACATGCCGGGGGATACTGCCAAAGCTTTGAGGCGCCGGAAGCCCGCATTTTGATTGTGGACGACAATGCCATGAATTCTTTTGTAGAAAGTAAACTCCTTGAGGCGACTAAGGTACAGATAGACATTGCGGCAAGCGGGGCCCAATGTCTGGAGATGACCAAAAGAAAGTATTATCATGTAATTTTAATGGACTATATGATGCCGGATCTGGATGGGGTTGAGACCTTGAGAAAACTTCGCAGACAGGAAAACGGTCTGTGTCGTGATTCGGCGGTGATTGTGCTTTCGGCCAGTTCAGAGGCGGAGCGAGGCAGGTCATATACGGAGGAGGGATTTGACGGATATCTGGAAAAACCCATTCAGGGAAAAGTCATGGAAGAAACACTGCTGCGATTGCTGCCGGAGGATATTGTTGAGTTTCGGCTGGCGCAGCCTGAGAAGAAATGGGAAGCGAAACAGGCAGAGAAGGATTCAGGGGTGCGGAGAGTCTCCCGGCTTAAGAAGAAAGTCTATATTACCACAGATTGCGTCAGTGATTTGCCGGGCAGTCTTGTGGAAAAATATGATATTGGTCTGATGTATCTGTATATTAGGACGGAGAGTGGGAGATTTGTTGATACAAGGGAAATTTCTTCGGATAATTTAATTCAATATATGACAGATACTACCAGCAATGCTTATGCGGATAGTGTATCGGTGGAGGAATATGAAGAATTTTTTGCAGAGGCATTGACACAGGCGGAACAGGTAATTCACATTTCTATGGCGAAGGGTATGGGAAAAAGTTATGAAATGGCAATGGCTGCAGCCAAAAGATTTGATCATGTGCGCGTAATAGATTCTGAGCTTATATCTTGCGGTCAGGGGTTGATTGTTTTATATGCAGGAAAGTTGGCGGCGGAAAGGTATTCCGCAGATGATATCTGCCAGAAGATAGATAAAATAAAGAAACAAATACCTTCTTGTTATATTATGCCTTCCGGTAATATCTTTTATCAACGGGGGCATATGGCTAAAATGACCGCTTTATTATGTAATCTTTTTCGGCTGCACCCCGTATTGAAAATGAGTCAAAGCCGGATGGTGTTCGCAGGGGTCAGGAGCGGTAAACTGGAAAATTCCTGGAGAAGATTTATCCGTTGGCATTTGCGGCGCAAAAAGAGAATCTGCACGGATGTGGTTTTTATTTCCCATGTGGGCTGCAGTGTGGAACAGCAGGAAATCATCAAGGAAGAAATACTTCGGTGGATTCCCTTTGAAAAGGTGATTATACAGAGAGCTTCCGTGTCCATTGCCTGTAATTCGGGAATTGGAACGTTTGGATTTGCCTATTATTATTATACGCACAATTCGGACTTGTGCGCCCGCTGAAAATAAACCTGTAAACCAGCGTTACAGGGAGCGAACGGATTTGGAACTTGCAAGGGCAATGAGAATGTATATATTATAATTAAAAATTATCTATCATTCGGCGGACTTCTTCTTCGGTTAAAACTGTACATTCCATGTTGCGGATAGCATAGACGCGGCTGCAGACGTTTAATACGGTAGGTCTGTGCGTGGTTACCACACAGGTGCGTGGATATTCGTCTTTCATAATGTTCTTCAAGACCTGGCGTTCTGTGGCCACGTCCAATGCGGAGGTGGCTTCGTCCAACAATAGAATGGGGGATTTGCGCAGCAATGCTCTGGCAATGGAAAGTCGCTGACACTGGCCTTCAGACAGTCCGCCGCCGCGTTCTTTGATTTTACTGTGGATACCGTCCGGAAGTTTGGAAACAAATTCCCAGGCGCAGGCAAGCTTGAGAGCTTCTATAATTTCTTCTTCCAGGGCGTCGGGCTTTACATTTCGCATATTTTCCGCAATGGTGCCGGAAAACATGGTATTTCCCTGGGGGACATAGGAAAAAAGCTTTCTGGTGGAAGGGCTTAAGGGGATTGTTTCTCCGCTGCAAAGCATTGCCTGGCCGGCCTGATATCTGGCAAGGGATAAAATAAGACGAAGCATGGTGGTTTTTCCTTCCCCCGACGGACCTACCAGCGCTACGATTTCATGAGGGTAAGCTTCCATGGAGGCGCCTTTGAACACCTGAGTTCCGTTTTGATATGTGTAGTCCACATTTTGGAGGCGGAGGCCAATGCCCTCGGACTGATGGGCGCCATAGAAGGACACGACCTGGTCGTCCTGACTATAATCTTCCTTGGGCATTTCTATGATATCCATAAGTCGTCCGGCAGAAGTGGTCAGATGAATGACGGAGGGCACCAGTGAAGTCAGGTTGTGCAAAGTCCCTGTCAGGGTGCCTGAAAGTCCAAGAAACATGGTCATGGTGCCGTAACTGATTGCACCGCTCCACACACGGTAGATTCCCCAGCCATAGGAGGCATAGGATACCAATAGCGCCACTGTAGATAATAGGAGAGAGGTACCCATGGACATCTTTTGGAAATCCAGCTTCATCTCTATATATTCTTTTTGCAGTTGTTTTAGTCTTGCAATATATAAATGAATCAGGTCAAAGGCTTTGATTGTCTGAATATTAGAGAAGGCTTCCTGATTAAAGCCCGACATTTTAGCCCCCATTGCCGCACTTTTGTTATTATTATTGACCATTCGATTTAAAAGTGTTTTGGACAGCAGCAAGCTTACCGGCATACCAAGAAATGCGAAGACGGCAAAAGAAGCGTCATAATAAATTACCATGGCAAAAGCACTGATAAATCGAAATAAGTATATCAAAATGTTAGGGATAAAATTTAGTACGCCGGAGGAAATTCTTGAGGCATCGGCGCTCCATCGAGTCAGCAAATCACCGGTATGGTAATTGGTCAGAGACTCCCAATCGGTCACTAAAATTTTAGAGAAGATATCGGTCTTGATTTCGGCGTCCACTTTCATACTCAGAAAACTGGAAGCATAATCCGAAACCTGGCTCAACAGGGAAGTTCCCACATTCAGGCCAATCATCAGGGCAAAGGTGGCGATGACTTGTCCGGTCTCGTGACCGGTAATGATGTCTACTAAATCTTTGGAAACCAGGCTGGTGAGCAATGCCACAACGGTTCCCACCATACCCAGAAGGGTATAAAATAGCATGATATGCCAGTAGCGCCTGGCATATTGATAAATCCAAAGGGTTTGTCTCCACATTTCCTGAAGCCGTCCGGCCCGGATCCGTTCAAGAATAAATTTTAATTTTTCTTTCATTACTCTGCCCCTGTCCTGTAAGTCCCGTGATTTCCTACAAAGCTATTTTAACATATCAATAGTGTCCTTTCAACAGTTGCGGTTTTCATATGAGCGGCCCCCCAATTCCTTAGTGTGGGTCTGTGCATATCAAAAGCGGCATTGGTTTTTCCAATGCCGCTGAAGGAGGATTTGCTACAAAAGCATTGTGCTTCTGCAGTTGATATAAACTAAGATTAATTTCCGTCGGCACCGCCGCCCTGAACGTTTGCGGTCTTAGTACAGGAGATACTGGAACCAATACAGGAAATAGACTTCGTTGACGCTTCATCGCTTGCTTTTACCCATACTTTGTAAGTCATGGTGTCGCCGGATTTATAAGCGTTTGCATGTAACTCCCGTTCGACGGTGACGGTAGTGTCGCTGAAAGAACAGGGAAATTCAGAATAGGCGTCCGTAAGCGGACAATTAAAGGTCAAAGTGACAGTGCTTTGGGAGGAAATGTGCTGTACCGCCGTGGAATGTACGCAGCGGACTTCAAACACATGATGGGAACCGTTCCAATCCTGTACGGAAACCGGGTCAACGGACCAGCAATCAGCGATTTCGTCTCCACTGGCAGCATATACTCCTTCGCTTATCTCGTCATTTATTATCACAACCGGTTTTTCATATTCTTTCATATTGTTAAAGCCTCCTTTTTGGGTGTTAAGGAACCGGATTCACTATTGTTAATAATAGCATAGCACAGTTTGCCGCATACGTAAAGGATAAATTGGCGCAAACAAGGGATAATTCGGCGCAAATTAAGGAGAAATATAGGCGTCGATTTCCTGCCGCGCCGTTTCCGCCGCGGTGTTCTTTTGGGTACAATGAAGTCTGGCTATATAAATATGGTCTGCCAGTGCTTCTACAAAATCAAGGCAGGCGTCCAGTTGGTCCGGCGTCCAAACAGGAGAAATCAAGCGCTGCAGTACCAATAGTTGTCTGGCGTCCGGAGATAATGTTTCCATAAAATCTTTTTGGGACTGTTTTAGCAGGATAATACCTCCAAGGGGATATGTGCCGGTTTGGGATATGCCGGAGGTGCCGCACCAGGGAAGACCATGGATGACAGGTTTGCCGTTCTCCAATGCCAACAGATTCAGGTCACCGTTGAGCAGAGGTACATGGAACTGCTTATGCCACAGATTTGTATGGGTGGATTTGCCGGTACCGGAACTTCCGGAGAAAAGCCATGCCTTGCGGCGATAGAGAAGGGAGGCGGAATGTAATACCATCCTATGGTGTTTTTGCGCCAGATAGAGAAATAAAAAGCGGATGGCGTGGAACAATTCCTCCCGTAATGGGTTCCGCAGGCCGGGAACGCAGTGTATGTCTGCCTGGGACGCATCTTTGGCCAGCCATGCTTCCCGTATATATTTCATGGAGGGAAACAGGAGCAGATAGAAATCTCCCATATCAAACAGTACCAAATCCCGGCTGTGCAAAAGAGGGGTTCTGTCCATATGACCGGAGCAAAAAAGCTGCGGCGTGTCGGAAGCAGGAAATCGAAGCGTGATTGTTTGGCAGGTGGTGTCAAAACAGCTTTCATATCCGTGAAAATAGTCTCCAAGAGCTTCTCTGGGACCAATGATTTTTATATGTAAGCCGCCGATACATATGGAAGTGTGGGGAGCGTCTGTGGGAGGAATGGAGGGATAGGACAAGGGAGCTTGTGTATGCTCCAAAGAATCGGTGTGTGACGGATCGTTTTCCAGCATATGATATAGCTGGAGGGTATGCAGAAATTGAGAGAAGTCTTTTTCAAGAAAGGGCAACTCTTCGGGAGATGGAGCGAATTGAGAGACGAACAGGGAGCGCAGTCCTTCCGTGGTTTGGTTGGTCTCCATCTGCCGCCAAAGCCAGGCGCCTGTTTTGTTAAGGCGCACACCTGGTCTGTGGTCGGCAATCAACTGTCCATATGGGAGCAGATAGGGGATATGGGCTATTTCACGCAATAAATAGTTAGGGTTATGCCGCATTTATAATTCACCTCTTTTGATATTTATGAAATCTGTCTCATGTGATAATTGCCGATGGAAAATGAAGTAAAATGAGACTAATTCATTATAGCAGTCTGAGACAGAAAATGCTATAATAAAAATCAGATGAGAAGTTGGATATTAACTGTGGCATTATGTGTCAGAAAATGCTATAATGTTTGTAAGTGCGTTGTGGGCATTTGGGAGAGGCAGGGATGGAAACTTCTATTGAAGGATTGCTTGCAGAGGGAAAAGTGCTGCGTATCAGTCTCCGGGGTTATAGCATGTATCCTTTGTTTGTTCCCGGACGGGATGAGGCTTTGATTGCCCCCATAGGGACGAAGGAGCTAAGGAGAGGGGATGTGGTATTGTACCGGAGGGAACAAAGTATTCTGGTGCTTCACCGCATCTTTAAGTGTACCGGAGAGGGGGTTTATCTGTTGGGGGATAATCAGAAGGAAATTGAAGGCCCTTTGAAACCGGAGCAGATGAAAGGAATTTTAATAGGGGTAATCAGGAAAGGCAGGGAGTTTTCTACGAGGCATCCGGTTTACCGTATCCTTTCGGGAATCTGGCTGTTGTGCAGGCCTTTGCGTCCGACGATATCCCATTGGCTGGCGGCGGTTAAGAGGCTTTTGCCTAAAAAATAAATAAGCCTATGAGGGCGGAATGGGTGGGAAATTGAAAGCATTAAAAATAGTATTCTATTCGGTGACAGCGCTTGTTATGATAGGGTGTGCGGGGATTCTGGTATGTGCGTTTCAGCCTTCTTTGACAGAACAGATTGCGGAAAGGCTGTATGGTTCGGGACCCAAAATGGAAGGCGGAGTTTATACGAATATACATCCGGGCGTGAATCAGGAGTATGTAAATGGCGGAGGCGGATATGTAATACCGGGCGAACGTCCGGGCAAGACACCGGAATCTGTCAGCGGAAGAACGGGATATGAGCCCATACAGGAGGAAGCGGAGGAAGTTCCGGAAGAAGGGAACCAGGAAGGAACTGTTCCGGTTGGAAATACAGGTGCGGGGCTTAGTTTTGACGCGGAATTTTATCCTTATTATGCAATGCTTAACAGCGATATGCAGCAGCTTTATTGCCAGATTTATGCCAATGCGCAGAGCCTGACGGAGACATTCGGGCCGGTAGTGCCTGTAAACATAGGACAGTTGAAGACGGTGTATGAAGCAGTTTACAATGATCATCCGGAGCTGTTTTGGCTGGAAGGCGGATATTCATGCAAATATCTGCAAAATGGTAACTGTGTAGAGATTACCTTAAAATATAATAATACGGCGGCAAATCTGGAGACGGCAAAGCAGGATTTTCGACTTTATGCCCAAAGGATTTTGTCCGGCGCATCGGTATTGGGCACAAATGCTGAAAAGGAGCAATATGCCCATGACGGTCTTATGCTGGCAGTTGATTATGATTTGAAAGCGCCTATGAACCAGAGTGCATACAGTGCGTTGGTGCAGGGCAAGAGTGTATGCGCGGGCTATGCCAGGGCATATCAATATCTGCTGCAGCAATTGGGGATTCCCTGTTATTATTGTACCGGTTATGCCGGCCAGGATCATGCGTGGAATATTGTAAAGATAGACGGCGTTTATTATAATGTGGATGTTACATGGGATGATACGAACCCGTCCACTTATGATTATTATAATAAATCGGATAACGCATTGTCCCCCACACATATGCGTACAGGTTTATCGGTGTATCTGCCGGCTTGCGTGGCTGGTATGGGTGATAATACGGATGAGAATACAGAGGAAATTTCGGATATAGCGGAATTTATTAATCCCAATCCTTCGGAACCTTTACGCTGGGAGGGGAATCCCAATGCTAATGTGGACATGGGATTGACGGCGGAAGAAAAGAAGCAGCAGAATTTGGAGATTGCCGGGATTACGGAAGATGAAGTCCGCGAAACCATGGATGAGTACTATAAGGATTGTCTGAAACTGCTCAAAGATGTGGGGAAGGGAGATAAGCAATATGCCAATGTTATTCCGGAGTCTTTGTGGAATTCGGTGGAGCAGGCATACAGTACGGGCGCTTACCGGAAGGGATATGTGGATGAAGCGCTGAAAGAGTTGGGAGTGGAGAATTTCGTAATCAGGCTGCAGATAGAGAGGCTTGGGGGCGGATATTATCGTGTGTATCATAATGTATATACTTATTAAATAACAGTTGCATATGTGCAGAGATGAAACAACGAAGAAGAGGCTGGGGCAGCCTCTTTTTTGTTGTGCCATTGATATGTTCCGAGAAAGAAAAAATATTTATAAGGAATATCCCGGCTTTTTATTCATATATTTGAGAAAGGGGGACAGGTTAATGGAACAATCAATTTTACAGCTTTTCCCGGCTGGGTACAGAGTTTTTTGGCAGCGAACGGCCAGGGAACAGGAACATATTCAGGAAATCAGGATGCGTGTGGGAAGACCGGTGATAATACACAGGGACGGCAGGGAATTTTTCCTGTCCGAGCAGGGAGCGTTTACAGATTCCTGTCAGTATGCCCACTGTGCGGCAGAAAGGGAGCTGGAGGAAATACTGGAACATATCTGTCATTATTCTCCTTATGCTTTTGAAGAGGAACTTAAGAGAGGGTTTATTACCGTCACCGGGGGACATCGGGTAGGGGTGGCGGGACAAGCCGTACTGGAAGCGGATGGGTCTCTTAGAACTCTGAAAAATATATCCTATCTTAACATCAGAGTTGCTCATGAGAAAAAAGGTGCTGCGGATGGCATTTTATCCATAATATATTCCAATGGAAGACTGAAAAATACATTGCTGATATCCCCGCCGGGATGTGGAAAAACCACTATGCTGCGGGATTTGATACGGCAAATATCGGACGGCAGCGTTTATGGAAGAGGGATGACGGTGGGAGTGGTGGATGAGCGTTCCGAATTGGCCGGTTCTTTTATGGGAAAACCGCAAAATGATATGGGGATGCGCACAGATGTATTGGATGGCTGTCCTAAAGATATCGGTATGTTATTGCTGCTGCGTTCCATGTCGCCTCAGGTGATTGCCATAGATGAGTTGGGAAGCGACGAGGAATTGCTGGCGCTTAGACGGGCGGCAGCTTGCGGATGCAAAATTTTGGCTACGGTTCATGGAGAGGATAGGAAGGATGTGGAGAGTCGTTTTGGATGGAAGTCTTCTCTATGGGACGGAATGTTTGATCTGGTTTTGGTTATGGGAAAAGAAAAGGGGAAATGTGTGGTAAAGCAAACATATGAAAGGGGGGACGGATGTGCTGAAGTTTTTGGGAAGTATTATGGTGCTGGGGGGATGTCTGGGACTGGGATTGTGGTATCGGGCACAGATGGATGGGAGAATTAAGGCGCTGCGGAATCTGGAAAATATTTTGGAACTGCTTTCCAGTGAAGTAAGATATGGAAGAGCTTCGCTGCCGGAATGTTGTTCCCATGCGGCAAGGTTTCTGGCGCCTCCCTTTGATGCAGCGTTTCAGGAAATAGGGCGGAGAATGGAAGAAAATTCGGGTATGGCTTTTGGAGAAGTATTTCGGGAAGAGATGGCGGAAGGGTTGACAGGTCTTCCCTTAAAGGAGAAGGACAGGGAGGATTTTCTCCAGTTTACCTTGCGGACAGGGTTTATGGATAGTCAGATGCAGTTAAAGGCAATGGAACAGAGTATGGCGTTAATTCGGAATACCCAGGAGAAGCTTACACAGGAACATGCCGAAAAGTGCAGAATGGCTTTGGGACTTGGGGCCATGAGCGGGTTATTATTAATTCTGATATTATGCTGATGAATTTGTATGATGGGGACAAAATAGAAACATATACGTTTGTGGTGATTGTAAACTGGAATAGGGGCCGGAGGAATTATGGGAGTAAGTCTGATATTTAAGATAGCTGCGGTAGGAATATTGGTAACCATATTAAGTCAGATATTGAAGCACAGCGGCAGGGAGGAACATGCTTTTTTAATCAGCCTTGCAGGACTGATTCTGGTGCTCACATGGATTGTACCCTATATTTATGAGCTATTCCAGACCATACAGACACTATTTGCCCTGTAATACAATTATAAATCGGGGCTGGAAACAAAAAACAGGGTTATAGTGCGCCGAAGGAACCTCACCCTTTAGCGCCGTCGCGCAGCGACTTGAAATAGGAGGTAAATATGACGGAACTGATTAAGATTGCGTTTTTGGGTATTGCTGGAGTACTGCTGGCACAGCAGTTTAAGGGAAGCAAACCGGAATATGCCACATACATTGGACTGGCTGTCAGTATATTGATTTTCAGCTTTTGTCTGCGTCAGGCAGGTGCGGTGACGACACAGTTTGCCAGGCTGAAAGGATACCTGAACGGTGGGGAGGGCTATTTGGCCATTTTGCTTAAGGTCATTGGAATTACGTATATCTGTGAGTTTAGTTCCGGAATTTGCAAAGATGCAGGGTATCAGTCAGTGGCGGGACAAATTGAAGTGTTGGGAAAATTGACGGTAATGTTTGCTGGTCTGCCTATTTTATTTGCAGTCATAGAACAAATTCAGAGTTTTATATAAGCTATATGGGAAGAAATGGGAAGGAGGTGTTGGCTGGATGGATTTGAATCTTGATTTGAACCTTGTCTGGCAGGAATATGGCCTGGATCAACTGCAGGAAGGGATTGAGACACTTTTTCCCAAGTCGGATATCAGCCTGGAACAGTTATTTTCCCAAGTGGTTTCAGGAGATATTTTCGGTGCGCTGGGCGAGCTGTTTCAGGGAAGCGCCGCAAATGTGACAGCACAGGTGACGGGCATGAGGAATGTGTTCGTCTGGCTGCTTGTATTGGGAATTGTGTCGTCGTTAATGACGCATTTTGTGGAAATATTTGACAAAAGACAAGTGGCAGATATGGGATTTTATTTTATGTATCTTCTTTTTACGGCGGTTTTGCTGAAATGTTTTGCCCAGGCGGCGGATACGGCGCTGCAGCTTTTAGAAAATTGTCTTCTATTTGTGAAACTTCTGGTTCCGGCGTATCTGATTTCCGTGGGAATATCTTCGGGAGCAATTACGGCGGGTGCATCATATCAATTAATGCTTTTTGCCGTATATGGCGTGGAGTATATTTTGGCAGCGGGGCTTCTTCCCTTGATTTACAGTTTTGTTATGTTGTCCGTTGTGAATGGAATCTGGGTTGAGGAAAAGTTGTCTTTTTTGATAGAACTGTTAAAAAAAATAATCGGATGGGTACTGAAAGGCGCTTTGGGGGCGGTGACAGGAATTGGCGTGTTTCAGGCATTGATTGCGCCCGTGGTGGATTCGGCAAGGAATTCCGTACTGCGGAAGATTATTTCCGCCGTACCGGGGATAGGAGCGGCGGCGGACGGAGTGGCGGATTTGGTGTTGGGTTCCGCAGTGGTTATCAGGAACAGCATTGGCGTGGTACTGTTATTGCTTCTCATATTGCTTTGTGCCATACCGTTGATTAAGATTGGGGTGATTGCCTGTTTGATCAAATGTGCCGCCGCTTTTATGGGGATTGTAAGCGATAAGCGGATTACAGCTTGTGCGGACAGAACAGGGGATGCGGGACTTTTGCTGCTTCGCACATCGGGAACGGCGGTATTGTTGTTTTTGATCGCCATAGCAGTGACGGCTACGGCCGGCAGAGGGGTATGAGTTTGGAAGCCAAGGTCCATTTCATTGTGTTAAGTGGTATGGGTGTCAAAGATATGCCAGGAGGTGTAACTATGTGGAATTCATTTTTCCAGGCAATATGCAGAACGGGAATTTTTATGATATGCGCTCAGGCAGTTGTCCATTTCAGGCCCCAGGAGTCCTATGAAAAATATTTGAAGCTATTGATCAGCGTTATGGTGCTGGTACAGCTTTTTCTGCCTGTGGGGAGTTTCCTTTTGGGCGGCGGCGGGCAGGAGGCGGCGGAGCTTTTACGTCAATTTGGCCTTGATTTGGAGGAAAGTATGAGAATGGCTACGGAAAATGCGGCGGAAACGGACGCCATATTGGAGCAAATGACATTGGAAGAAATCATGCGTCAAATGGAAGAGGGACAAATAGAGGAACAGACAGGGGATGGTTCGTATGAAGAAGAGGGAGCAGAAGGTGTGGAAGATGGTATTAGCATAAAAGAGATAGAGTTGGAGATAGATCCGATTACCATTGATTTGACGGAAGAACCATAGTGTAAGAAAAAACTGAACTGTTGGGGCGTTTGAGAGAGGGGAGAAAGGTGCTGGTGGCAGAATGGGAATGGATTGGAAAAGGTGGGCAAGAGAGAAGGGACTGCAAAAGTGGTTTAAAAGGGATAATTTTATCATTCTTGTGCTGGCGGGCGTTCTGCTGATAATTGTGGCGCTTCCGGTCAGAGACGGGGCGGATTCCGGGGAGAGTATTAACGGGAGTAAGACGGAAAGGGATACGGGCATACAGTCCGGCGCCGACGCTTTCGCCAGTGACGGAAAGGATGCCCAGGAATCCGGGACGGATCGGACATATGCGGCGGACATGGAAAAAAAGTTGACGGAAAGCCTGTCACAGATAGCGGGAGTGGGAAAGGTGAAGGTAATGATTACACTGAAATCTTCTCAGGAGCTGGTGGTGGAGAAAGAACAGCCAACCAATCGTTCTTCTGCCAATGAGAGCGATTCTCAGGGGGGAAGCCGTATTACGAGCCAGGCGGAGACAGGCGATAATACGGTGTATCGCACCGAGGGAAGCCTCAGTGAGCCATATGTTATCAAGACACTCCCACCGCAGATAGAAGGTGTGTTGGTAGTGGCGGAAGGGGCGGGAAACGGCACCGTAAACCGTACCATAGTAGAAATTATTCAGGCGCTGTTCGGCGTGGAGGCTCATAAGGTTCAGGTGGTGAAAATGGAATAGAAAATATAGAAAGCAGTAACCGTATAATTTTAAGCCATGTATGGCATATATCATTTTAAAGGCTCATACAATGAAATAGTAAAACAGGAAGAGGGGAAGCAAAGTGAAAGGTTTAATCAAGAAAAATCAACTAATGATAACCGCCCTGGCAATCATGATTGCGATTGCGGGTTATCTGCAGTTTGCAGGGACCGGATTGGAAGAAGAGTACCAGACAGTAAACGACAACAACGCATTTACAGGCAATACCAGCTCGGTAACTTCAGGAGGCGTTATAACGGAAAATTATACTGCCGAAGGACTTCTGGATTTATCGGAAGAGGATTTGTTGTCGGGAACTACAGAGATTGAAAGCCTGGATACCGATATGGATATTATCGTAGACGACTATCTGAATACGGATATGCAGGTGGCTGATGCTTCGGGCACTGCCGAGGGGCAGACCGCAGGAATTACACCGGAAGATGGAGAAGTACCTGGAGAAGCGGTATTTACGTCCACCGCAGGCGTGGCGATACTTTCGGATGCGAAGCTGTTAAAGGAACAAACCAGGGCAAAGAATAAAGAAACCTTACTTGAGATTATCAACAGCGCGGGCTTAAGCGATGAGCAGAAGCAGGCAGCGGTAAACAGTATGGTGGAAATGACGGCCATTGCGGAAAAAGAGGCGGCTGCAGAGATCCTTCTGGAAGCAAAAGGATTTCAGGATGTGGTGGTAAGCATTAACGGAGATGCGGTAGATGTGGTGGTAAATGCGGAAGTACTTGACGATGTAATGAGGGCGCAGATAGAAGATATAGTAAAGCGTAAGACGGAGATTGCAGCGGATAAAATTACTATCAGCACTATTGTGCAATAGAGAATTCTAAGTGAAATGGTTTATTTTACATAGTAATTGTGATATACTATCCGGGTAAGCGGATTTGCTTTGGCCGCAGACTGGAATTCATAGGGGTGAATCGTGAACCTGTGCGGTAATAAACGGCAATAGGTACGGTTTTTCGAGAGAGGACAGAAGAAAGCATGAAGAGAGTATTTTTGATTGTATTGGATAGTTTTGGAATAGGCGGAATGGAGGATGCGGTTTCTTACGGCGATGTGGATGTAAATACGCTGAGAACCGTTTCTTCCAGTCCGTATTTCCATATGCCCTGTATGCGGAAACTGGGGTTGTTTCAAATAGACGGTGTGGAGACGGCCTTTGTGGAAACAGCCGATAATAAGGCTGTTTCCGGCATGGGGGCATATGCCCGGATGACGGAGGCCTCCAAAGGGAAAGATACCACCATCGGACATTGGGAGATAGCGGGAATCTGTTCCCATAAACCCTTGCCCACATATCCGAAGGGGTTTCCGAAGGAAGTATTGGACGCATTTTCTCACAGGACCGGACGAGGGGTACTCTGTAACAAACCTTATTCCGGTACGGAGGTGATTCAGCAATATGGCGACGCCCATATGGATAGGGGAGATTTGATTGTATATACTTCTGCCGACAGCGTGTTTCAGATTGCGGCCCATGAAGACATAGTTCCTGTAGAACAATTGTATGAATATTGCAGGGCTGCACGGGAGATTCTGCAGGGGGAACATGGCGTGGGAAGAGTGATTGCAAGACCCTTTACAGGACCTTACGGAGGGCCTTATACCAGAACGACCCATCGGCATGATTTTTCCATTCTGCCGCCCAAAACCACAATGCTTGATCAGTTGTCGGAACAGGGTAAGGCAGTGATTGCCGTGGGAAAAATATATGATATTTTTGCAGGCAAAGGAATTACGGAGTTTGTGTACACAGGTGGAAATGAAGAAGGCATCCGACGGACTTTGGAATATCTGGACAAAGAGTTTGAAGGGTTGTGTTTTATAAATCTGGTAGACTATGATATGCTGTACGGGCATAGGAGGGATGTGGACGGATATGCTAAGGCATTGAGGGATTTTGACCAAAGGCTGCCGGAGATTTTGAATAAATTACAGGAAGAGGATATTTTGATGATTACGGCGGATCATGGCTGTGATCCGGGGTATGGGGCAACCACAGACCATACCAGGGAATATACGCCTTTTCTGATGTATGGGAAAAATGTCAGGCCCCAAAACCTGGGCACGAGGAAAACATTTGCAGACATAGGGGCGACTGTGTTACAATACTTTGGGATTGCGCCTGACTTTGCCGGGGAGGCAATGTTAGGATAATTTAATTGAAATAAGAAAACGGAGGTTCACGACCTATGAGTGAATATACGAAAGAAATTAACCGTCGTCGTACATTTGCGATTATTTCTCATCCGGATGCGGGCAAGACCACCCTTACAGAGAAATTTCTATTGTACGGCGGCGCAATTAACCTGGCGGGCAGCGTGAAGGGGAAAGCCACTGCCAGGCATGCGGTGTCCGACTGGATGGAGATAGAGAAGCAGAGAGGTATTTCCGTTACCTCTTCCGTGCTTCAGTTTGAGTATGAGGGGTATTGTATCAATATTTTGGATACGCCGGGACATCAGGACTTCTCGGAAGACACATACCGGACTTTGATGGCGGCGGATTCGGCGGTCATGGTGATTGACGCCTCTAAGGGAGTGGAGGCCCAGACCAGAAAGCTGTTTAAAGTTTGTGTGATGCGAAAGATTCCGATTTTTACTTTTATCAATAAAATGGACAGGGACGCCAAAGATACATTTGATTTGCTGGATGATATTGAGAAAGAACTTGGCATTGCAACCTGTCCTTTGAATTGGCCCATTGGATCAGGGAAAGGGTTTAAAGGCGTCTATGACAGAAAGAAGGAATGTGTCATTTCTTATTCCGATACGGAAAAAGGAACAAAAGAAGGCACTTCCACAGAAATTTCTGTCAAGGATGAGGCGGCTCTGAAGGGGCTCATAGGCGTTGAACCCTCGGACAAGCTTTTGGAAGAAATTGAACTTCTGGACGGGGCCAGCGCTGAATTTGATTTGGACAAGGTGCGGGCGGGAGAACTTACCCCTGTATGCTTTGGCTCGGCGCTGACAAATTTTGGCGTGGAAATTTTTCTGCGGCATTTTCTGGATATGACCATGCCTCCGCTGCCCAGAAAGGCTGATATAGGCATGATAGATCCTGGGGAGCAGGGATTCAGCGCTTTTGTATTTAAGATTCAGGCAAATATGAATAAAGCCCATCGGGACAGGATTGCCTTTATGCGAATCTGTTCGGGCAAATTTGACGCCAGTATGGAAGTGCGTCATGTGCAGGGAGACAAGGTGATGCGTCTGTCCCAGCCTCAGCAGATTATGGCTGACGAAAGGAAGATTTTAAGCCAGGCGTATGCGGGTGACATTATCGGTGTGTTTGACCCAGGAATTTTTTCCATTGGGGATACGCTTTGTATGCCTAAGGACAAGTTTCGGTATGAAGGGATTCCTACTTTTGCTCCGGAGCATTTTGCCAGAGTAAGACAGTTGGATACTATGAAACGGAAGCAGTTTGTAAAAGGAATTGAACAGATTGCACAGGAAGGGGCAATTCAGATTTTTCAGGAATTTAATACCGGCCTGGAGGAAATTATTGTGGGTGTGGTAGGGGTGCTGCAGTTTGACGTACTGAAGTACCGTCTGGAGAATGAATATAATGTGGAAATCAGACTGGAGAATCTGCCCTATGAGCATATTCGCTGGATTGAAAATAAAGATGAAGTGGATATTGCAAAACTCACAGGCACTTCCGATATGAAGAAGGTAAAGGATATGAAAGGAAATCCGTTGCTATTGTTTGTGAATTCCTGGAGCATCGGAATGACGCTTGACCGAAACAAAGGTCTTGTGTTGACGGAATTTGGAAGAAACTGAGTAAAGGGGAGCTGTGAATGAGAAAAAAGGCGCACATGTTATCGTTTGTCCTGTGGGGGGTGTTGTTTGGAATAGCGTTTGCAGGCTGTGCAGGAGCGGAGCTTTTGAACGGTATTCCCAGGGATTTTGCCCTGGTGCGGGAGACGGGCGCCCTGGAAGAGTCCTGTGAAAAACAGCCGGTGAAGGAGCAGGAGGCAGTTCCGGAACCAACGCCGGAAAATAAAATCTCTTTTTTAATGGAAGAGGCTGGGTCCTATGCCGCCGACAGCTTAAGCGAGACGGAGCGGTTATGGTATGAGGATATGGAGCAGGTATTGGGAAGTTTTGGCACGGACACAGAGTTGAATGTCAAAGGATTGGAAGCAGGACTTGAGGAAGCGGATATAGATAGAATATTCCAGTGTGTCATGTGTGACCATCCGGAATTGTTCTATGTGGAGGGATATTCTTATACGAAATATATGTTGGGAGAACAGATTACTTCCATCACTTTTTCCGGAACTTATAACATAGATTTGGAGACTGCACTGAAGCGTGAACAGGAGATTCTTGCGGCAGCGGGGGAGATTCTTGCAGGCGTTGACACAGAGGCATCAGATTATGACAAAGTAAAATATGTATATGACACGATAATCTGCAGTACGGATTATAATGTGGACGCTTTGGATAACCAGAATATTTATTCTGTGTTTGTACATCGGCTGTCTGTTTGTCAGGGATATGCAAAAGCCACCCAGTATTTGCTGAATCGACTGGGAATCGAATGTGCGTTGGTCCAGGGGACGGTGCGGACGGGAGAAGGACATGCCTGGAACCTGGCAAAGGTGGACGGAGCATATTATTATATAGATACGACCTGGGGGGATGTATCATATCAAGTGGAAGATACATTTCCGGAAGAAGGGGATCTGACAGTTGGGGCGGGAGAGGAAATAGGATTTTCGGAAGAAGGCAATGTCACCGGAACACAGGAGGGAGCGTCTGAGGCAGAGCAAAGGCAGAATGTGATTTTGAGGGGGATGCCTGAGATTAATTATGATTATTTGAATGTTACCACACAGGAGATTTTGCGGACGCACGCCATTGGGGGTGTGGTTCCCATGCCTGAATGTACGGCTGTGGAGGCAAATTATTACAGAAGGGAAGGCGCATTTTTTACCGGCTATGACAAGGAACAGATGAAAGCGCTGTTTGACAGAGTATTTGACGGGGGCGGAAGGGATGTGACGGTGAAATGCAGTGACGCAGCCTGTTATGAAGAAATATACGGGGCTTTGATAGAAGGCCAGGAGATCTTCGGTTATTTGGGGGAGGGAGAGAAGAGTGTGGCTTATACACAGAATCAAAACCAGTTCTCATTGACATTTTGGGTGACAAATGAATAAGGGGTGTGGTATAATATTGACATAAAGGGCGTAGTGTTCACTTCTGAGGGAATAAAAAGATTTCAGGTATATGTTTTAATTAATGTTGCAATACTTTTTGCAGGAGGTGTTTAAATGGAGAAAGAAACGGTAAAAAATGAGGTGGTATTGGCGGAGCAAAACGTAGGCGTGGTGCAGATTGCCGATGATGTTGTGGCTATGATTGCATCCCTTGCCGCAACAGAGGTGGAAGGCGTAAGCGCAATGGCCGGTAATATTACCAATGAACTGATGGGAAAGGTAGGGGTAAAAAAGCTTACAAAGGGCGTCAGAGTAATGGTACAGGATGGTAAAGTGAGGGTGGATTTGGCAGTGACAATGGAGTACGGGTATAATATTCCGGCTACCTGTAAACAGGTACAGGCAAAGGTAAAGGCTGCCATTGAGAATATGACCGGCCTTGCTTGCAGCGATGTAAATATCCGAATTGCAGGAGTAAGGGTAAGGTAACGCAGCAATGGGACGACACGAGCAGAGAGAACAGATTTTCAGGCTTTTATTTCAGGTGGAATTCCATGCGCCGGAAGACATGCCAAAGCAGATGAGATTGTTTCTGGAGGACAGCGAGGAAGTAAAAACGCAGCAGGAAGCGGATCTGATTGAAGAAAAATGTCAGGCGGTGAGGGAGAAAATTCCGGAGATAGACAAGCTCATTGACGACAACACAGAGGGCTGGAATACGACACGTATGGGAAAGGTGGAACTTACGGTACTCCGTCTGGCTGTGTATGAAATGCGTTATGACGAGGATATTCCCGCGGGTGTGGCCATTGATGAAGCGGTGGAAATTGCGAAAATGTACGGACAGGAAAATGCGGGCGGTTTTGTCAACGCTATTTTGGGAAAAATTGTAAAGCTGGGTGATTAAGATTCGTAATGTATATACGGTTGGGCAACTGAATTCTTATATTAAAAATGTGTTTACGCAGGATTATTTGCTGCGAAGCCTTTTTGTCAAGGGAGAGGTGAGCAACTGCAAGTATCATTCTTCAGGACATATTTATTTTACGTTAAAAGATGCTAAAGGGACCATAAGCTGTGTTATGTTTGCAGGCAGCCGTTCGGGTCTCTCTTTTCGCATGTCCGAAGGACAACAGGTGATTGTGGGCGGAACTGTGGATGTCTATGAGCGGGACGGAAAGTATCAATTATATGCAAAGCAAATTCTGTTGGACGGGAACGGACAATTATATGAGAAATATGAGTTGTTGAAACGGGAGTTGGCGGCGTCCGGGATGTTCTCCCAGGAATGTAAACGGCTCATTCCCAGATATATCAAAACCCTTGGCGTGGTGACGGCGTCCACGGGAGCGGCGGTGCGGGATATTATACAGATTGCAGGAAGGCGTAATCCCTATGTTCAGGTAATTCTGTATCCGGCCATTGTGCAGGGAGAGGCTGCGGCGCCCAGTATTATCAAGGGAATCAGGGCGTTGGAGTCATTGGGCGTGGATGTGATGATCGTGGGCAGGGGCGGCGGTTCCATTGAAGATTTATGGGCTTTTAATGAGAGAGAGGTGGCTCAGGCGGTATTTGACTGTACGGTTCCGATCATTTCCGCCGTAGGGCACGAAACGGATACCACGATTATAGATTATGTATCTGATTTAAGGGCGCCAACTCCTTCTGCTGCAGCGGAATTGGCGGTCACTGACGTCAGAGAGATATTGGGTGAAATGGAAGCCCGCCGGGAGGCGCTGAATCGGCTGATCGGCCGTTGTATGGAAAGAGAGCGGGGAAAGCTGCGTCATTTGGAGCTGCGGCTGGGGGCGGTGAGTCCGGCCAATCGCATCAGAGAGAACAGGATGGCGGCCATTGGGGCGGAAGAACGCTTGCAGGAGCGCATGAGGCGTGTGTTAGAAAGAAAACGGCATGAACTGGCAATTTTTATTGAGAGGATGAAGGGGCTGTCCCCTTTGGAAAAGTTAAATTGCGGATATTCTTATGTGGAAGACGAGAGTGGAAAACATATTGGGTCCGTGGAACAGGTGCGGACGGGGCAAACGGTCAGGATACGGGTCAGGGACGGGCGGATTTGTGCTGCGGTAACAGGGACGGAGCAAAGTTCGCTCAGTGAAGTGGAATAGGAGCGGATATGGATGAAGTGAAAAGGGAGCCTGGGCTGGAAGAAAATTTTGCCCGGCTGGAAGCGTTGATTGGGAAGATGGAGCAAGAGGATATTTCTCTGGAAGAGGCTTTTTTAACATATAGCGAGGGAATGGCGGTTTTGAAGCAGTGTAACGGACAGATTGACAGAGTGGAGAAACAGGTGCTTAAGCTCAGCGAGGAAGGACGGTTGGAGGAATTTGAAGATGGAAGTGTTTGACAGGGAGCTTAAGGAGAAAACGGACTGGATTGAAACGGTATTGAAAGAATTTCTGCCCAGGGAAGAAGGGCTGCAGAAGGCTGTCATTGAGGCAATGAATTACAGTTTGACGGGCGGGGGTAAACGGCTTCGTCCGCTGTTGATGTGGGAGGTTTACCGGATGTTTGGCGGCGGTGATGACTTTGTGATCAGATCCTTTATGGCTGCCATTGAGATGATTCATAATTATTCTTTGGTACATGACGATCTTCCGGCAATGGACAATGACGAGTACCGCAGAGGGCGGGAAACCACCTGGCGCGTATATGGAGATGCGATGGGAATACTTGCCGGGGACGGACTTTTGAATTATGCCTTTGAGACAGCGCTTGCGGCGCTTCGTTTTGGCAGAGCGGAGAGAAAAGGCGGCTGCGGGGAAGAGAAATTTTGCTGTCAGGGAGAAGAGGGGGACTGTCCGGAGAAATACTCTTGCTGTCAAGGTGAGGGAGAAGGGGAATTTTCGGCTTCAAAGCGGCTTGCTCATGCGGAGTGGATTTCCGACGCGCTTTTCCTCCTTGCCAAGAAAGCGGGTATTTACGGCATGATAGGAGGTCAGGCGGCAGATATTCTTGCGGAGGGGAACCAGGATGCAGTTACGCAAGAGCAGGTATTGTTTATCCATGCTCATAAGACGGCGGCGCTGATACAGGCGGCAATGATGATCGGGGCGATTTTGGCGGGCGCTGCGAAAGAACAGGTGACTAAAATAGAAAAATGTGCTTACCATGTGGGAATTGCATTTCAGATTCAGGATGATATTCTGGATGTGGTGGGAGACAGTCAAGAGTTGGGCAAACCTACGGGCAGCGACTGTAAGAACCGGAAGCAGACCTATGTGACGTTAAAGGGGTTGGATCAGGCACAGGCGGATGTGAAGGCGTTGTCGGAAGAGGCCATATCTATTCTGGACAGCTTTCCAGGAGAACATGAATTTCTGAAAAATTTGATCATAAAACTGATTCAAAGGAAGGCTTAAAGCTGCGCGGTGAGTGTGTGAGCTGAGGCTTTCGGCCTGGGGTTCACTGAACGGTATCAGGGTGTGGTAACAGGGGAATGATGCTCTGGCCGGAGCGGAAAGGGAGGCATGGTGGGAGATGTTTTTGGAAAATATAGGACAGGCAAATGATATTAAAAAGGTAAGGAAAGAGGATTTAAATGCACTGGCCCAGGAGATCAGGGATTTTCTCATTCAGAAAATCAGTGTGAGCGGAGGGCATCTGGGCTCTAATCTTGGGGCGGTGGAGTTGACCATGGCCTTACATCTGGCCCTAAATTTACCGGAGGATAAAATCATCTGGGATGTAGGGCATCAGTCTTATACTCATAAAATTCTCACCGGACGCAGATGCGGTTTCGAGTCTTTGCGTCAATTTCATGGTCTCAGCGGTTTCCCAAAACGAAAAGAAAGCGAATGTGATGTATTTGATACGGGGCATAGTTCAACCTCTATTTCCGCAGGGTTAGGTCTTGTCAGAGCAAGAGAACTTACCGGTGGAAAGAATACGATTGTATCGGTCTTAGGGGACGGTTCCCTGACCGGAGGAATGGCTTATGAGGCGCTGAACAATGCGTCAAAATTAGATACCAATTTTATCATTATCTTGAATGATAACAATATGTCTATTTCTGAGAATGTGGGGGGCGTATCCAAGTATCTGAACAATATTCGTACCGCGTCGGGGTATCTTGATTTAAAACGGGGAATTTATAATGCGTTGACAGGTACCAGGGGAGGGAAGAATGCTATCAATAAGATACGAAAGGCAAAGAGCAGCTTTAAGCAGTTGGTCATTCCTGGAATGTTTTTTGAGGATATGGGTATTACTTATTTAGGGCCGGTGGATGGGCATAATATTAGCAGCATGGTCTCCGTAATCAGCGATGCAAAACGTGTGGAAGGACCGGTGTTAATTCATGTACTGACCCAAAAGGGAAAAGGATATTTGCCGGCAGAAAGGCATCCGGCAAGATTTCATGGGGCGGAGCCTTTTGATATCGAGACAGGGATTCCCTCTCATCCGAGAATCGTGGCCAATTATACGGATATTTTTTCCACTGTTATGTGTAAGTTGGGCCAGAGAGATGAGAAAATTGTGGCGATTACTGCTGCCATGCCGGACGGCACAGGGTTGAAACGGTTCCGCAATATGTATCCAAAGCGTTTTTTCGATGTGGGAATTGCGGAAGAACATGCCGTGACGTTTGCGGCTGGATTGGCGGTGGGGGGATTAAAACCCATTGTGGCGGTGTATTCTTCTTTTCTCCAAAGGGCTTATGACCAGATTCTCCATGATGTCTGTATCCAGAATCTGCCGGTGGTATTTGCCATTGACAGGGCGGGGCTGGTGGGCAGCGACGGAGAGACCCACCAGGGAATATTTGATTTTACTTATCTGACAGGAATTCCTAATATGCACGTATGTGCGCCGAAAAATAAATGGGAGCTTTCGGATATGCTGAAGTTTGCAGTAGGGTTTGGGGCGCCTATTGCAGTGCGTTACCCCAGAGGGACGGCCTACGATGGGTTAAAGGAGCATCGTGCGCCTATTGTGCTGGGCAAGGCGGAATGGATTTATCAGGAGCGGGAGATTGCGCTTCTGGCGGTGGGAAGTATGGTAAAGACTGCGGAGTATGTAAGGAATACTTTGAAAGAAAAGGGGTATTCTGTCAGTCTGGTGAATGTTAGGTTTGTTAAGCCCATAGATGAGGAAGCGGTCAAAGAAGCATGCGCAAATCATAGGCTGATTGTAACCATGGAGGAAAATGTTGCCTGCGGGGGGTATGGGGAAAAGGTAGTGGATTGTATGAACCGGTACCGCCTGAAGAACCTCTGCCTGAATATTCACATTCCAGACGCATATGTGGAACATGGTAACGTGGATCTTTTAAAGCAGGAAATCGGTTTGGATGGGGATAGTATTACAGAGAGGATTCTTGCGGCGTATTCCGGTGATATGTGAAAAATAGCTGACAATCAGTGGAAGATAAGCGGATGGTAAATACATCCGTAGAAGGGAAATGGAGATATTTTCTATGAAGGAACGTCTGGATGTGATATTGGTGAATCAGGGATATGCGGCGTCCCGTGAGAAGGCAAAGGCAATTATCATGTGCGGAAACGTATACGTGGACGGTCAGAAGGAGGACAAAGCAGGAACCTTTTTCGACCAGGATAAGATAAAGCTTGAGGTCAGAGGAAGCACGCCCAAGTATGTAAGCCGGGGAGGTTACAAACTGGAGAAGGCAGTGGAACGGTGGAAGCTTGATTTTCGTGGAATGGTGTGTATGGACATCGGCGCTTCCACAGGGGGATTTACGGATTGTATGCTTCAAAACGGGGCCAAAAAGGTATATGCTGTGGATGTAGGGCATGGGCAGTTGGCCTGGAAATTGCGGAACGATGAGAGGGTGGTCTGTATGGAGCAGACAAATTTCCGCTATACCGTAAGGGAAGATATTGAGGAAGATTTGGATTTTGCCAGTGTGGATGTGGCCTTTATTTCTTTGACCAAGATACTGATTCCGGCCAGGAATCTTCTGAAAGCAGGGGGACGGATGGTGTGCCTGATTAAGCCTCAGTTTGAGGCGGGCAGGGAAAAGGTAGGAAAAAACGGGGTGGTCAGAGAAGGGGCGGTCCATCGGGAAGTAATCTCTAAGATTGTGGATTTTGCGGATTTGACCGGATTTAGTGTGTGTGATTTGGAGTATTCCCCCATAAAAGGACCTGAGGGAAATATTGAGTATCTGTTGTACCTGGAGAAAAGGGATGAACTGCCGGAACATATCCTGGAATTGGACGAACATGCCGGGGAGGAAGCGCTTCGGAGCGTTATATCAGAAGAAAGCGGGTTATCACATAAAGCACCGTGGGGGCAGTTGATTGACAGGATTGTGGAAGAGTCTCGAAAGGGCGTCAACTGAAGGGAGATTGTATGAAACATTTTTTAATCTATACCAACAGATGTAAGGATAATCATCTGGCGATGACGAACCGTATCCGCAGTTTTCTGGAGTTAAAGGGGCAGCGTGTGACAGTCAAGGCCGACGGGGATGACTGGAAGGAGAAAAGTTACGCAAACACGGATGAAATTCCGCCGGATGTGCCTCAGGATGCGGATTGTATGATTGTGCTGGGGGGGGACGGCACTGTTTTGCAGGCGGCCAGAGAGACGAAAAGATTACATATTCCCATTATCGGTGTAAACCTGGGCACATTGGGCTATATGACGGAGATTGAACCGGAACATTTGGAGGAAGCGTTGGACAGGCTGATTCACGGGGATTATGTGCAGGAAAGTCGTATGATGTTGAACGGGAAGGCATATTGTTCTGATGGCAGTACGCCGGAGGGCTGGGCGTTAAATGATATTGTTATTTCCAGAAGCGGTTCTCTGCAGATTATTAGATTTAATATCTATGTAAACGGCCAGTTTTTGAATGGATATCAGGCGGATGGGATGATTGTAACCACCCCCACCGGATCTACGGGTTATAATTTATCTGCGGGAGGACCTTTGATAGAACCCAGGGCCCAATTGATTACGCTGACGCCTATTTGTCCTCATTCCCTGAATCAAAGGAGTATTATTCTGTCTTCGGAAGATGTGATTGAAATAGAGATACCGGAATACACCGGCGGAAGGGTTCAGACTGTGGAGGCAAATTTTGACGGAAGCCATGTCATTCCATTGCGATCGGGGGACAAAATCCGTATTGTGAAATCTGAGAAGATTACCGAAATGATTCAATTAAACCGGGTCAGTTTCCTGGAAGTGTTACATAAGAAAATGAAAGAAAATTAATGGGAGACGGCATGAAGAAAACCAGACAAAGAAAAATCCTTGAAATTATTCGGAAAAATGATGTGGAAACCCAGGAAGATTTGGCCAGTCTGCTTCAAGAAGAAGGGATTACCGTAACGCAGGCGACGGTTTCGAGAGATATCCGGGAGCTGAAGCTGTTCAAGGCGCCGGCGGACGACGGCGGACAAAAGTATGCGGCCTTAGAACAGGACGGTGAAAATGAGAAACCAATGGAACATAGATATATTCGCGTGCTGCATGATGCGTTTTTGTCCGTGGAAGCGGCGCAGAATATTTTGGTGGTGAAAACGGTTTCGGGGATGGCTATGGCGGCGGCAGCGGCTTTGGATGAAATGGAGTTTGGGGAAATTGTGGGTTGTATTGCCGGAGACGATACGATTTTTGCAGCCGTGAGGACTTCAGAAGAGGCAAAAAGACTGGCAAACAGGATACGTAAGATGATGATTTAAATTTGGGAATACTCTTATGAATGATTGGTCGGAGAAGGGACGAAGCCGGGAGCGAACCGGACGGACAAAGCGGTAACGGGCAAAGCTGCGGTCATGACCAAAGGAGAGAAGAAATGTTACGGAGTTTACATGTTAAGAATTTAGCGCTGATGGAAGAGACGGAAGTTGAATTTGGCCGGGGATTGAACATTTTAACCGGAGAGACCGGCGCGGGAAAATCTCTGTTGATTGGAAGCGTAACGCTTGCGCTGGGGGGCAAATTCGACAGAGAAATGCTGCGGCGGGGAACGGATAGCGCATTGGTGGAGCTTGTCTTTCAGACGGAAGATCAACGGGTGCGTGAAAAATTGCTTCAACTGGATTTGGAGCCGGAGGAAGACGGTACGGTTATTATCAGCCGTAAGATGCAGGTGGGGAAAAGCACTTATAAACTCAACGGGGAAACGGTAACTGCCAGACAGGTAAAAGAGTTGTCGGAGCTTCTGATTGACATTCATGGACAACACGAGCATCAATCTCTGCTGAACAAGAAGAAACATATGGAAATCCTGGATGTTTATTGTGGGGAAGCTTTTTGTTCTGCAGCAGAGAAAGTGGAGAAGGCATATAAAGAATGTAGAGAGCTGCAGAAATCTTTGGAAGAAGAGGCAATGGATGAGGAAGCCAAGGCAAAGGAACAGGCTTTGGCAGAATTTGAGCTCCAGGAAATTCAACAGGCCGATTTAAAGCCTGGGGAAGACGAAGAATTGGAACAAAAATATCGTCTTATGGTGAACAGTAAAAGAATTAACGAGAATTTAGCTGAAAGTTATCAATATACGGGAAATGATTTTGAGAATGGGGCCGGAATCGCACTCAGTCGGGCATTGCGGGCATTGAGCAGTGTATCTTCCCTGGACGGACGGTTGGGGGAATTGGAAAGTCAGTTATCGGAGATTGACAATTTGTTGGCGGATTACAACAGAGATGTGGCCGAGTATATGGCGGATTGTGAATTTGACGGGGAAGATTTTGCCATGGTGGAAGAGAGGCTGAATTTGCTGAATCATTTAAAGGGAAAATATGGGAATACCATTGAGGAGGTCATTGCCTACGGGGAGGGCAGGCAGCGTGTGCTGGACAAGCTGGCGGATTATGAAGCATACATGGGACAACTGGAAGAAAAGCTGGGAGCCGCAAGGAAACGTCTGGATGATGCTTGTGCAAAACTTTCTGAAATCAGGAAAAAAAATGCTGTAAATCTCACAAAGCAGCTTAAGGCTGCGTTGGTTCATTTGAATTTTCTGACCGTAGAATTTGACATTGCTGTTAATCGGGCCGGAGTGATTACTGCAAAGGGTTATGATGATGTGGAATTTTTAATTTCTACCAATCCTGGAGAATTGATGAAACCCTTGAATCAAGTGGCAAGCGGCGGCGAGCTTTCTCGTATTATGCTGGCCATTAAGACGGTGCTGGCGGGACGGGATGAAATTGATACTTTGATTTTTGATGAGATAGATACGGGGATCAGTGGTAAAACTGCATGGAGAGTGTCCGAACAATTAGATACAGTGGCTCATGCGCATCAAGTGCTATGTATTACACATCTGCCACAGATTGCCGCTATGGCGGACAGACATTTTGTTATTGAAAAAAGCAGCAGTTCGGATAATACCATTACAGATATCCGTATGTTGGAGGAAGAGGAAAGCATGGGAGAACTTGCCAGACTTCTTGGCAGCGACGCTTTGACCGAAGCCGCGCTGTCCAATGCCAGAGAAATGCGCAGTCAGGCAGCGGGACATAAAAATCGGACATGAGCGGAATGAAATAAAAAATTTGTCACATACTATAACGGACAGATATTTTGAGTGCGTGGAGTGTGTGATATGAAGTGGCAGAAGGAATCAAATGATCTTATCAAAAAACAAGCCGGCGAAGGGATGGTAATTCTGCTTCAGAATTGGAAAAAGAGGCAGAAAAGGCACAGAGTATATCGGGCGGCGCTATGCCTTGCGCTTGCGGTGAGCTGCCTGTCGCTTGCAGGACTGCTCTATTATTATATAGATTGTAGTATTCCTTCCGTGATCAATGTGCGGGCGGGGCAGGAAGAATCTTTTCAACTGGGCGTGCCGGCAACAGGAGAAATTATCAGTGTCAGTGAACGGGGAACCAGCAATATTCCCCAGGGGGCAGTCAACATAGACTTAAGCAGAAAGGTGACGCTGAAGGCTGCGATGGAGTCCGGCTATCAGATGCAAGTGAAGCTTTTCGGTTTTCTGTCCTTTAAAAATGTGGATATTCGGGTGATTGAAGACCAGGAGCTGATTCCTGTAGGGGCGCCAATAGGTATCTATGTGAAGACCAACGGAATACTGGTGGTTGGAACGGGAGAATTTCAGGGCGGAGACGGCGTAAGTTATTCTCCCGGCAAGTACATTTTAAAATCAGGGGATTATATTCGGAAAATAAACGGAGAAGAGGTCAATGAAAAGGACGATTTCATTCGACAGGTGGAGGCCAGCGGCGGAAAAGAAATTTTGCTGACTGTAGAGCGGGACGGGGAGCTGATGGATTTGAAAGTCACACCTGTGAAGGATGCCGGGGGCAATTATAAAATCGGGGTGTGGGTCCGGGATAATGCCCAGGGAGTGGGAACCATGACATATATTGACTCAGAAGGTAATTTCGGAGCATTGGGGCATGGGATTACAGATGTGGATACCAGCACATTAATGCACATGGAGGGAGGAACCCTGTATCAGACGGATATTGTGGATATTCAGAAGGGGGCGGCCGGGAATCCTGGAGAGATGACAGGGATGATCATATATGCCGACGACAGGATACTGGGAGATATTACCGACAACAGTACAAGAGGGATTTTCGGTGTCTGTAATCAAAAGGCATTGGAAATGGGTGTCAGGGAAGCGCTGCCCATTGGCTTAAAGCAGGAGATTAAAGTGGGGCCGGCACAGATTTTATGTACCATAGATGGAAGCACCAGGTACTATGATGTGGAGATTACGGCGGTGCGGCTGGATCATGATAATGTCAACCGGGGAATAGAACTTACGGTTACGGATTCTGACCTTCTGAATGTCACCGGTGGGATTGTACAGGGCATGAGCGGCAGCCCCATCATACAGAATGGAAGATTTGTTGGTGCGGTGACCCATGTGCTGGTGCAGGACAGCACGAAGGGATATGGAATTTTTATTGAGAATATGTTGAATCATTGAGCAATATAGCCAGGGAAGAGTAGGGACACAGCAGGGAATAAAACCTTAACTGTGTCCTTTCTCTTGTCTGGTTATGTTGTGCAAGCCTTTTTTCTTTTTCGCCGGCATAGTCTGTATTGTTGCTCTAAATTGCTTGTAACTTTGCAAGCTGTTCTACTTCCGGTACGCTAAGTTCAGAACATTCTGCAATTTCCTCAATTGTCAGTTTTCCCATTTTCAACATCTTAAGCGCTGTTTTCTTTTTCATTTCATTTATTCCTTGAGTGATTCCCTGAGTGATTCCTAGAGTGATTCCCTGATTTAAGATGTTTCTTGCTTCTGTTTCAATTAATGCTCCGCCCATAATATCACCTACGCCTTTCTGCACATTCTCATATTTTTGTGCAATTTCCTTAAGCACATCATTGGAAAGTTCTATAATCGTCCGCTTGTCAAACGCTCCAATCACTTCTTGTTGTTCCAGATGATCAAGCCGATCTAAAATTTCCTGATATTCTGCTTTCAGTTCCGCCAATTTTTGCTTGTTACTATTATACTCTGGAAAACTTTTCTCATGTGAAAAAATGTAAAATGGAATCAGCATCAGCAGATCTTTTTTAAAAATATCATCCAGTGAATATGTCTGTACTTTCATAATTGGCACATTGTACGAAACTGTTCCGCCCGGTGTGACAATCACATATTTCATTTTGTCAGGTGTCTTTTTGTAAGTGCGAAGGTATAGAACTGCCGTGTTAGGAAATGTTACAGTAAGTGTTTCCTCTGTGACTTTGCCCTCGTCAAGCGCTATCTGCGCATCATATTCAAAAAGCCTTATTGTGATTTTTCCATCCGGCGAGCTGCTTTCACACTCAACATGGTATTTCTTCGGTATCCTTCCCAAAACTGTAAAATTTGTGTCTGTAATCCGTTTTTTATCTGCCTCGTTTTGTTGGTCTAAAAAATGTTCGTTTGGAAAAAAAGGATTTCTTCTTCTCCTGTATATGTTTCTCCGAAAATTTCATTGATTATGGGGATAATCAGCTTCCGGCAGTCATTTAGAATTGTTCGGAATGCTACGTCATATATGTTTGCCATATTTTATTCCTTTCCTGTTTGTGTCATTATCATATCATTTTTTTCCCTTAAGTTCAAGAATTTCACAGTATTCTATGTTGTTTCAGCCTCTCATAATACCCGTACTCTCTTTAGCAGATTTATTGGGGCAACAACTTGTGCGATGGTGCGGGACAGCGCGAAAGTGTATGGGATTTTTACTGAGAATGTGTTGAATGATTGAGACATATAAAAAGAGGATAATGTAATAAAGGCTTTACACTTTGGACATTGATTGTTATACTAAGGATAGTAAGACGGTGACGGCAACCAATAGCCTAAGGTGTAAAGTTCTTAAACTATCAAGGACCTTATATTTTTTGTCACTTGGATGAAAATCAAAGAGGAGTATATGGTATGGAAAAGCTGATGTATATGATGATGATTGAAAAGAGTAAGACTTATAATAAGATGACAAAGCAGGTGGTTATGGAACATGTTGAAAACATAAGAAGGCTGGACGACGAAGGAAAACTGGAAATTTGCGGAGTATTTAAAGGTTATCCGGGAATGGCGGGGATGTATATCTTAAAAACAGAAACCCGTGAAGAGGCAGAAGAAATTTGCAATATGGAGCCTTTGGTAAGGGGCGGATATGCAACTTATAAGTTAGTCTCTCTGCAGATTGCGAATCGGGAGAATAATTACTTGCTGTAATTTGGATAAAAATATGAGGAAAAGTCAAATAGGCATTGTTATAAATTAATATATACAGTATCGTTATCGAAGTGAGAAGTTTTACTGCGAAAGGAGTTCACTATGGAAGAATTAAAAACTATTATGGAAAAGTTTGCTGCATCTGGTTGGGATTTCATATCTGTTCCGGCACAGCAATGGTTAGACGGAAAAGTGGATAAAGAGGCTTTGGTGTCAGTAATCAGGCAGGCAGACAAAGAATGTGGAAGTTGTGGTTGTGATTTGGATCCGTTATATAAAAGAGCGTTGGAGCTGCTAGAATAGTGTAATTATTTTGACTTTGTTGAAATGTCTATTTTAATCATGGCTGTACCCATAGAGCTATATATGAAAAGCAGGAAATCCGGAAAAGATTTTCTGTTTTTTTGTGTATAAAGGTCATGTAGGATGGGGCTGACCGCTTTCAGATTTATCTTGATTTTTTATATGGATTGTTATAAGATAAATATGGTTAAGTATCATTTGGGTTTTTGAAAGTTAGTGAGAATTTGATTGTAATTTCGATCAGAGTAAGCAGACAAAGGTAGAGTCAATGGCATCGGATACGGTATGCAGAACAGTTCGTCAGTATAATAAAAACCCCATATCTGTAGAAGATATGAAAAAGCTGCAGGAAATTGCGGAGGATTACCGCAAGGTGAAGCTATATGTGTATCAGAGATATGGCGGTATAGGGAGTTTGTCAAAACTTTATCCTGGTTACACCGTTCAAAACGAGATGACGGACAGCGGGCTGCGTGCGGAACTGGGTTTGCCCTCAGTGTATTTTTACCTGGCAATGTTTGATGCCCTGGGGGATATTAAGGGGCAGTGGACACGGACGAAGACGAAACTTTTAAGGCTCATAGGGCAAAATGACAATCTGAGCGGGGATGAAAAACATTACCTTAGATTCCTTCTGAAGGTGAACAATGCTTTTACTGCAGTGTTGAACCAGGAGGACATTGTTTTGCCGAAAGAAATGCAAGGTAAATATCTGGAGCTGGCGGCAAAGGTAGATGCGGAAAAAATGCACCGCTATCTGTGCAGGCAAGTAAGAAAATATCATGTTTCCAATCTTGTCCAGGGTAAGACAGGGCAGGCAGAGAGTTGTACTGGATTTGCCATTTCGGAGCGGGCATACAGATATGGGGATGAGGGCGGAAGGAAAAAGCGCCCTGACGGACAGGGAAAAAGTGCCGATAGATGTTATGGCATTTATATATCTACGAAAGAAAACAGAAAGCGTATTTTTGTACCGCTCACTGACAGGAATCAATATAAAAGTCAGTTGTATATCCGACTTTTTCCGCAAGAAGCCAGAATTGAAATTAGTGCTACAATAGATGTGTCGGTGCGTTCCCATGAAGACTATACAAACCAAACGGGGTTGGCTATGGGAGTATTCACAATGCTCACCACCCATGAGGGACATGTTTATGGAGAGAAATTGGGGGAATATCAGAGGGAGTATGCGGACTGGGTCAGGGAACAGACGGGAAATTATAATCGAAACAAGACCCATAATCCGGGGCGTAAAAAATATCAGGCAAAAAAGAAGCGTTATGAAGAGCGCTTGCACAGTTATATCAATCATGAATTGAATCGATTTCTGCAGACAGAAAAGCCGCGGCAGCTTTATATTGTAAAGTTGCCGGGAGCACAGTCTGGCGGTGTGAACAGGAAAATTAATCATTCGGTGTCCATGTGGCAGAGGGGGGTATATTCGGAAACGTTTGGAACAAAAGTGTAAAGAACAGTCAGTGGAACTTGTGGAAGTACTCGGAAAAGGAATCAGCACCGAATGTAGCTGCTGCGGGGCTGGCGGAAACCGTAAGGACGGTATGTTCTCCTGTGATGCTTGCGGATATACTGTGGAAGAGAAGATAAATACCGCCAAAAACGTGTTAAAACGTGGTATGGAGGGAAAAGTAATTGTTTAGCTGATAGAGTGGCGCCGTTCTTTGTATAGTCATGATTGCTGCAGTTTAATGATACAAAGAATCGGCGCTGTTCTTATGGATGGGAAGGCAAGAGCTCAAAATAAGTAATATAATTACTTAAAGTATATATATCTTATTTTATAAATCTGCGACAGTTTGAACGTAAACTTTCACATATTGATTGGTATGTGCGCTGAAGCGCACAGGGGGGTGTAAAAATGAAAAAAAGACACCAGAAATGGACGGCAGCAAAAGGATATACCATACATGCACAGACAGGAATTGCAGAAAAATGCAATGATAATGGTTCAATGGAAAATACGTGGTGCACGCTTCATTTTTTTCTGGCGGAGCCGGGAGATTGTTTAAAACTGCAAGATCAAAGGTATGAATATGGTGTGGCAACCTACGGTTTGGATGTGGATGAAACATACATTTATACCTATGATTATCAGCCGGAGGAAAATTGGGCCCAATATCGGGGAGATTTTTTGGAAGAGAATATCGGAAAGGATGATTATCATTTTACAGAAAAGGTTTACTTTCGGGTTGTGCTTAGAAGATGTTTGGATGTGACCGGTTTAAAATTTGATGGTGTGAATGATGGAGGGAAGCCGGAGCAAGAAGATGTAACATGGGATTTGTCTCATATACTGCATTTTCAGAAAGCTTTGCAGAAGAGAAACAGAACTGTAAGAATGTGTTCGGAAGAAGAAAACACAACAGTGGCCAAAGCGCGGGAAAACTTGCGGCAAAGCACTGTATTTCAGGAAGAAATTCAGGATACTGTCAGAACGGTATATGAGAAAAAAGATGAGAATACATGCTGTTTTCTATTATTGACGGATTCCCATGTGACCGTGAACGGAACATGGAAGGATACGGCCGACAATTTGTACCAGGTGAAGAAAATGTTGGCAGAAAAAGGGGTGGAAGTCAACGGAGTTATCCATCTGGGAGATGCAACGGACGGAATGGTTTCGGCCGGGCTGACCAAAGATTATGTGCTGGATATGTTGGAGGATCTTCGCAGTCTTAAAGTACCAGTTTATTATGTTTTGGGAAATCATGATTCCAATTATTTTCATGGGAATCCGGAACGTTTTTCAACAGAAGAAATCAGAAGTCTTTATTTGCCGGAACAGAGGCATTGCTATTATCAGGCGGTATTGGCCAATGATAATCCCAAGTCCCGGCCCTGGCGTCTGCAGATGGTTTTTCTGGAATCTTTTGACCCGTCCGAAGAGATGCGCTATGGATTTCATGACAGGGAACTGGACTGGTTGGAGAGACTTCTGGAGCAGACGCCTTCGGACTGGAAAACTTTGATATTCAGTCATGTGCCGCCAACGGCCAGATTACATTATTGGAGCAATGTGATTCGTGGCAGCAGGAGACTTCTTAGGATTTTAAAGACATATGAAGCGCGAACCGGCGGGCTGCTTGCCTTTGTCCACGGACATAATCATGGGGACCAAATTGATTATCAGGAAGGATTTCCCATTGTTTCTATTGGATGTAATAAATGTGAATATTTTACGGATAAAAAACCTCATGGAACAGTGACATATGAAAGGAAACTGCACACGGTTTCTCAGGATTTGTGGGACGTATTCTTAGTGTCACCGGAAAAAGAGTCAATGGAATTGATTCGCTTTGGTGCGGGAGTTGACCGCCGTATTACTAAAATGACAGGGAAAGATAGGAGAATGGAAACGCCGATGAAAAAAGTGATTACTTATGGGACTTTTGATTTGTTCCACGAAGGACATTATAATCTTTTAAAGCGTGCAAAGGAATTGGGAGATTATTTGATTGTGGGAGTCACCACGGAACATTACGACGAGCAGAGAGGCAAACTCAATATAGTGGACCCATTGTTGGAGCGTATTGAAAATGTGCGAAAGACTGGATTTGTGGATGAGATTATTATCGAGGACCATGAGGGACAGAAAATAGAAGATATTCAGAAACATAATGTGGATATTTTTACACTGGGTTCAGACTGGAGGGGGATGTTTGATTATCTGAAATCTTATTGTCAGGTGATTTATCTGGAGAGGACGCCGGGAATATCTTCCACCATGCTGCGAAAGGGAAAGTTTCCCATTATCCGTATGGGAATTGTGGGAACAGGGCGCATTGCGCCGCGTTTTTTGTCGGAGGCGAAATATGTCAGCGGTTTGGATGTACAATGCGTCTATAATCCTCACAGGGAAAGCGCGGAAAAATTTGCGGCGGAGTATGCGTTGGAGGGGTATGGAGCATCCTTTGAGGAATTTCTGGATGCGGTGGACGCCATCTACATTGCCAGTCCCCATGAAACCCATTATGATTATGTCCAAAGAGCGCTGCTTGCGGGCAAGCATGTTCTGTGTGAAAAGCCCATGGCGTTTACCCGCGGACAGGCCCAGGAACTTTTTACTTTGGCAAGAGAGAAAAATCGAGTGTTGATGGAAGGGATTAAAACAGCATATTGTCCCGGTTTTGCACAGATAATCAACATTGCTAAGAGTGGAAAAATTGGAGAAATCAGGGATGTGGAGGCTTGTTTTTCCAGGCTGACAGCGCCGAATTTAAGAGAAATGGTGGATGTTAGGTATGGCGGAGCGTTTATGGAATTTGGCAGTTATACCGTGCTGCCCATTTTCAAGCTGTTGGGTATAGATTTTAAGAGAGTAGAAATCAACAGTATTCCGGCAGAGAACGGAGTGGACCTTTATACAAAAATTCAATTTCAGTATGAAAAGGGTTTTGCTATGTCCAAAACGGGGATCGGCGTAAAATCGGAAGGACAACTTTTGATTTCCGGCACAAAGGGATATATTTTGGCAGAATCTCCCTGGTGGCTTACCAGGAAATTTCAGGTGCGTTACGAAGACCCCAGCCAAATTGAAACATATACGCCAAAGTTTGTAGGGGACGGACTGCGCTATGAAATTTGGGATTTCGTATCTCATATTAATGGGTTTGGCGGCCATGTCTTTAAATTGACGGAAGAAGAGTCGGTTGCTATGGCAGATGTGGTGGAACGGTTTCTGGAAAAACGGGAAGAGGAGCGAAGGATTTTTCGGCAGAAAAATAAGTCTGCCGGAGTAAAAATATGGGCCCACAGGGGATGCAGCTATCAATATCCGGAGAATACGCTGCCGGCATTTGAGGCGGCGTGCAAATTGCCTGGGATTGCCGGAATTGAATTGGATATCCAGCTTACGAAGGATGGGCAGATTGTAGTTTTTCATGACGAGACGTTGGACAGGCTTATGGATACGTCTGGAAATCTGAGAGATTATTCGCTTTCAGAGTTAAAACAAATGCGTTTTAAAAGTTGGGAAAACGAGAAAAGAATACAAGGGGAAACTGTGGACGAGATACCGTCCATTCCCACAATGGAAGAGGTATTGGAGCTGGTTAGACCATATGCACAAAAGTCAGGCATCCGAATTAATATTGAGTTAAAAAACAGTATGGTACCCTATGAGGGAATGGAAGAGAAGATTTTGGATATGGTAAAAAGGTTTGGGATGGAGCCATATGTGCTGTATTCTTCTTTCAGCGGAGAATCCCTTAGAAAATTAAAGGGGTTGGACAATACGATTGAGACGGGGATTCTGCAGTGGGATGTGAAGGAATGTCTGCATTTGGCGCAGAATTTGCAGGTGGATGCGCTGCACCCCAATATGGATAGTGTAACGGAAGATGGTTTAAAATTTGACAGTTTACAGAAAAATACTATTCGGGCCTGGAACAGCCAGGAGCCGCTGTATGGGCAGATCAAGCAGTATCTTATTTTTGACCTTGCTGACATGAAACGGAAGGGGATAACAGATTTTATCACCAATGTGCCGGAAGAGTATGTTTGAGTGTTCTTGATGCTATGCAATGGTTGCGGAGAAGGGAATCGGATTATGCTGAAATATATTAAGAAACAAATCAAGGAATTGCTGGATACGATGGAGGAAGCCAAGCAGACGGTAAAGGCTGCGGTTCTGCAGGGGGAGGAAGGGGAACTGCTGAATATTCTGGCAGACGTCCAGGAAGCAGCGGTTGTGATAGGAACGAAAATAGAAGCTTCCGGAGAAGCGGCAAAAGACGGCTGTGGTTATGAGATAACATTGACTCAAAAGTTGGAATCGTATTGTGAACTTTTGTGGCAGTTGACCCAGGAAGAGACCACAGAGAAGAGACTGGACAGGCTGGAAGAGGCATGGGCGCTGTTAGGGGGCGTCAGGCATGGCGTGCAGGTCATTCCTGACCAATTTGCAATTGTTTTTATGCCTTATAAGGCGTCTATGTGGGATTGTATGGAAAGCGTCTGGCGGGCGGCCTGTGAAGACCCGGACTGGGTGCCCTTTGTAGTGCCTATTCCCTATTTGGATTTAAAGGATGGGGAGATTATTGCCAGCCATTATGAAGGGGGGGAGCTGCCTCCGGATGTGCCTGTTGAGGCATACAGTGATTTCCCTTTTGTACAGATGCACCCGGATGCAATTTATATTCACAATCCTTTTGATGATTATAATATTGTCACCACCGTATTGCCTCAATTTTATTCCGCTGAGCTTAAGAAGATAACGGACAGGCTGATTTACTGTCCTTATTATGTCACGGGAGAAGGGGTTTATGTGACGCACAGGGAGCTGCCGTCCTATGGCAATATGGATTTTATTGTGACACAGTGTGAGAAAATGATAGAATCCTATTCCGCACAAATCCCCAGAGAAAAATTTCTTCCTTTTGGCAGTCCTATTGGAGACAGAATTTTACGAATGGAAAAAGAAAAGCCTCCCATTCCCGACGCATGGAAGGCGCAGCTTGAAAACGGAGAAGATTTTGGACAAAACAGAGTTGTGATGCTCAATACCAGCATTTCTCTGCTGATGAAACAGCGGGAGAGATTTTTGGACAAAATAGAATATGTGATAAAATTGGCAAAAGAAACCAAAGGAATTACTCTTGTGTGGAGACCTCATCCCTTACTCCATGCCACTGCCCGAACCATGGGAGAAGCCTATGAGGCCAGATTGACTTCTCTGGAAAACATGTTTCTGGAAGAAAAAATAGGTGTGTTGGACCAAACCCAGGATGTGGGCGTTACGGTAGCGCTTTGCGACGCATATCTGGGAGAAACGGCGTCTTCCATGATACATATGTTTGGAATTGCGGGGAAACCGAGATTTTACATTGACCTGCAATTGACCCGCTCCAGGGAAGAAGGGGAGGATTCCGTTTTGGTCAGCGGTTTCTGCCAAACCAGGGGAAAAGAATATTTTCTACTGGACCGGAGTGGGTGGATTTTGGAAAAGGATAAGGATACCGGAGGGCAAAGATTGCTTGTCCGTATTCCGGGAAGAGATACGATTCCGGGAAGGGCATATCGAGGGATGGAACTGAGAGATGCGCAGTTATGGGTGTATCCTGAACAGGCCAGAGGGATATTTGTCTACAATCTGGAAACTGGGAGAAGACAAAGAGTATTCGGGGATAAAATGCCGGAACATATCCTACATCTCAGGTCAGAGAAGAAGGATTTGGCATGTGAAAGCGCCGAAAGTGAGACTGAAAGTCTGGTGTGTGGAAGTGAAAGAACTGGGACAGAAAAAGTGGGCACAGGGGCGGATGAAATTTTCATCAAGGTTGATGGGGCGTGTTTTGCCGCTATGAGGGCGGAAGCGTTTCAGAGAGGAAATATGAGCCATGAGTGGTACGAAAATGAGAAAAACAGTGTGGAGGATTTCTTTCATTTCTTGCGTGCTGCAGGAAAAGATGAGCTGACAGGGCATCAAGGGGCATATTTGTACTGGCTGGCAACTTTGGATGGAAGCTGCGGCAGGAAAATTTTGCAGGCAGTGAAGGAGAGTCTGAGAAACGGGAAAGAAAAAAAGAGGTAGAGGCAGGAATATGAATATGGAAAAAGAAGTGCGCTCCGAAAAAGTGCTGTTTGTGGTATACCGGAAAGAATGGTGGGGCTGCTTTGACAGTTTGTGCAGGCGGGAATGTGCTAAGAGGAACACTTTGGTTTATGTGGTGCCCACGGTTCGTTTTGACAGGGATAGAAATACAATGAATGTGAATTTTGAAAAGAAGCATTTTTCGGGAGATGGTCTGGCAGAATTGCTTCCGGAGGGAGCCTGTATGGCGGATATACAGGACATTCCCTTAGCGCAGGGATTTGACCGCATCTATGTCCATAACCCATATGACAATTCATATCCCGTGGATACAGTGGAGCGTACATTTTATGCTTCCAATTTGAAACAATACACAAAAAAATTGATATATGTGCCCCATGTGCTTTTTCTGGGCGGAATATGGGAAGAATTTACAGAATGTCCGGTTTATGAACATGCGGATGTGATATACATATCGGACCAACGGGCCAGATATTGTCTTCCGGTGGAATATGATAAGAAGGTGGAAATGGTGCCGGCGGGAATCGTGGAGTACATGGATAGGCTTCCAGAACGAGCAGAGCGTAAAAAGGAGGAACCGAAAACTCTTTTATTTTGTGTGTCTTATCTAAACTTGTATTATGGGACGGAAAAAGCCATTGGAAAAATACAGGATGTATTTGAGTATTTCAGGGATTGTGGGGATATTCGACTGATTTTCCGGCCGGACGAGGATATTCAGGCCAGGTATCTATGGCTCCAGGCGTCAATCAGACAGAAATATGAGGAGCTTTTGGCATATTTTAAACGAAACCGCATTGGAATATATGATGAGAGTCCGGATTTATACCGGGCGGCGGCAGAGGCAGACGGAATTCTGACCATGGGACATTATATGGATGCTTTGTTTTACATGCAGGGGAAATATGTACTTCATCTGGATATGACCAGGAGACCAATTCCTTCAAGGGAGGTTAGATGTATCCCTTCTTTTTGGCATATTCCCATTGCGGAAGAAGAGGATAGGATAGATATGTGGTTTGTGCCTGATGGTACCAGACTGATTTGCAAAATGACCATAGAAGGAGGTCCGGCTGTGGAGTCGGGCGTAAATTACGGCAAGAGAACTGCTTCCAGGAAGCGAAAGGAAAGTGTTTCAGTTGACATTGTAGCGGAGGCGCCGGATGATATATTTGGAGATATCAATTATTTAAGCTTGATAAAAGAGGGGAATTTCCTGTATTTGCCCCCTTATATGTCGGAAGGTGTCTGGAAATATGATATGGTTAAGGGGGAGTTTACCGAACAATACTTAGAGGCCCCCGTGGATTGTGCCACAGCGTTTGCCGTATCATATGGGGAGTATCTGTATTTTGTTCCAAGAAACTATCCGGGAATTATCAAATACCATAAATTAACGGAGGCTACTCAAGTAATTGATGGCTGGGTGGAAGAACTGGAGCAGTATGTATCAACGGAATGTAGGAAAGAACCGTATTTTCTTCTGGCAATTGTACAGGAAGAAAATATGTTGTATCTGGCTTCGTCTAAAAGCGACGTCTGGATGGAATATGATATGGACAGGGATTCCTGGCGAATGAAGTCCATGAATCTTCCAGGAAAGAAATTCTTGAACATGGTCAAAAGGGGAGAGTGGGTATGGCTGCTTCCCTACCTGGGAGAAGATTTGATTCTTTGGAATTGTGCAACTGAGGAAAGTCAGGTAATCTATACTGCGTCTGTGAAAGAAAATAAATATGTTCCTTATGAATACATTTTGGATCTGGGAGAGGCCATTGGGGTTTTCCCGGCGGCACAGGAGAATTTGCTTTTGATTTCGCTGACGGATGGCGAAGATGTTTCAAAGGAAATAACTTTGGCTGACGGAAAGAAAAGCGGAGTACAAGTGCTTGAAGTTACGGGCAGAGCGCCTTGCAGGGAAAAAGACTATCTGTCGGAATATCTAAAACAGTTTTTTATTGGTTATCGGTTTGTAAAGAGGTTGAAAAACGGCAATATTCTGACTTATGAATATTATGACGGGTCGTTTCTGATTCTGAATACCAAATTGCAGGTATTGGAAAAAATCCCATGTCGGCTTCCGATGGAAGCGGTAAGGCGGCAGATAAATAATGCGTGGGCGGCGCAGCAATGTAAGATGGAGTTTAACGGCTGGCTTGATGAAAGATATTCCCTTCCGGCTATGCTGGATTTCTTTCAGGATCAGGGGGAGGAGAACCGGAAGGAAATCAGGGAGCATTATGAGAAAAAGATATGTGTATATTCCAAATAAAATTTTATTCCGTTTGCCAGAGGCTGAATCCATCTTTCCTGCTCCATGCCGTGATGATATGATTTGGCTTTCCGCCTTTCCTTTTATTGGAATGCATTGTTTTTTCATCCACTCTGATAATTCATTCATGGCAAAATCTCCTTTTTCTTTTATCGTAACAGAAAAAAGAATTTGTTCACAATTTATTTACTCATGCGTTTGTGGTGCCTATTTGGGGCGCTCCGCTTGAATTTGTTTAAAAAAAATGTTATGATTGAGCCAGCAGGATTAAAGGGGGATACAGAATGGGAAATATATATGATGGCGCATTCCGGACAATTCTGAATGACTGCCGGAAATTGATTATACCAGTGATTAATGAGATTTTTGATGAAAACTATACAGGAAATGAAGTGATTCAGTTTTTCCCCAATGAGCATTTTTTAGATCAGCAGGATGGTGCAGACAAGGAACGGATAACCGACACTAATTTGAGGATTATTGGCAAAGAAACAAAAAAGTACCATATTGAGTGTGAGAGCAGCCTTCCAGATGGGAAAATAACAGTGAGGCTTTTTGAATATGATGCCCAAATTGCGCTTGATGAAGGTACAGTTACGAAGGAAACCCTGACGGTGACATTCCCCAATACAGCTGTGCTGTATCTGCGGACTTACCAAAAGACGCCGGATAAGATGAAATATGTGATAGTCACGCCAGGAGGAACGGTGCAATATGATGTGCCGATAATGAAAGTTCAGACCTATTCCCTTGATGATATATTTGAAAAAAATTTGTTGATGCTGCTTCCGTTTTACATTTTCTCGCATGAGAAAAAATTTGAAGAATATAATACTGATGAACGAAAATTGGAAGAATTAAAGGGGGAATATCAGGTGATTTTGGAAAGGCTTCAGCAGCTGGAGCAGCAGGAAGCGATTGGGGCGTTTGACAAGCGTACCATTATAGAACTATCAGGCGATGTGATTAAAGAAATAGCGGGGAAGTATGAGAATGTGCGGAAAGGCGTAGGTGATATGATGAGCGGAGCATTGATTGAAACGGAAGCAAGGACTATACTACAACAGGGGATACAACAGGGGATGCAACAGGGGATGCAACAGGGAATAAGCGAAACGAGAGAAAAAACGGCGATTAAGTTGTTGAAAAGAGGAAAGCTTACAGTTGAGGAAATAGCGGAGGATACAGGACTTAGCGTGGAGGAAATAGAGCAGCTCGCGGGGCTTCAGACAATGTAAAATGATATGATATATAGAAAGAGGAGCTGTCAGCAAGTGATTGTGGCAGTTCCGCACAGCGAGTATTTCCGTTTATTAAATCTGTAAATAAAGATAAAAATTCTTCATTTTCCCGCATTCTGCGGGCCGCCTGGGCGCGTTTAGAACTCCTAAACAAATCAGAGATTTGATGGTAAATCTTTTGCAGCCAACGATGGATATTCGTATCTGTGAAATTAAGACTCACTATTTGATACAAAGAAATGCGGCATAGGCACAAGGGTGTCGGTTTTGCAGAAAACCGGCTGTTTTTATATACAGGAGGATTTGAGGATGCCTACGATAACGAAAAAGGAACTCGAAGAATATAAAAAGATGTGTTATGATAGAGAACACGGAAGGCTTTTAACAATAGATGGATTGCGGCTGATTTGCGATAGGTTAAACAGAGACCCGGAGGTCATTGGGAAGCATTTTCTTGAAACTCTGGCCAGAATCCAGTCTGCAGATAAACGATAATCTCGCGAAATTTACAAGCTCTGTTATAGAACGAGAAACAGAGGTAATTTTATGGCAATAGCACAAGATGCATTTTATATTCCAGACGATATTGCAATAGGACTGGCGACCGGCTTATACCGTAGAATCGGCAGTGTTGTTCGTTATGCAGTAGGACCAAACAAGGGTCAGATTGTGAAGAACCTTCAGCCTATTGATTTGAAGGCGGCAGAACAGGCTCAAGGTTTAGGTGCAAAGGCAATCCAGTTTGTGGCAAACCATAAAAAAGAAGTTGGTATTGCAGCTATCGGTGTTGCTATCGTTTGGGGATATACGGCTTGGAAAAATCATGAGCCAAAGGTGCTTACGGAATTCCGTGCTGCGCTGAAGGTGTATATCGAAACAATTCGTACTGGCAATATGAGTGTTGAGAAAATTGATAATCTGATGGTAGCGCTGGAAGAACTGAAAAAGCACAAGAACTACGATAAAATCATCATTCAGCTTATAACGGAAGAACTTGAAGTTTTGGTGGGTCGTATTTATGATTACACAATCAAACTGGCAGAGGATAATGCTGTTGAACTATCCGATGATGAGTTGAATCTGGATAACAGTGCGATCATCAACCTGCAGTTTTATCTGAAGGCACAAAAAAGAATATTTGAAGCTGCGGCTTTATGCAAAAAGCGCCTCACTACCGGAACTCAAATCCAGTAGTGAGGCGTTTCTGAGTCTATGGGGATTATGCTTTTATTTCCTGTCCGTGTTTGAAGGTGATGCGAATATCGTCTGCGCTGTAGACAGTGGCGTAATCCACCAGCGCATGCCCGTGAGTGTGTCCGGCAGTTCCTTAAAGGACTGGAGGAAGGCTTCAATGTCGGCTCGTTGTAGCTGCATTTGCTGGAGCTGGGCCATGACTGTCTCCAAGCGCTTCTTTAGTGAAAGGTCAGCATCATACCGTCAGCGACCGAAATGTACTCGATTTGTTTTTGAAGACTTCTGCATCGTGTTTAGCAAGGCCCATCACCGAAGAGGTCAGTTCCTTGAACCTGTTCTCTCGAATGCCGGTGGTAACGCAGTCGCCGGAAGTCGGGCAGCGCCAATAATGCATCTTGCCGCCATTGGCTGACTTGCTGGGTTGCGTATTCCTACGGAAGGTGCTGCCGCAATGTTTACAGCGGATTCTGGTAGTAAACTCATTGAAGCGGCCATCCGTGCAGTTGGCCATATAGTGGATGGTGCCAAATGGTATAAAAATAGGAGCAACTCCGAAGGGCTACTCCTAAATGGTATTTGCAGTATCAGCTTGGTTTGTTGGTTAGAACAACTCTATACGACCAAGCAGTAGGTCTATCAGATTGCAATGGAAAATTCCGTTGTCATCATAGAAGTTATGAGGAATATCCATACGAACAATGATTTTTTTGAAAAAG
>JAAWCE010000132.1 GCA_022793065.1 Lachnospiraceae bacterium
ATCGTCAAGGTGCTGCGCTCAGTCTCCCGGGCCTACTTCGACCTCAAGAGCAGGTTTGAGCGGTTGCAAAGCGCCTATGACCGAGAGGTCGGCAAGAACAGTTCCCTTTCAGCCAGGATTTACGAGGTCTGCGCCGAGAGAGACAGCCTAAAGGGACAGGTCAGGGACTATGAGCGGGTCAGACGGGCTATTGGCCCGGAACAGGCAGACAGGATATTGGAAGCCGCTCACCAGCAGGAACAAGCTGAAAAGGAACGGAAACGAGGGTCAAGGCAAAAAGCGAGGGCAGAGGTGCGGTAATCGCAGGAAGTTGAATGGCCATCTACAACGATAATCTTGTAGATGGTCATTCAACTGCTTCGCAAAAGAAATCGCCAAGAACTTGCGATTTTTATTAATTAACTTGGCAAAACCTGTTGACTGAGCCGTGTTTAGCGAGTATAATCAATGCGATGGAGTATTAGTTTTTGGCATGAGAGTGACTATGATGAGAATCAGCTATAAAAAATTATGGATAATGCTTATTGAAAAAGATGTATCGCCAGCTACGCTTCGAAAAGATTTGAATATCGCTACAGGGACAATGACAAAGCTGCGGAAAAATGAGGAAGTGGCTATGTCTGTACTGCTAAGGATTTGTGATTATCTGGACTGTAACATTGGTGATATTTGCGATGCGGTTAGAACTGATGACAAGTAGAGTAACCAGTAATTGACTAAGCATGAAGTACGAAAGGGGCAAATCAAATGACCAGCATTACTTTTGAGCACGACGAGAATGTTATTCTTGAAAGCGAAGATGTGTCTTGGATATCAAGAGATGGTGAAAACATTGATCGCTTTGTGCTTACAAACAAAAGGCTCTACTGTGCGTACAAAAAGAGTAATGGATTGTTCAAGAAAGCGACAAACGAACTTAGTGTATTTCTACTTACAGATATTAGAATTATCAATGGACAAGTGCAAGTTCAACAAACAAAATATGAAGGGGAATATTGCCTTCATATTCAGTTTGTACAAGGCCATGAATATTTCCTATTCTCTGATTCACCCAAAAAGACAAATTTGCAATGGGTTGCTGCAATCAATAAGGTTCTGGGTTTCAGTGAGCCAGAGCAGACTTCAAAAAGCTCCAAAAGAACCGGCCTGTTTGCTGGACTTTTTGCAGGGGTAGCAAATAGATCTGTTGATGCACAGGCACAAACCTCGACAACTGTCACATCAGATAGCCAAGCCCAAGATGAGTGCGATTCAACAGTACCATGTTTCTGTTCGAACTGCGGAGCAAAATTATCTCCAGAGGCAAAATTCTGTCAGCTCTGTGGTAGCAAAATAGCTACTACTACAAGTCAACTCCACTCAACGGCAATTAGCGATGATGCGCTAAATGATAGTGCTCCTACTTTTGCTATGAAGGTAGGAGAGCAGGTAGAGTCTGAGCAAGTGCCTCCAGATAGTTTAGTCCGGCAGCAAGAATACGTTGGAAAGGTTTATAAATGTCCAAACTGTGGGAATGTGGTAAATCTATCGGATATTATATGCAGTGCATGCGGATGCCGATTGTCAGGGAAAAAGGCAATCAGCTCGGTGAAGGACTTTCAAGAGCAATTACTTAGAATCGAGATGACACGACAAAACCGGGATAAGGAATTAAAAAATCAAGATGAAGAATTTGATCCTGAACTTATTGATGATACGGATAAACAAATAATTGCATTTATTAAATTATATCCAATTCCTAATACTATTGAGGACATTGTTGAGTTTATGCACTTAGCCGTTGGAAATATTAACATAAGAAAATCAAAAAAGTCAATTTTTAATACTACTGGATGGGAAGGAGAATCTCGTGAACGAATGGTAAGCAACGCTTGGGTTGGAAAATTACAACAAATATATAGGAAAGCCGAATTGTACTTCCCCGATGAGCCAGAGTTTGCTCACATAAAGGAAGTATATGAATCTATAATGGCGCAATTAAAACTGAAATAATTAGTGTATCCCTAAGGGAGGAAATGTTCATGGGAATACTGGGTAAGCCGAAGGCTAATGGTTTTATGGATGTTATCCGTTGCGATGAACCTTCATACTTAATTTGGAAATGGCATCCGAAAGTATCCCTGCCGGGAGATGACAACCGAGAAAATGCGATTCGCTGGGGTTCCTCTCTCCGTGTGAAAGATGGTGAGGTTGCCATCTTTGCTTACAGCAATCCGAATGGATACATTTACGATGCGTTTGTTGGCCCCCGTGACGCAAAACTAAGTACCAAAAATCTTCCGGTTCTGGCAAACATTATAGGTGCTTTTTATGCTGGCGATTCACCGTTCCAAGCAGAAGTCTACTTCATCAATCTGGCTCGAATCATTCAAGTCAAGTTTGGCGTTCCATTTTTTGATGTCTATGATTCCCGTTTTCTGGACTTTGGTGTGCCTGTAGCCGTCAGGGGAACAATCAGCTTTCAGATTAGCAATTATGAAGAATTTATCAAGTTGAATCGGTTGCAAAATTTTAGCCTTGAAGATTTTCAAAAACAAATTCGAGATACAATCACTCGCTATGTGAAAGACACTGTTGCAAGTGCTCCTGCGGCCCATAATATCCCGGTCATCCAACTTGAGAGCAAAACCGCTCAAATAAATGATGCAATCGAGTACGATATCAAAGAGAGACTGAAAGAAAATTTTGGTGTTGATGTGTCTGGCGTTGATGTGGGTGTTATTGAAATTGACAAGTCCAGCGAGGGCTATCGCCAACTTATGGCAGTTACTAAAGACGTCACCATGACAAAAATTGAAGCCGAGACACAAGACTACATGGAAAGGCTTCGCATTCAACGGGAGGAAGGGCAGTATGCCCAGCATAAGCAAACACAATCTGCAAATATCGGCGCTTTCCAAGTTGAAAAGCAAGCCGAGGTCGGCATGGCAGGGGCTGAAGCTTTGGGGCACATGGGCGACAGTGGTGCTGGAAGCGTGGATTTGGGTGGTGGCAGCGTAGGCTTTAACCCGGCTGCAATGATGGCCGGAATGGCTGTTGGCGGCGCTGTTGGTCAAAACATGGCAGGGACTATGAGTAGCATGATGGCAGGTGTTAATCAGCCAACTCAGATGGGAGCTATGCCACCGCCTATCCCGACAGTGGTATATCATGTTGCTGTAAATGGGCAGGCTACAGGGCCGTATGACATAAATGCCCTCATACAGATGGCGTCAAACGGTCAGTTTACTGTCGATAGTTTGGTTTGGAAAGTCGGAATGGTGGAGTGGATAAAAGCGAGGGAGATCGAGGAACTAAAGGGACTGTTCACAGATTCCATCCCTCCAATCCCTCAAGAACATTAGGAAAAGGAGAATGTGATATGATAAAAAATGGTAGGCCATATAGCATTGAAAATGGAAGCATTGATGCTGCTTTAATTACAGAGCACCCACAAGAAGAAATTGATTTAGTGTGTGCATGGATTAACGATAATCTTATTCCAAGGAAAACGCCCAATGATAGTATAACAAGCTATGGATTAAAACATATCTTGGAAAGAGATACGAAAATTTATTTGACAAATAATGAATTTAAGGATGCTATGTTAATGTGCGGATATGAACCAGTTGATCCGCAAGAACTTAATTGGTATTACCGTATTAGCCAAAAGTCACCAGCACTTCTGAATCGGTTTAATAGGTAAGTTGGCAGATGGATTATGTTGACTGATGCAAGGTGTACAGGTATAATGCTACCATAGTTGCGGAGTAGGCGTTATCACCCTTGATAACGATTTGATAACAGCCCATCGTATAAGCTGGATAATATGGATATATCAAATAATCAAAAGAACAGGGCATCATATTTCTAAAGCAAAATTCGTTAGAATGTAATACTACGCATTG
>JAAWCE010000046.1 GCA_022793065.1 Lachnospiraceae bacterium
AACGTCTCTGGTCCAATTCGATTTTTATGATATGGTCTTCCTGAACTCCCTGTGAGAGAAGATACTCATAAAACAGGTCAAACAGCAATACCGACTTTCCGCAACGGCGGATGCCAGTGATTACTTTGACCTCGCCGTTCCACATATGATGAATCATACGATTCAAATAAGAATCTCGTTTAATCATTACATTTACCTCGTACTTGCGACGATTGAGTCGCTACTTTTTTGTGTAGTATACCACGATTTTCTCAAATTATCAATAGCATCGCAGAAAGTTCATAATAAAGTTACGACATTTATGTTGCAAGTACAAGGTTAGAGCCTTAGATTCCGTCCGGGATAATATCGTCGATATACATTTCACGCTTCGGTTTTGCCATGCCGTAATACAAAAGTCGAGTAAATAACTCTGCGTGAAGTGCTATAATAAAGTGGAGTGCCTCTGTTGTTGAGAGATTCAAACAGGGTGTAGGCATCTGCGTGATTGGAAACCTCAATCATAACCAAAATGGCAGAGTTCACCTTATCCAGAATTCTGAACATACCAACGACCTTGTCTGTGGATTCTTCCAGTGTTGCGTTAATGCGCTTCAGGAAGTAATTATAAGCCTTCACGATACGGCCCAGGCCTGCGAAGGATGAGTATGAAAACAATTATAGCGATACTCCCTTTGGAATTTTGATTCGCAAGATTGCCAAGATGGACAGGGACGCTGCCTATGGAGCATTTTCCGCATTTATTGCGGAAGAAAGGCCAAATGCGGAGCAGTTGCATTTTATTCAGCAAGTGGTGGACTATGTAGTTGAAAATGGTTATGTGAAAGATGTATTGGATCTGATGAAGGCACCCTTTGACAGACCATTTAAATTTAGCGTGATTTTTACCAGAGACGAACAAGTTAAATTAGTAAAAGCCATCAATATTTTCAAGGAAAATGCTTTCGCCATATAATAAATTTTAAGTATTGTAATAAGCCTAAACATGGGTTCTAAATACTGATCAAAAGGAATCAGCAAGAAATAAATGTGTTGACATTTTGCTTTATACAATATATAGTTGTGCAATATACAACAAAGCAGAGGAGGAAAGCACATGAATAAGGGATGTGATAGGATGAGGTACGGGACGTGCCAATTTTATAAGGAGCATGTTGAGAAAACGGTAGGGGGGCCGTTCCCTAGTATGGAATATACAAGATATTGCAGTACATTTGACGATTTTAAAAGATGCCCGTATTATTCTCTGCGAAATAACAATAATCCGCAGATAAGAGAAGAATATAAGAGACACCAGGAGGGGAATGCTAAGGGAAGCATGATCACTCTTATTATCTTAGTCGTTATGGTGGTAATGATATTGAAAGCCTGCCATGTCATTTAATGTTTTGCCGGAATTTCGGGGAAGAATAGGAGAAGCTTTTTCCAGCTTGACGAAGAAGTATGATTGGGATAAGGTGAATAAAGAAGGTTAGAAAGGGTTGGTTCATAAGAGCCAATCTTTTTTCCTGTTTTATGTGATTATTTTATGATATTATCTCGCATGTATATCTATGGCAAACCAACAGAGCCATAAGGGCGGCGGAAACCATGATAAGCCCCTGCAAAAATCCGACATTTGATGGAGACAGGGGAGGCTATTTATATTATGCTGTCTTCATAAGTCAGTAAGAGTAACATTATGCACCGGGTTTTCCAGGGCTTTATGAGACATTGTGAAAATCAAGAAATTGTGCTGTGGTTTTCGTCGCTGCAGCATATATAGGTGGATGTTCTGCTGGAGGCAGATGTGTGTGCCGGAGAATTGCTCAAGCTGTCTGGAACAATATGTAGTAATGGCACAAACAAAGCAAAGGAGGGTTTTATATGATTTTATTGGCATCGGGTTTATCATGGAAGACGCTGTTGGTTATCGGAGGATTTGGAATTTTGATCTATGGCATGTTTCTGGGGCCAAAGAGCAAGGGGACAGAACAAAAGCACTATGACGAAAAGGAAAAGAGTAGTATCAGACATCATCTCAGGGCAGCAGAAAGCGGGAATGATTATGCTTTCAAAGGCAGCGGGAAATACAGGGATTCCAATGGAAATGTAAAGAAAGACAGATAGACTGCATATGTGAGAAAAGGCTGAACAGTATGGCTCAGCCTTTTTTGGCAGTGTGGCGGAGGGCAGTTACGGAGGAAGGAAATGGACAGGGCAGAACAATTTGACTATTTGATGGAGGTAATAGACCGGTGGACCAGGGAGAAGGCAGAGAAGGATGCTGGACCGCTGCGGTACCTGGAAGAGGGGTCCTGGGTCCGGGAAGTCTGTGTGACACCTGGATGCAGCATCAGCGTTTCACAGCTCAAAACATATCTGTCAACGGCCGTGTTGGAAATATATCCCTGGAATACAGGATCTAAGGTTTCATACCGGGATATCCGAAAATTCCTGGCCCAGGATCCCACCGCCAAAAAATATGCCTTTTATTTTCAAACCCTGGACAAATGCTTTTCTGTCCGGGAGAATTACCTGGCGGCGAAACGCAGTATGCTTATCAGGGGATATACGCAGACGGACGGAACTGTAGGAGAATTTCCGCTGGCATTGCTGGAACACATTCAGGCGTTGGTGCGCAGAAAATTGGGGGAGTACTGGGAAATATGCTCCCCCGATTTCGGCGTATCCTTTCCGGAACGGGTCAAGTGGAAGCAGCGTGCTTCAAGGGAACCCCAGGAGGACGAACCCCAGGCAGACAGGCAGAATAAGTACATGGAATGTATCATGGCCATTGCCCTTCATGAGATCTGGCTGAGAGAATGTGGCAGGATGCTTGGAATTGCCTATGAGTCAGTCAGCGCCTGGCGGGACAGCATCCATCAGGCCGGAGATGAGATATCCCTGTTTGCGGAGCGTCTTTCCAGGGCAGATCAAGAACAGGCGTGGGAGTGGATGAGGCAAATGGAAGACAGCGTGCGCAAGGTAGGGGAATATGCAGAGCAGCTAACCAGATATGCGTTTTTTCTTGCCGCATATACGGAATATTCCATGGGCCTGATGGCTGAGTTATTGCTGGTTATGGTCATGGAAACGAAAAATCTGGATGTCATGAAACCGTGGACGGGCAGAAGGCAGATAGAGTGGCTGTTGAAATGTATGGACGGCAGGGACCTTGAAAGTTTCACCAGGTATAACAAAAATCGGGGAAAATATTACAAGCAGCTTCAAAAGGAAGTGGAAACCATTTTGTATGGTTTTATGGAGAATATCGGTCATATCGGAAGACAGAGTTACTCGGAGGCAATGAGAACTTATCTTGCCATCGTGGCTCAGGGAGGCCTGGATGAAGAGAAACTGGCGCAGTTGTGGGAGGCCCAGATGGTTTTGGCTTTACCGCTATGGAGCAGGGAATAAAAGGGTTGTGATGCAATGATAACAAAGGCCGGCAGCATGTGACCATGGTAAAAGATGGGGAAATTCAAATGAATGTGCAGTTGTGCTCCGGTAAAAAATAGATTATAATGACTGTAAAATATAGTTTGGCGAAGAAATGTCAGGAGCGTCACATGAAATAGAAGTGGAAAGACAGCATTGGAATTAAGAGGATATGTTTTGGACATGCAGCAGGGAGTAACATGATTGAGATTTATTATGTGGAAGATGATGAAGTCATAGCCCAGGCAGTGGCGGATTACCTGGGACAATATGGTTATAAAGTTACGGTATACGAAGAGATAGAGAGTGCAAAGGGGGCTTTGAACAATATGTGCCCTACGCTTATGCTGGTGGATTGGAATATGCCGGATGGAAACGGGAACCAGCTAGTGAGGTGGATTCGTGCTAAGTGGAAGGAACTGCCTGTTATTTTTCTGACGGTCCGCGGTGACTCCAGCGATATTGTCAGCGGATTTCAAAACGGAGCGGATGATTATGTGGTGAAACCTTTTGAACTGGATGTTTTATTATCACGCATTAAGGCGCTGCTGCGGAGAACCGGGGACGTATCCAAACAATATCTTTCCTGTGGCGCCATATCCATTGACCAGGCAAGAAGGATTGTCTTTTATGACAAAGAGGAAATATCTTTAAGTCCGTCGGAATATCAACTACTCTTATATCTGATGAGGAATAAAGGACGGACAGTTACAAGGGAAAAACTGTTAGGAGAAATATGGGATAACAATGGGAATTATGTCAATGATAATACACTTACCGTTACCATGAAGCGACTGCGGGAGAAACTTCATCAGCCTGCGTATATCAGGACTGTCAGGAGCATTGGTTATCGTATGGAGAATGAGGAATGAATGAAAAAAAACATATCATAATGCTTATGGGCATTGTATTTTCTGTCAGTCTGTTTTCTGCGTCGTTGTCGGCGGTATTGGTGACAAATTATTATAATCGGGTGCATTTTCAGACGTTGGGTGCATTTTGTCAGGAAGTAGTTGAGACCATGCCCCAGGCGGAACCGTTGGTGATGTCGGTGATAAAAGGTTTTCGACAGGGACCTGTGGTTGTACAGAGGGATTCTGGGAAAGAAAATATCCTTTTTCAGTATGGATACCAGCAAAGAGATTTTTTGCCTTTTTTGGGAAAATATGGCGTGGCTGTTGCCGTCGGAGGCGTTCTTACAGGGGGAATACTGTTTCTCATTCTTGTTTGCTTATGGCATAAAAAAGAAGTGATGCGCATCAACGCGCTTACAGAGTATTTGGAAAAAATCAATACCGGAGGCGGCAGCGTCCTGATTCCGGCCAGGGAGGATGAATTTTCCAAATTGCAGGATGAAATCTACAAGACGGTGATGGAACTGTATCAGACAAGGGAGGCAGCGCTTAAGGCCAGAAATCGTTTTGCGGATAATCTATATAACATTGCCCATCAGATGAAAACCCCCGTTACCTCGCTTTCGCTGTCAGTACAGATGATGCAGGAATGTTCCCAGGAGTACAGAGAACAGATAGGCAGGCAGGTTTCACGGCTGACAAATCTGGAAGAAACATTGCTTTTGCTGTCTCGCATTGATTCCGGCGCTTTATCTTTTGAAAAGAAAGAAGTTGATGTGTTTACATTGCTGGAACTTTCTGCCGACACGCTGCAGGAGTTGTTCCAACAGGCCAAAGTATCCATAGATATACCGGAAAAATGTGGAGTGACAATCCGGGCGGATATGGAATGGACCATGGAAGCGGTGATGAATCTTTTGAAAAATTGTATGGAACATACGCCGCCGGGAGGATGTGTCCATTGTGCATATGAACGAAATCCTATTTATACCCAAATCAAAATATGGGATACTGGGATAGGATTTGCAAAAGAAGAGATTCCATATCTGTTTGACAGGTTTTTTCGGGGCAGACATGCCAAAAAAGAAAGTATCGGAATTGGGCTGGCCATTTCCAAAGAAATTATCGAAAGCCAGAATGGAGTGATCAGCGCCGAAAATCTGGAAGGCGGCGGCGCTTGCTTTGAAATTCGTTTCTATGAAATATAAAGTCAAAAATTCTGATTTAATCTGTTTTAGTCGCTTTTTTACCAGTCACTAAGTTGTCACATTACTTTGCTATAATAATTATTAACCCGGGAAATTCCATGACAAGGAGGAAAGAAGCGTATGGAAATTTTAAGGTGTGAAGGAGTGAGTAAGGTGTATGGAAGCGGCGACAATCAAGTTGTGGCTTTGAACCGGATTGATTTGTCCGTGGCACAGGGAGAGTTTGTGGCCATAATTGGAGCTTCCGGTTCAGGTAAATCCACATTGCTGCATATTTTGGGCAGTGTGGATAAGCCTTCGGAGGGAAAAGTCATCATTGCAGGGGAGGATATTTCTGCTTTCAATAGAACAAAAGCCGCTGTTTTCCGGCGCAGAAAAGTAGGACTGGTTTATCAGTTTTATAATCTGATACCTACGCTTACAATACGTAAAAATATACTGATGCCCCTTTTGCTGGACAAAAAGAAGCCCAACCGGGAGTATTTTGATCAGGTGGTGGCATCGTTAGGAATTGATGGTAAACTGGAGTGTTACCCCAATCAGTTATCCGGAGGACAGCAGCAGCGCGCCGCCATTGCCCGTTCTTTGGTATATCGTCCAGCCCTTTTATTAGCCGATGAACCAACCGGCAATCTGGATCAGAAAAATTCCAGAGAAATCATAGATTTGCTGAAATTATCTAATCGCAGCTTGAAACAGACCATTTTGCTGATTACCCATGATGAAAAAGTTGCGCTGGAAGCAGATCGTATTTTGACAATAGAGGACGGAAAGATTATCAGGGATGAGAAGAGGGGAGGGAAGGCTTTGTTGAAAGAAGGACAAAGCTGACAATATGTGGAAAAATTATTCTGCAGATTATATCAGACAAAACAGAGCCAGCGGATATTCCATTATGATTGCGGCTTTTATAGCCGCACTGTTTCTGTCCTTTTTGTGCAGTCTGTTTTATAATTTCTGGCTGGACAACATAGCCGGTACAAAGCTGGAGGATGGCGACTGGCATGGACGTATTGCCGGAGAAATGGATGAGGACGCCATTTCCATGATCGAAAGTTTTGCGAATGTGGAGAAAGCTGCGGTCAATACGGATTTATCCAATGGAGAACAGGTAGTTGTGGATATTTGTTTTTACAATAAAAAGACGGTTTATCAGGATATGCTTCAAATAGTAAATATGCTTGGGCTTACAGAGGAGGTCTGTGACTATAATTATCAGTTGTTGTCCCTGTATTTTGTACGTATTCCAGGGGATCAAATGCCCAGGCTGCTGATGCCGGCATATCTGGCGGTGGTGATTCTGGTATGTATTTCTCTGGTTCTGGTAATATATAATTCTTTTGCTGTCTCCCAGAACAACAGAATTCATCAGTTTGGTATTTTTTCCAGCATTGGGGCTGCGCCGGGACAAATTCTTGCGTGTCTGGTTCAGGAAGCGTTTTTGCTAAGTATTTTGCCCATATTGGCAGGTATGTTTTTGGGCGTTGTTTTTAGCTTTGGAACTGTCCGGGCAATCAATGCTTTTACGGAAACGTTGGCGGGAGGACGACAAAGTTCTTTTAGCTGTTCTCCGGTTATTTTAATTATTATTTTTCTGCTGTCCATGCTCACAGTGCTGATTTCCGCATGGCTCCCAGGGAGAAAGTTAAGCAGACTGACGCCCCTTGAGGCAATACGCGGCACAGGAGAACAACAGGGGAAGAAAAGCGTATTTCGACGGAAAAAGCATTTTCGTATTTTATCCCTTTTGTTTGGGATGGAGGGGGAACTGGCAGGAAATGCACTGTGGGCTCAGAGAAAAGCTTTGCGTACCACATCCCTGTCTCTGTCCCTGGCTTTTTTAGGATTTATGATGATGCAATGTTTCTGGACACTTTCCGGTATCAGCACATTCCATACTTATTTTGAAAAATATCAGGATGTATGGGATGTTATGGCCACGATAAAAGATGTTAAAATAGGGGAGTTTGACCTGGCAGATGGTTTGAAGAACCTAAATGATGCGGATAGCTGCGTAGTATATCAGAGGGCGGAGGCTGATGTCAGGCTGCCTGTAGAAGCCCAGAGCCGGGAATTGTCAGCGCTGGGCGGGCCAATGGCATTTATAAAAGATCCAGCATGTGATGAAGGAGAGAATCTGGTGGTTAAGACATCCATATTTATAATGGATGATAAGGGTTTTGAAGAGTATTGCAGACAGATAGGTGTGAATCCCAGGCTTGATGGCAGTATTATATGGAATTGTTTTTGGGACAGCGTTCACAGTAATTTCAGATATCCGGAATATATTCCTTATGTGGAAGAAGGCATGGATACGGTGGTATTGCAGAATTCGGAAGTGAAATATCTACAGGAAGCGTATCAAAGTGAGGGAGCGGAACAGGAAGGTTTTGCTGAGATTCCAGTGTTGGCTTTATCACAGGAATGTCCCATGCTGCGTGAAGAATTTGGAAAATCGGAGTATGCGTTGGTGCAGTTTATTCCGTTATCGTTGTGGAGACAGATTTCAGGACAGATTGGCGGAGAAGGGAAAGAGCTGAAGATACGGATATTGGCCAAAACCAGAGAATCCCTGGAAACTCTGAATATGTTGGAAGAAGAGATTGTGGAAATGATAGGACCGGATTATGATGTGGAAAGTGAGAATCGTATTCAGGAAAAAATAGATAATGATAAAATGATTGAGGGATATGAACTGGTATTGGGGGCGTTCTGCGTGCTGTTTGCAGTAATAGGAATCGCTCATGTATTCTCAAATACAATGGGATTTTTGCGTCAGAGAAAACGGGAATTTGCCAGATATATGTCCATAGGTCTGACGCCGAAGGAGATGGGGAAGATGTTCTGCATCGAAGCGTTGGTGCTTGCCGGGCGTCCTATGCTGTATTCATTATTCTTTACGATCCTTGCCACGGCTTTCATGATAAAAGCAAGTTACTTAAATCCCATGGAATTTGTCAGAGAGGCTCCGGTGGGGGCGATTTCGGCGTTTATCCTGACCGTTTTCGCATTTGTGGCTTTTGCTTATTATCTGGGTGGGAGGAGAATGTTAAAATTGAATCTTGCCGAGGCGTTGAGGGATGATACTTTGATATAAAATATGGTAACTAAAATTTATACTTTTTATGAAACAGTGTATGGAAAAAACAAGTGTTCATGCACTGTTTTTTTCGCAGATTATCTTAATCTGCGAATTATGGGTAAAAAGCTGATGTAACGCCCTTTGATAATAAACTGACCATCGGCGCTGACCACTATAAGCATAAAAACAGATACCTTTTCTATGTAAAAAAGCTATAAATTTAAGGCCTTTTCGCTTCCAATTTTGACCACTTTTTTGACACCAAATAGTGTTTCTTACGAGGATTTTGAGTAAAAATTACGAAATTTAAGCATTGTTTGATTGGCTGATTCTATTTTTTAATTGACAAAACACATCTTGACGAATATAATTATTAATGTGTGATTCACCGATAAAGGTATTAGAGAATTACAGAATATTTTTTACCTATTTAGACGCTTCGCAGATTAAGATAATCTGCGAATTTCTGCAAGTCTGCACGGAACGCACCCTTACGTGTAAGGGGTTATAAGAAAGAGAACGGCTGCAATAGGGCAAAGCGTCCTAAACCGCAGCAAAATGCAGAGCAGAGAAGCGTTGCTGATCAGATCATAAGGACAGTGTTTCAGATAAGTTTCTGCCCGGAGCGGAGATTTTACCGAAGCAAGGGGGAGCTTTGCAAGTTAAGGCGTGCCATTGCAAAAATCGGACTGGAAAACGTGTTCATGATAAAACGGGCTGAAGGGTGCATGAAGTATAAGGGCTGACGAGAAGCCCATGTCAGGCGCTGCCCGTGATAGAAAAATTGAAACGGCATTAGAAGGCAAATATAATGTTTGCGTATTGGGTATGCCAAGACCTTGAGAACACAATTTTATTGTGACGTATCGGGGAGCGAAGCGGGGTCACCCCGCATCATCCAAAGGCTTTGCCTTGTGATGACCAATATATCTTATTTAAAAAATGAAATGCGTTGAGATAGCAAAATAAGAACAGGATAGTAACAGAAATGAGAAAATCCCAGAAAAAGCAGGCGGAAGGTTTCATGGAGCTGCTGGAACAGGTTCATGAGGAAATCAGGAAAGCAATTGAAAATCAAACTATGCTTACCGCATTGGCTTTGTTGGCAGATTGTCAGGAGGGAGCCATAGCTTTAGGCGATTTGATTGAGAAAGCGGAAGGGGAAGACTGTAAAACCATAAAAACCCTGGAAGAATATTGTGAGTTGGTTTACAAGATTCATGAAGAGCTTGTACATAAGAATACGGATAACCAAGAGATTTCCGCGAAAGTAAAAGGGAATCAAGCCAGTGGTGAAGATGCCGTTTGTGAAGACAACAAAAAGACATTCAATGACAAGTCCGGACAGAAGGCGCAGGGAGCGATGGATGGGGTTATGATATATCAATCTCTCCAGGAAATGGGCCAAAGAATCAAGGACAGTATCCAAAATGATATTAAGGTGCGTCTGGAAGTAGTATTTCTTCCTTATAAGGCTTCTATGTGGGACAGCCTGGAGAGCATCTGGAAGGCGGCGGAAGAGGACCCGGATTGTGATGCGTATGTGTTGCCGATTCCTTATTATGATAAGAAGCCTGACGGAAGTTTTGGAGAACTCCATTATGAAGGCAGCCAATACCCGGATAATGTTCCTGTCATATGGTATGAAAATTATGATTTTGGAATACATAAACCGGATATAATTTTCATTCATAATCCTTATGATGAATGTAATTTTGTCACAAGTGTGCATCCTTTTTTTTATTCTAAAAATCTAAAAGAGTACACGGATAATTTGGTATATGTACCTTATTTTATATTTTCGGAGGCTGAACCGGACGACGAGAAGGCAGTGGAAGAGATAACACATTTCTGTACCGTTCCAGGTGTGATTTATGCGGATAAGGTGATTGTGCAGTCTGAAAATATACGAAAAATCTATATAAAAGTTATGACAAAATTTATGGGCGGACAGCGGGGGTATGACAGAACGTACTGGGAGAAAAAAATACTGGGGCTGGGCTCACCGAAGATAGATAAGGTAAATGAAACGGAACGAAGGGAGATAGAAGTTCCGGAGAATTGGCTGAAAGTCATTGACAAACCGGATGGGAGCCGGAAAAAAATTATTTTATATAATACTTGTGTGACAGCGCTGCTGCAGCACAATGAAAAATATTTGGAGAAAATGCAGAAGGTGTTCCATACCTTTTATGAAAACAGGGAAACGGTGGCGCTGCTTTGGCGGCCGCATCCTTTGTTTGGAACTACGGTGGAAGCCATGAGGCAGAATCTTCGGGCTGCTTATCAGGGAATCGTAGATAAGTATCTGGAAGAAGGTTGGGGGATTTATGACGACACGGCTGATTTGAATCGTGCGATAGAGTTAAGCGATGGGTATTATGGGGACTGGAGCAGTGTGGTAACGCTGTATCAGGAAACAGGAAAGCCGGTGATGATACAGACAGTGGAGAGTACAACGGAGCAGGATAATGCAGGATAATTACATAAAAGAGCTGTTAAGCTGTTTGGAAAAAACAAGGATTTCAATCAGAGGGATGGAGCGTGAATTGTGTTTGGAAGAAGGCGTTGGAACACTTCTGGAACAATTTACCAATCACAAGAGAAAAGGTTCCCAATGTTTTTTTGTGGGAAACGGGGGAAGCGCTGCAATTGCCAGCCATATGACGGCGGATTATATGAAAAACGGCGGTATGAATACGTATAGTCTGTATGACAGCGCGGTTACTACCTGCATGGGAAATGACTACGGTTATGAGTTGGTATTTTCAAGACCGCTGGAATTTCTTGGAAGAGAAGGAGATTTGCTTGTGGCCATCAGCAGTTCCGGAAATTCCCGAAATATTCTCAACGCCATGTATGCGGCGGAGCATAAGAAAATGGAAGTCATTACTTTCACTGGATTTGAACCGGATAATATGGTAAGAAGAGCCGGTGATGTAAATGTATATGTACCGTCAGGAAAGTATGGAATGGTGGAATCCATTCACAATTTGATTTTGCAGCAGGTTGTGGATTTGATTATGGAAAGGGATGGGGTATCACTGTGAAATGGAAAGCGGATATTCCATATCAGAAGAGTATTTTGGGGAAGAGACCGGCGGTGTTTCTTGACAGGGATGGAGTGCTTACAAGAGAGAAAAGTTATGTCAGAAGTATAGAGGAATTGGAGATTTTTCCTTATGCGGAAGAATGTATCCGCAGAATTCGGAACAAGGGATATTATGCCATTGTGGTGACAAATCAGAGTGGGGTGGCCAGAGGATATTTTACGGAAGAAACATTGCTTTCTATGAATCGCTATTTAAAGGAAAAAACAGGTGTGGACGCCGTCTACTATTGCCCTCACTGTCAACAGGGAATGATGCCGAAATATGCCGTTTACTGTAATTGCAGAAAGCCGGGGACGGGGATGATTGAACGGGCTTGCGGTGAGTTTGAAATTGATATGGAACATTCTTACCTGGCAGGAGACCGGGCCTGTGATATCAGAATGGGAGAACAGGCCGGATTGAGGACAATTTTGCTGGAAAGCGGATATGGGTCTGAGAGATTGGAAGAAAAGGTAAAGCCGGATTACATAATGAAAGATCTTCGTGAATTTGTGGAATTTCTCTCTGAAAAAAATAGTTACGGGCATGAAAGAGAAGAAACGGTGCTGAAATAGTCCAGCGAAGATATGTCAAGAGGATATTTAAAAACGGTCTCGGAACGAGGGCGCCCGGAACAAGTTCCCGCTTGCAGGAACTGGAATAGGAGGACAAAATGGTTTCATTGGTAACAGGGGGATGTGGGTTTATCGGTTCACATATGGTTGACCGCTTGCTGAAGGAAGGTCATGAAGTGCGTGTGATTGACAACTGGACAACAGGAAGACCGGAAAATCTTGCACATCAAAAAGAAAATGAACGACTTACCATTCATCACATGGACATTAGGAATAGGGAGGAAATAGAACCCATATTTCAGGGAGTGGATTATGTATTTCACTTTGCGGCGCTGGCAGACATTGTGCCGTCAATTCAACGTCCATGGGATTATTATTCCTCTAATGTATTGGGAACTTATCATGTGGTGGAATGTGCGAAAAATGCCGGCGTCAAAAAGCTGGTATATGCGGCATCTTCTTCCTGTTATGGAATTCCGGACGAATACCCTACAAAAGAATCGGCAGAGATTCGGCCTCAGTATCCCTACGCGCTGACAAAGCGGTTGGGGGAAGAAACGGTACTTCACTGGGGGCAGGTTTACGGTCTTCCGGTGGTAACACTGCGGCTGTTCAATGTCTATGGCACCAGGTCCAGGACATCAGGAACTTACGGCGCAGTTTTTGGTGTGTTTCTTGCCCAAAAATTGGCCGGGAAACCTTTTACGGTAGTAGGAGACGGAACACAGACCAGAGATTTTACTTATGTGACCGATATTGCGGATGCCTTTTATACGGCGGCCGTGTCGGATGTGGTTCAGGATACTTTTAATGTGGGAAGCGGAGGTACTTATTCGGTAAATCGTCTGTGCGAGCTGCTTGGAGGGGAGATTACCCATATACCCAAACGGCCGGGAGAACCGGATTGCACCTTTGCGGATACCGCCAGAATTCAGGAGAAATTGGGCTGGAAGGCAAAAGTTACATTTGAAGAAGGGGTGCAAATGGTACTGGATCATATTGAGTACTGGAGGGAAGCACCGGTTTGGACCCCGGAAAGTATCGGTACGGCTACGGAGGATTGGTTTAAATATTTGGGGGAATAAAGATATCAGGCAATAGGAAGGATAGCATATGGGCAGGATTGTCACAAAGGAAGAATTTAAATCAAAAATCAGACCGGCGCTGAAGGCGCAAAATCAGACCATTGCGCTGTGCCATGGTGTATTTGACCTGGTGCATCCGGGCCATATGATTCATTTTGAGCAGGCTGGCAAAATGGCGGATGTGTTGGTGGTATCCGTCACAGCAGCGGAATATGTCAGGAAGGGACCCGGAAGACCGTATTTTAGCGATGAAATGCGTCTTAAGTTTTTAAGTGCCATTGAACATATTGATTATGTGCTGCTTTCGGAAGGCTATACCGTGGATGATGTGGTAGAGACAGTGGAACCTGATATTTATGTCAAGGGAAGCGAGTATGCTGACGAAGGGGCGGATCTAACCGGGAAAATCAGAGAAGAAAGAGAACTTGTGGAAAGGCACGGCGGAAGAATACAGTATACCGGAGGTCAGGTGTACAGCTCCACTAAGCTGATTAATACTGCAATGTCAGGATTGTCCGAAGAAGTCAGACGCTATATGGAAGAATTTAATTCCAGACATTCTATGGAAGAAATTCTGAAATATGCTCAGGATGCGGAAAAGCTGAAAGTATTAGTGGTTGGTGATGTCATTGTAGACAAATATACATATTGCAGTGTTCAGGGATTGATGAGTAAAGATATGGGGTACTCGGCGCGGCTGAGGACAACGGAAGAGTATTTTGGAGGAGCTGCTGCAGTGGCAAGGCATTTGGCCAGCTTTTCGGATGATGTGACGCTGATGTCCATTATCGGAAACGAAGAAGAAATGCGTCTGAAGCTTTTTGACCAGGTTTCTGAACAGATACAGTTAAAGCTCACTTACAGTGCGGAATTTCCGACCATAGTAAAACATCGATACCTGACACGGAATGCAAAAAGAGAGGAATATAAGAAAATCTTTGCCATAACCAATATTCCGGAAAAAATGTGTTTTGATGAAGAAGCCAGGCAAAAATTTAAAGAACGATTGAGGGAAAAGATTGAATCTTATGATGTAGTATTTCTGTGCGATTTCGGAAATGGTCTGGTGGACAGTGAGATTATGGATATCGTTCAAAAAGGCGCTAAATATTTGGTGTTAAACTGCCAGACAAATTCATCCAATTATGGGCGGAATATTATTACCAAATATACCCGTTCCGATGCGTTTTCGCTGGACCAGACGGAATTGAAGTTGGCGTATCCGGCAATGGGCGACGATGAGAATGGAGCATTAAGAGCGTTGGGAGAGCACATGGGAGGCAGAGGATGGCTGACCAGAGGTTCCATGGGGGCGCAGGGGATAGAAGGGTGTGCAATAGATACCTGTCCGGCGTTTACACTGGCGGTAAAAGATACTGTGGGCGCAGGGGATGCGTTTCTTTCCGTGGCGGGGATTTTCTCTGCGGCGGGTGCGCCGGTTGAAGTAGGGACTTTTATGGGGAATATTGGCGGCGCGCTGGGAAGCAATATCATAGGAAATAAAGAAGCAGTGGAGAAGGTGAATGTATTGAAATACGTACATACACTTATGAATATATAGTTGATTTTATAATTGGAGGTGTGGCTGCGGATATGGCGGAGAATATCAGAATGGATTCTCACAAATTAATTTATCATCCGGAAACGGTGGCAAGATGGCTGAAAGGGGAAAATATTTATCCCATTGAAATAGAAATATCCCCCAGTGGGGCATGTAATCACAGATGTGTGTTCTGTGCGGTGGATTATGTGGGGTATCGTCCTGACTTTTTGGATAAAAACATCATTCTTCGTGATATTGCGCAGATGAGTAAGAAGGGGTTGAAAAGTGTTATATGCTCAGGAGAAGGAGAACCCCTTCTAAATAAGGACATGCCCGAAATTGCAAATGGAATCAGGGCATGTGGCGTGGATGTGGCAATGAGTACCAACGGCGCTTTGTTTACTAAGGAAAAGGCGGAGGAATGCCTGGGGGCATTTACATGGATTCGTTTCAGTGTAGCCAGCATGGAAGAGGAATCTTATAACAGTATTCAAAGAGGACAGACCGGAGACTTAGACAAAGTAAAAGCAAATCTTGCGGAGGCAGTTGGGCTGAAACGGGATCAGAAATTTAGGACGACTTTGGGGGTTCAGTGTCTGCTCATGCCTGAAAATATGGGACAACTGCCTCAAATGGCAAAGCAACTGCGTCAGATTGGCGTGGACTATTTTACGATTAAGCCTTATTCGCAGCATCTTCACAGCGGAAATACCTTTCAGATAGATTATAGTACAATGCTGGAATTGGAACAGGAAATCCGGGAGTATGCCACAGAAGATTTTCAGATTTATTTTAGGGCAAATGCAATGAAGAAGATGCGCCATGAAAAATGTTATAAGCAATGTTACGGGCTTCCATTTATGACGCACATTGATGCCAGAGGAAATGTATGGCCCTGTGTGGCTCATATCGGCACAGAGGAATTTTGTTATGGCAATATTTATGAACAAACCTTTGAAGAGATTTGGGAAGGCCGCAGACGCGGAGAGATTACGGAGAAATTGAACAGCCTTGATATTAATAAAGTGTGCAGAGAGGCATGCAGGCTGGACGAGATGAATCGGTATTTAAATGAGTTAAAGCATCCGGGCGAACATATCAATTTTATATAACAGGAGAGATAGATGGAAAAGGCAACACCCTATAGTAATTTAAAAATATTTGCACATGCACAGGCCCTTGAAGATATAGGAGCGGAAAAAAGAATTGCGCCTATTTATATACGCATTAAGCCCACTAATTATTGCAACCATAAATGTTATTATTGCAGTTATGCGGATAGTGCGCTTGGTTTACGGGATTCTGTCAACAGGCAGGATCAGATTCCTCAGGAGAAAATGCGGGAAATTATCAGTGATATTTCCCATATGGGGGTAAAAGCGGTGACTTTCAGCGGAGGCGGGGAACCGTTGGTATATCCATATATTGTTGAAACCATGAGAAGCGTATTGGAGGCGGGAATCGATTTGTCCATTATTACAAACGGACAGTTGCTTAAGGGAGAAAGGGCGGAAGTGCTCACGGACGCTAAATGGGTCAGAATATCCTTTGACTCTGCGGACGCGGAAACCTATGCGAAGGTCAGACAGCTGCCTTTGGAAGCTTTTGACGAGGTATGCGATAATATTCAAAAGTTTTCCCAAATGAAAAAGGCAGGATGCGAGCTGGGAATCAATTTTGTCATAAATCATGAAAACGCAGGACAAGTATATCGGATGGCGGAACTGGTAAAAGAATTAGGGGCCAATCATATAAAATATACGGCCCGTGTCACAAAGGATTTGTTTGCTTATCATGAGCCGTTTCAGAAAGATGTAGTTGAGCAGATACACAGGGCAAAGTCCAAACTTGAGGGGGAAGGGTTCAGAATTATCAATAAATATGAAAGTGACTTCGACTCTGTGTTGGTATTCCATCGTTGTTATGATAAATGCTATGTGAACAGAATTTTTACAGTCATAGCGGCGGACAGTAGGGTGTATTTTTGTCATGATAAGGCATATGTGGAAGAGGGTGTGGTAGGGGATTTGAAAAATCAGTCTTTTCAGGAATTATGGTTTTCGGAAGAGACGGTGAAACGATATCAGGAATTTAATCCTGAGAAGGAATGTAATCATCATTGTGTCTATGACGACAGAAATGAATTGCTCAATACTTTTTATAGCTTGGATAGAAAGCATATTAATTTTATTTGATATGGGGCGATGTGCTTTGGGACAAATAGAAATGTTACAGCTAAAGGTAGAAATGCGAAGCAAGAAAAACAGCGTGGAGGACTTTTTAATCATATGAAGAATGATTATTTAGAGTATTATGGCAAACATCATATCTCTCCAGTAAAACAGGATATCAAAGATTTGGAAAGACATTATGAACGGCGCAGAAAGCTGTACAGGCAATGTGGAATTCCAGTGATAGCTTTCAGAAATGCTGAAATATTGGAAGTTGGACCGGGAGGCGGATATAATACGCTGGCTTTTTTTCACTGGGGAAGCAAGCATGTGGATTTAGTGGAAGCAAATCCGAAAGGAATTGAGGATATGCGAGAACTTTTCGCAGAGAATGTCATAGATGAAAACAAATATCAAATTTTTCCCTGTATGGTTGAAAATTATCAGACAGGTAAGAAATATGACATTGTGGTTGCGGAAGGATTTTTGCCTAATTTATATAATCAAAAAGAAATAATTAGCAAGCTGAAGTCGCTGACAGCAGAAAATGGGATTGTGATTGTTACATGTTCCGAAGACGTGGGCTTTTTTATTGAAATTATGAAGAGACTGATTGGGGGGGGGTATGGCCGCGGACATAGGAGAATACGACAAGAAAGTGGAGTATTTAACCAGTCTTTTTGCACCACAGTTAGCGAGGTTGAAAGGCGTATCCAGAAGTCCTAAAGAGTGGGTGCAAGACCAGATTTTGAATCCGGCGGCTGTCAATGGAACAGAGTTGACTTTAACACAGGCGATTGCTTATTTTGGAGACGAATTTGATGTATTGGGTTCTTCACCGGGAATGTTTACGGATTATTCCTGGTATAAGGATATAGAGTATGGTTATAAAAAGGATTATCAAAGTCAATTTGAGAGGAAAAGATTAAGTTTACTTATGGCGGGAATACCAGAAGTACTTGTGTCTGTGGAACAGGCAGAAATTTTGGTTCGACAAATCAAAAAAATAAAAAGATTGGAATCTGAATATGAAAAAACTTCTGATATGACAAAGATAAGTGATATCCTGGAAGAAATGTATGCAATGGAGCAAGTTTTAAAAGATAATTTTAATAAGGCTTTTTTAGAAGTTTTTTGTGAAATCAAAGAAATACTTTCGATTCTCTTAAAAGAGAACAAAGTTGAAATGGAAAAGTTCCCTCACTTTTTCAAAGCATTTGGCAGGACACAACAATATATCAGTTTTGTAAGGAAATAATTAAGAAAGAAATAGGGCTGTATAAGAGGTTTTAGCACAGTACGACAGAGTGCAGGGGAATTCAGAAACGCGAAGGGAATATGGGAAATATGAAGGAGCTTGAAAAGTTCAGGGGAGAAACCACGTCAGGTTTAGAGGAAACATCCAGGGAGATTAGGAAGAAAATATATCAAATAGCTCATTTTGCCGGGGGAGGTCATATGGGAGCAGCTTTTTCCATGGCGGATATTATCAGTGTGATATATTTCGGCGGCGTAATGAGATATGATGCTTTAAGTCCTCAGTGGAAAGAGCGTGATAAATTTATTTTAAGCAAGGGACATGCCTGTTATGCGTTATATGCGGCCCTGGCAAGGGCAGGATATTTTCCGGAAGAAGAGCTCAGGCATGTGGGGAAGGCAGGGTCTAAATTTGGCGGACATCCCAAAATATATGACATTCCCGGTGTGGAAGCTTCTACAGGGGCATTGGGGCATGGGTTGTCATTTGCGATTGGAATAGCATATGCAAACAAGGCGGATAGAAGGGACAGCCATGTCTACGTGGTGTTGGGTGACGGCGAGTGTCAGGAGGGTTCTATATGGGAAGGTGCGTTGTCGGCCCCAACACTGAAATTGGACAACATGACTGTAATTGTGGATTATAACAAATTGCAGGCTATGGATGAATTGGAGAATATTGTACACATGAAGCCTTTGGCTGAAAAATGGAAAACTTTCGGTTGGAATGTGGTAGAAATCGACGGCCATAACCATAAACAGATCAGAGAGGCGTTGCTTGTAAGACAGAAAGACTTGCCTACCCTGGTAGTGGCGAACACAATAAAGGGAAAAGGGGTCTCTTTTATGGAAAACGTGCCAATCTGGCATTATAGGATGCCTAATAAAGAAGAAGAACAAGTATTGCTGGAAGAATTGGGATTTACGGAGGAAGAAAAGGCGGAGTTATTTCAGGCTTAGAATATAATTATTGCATCAGGCTTATAGTAATTGCGAGAGGAAGACAGACAGTGAGGACAGCTTATCTTGACACATTATATGAATTGGCAAGCAAAGACAAAAGGGTATATGCCCTGATTTCGGATAACGGCGCAATTGTATATGACAAATATCGCAGGGATTTGGCAGATCAGTATTTAAATTTGGGAATATCTGAGTCTAATATGCTGGGGATGGCGGCAGGTATGGCAAGCTGCGGCAAGATTCCGTTTACTTATACGATAGGAGCGTTTCTTGCTTATCGCGCCTATGAGTTTATTAGAAACGACATCTGCTTACAAAAGCAGAATGTCAAAATTGTAGGAACCGGAGCTGGAGAAGTTTACAGTGCGTTAGGGCCGACACATCATTCCACAGAGGATTTGGGGGGGCTGCGGTCTATACCGAATCTAACGATTTTGTGTCCGGCAAGTCCAGTGGAAGTAAGGAAAGCGACAGTCGCCGCTTATGAGAACGAAGGTCCAATCTATCTGCGTCTGGGCACGAACAGGGAGTGTGAAATATATGGAGAAGATTACTGTTTTAAAATTGGCAAAGCCGTGACCATAAAACGGGGAAAGGATGTTACCCTTATTGGAACGGGGAGCATTTTAAAGGATATTCTGGACGCAGCCGCATTGCTGAGGGAAGACGGGATACAGGCAGGAGTAATGAACATACATACTATGAAACCTATAGACAGGGACGCGATTATACAGGCATTGGATGAGACGGGAAGAATCGTTGCCATAGAGGATCACAATATTATCGGAGGACTTGGTAGTGCGGTGGCGGAAGTAATAGCAGAATCGGGACGGGGAGCTGCATTTAAGCGAATTGGGCTGCAAGGCTTTTCCGGCGGGTATGGAAGTTACAGGGAAGTAAAAGAAATGAATGGAATCGGTGTGGCACGGATTGTGGATGAAGTCAGGGAATGGTTTCAATAGAGGGATGGATATGGCATATATAGATTTTGTTTCAAGTCTGCACAAAGCGACGACACGGGATTATATTGGACGGGTAAACAGTGACGATAAGGCGGAATGTGCCAGAATCGCAAAAGAATACGGGTATGACTATTGGGATGGAGACAGAAAATACGGCTATGGAGGATACCGTTATGACGGCAGATGGAGAAGTGTCGCACAGAAACTGGCTGACTATTATCATTTGAAGCCGGGGCAGAAGGTATTAGATGTGGGATGCGGGATGGCGCATCTGCTGTATGAGCTGACACAGATTGTACCGGGATTACAGGTGTGTGGCATTGATGTTTCGCAATACGCATTGGAGCATGCGAAGGAGGAAGTGCGGGACAGGCTGCAATATGGACAGGCGCAGGAGCTTCCTTTTTCTGATGATGAATTTGATCTGGTTATTTCGCTGGCGACTTTACATAATCTTAAGGTATATGACTTGAAAAGAGCGGTACAGGAAATTGAGAGAGTCAGTAAAGGCAACAGTTACATTATGGTAGAGTCTTTCAGAAACGATAGAGAAGAAGTGAATATGCTCTATTGGCAGCTAACCTGTGCCAGCTATTATGCAGTTGATGAGTGGGAATGGCTGTTTCGGGAATGGGGGTATGGAGGGGATTATAGTTTTATCTTTTTTGAGTAAGAGAGGGGAGGCCCATGAGATGAATGAAAGAAATAGAAGAATTTTGATTCTGTTGGAAAAACTTCAGGAAAAAACAATATATTTATATGGCGCTGGGAAAAGGGGAGAGGTGGCTTTAGAGAACCTGAAAGCATTTGGGCTTGAGCAAAGAGTGGCGGCATTTATCGATGATAGCTATTGGGGGGGGGTATATTGCGGGAAACCGGTATATTCTATACCAGAAGTAATGAATTTTGTGAATGAAACGGCGGTGTTTGTAATTACGACTTACGCTGTAAACCAAATGGTATGTAGATTAATGGAGAAGGGCATTTTGTGTAATCAAATTTGTTTTTTTCCGGAACTTTTGATTGATAATATTGAAGAGGGAATCTTTAGAGAGAATAAAGATAAAATAGAATGTGTTTATCATATGCTGGAGGATAATCTGTCAAAATTCGTATACGCCTCTCTTTTTAAAATATATACAGATGGAAATATCGGTATCTTATCAAGAACGAAAGGCGACGTTCAATATTTTCCGATAAAAGGAAACTCTGATGAAATTGAAGGATTTGATTTGACTGATGAAGAAGTTTTTATAGACTGCGGCGCGTATGACGGAGATACCATAAAAGTTTTTAAAGATATTACAAATAAAAAATATAAAAGTCTTTGGGCTTTTGAGCCAAATGAAGCCAGTTTTAAGAAACTGTCTGATTATATAGATAGAGAACATGATGTAAGAATTCGTCTATTGAAGAAGGGAGCGTATAGTGATAACACTAAAATGTACTTTAATAGTGATAGAGGGTCTTCTTCAGGATTAAATGCCACAGGAGAGGATTGTATTGAGGTATGCCAAATAGACTCGGTTGTTAAAGAACCTGTTACGTTTATAAAAATGGACATTGAAGGAGCGGAAAGAAATGCGTTAAGGGGAGCTAAGGAAGTTATCTCAAAATATAAGCCCAAGCTGGCAATTTGTATTTATCATCGGATTGAAGATTTTTGGGAAATACCAATGTTGATAAAAACACTAAACCCAGATTACAAAATCTACATCAGAAATTATGAAGATCGAATAGATGAGACGGTATGTTACGCTATTTAAAGATGGGTAAAAAAGTTTGAATGAAAATTGTACTCGCCTTCAGCAGGCATGGAGGTGTAAAAATGATAAAAGTAGTGTTGTTCAGCCCGACTGGATATGTGGGAACTTTTATAAAGGAACGTGTTGAAAAGGAAACAGATCTGCAATTAATAGAAATGAGCAGAAGCAGTCATTTGGACGAATATAGGGAGAATTATGATATTATGCTTTATTCTGCGTCGGTAAGTGAAGCGCAGCCTAAGAAGCATATACAAGATAATGTCCTGTCAGCACTGCAAATAATTGATTTCTGTAAAAAACATAATGTTAAAAGGATAATATATTTGTCATCTGATTCTATATATGGAGATCTGAATGTGAATGAGGTTACGGAAAATGTGATCATGGTAAATCCAGGGATATATGGCATGACAAAATACCTTGCAGAAAGAATTATTATGGAAAGCGAGATACCTTATTATATCATACGCATGCCAGGTATTGTAGGGCGGATATGGAGGAAAACATACCTTTGCAGGGTTATGGATCAGTTGAGGGCAAATGAAGATATCAGTGTATATAATGCAGATAAAGAGTTTAACAATGTTTTGGATATTGACGATTTGATAGATTTTTTAATGTTACTTTGCCGTCGCATGGGGAATGAAAGTAAGGTTTTTCTATTAGGGAATGAGGAAAAAATCATATTATCGGAATTGATTGGTTATATCAAAAAGATTTACAATTCCAAATCAAAGATAATACATGTTAGCGGAGAAAATAGACGATATTTTACTTTGGACATAGCCAAAGCACATGCGTATGGCTATTCTTCTAAAAAATTAAAAACAATAATAGAAAATTTGTATTTGATTCAAGAAAAAATGGAAGAAGGAGAAAGGCAGAAATGAAATCGGTTATTATTTTAGGAGGTGGTGTTACAGGGTGCGTTGCGGCCAGGGAACTGACGCAGAGAGGATTTGATGTGACACTGATAGAAAAAAATAATTATCTGGGAGGTGGGTGTCATACGTTTTTTTATGGAGGGCATCCCTACACAGAAGGTCCAAGGCCGTTATCTATTCAGGACGGAAAAGCGTTTGAATATATTAATCAAATTGTAGAATTAAGAACATTCCCATTAATATTAGATTCCTATAACGAAAAGGATCAGCGGTTTTATGGTTTTCCTATTCACTGGGATGATATTCAAGTAATGCCGGATAAGGAAATCATACTGCGGGAACTGGAGGATAGGCCCCCAATTAATGATGCGACCAATTTAGAAGATGGTTGGATTAACGCAGTGGGGCCTACGCTGTATAAAAAATACGTCAAAACTTATACAGAGAAAATGTGGGAAGTAGAGTCCAATAAGGTATTCGAGGATTTCTCGTGGTCGGTAAAAGGATCGCCCATACAAAAGGGAGACAGGATGTGTCATCTGGCGTCGTCAGATGAGAATCAGCTCCATGCCTATCCCATAGAAGAGACAGGGTACAACAGGTTTTTTGAGTATTGTGTCAGAAACAGTAAGGTCATATTAAATACGAAAGTGGAAAAAGTTGATTTGGAGAAAAAGGAAGTTCATATCAAAGGAGAGGTTGTGAAAGGGGATATTATCGTTTCTACAATTTCACTAGACGATTTGATGGAAAAGTGCTATGGAGAACTTAGATATATGGGACGGGATTTTCATAAGATTGTACTTCCAACCGAACATATTTTTAAAGAAGGGCATCATTTTATACATTATCCCAACAATGAGAAATTTACAAGGATTGTGGAATACAAAAATCTCACAGGACACAAGGCGGATTCCACGTTACTTGTGATGGAGATACCCTCTCATAGCAATAAGCTTTATAGTTATAATATCAAAAGTGAACAGGAAAGAGCGGCAAAATATATGAGTAGTCTTCCCAATGGGGTATATACGATTGGACGTTTGGGGACATACAAATATTTGAATATAAACCAGTGTATAGCGGCAGCGTGTGAATTAGCGGAGAAGATATAAGAGGAGAAGATAACGATGATTTTGACAGTTGATGAGTATAATGCGTTGGAGAGGGAAGGGAAGAAAGGATTATCTAACAGGTTTCTGGAAGCGTTTCAGCCGGAATTGTTTTCAAATGTGGGATTTCCTACCAGGATAGAAGACGATAAGGAAGTGTATAAATTTTTAGATTCCATGCATGACGGAAGGATGCAATGGTATTACGAAGATAAAAATATGCAATATTCTCCAACATATGAAGAATTTGAAATCATAAAAGAAATATCTGGGTCTATCTATCAAGTTTCAAAAGATGTGTATGGAAGAGGTGTGGTGGTAAAGGCGCCAATGTTGTGCAGCATGAATTTATTGCGGCGGCTTAAGTATTTGGGTGCGAATGATTTACCTACCATTTTTGAGATTGGGGGGGGTACTGGCATATTAGGGGCAATGATGTATCGTTTGGGCTATCGATATATTTCGACAGATATTACTCAAGCGTTCTATATTACGCAAAATAATCTGTGGGAGAGACTGTATCCCGGTTGTGTAGAGGAATGTACAGGAGATATGGATGGTTTGAATGAGATGGAAGGAAAGATACTGCATATTCCGTATTGGAAATTATGGGAGCTTAGAAATAATGATTTGGAAGCTGATATTATAGTATCTAATCATAATCTGGCTGAGATGCATGAGCGGGCACTGCGCTTTTATCTTCAATATGCCAAACAGCTTATGCGCAACAGCGAATATAAATTGTTCGTTGCACAATCTTCGGGAAGTACACGTTTTCGGAATGTGGATTATCTTCTTAGTACATTTGACGCAATGGGATTTGCATTGTTGTACAGTGAGAGGCATTTTGTGGTTTTTGCCTTAAAAGATAAAAAACAAATTATGCCTGTGCATATGGGGGATTTGATGAGAAAAGAAAGTTATCAGAACGCATTCCCCATTTGCGGCAATCCTTTGGATAAGACGGCGGAGAAAATTTATCTTGCAGAACGGAATATGCGAGATGAACAAAAGGTTTCTTTAAAGGAAATGGAAGCGTATTTCAGGTTGCTGGATGAGTATGTTGACTCGCCGGACGAGGAATTCATCCATTATTGCGGATATTCATTTATTTAATGAATTGCGGAAATTAGGGTAAAATACAGTTCTGCAGGAAGGAGAATTAATAAGGTTATGAAACGGCCTTTGGATGAAGCAAAAAAGAGTGGGACAAAATTCTTGACTGTATAAGGGCGGATGATTTATTGCAGTTGGGAACTTATTATACAAATATGATTCGTTCTGATGTGAAGCATTTAACATTCACATTGAGCAGATATAAATTTGCAAGTAAACTGCTTATGTATAAGGAAGAGGTAGAGTTATTGGAATTGGGATGTCAGGAGGCGCTTGGAGCGCTGATGTTTCAACAAAATATGAATCTCAAAACTTATACGGGGATTGATTTTGATAAGAGAGCAATTGAATGGAATCGTGATAATCTTTTTCCGAATATGGAATTTATTTGTGCGGATTTTTTTAACTGTGCCGAATTGGAGAACAGGAAGTTTGATGCGGTAGTAAGTCTGGATGTGATTGAGCATATACGGCTGGACATGGAGGATCAATATTGTGAAGTTATATGTGGTAAACTGAATGGGGGGGGTACTGCGATTGTAGGTACACCGAGTATTATGCTGAGTCCGTATGCCTGTGAGGCGAGCAAAATAGGTCATATTAACCTATATGATCAGAAACGATTGTATGGGTTAATGAGCAAATATTTCCACAATGTCTTTATTTTCAACATGAACGATGAAATAGTACATACGGGATTTGCGCCGATGTCATGTTATATATTTGCTGTATGCTGTAATCAAAAATAGATAAACTTAGGAGGATCAGAGATGCTGCCAAAACCTAGCGCTAATATGAAAGAATACCATAAAATTTTGAATCAACGGTTAAACGACTACCCGGAATGTAGAGATAATTACGAAAAATATCAGAAAATGTGCAGAGAAGGATATCAGGCAGAGTGTGACTATCTCCCTGTTAAAATGGATTATGAAGTAAGCAGTCATTGTAATTTCAGATGTACTATGTGTCTGATGAATGAAATTGGGGATCACAGGCCGGCGAATATGTCGTTTTATGATTTTAAACAATCTATTGATTCACAAAAAGGATTGGTGGAAGTAAAGCTGCAAGGAATGGGAGAACCTCTGTTGAATCCTGATTTCTTCAAAATGGTGGAATATGCAACAGCCAATCATATATGGGTGCGGACAACTACAAATGCCTCGTTACTACATTTGAATGACAATTATAAGAAAATGATAGATGCGGGAATTGGTGAAATACAGATTTCTATTGATGGTGCAACAAAAGAAACTTTTGAGAATATTCGCATTGGAAGTGATTTTGATTTGGTAGTGAATAATTGTATAATGATGAATTCGTATGCGGAAGCAAATGGGGGGGGTAATTGGAGGACAAGCTGTTGGATGCTGGTCCAGAAAGATAATGTCCATGAAGTGGAACAGCTGCTTGAACTGGCGGCGGAAATGAAATTTACCAGAGTAACGTATTCCGTTGCAATCGGTGACTGGAGCAAGGACAATTGGACGGAAATTAATAGTAAAAAAGAGATAAAAGATTTATTTACGGAAGAGTATGCTCAAAAACTGATTCACAGAGGAAAAGAACTGGGTATTGCTGTGACATTCTGGGATGGGAAGGACAAATATGTTTATGATGAGAAGAAAGATAAGATATGTGCATGGCTTTTTAGCAGGGCGTACATTTCTGCAGATATGAGAATTGTTCCTTGTTGTGTGGTGAGCGATAGCAATACTTGTGATATGGGTGATGCAAAAAAAATGGCGGAAGAATGGAATCATGATAAATATCAGGAATTCCGGAGGCTGCATTTAGAGGGGAAGATACCTAAAATGTGTAGGAATTGCTATATGGAACTTACCTGAAAAAGTGTTCAGACGCCAACAGGAATCGGAACAGGAGAAAAAGAAATGGCATTGGTAATATCAGATATTATTGAAATTTTACAATTATTTGACGGAATACAATGGGAAGAAGAAAAAAAGATATGTATGATGGGAAAACAATTTATATGGATTGAATGGAAACAGTTCATGGGGGTTGTAGATCATTATGGATAAGCGTTATTGAGATGTATTGCGCAGAAAAGGAGAAACGTAGAAAATACATGTCCCATACAGGGAGCTGTTATGAGATTGCATGAGAATACTCTTCGTAATCATCCCGGCGGTAAGATATTTCATTTTAAGGATATGCTGGAATTGTTTGGAAGATTGGGGGGGTATTGCTTTATTTGGAGCAGGAAGCGACTGCAATTTGCTTTTGAATGAATTGTACAAAAACGATATGGAAAATCTTGTTGCATATATTTTTGATAAGGATATCAATCGAGCTGGTTCAAAGTATAGAGGTTATGATATTTTCTACCCTACAAAGCTAAAATTGGAGAAGACGAAAGCTGTATTTATATCAAGTACAAGGTTTGCGGAAGAAATATATGCTTATTTGACAGAGTTAAATGTGAAGTCGGTATATAAAATTACGGATTATGTAACAGAAACGGAAGAATAAGGTGAAAAACAGAATTGCAAAGAGGCTATGGTATTGGAAAAGTGATTTACAGGGATTGGAAGGTGATGGAAAGTGATTGGAAAATTTGATGAAACGAATTGTTTTTATTATGAAAACGGTTTCTATCTGACCAGCGAACCATATCGGTTGGGAAATATTCTTGCCCATTATGAACTGTATAAAAAAATCATAAAACTTCCAGGGGATGTGATAGAGTTGGGGGTATTTAAAGGAAGCTCTATCATACAGTTTGCTACGTTCAGGGAATTGCTGGAAAATGAAAACGCAAGAAAGATAGTGGGGTTTGATATTTTTGGAACATTTCCACAGGCGGATCGGGTGGAGAGTGATAAGACATTTGTTGATAAATGGAATCAGCAACATATGGGAGAATTTCTTTCAAGAGAAGACTTATATAAGAGTCTGGAACTGAAAAAGATACATAATGTAGAACTGGTGAAAGGGGATATTCTTCAGACGGTGGACGAGTATCTGGTGAAAAATCCGGGCACAAGAATATCGCTTCTGCATATTGATACGGATATTTATGAACCCAGCAAGGCCGGACTGGAGAAATTGTTCCATAGAGTGGTCAGGGGGGGTATTATTATATTGGATGATTATGCAGTGGTGGAAGGGGAAACCATAGCAGTCGATGAGTTTTTTCATGATAAGAAGTGCGATATAAGGAAATTTTCGTTTTCTCACAGAAAGCCTTCTTACATTATAAAGGAATAAACTGATAATCGTTTTATAGAGAAGGAAGAAGCCAATGAAATATTTGAAACCGGAAGTGATTGCAGAAATAGGATGTAATCATAGAGGAGAAATGAATACTGCAAAAGAATTGATTAGAGTGGCTGCAATATACTGTGGAGCAGACGCGGTAAAGTTTCAGAAAAGGTGCAATCGCGAATTGCTGACGACCGAACAGTATAATGCGCCGCATCCGAATCCGGCCAATTCCTATGGAAGGACATATGGAGAACATAGGGAGTATCTGGAATTTACTGCGGAACAACATAAGGAGCTGAAAGAATATTGCGGTCAAATGGGTATTACATACAGTACTTCCGTATGGGATTTGACATCTGCAAAAGAAATCGCGGCATTGGAACCTGCCTTTATCAAAATTCCTTCCGCGTGTAATAATCATTTCAAAATGCTGGAATGGCTGTGTGACAATTACGGGGGGGAGATTCATGTATCTCTCGGTATGACCACCCATGAGGAAGAAGAAAAATTAATCACATTGTTTGAAACCAAAGGACGAAATCAGGATTTGGTTGTTTATGCCTGTACGTCAGGGTATCCGGTGCCGTTTGAGGATGTATGTCTGTTGGAAATTAACCGTATCAGAGATGCTTATGGAACCAGAGTAAAAAAAATAGGCTTTTCCGGTCATCATCTGGGGATTGCGGTGGATGTTGCAGCGTATACGTTGGGCGCTTCCATTGTAGAGAGGCATTATACGCTTGACAGAACATGGAAGGGAACGGATCATGCGGCGTCGCTGGAGCCGGAAGGCATTAGAAAGTTGAAGAGAAATCTAACGGCTGTGTACGCATCACTGCAATACAAGGAAAAAGAAGTATTGGATATTGAAGAGATACAGCGGGATAAACTTAAATACAGGGAGCATTGATAAAAAATGAATGTGGCGTTGATACCGGTTCGTGGGGGAAGTAAGTCCATACCGTTTAAAAATATTCGTGAAATTGCCGGAAAACCCTTAGTATATTGGACGGCAAAGGCGGCAAACGACTGTGAGTTGATAGATAAAGTCTATGTTGCTACGGATAGCGATAAAATCAAAGAGGTGGTGAAAGGACTTAAGCTTGATAAAGTAGAGGTGATTGGCAGAAGCAGCGATAATGCTTCTGATACGGCTTCCACTGAATCGGTTATGCTAGAGTTCGCGGCTGGGTATGAATTCGACAATATCGTGTTGATACAGGCCACTTCGCCTCTTCTTACATCGGCTGATCTTCGAGGGGGATTTCAGGTATATGCAAATAAGGATACGGACAGCGTATTGTCGGTTGTGAGGCAGAAAAGATTTCAATGGAAAATAGATAAGGATGAATTTGCGTTACCAGTAAATTATGATATATACCACAGACCCAGAAGACAGGAATTTGACGGTTTTCTGGTAGAAAACGGCGCGTTTTATATTACAGGAAAAGAACTACTGTTGAAATCTAAGAATAGAATATCAGGAAATATTCGGGCCTATGAAATGGATGAAACGACTTATTTAGAGATTGATGAACCTGGGGACTGGGAAGTGATTGAGAAACTGTTGAAGGGCAGAAATAAGAAATGTGCAATGGAACTTCCTGAAATTAAAATGTTTTTGACGGATTGCGATGGATGCCTTACGGACGGAGGCATGTATTATTCCGAAAATGGAGATGAACTGAAAAGGTTCAATACTTTGGATGGCATGGGATTTCGTCTGCTTCGCGAGAGGGGAATACTGACAGGTATTATTACAGGAGAGAGTCAGGAATTAAACCGACGCAGAATGAAAAAATTGGAATTGGATATTTATGAAGAGGGTGTAACAGACAAGCTTGCTGTAGTAAGGTGCTTATGTGAAAAGTATAATATCAGTCTTCAAAATGTGGCATATGTGGGAGATGATATCAATGATCTTGCCGTGATCAGGGCAGTGGGATTTGGTTTCAGCGTACCTAATGGTATACAGGAAGTAAAGGAAGCGGCCAGGTATGTTGTTCACAGGTCAGGGGGACAGGGCGCTGTCAGAGAAGCGGCGGATATGATTTTGAATCATATGGATGATAACATTGGGAGAGAAAGGAAAGTATAAGGTGAAAGCAGTTATTTTTGGCGCTGACAAACTGGGAATAGATTTTTATTTTGAAATAAAGCAGGGAGAAGATGTGATTGCTTTTGTGGATAATGCGCCTCATAAGCAAAAACAGGAAATTTTGGGAATTCAGATCATTCCTGCGGAAAGTTTGGCATGTCTGGAGTTTGACAGGATATACATTGCTTCACAATATCATTATAAAGAGATTGCCGTACAGGTAAAAGAATTGGGAGTGCCGGAACATAAAATTTCTTATGCGCCTGTGGAGAGATGTTTCCAAAGGGAAACAAAGGAAAATTTATATCAATTTCAGGAAACATGTAAAGAAGAGGAATATGAGGCGGCGTGGAGAAAGATAGAGGGAAATTATAAAAGCATAAAAGTATACAGACTGGGCGTAAACGCTATAGGAGAGTTGATTTCACGTTTTATTATAATTCATAATGATTCCGGAGACGATGGAGCACTGAGGGTTTTTATACCCGATTCGGAATATGTGCATAGAGTTTGCAATACCTATCTGGTGGGGTTATTACGGCGAAAAATATATTTGGTACAGGAAAAAGAAGTAGATTTATGGGCTTATATTATAAAAAAGTATAAAGATAAGATAGAGTTCTCGGAATATCATAAATATAACGTAAGAAAAGGCTATCCTGTATATCAAAGGCGTGCGGACGAGAAAGAAGAGTGGTTTACGGCGGAAGAGATGCAAACCGGCAGGACGGCGTTGAAACAGATGGGGATAGAAGGAGCTTATGCCTGTATCGGTGCAAGGTCAGACGCTTATAACAGGAAAACCATAGGGCATGATTTTTCCTATGATTTTAGAAACATGAGTTTTTATGATTATGGGAAAACAGTGGAATATTTGCAGCGGCAAAATATTGCGGCGGTCAGAATGGGCAGGATGGAAACGCCCATAGAGGGAATGGACAACTGCATTGATTATGCGGGTTACTATGCGGATGATTTCAGGGATTTGTATGTGGTATCAGAGAGTATGTTTATGATTGTCAACGCATGTGGAATGTTCAGTTTGGCGAGTTTCTTTTCAAAACCTCTGCTTATGGTAAATGCAGTGCCGGTTACCTTCGGAATGAGCGGAATTCAGTATACGGATATTGACTTATATATTCCAAAGAAATACTATGACGTCAATAAAAAAAGATGCCTGTCTTTACGGGAAATGATACAGGTGGAGCTGCAATGTTCCATATGGGGTGAGAAATATAAAGAAAAAGGCATTAAATTTATAGACAATACACCGGAAGAAATTGCCGCGGCGGCACAGGAAATGGTTGAGCGCCTTACAGGAAAATGGCAGGATAATGAGGAAGACAAAGAAAATTATAGCAAGTATATGGAAATATATCAGGAAATGCGGGAAGCGGTGGCGGGCGACCCCAATAATTGGACAGGCGAACCTTTGCCATACAGGTTGTCGGCGGTGTATTTGAGAGATAACGGATATTTATTGATATAAATTCAGAGGGGATTGGAATGGAGGAGGAATTATTAAGCGGCGTAAGGGATGTCTTTATAGAAGGCGATTATATGTGGGTGATTTCGGATAATTTTAATTGCCTTTTTGGATACGATTTTTTAGAACAGAGATTGGATTTAATTACGGTTTTCCCGGAAACAGTTGGAACTCAGAATTTCGCGTTTCATAGTTTGCTGAAAGTGGGGAATGAAATATATCTTTTTCCATTGACAGCAAACGAAATATACATTTTTGATTTGTTGAAGAAAGAATTCTCAACAATAAATGTACCTTTTCATGGAACCAATAATGTTCAAGGGGTGGTATCAGGAGAATATCTCTATTGTCTGAAACGCTTTCCTGATGAACTGATAAGGATTCATTTGGATACAAAGAAAGCGGATATTTTTACGGCAGGAACACCTCAGGGTATGGATGAAGCAGCGGAAAGACAGGTATACCGCAATTATTTAGAACCATGCCTTTACCAAGGGAAAATCGTATGGGCCGGCAATGGTAATGTGCTTACAGCTTTTGATATGGAAACAGAGCGTTTTTCCATGGAAAGATTGGAAGAGGTGTCGCGTGAAAAGATAGAACGCACAAAAGCGTATTACCAGGGGGGACTGGAAGATTGTATTATCGGTGCAAAAGCGTTCAAAGGGATATTGTGGATTTTTTCTTTTGACGGCAGGATTTATCAATATGATGACAGATTGCATAAAGTCCGGCCAGTGCAGACAATGAATCACAGACACAACAATGTAGGAAAATCAACGCCGGCGCTATGGGCAAATTTGATTCCGCTGAGAGATGAATTATGGTTTGTACCTCAATACAAAAGAAAATGCGTGAGATACAATGATAAGAGCGACTTGTATGACGAGTGCATGGATGAATATGAGCGGAAATTCAGTGAAAGTGAAAGGATTGAATTTAGTTTTTGCAAGGCGTTTGGGGATGAAAAAATTATACTTTATAGTTATTATGAAAGCTGCTTTTTTATTTTAGATGCGGTAAATGGTACGGTTGAGAAAAAAAAAGTAATGGTGCCTGTGAAAAGATTTTTGCAAGAAAATCTGTTATTCCGTAGCATGAAAATAAGAAACAATACATACATGTTTGATGATTTGCAATTTTTTTTCCAGGATACTATTTTGTTGAGTAAACGGCAAAAAACTGTGGAGAAGTTGATTGGGGATAAGATTTTTGAAGCCATAAAGCAATGCTGAGGTAAAACTTTACATGATGTGAAAAAGTGGAGGAAATAATGTATGTATTTAGAAGAAAGAATCATGCAGATGAATGTAAAGCTGGAGTTATTAAAGGGCAAAAATAATATTATTGTATGGGGAGCGGCGGAGAATACTGTTCGGATGTTTCAGTATACAACGATTTCCCAATATGAGGTGACAGACTTTGTGGACCATGGAAAAGCCGGAGAAGTTTTTTGGGGAAAAACGGTAAAGGCGCCGGAGGATATTATTTGGAACAATGTGGACGCAGCGGTAATTTCTTCGTTTTATCATGAGGACGACATTGAAGAAGAACTGCGGAATCATTTTGGATTTGACGGGACAATCATAAAGTTCAATGAGATGGGGCAGGAAGCTCCGTTTTATTTATATCCGGCCTGGAAAGAAATCAGGGGCTCCAGGGAAGTTCAGCCGATATTGGAAAGAAACAGAGTGTTTCAAGATATACATAAAAATAAGCGTCTCTTTATATTGTGCTGCGGTCCTTCTATTCAGAAAATGGATTTGACAGTTTTAAAAGATGAAATAACAATGGCGGTGCACAGTTTTTATTTACATAAAGACATACAAATTATCCGGCCCAATTACTATTGCAGCGCTCAGTGGAGCTATTCTGATGAATTAAAGGAAAGCCTTGGATTAAATTATGTGAGAGAAATCAAGAAGTATATGGGAAATTCAGAGTATTTCTTTCATGTGGGCGAGAAGGAATTGATTGAAAAAAGCGGAGTTTTTGGTGAAAATGAAGTGTTTTATTATGATTATGGCATAAGTAGTCCATTATATCAGGAAATTGATTTCTGTCAGGGAATTATGCCCATTCAGTCGGTTCCTATCCTGTGTTTACAGATGGCTTTATATATGGGGGCTGGAGAAATATATTTGTTGGGTACGGAACACGATAATATTGTAACAGGGCAGTATTTGCATTTTTATGACTATAATAAAAGTATTATTTCACGCGAAAATGGAGAAACGGATTGTCAGGGGAAGTTGAACGATACGTTTGACCATCAGTTAATATGTGCATATACGTTATGGGAGCAATATAAAAGAGTGAAAAGGATTGCAGAGAAAATGGGGGTAAAGATATATAACGCAACTCCCGCAGGGGTTTTGGATGTATTTGAGAGAGTGGATTTTAATGATCTATGGAAAACATAAGATTATGGATTTAAATGAATAATTGTTAGTATTTGATGCGGAAAGAGACAGGGAAGTAAAGATTTAGATTAAGTTGGGGAAGCATTGGATATTATGAAAAATAGGGAATTAAATATAGCGCATTTTAGTTTTAAAGATGATTATGGAGCAATGAGCGCAGCATATGAGCTGCATAAAACTCTTATTAAGAAAGGAATAAAGTCTACATTTTTTGTGAGAGAGAAAACAAGGGAAGATGACAGTATTGCTGAAATAGGATATAGCAATTCTATGGAAGAGAGATTGCTAAAAATTATTAATAAGCTATATTTTGACGAGAACAGAATTAATTCTGGTATAGCCCCGGTTAATTTTGACTGCATTGGAGTTTTGTGGGATCAGGATTTTGAAGACATGCTAAAAATGTATGACATATTTCATATACACTGGGTGGCTGGATTGTTGAGTATGGACAATATCTATAGGCTGTCCCAACTGGGAAAACCGATTGTATGGACAATGCATGATTTTCATGTGTTTACAGGAGGATGTCATTGCCCGGAATCGTGTAAAAAGTATGAAAAAGATTGTTCAGGATGTCCGGCATTGATAGAAAATTACATGGATGTAACGAGAAGTATATTATTGGAGAAACAAAATAAATATTCTAAAAATATACAAATAGTCACTGCGTCTGCGTGGCTGCAGGAAATTGTGCATCTCAGCAAAGTATTTCGGGACAATCCATGTGAAATAATACCTATCGGAATTGATACGGATTGTTTTGTGCCCAGAGATAAGCGTGAGATAAGGCAAAAGTTGGGATTATCAGCAGATACAAAAGTCATATTGGCTGGCGCACAGGCAATGTTTCAAAATGTAAAGGGGTATGTACATTTTAAAGCGGTTTTGGAGAAGATAGCTGCGGATAGCTATTGTAAGGAATTGATAAGACAAAGGAAACTGGTATTGTTGACATTTGGATACGCAGGGGAAGCGGTAGATTATGGTGGTAAAGTTCCAATCATTCATTTGGGGTTTATCAAGGAAAGGGAACGGTTGTGTGAAATATATAATGCGGCGGATGTTTTTGTCTTTCCGAGTGTTCAGGATACTTTTGGAATGACGGCGACGGAGGCAATGTCTTGCGGTGTGCCTGCGGTAGCATTTGATATAAGTGCAATGAAAGAAGTTATTATATCGGGGGAAAATGGATATAAAGCACAGGTTAATGATGCTTCTGATATGGCGGATTGCATTGTAAAAATATTAAAGGATAATCCAATCGATCCTAGGTTATGCCGAAAACGTATTGTTGATTTCTATTCTCTTTCCTGTGAAGCTGAAAAGATAATTCAACTTTATCATAAACTTATGGAAGGACAAAGAACAACGGACGATGAAGTGTTTGGAAGTGCATGTAAGGTGAATAAAAAAGACAAAGAAATGAATATAGAATTACACAATTTTATCGGAAGGTGTTCCTTTGATATTTTAAGAGGTATTGCTCCAAACCAAAGAACAAATATGACAATTCAGGAATTGCTGCTGGAGTATAATCCGGAGTTTGTGACGCCGGAACAAAAGGTGAATAAACTGCTGGAAGAACAGAAAATTAATTGCGAAAGTTTGATTTATATTTATGGTGCGGGAGAATATGGAAAACGGACATTGAGCCAATTAGAAAAGAGTGGAATTCATATACAAGGTTTTTGGGATATGGATGAAAAAAAGAATGGGAAGACGGTAGAAGGATATCTGGTAAGTAAGCCAGGAGAAAAAGAATGTGTGAATGAACGGATTATAATTGTAGCGGGTGTGAGATATTTGGAGATGATAAAGTGTTTAATGGGATATGGGTATCTATATTGTCAGGATTTTTATTGAAAAAGAATCAAGGTTGAAATATCACAGGAGGGAAAAAATCTGGAGTCTTATTTTAAGACAAATTCGTACAAGAAAATAGCTGTTTATGGTATGAGCTATGCAGGGGAAACCTTGCTGAATGAGTTAAAAGATACAATGGTGCATGTTGTCTATGGAATTGACAATAACGCAGGAGGAATCTATTCGGATATTGATATTTTTTCAATGGAGGATAATTTGCCGCCTGTGGATGCAGTTGTAGTTACGGCCACTACATATTTTGATGAGATAGAGGAAAAGCTGCGGGAGAAAGTGGACTGCCCTATTATATCATTAGAAGATATTCTGTATGAGATATAGAAATTTCTGATGAATGTTAGCTGTCTATTGCTTCATTTATGTAAAATGAAGAAACAGTTTTTGATGGGAATGAGATTGGTAGCAGCAGAGTGGCAATATGAAAGTGCTTATTGATATTGGTGGGGATGCGTCCAGAAGCTATTAATATGTGTTCTCTGGTTCTGTAATTGAAGAATATGATTAATATGGAATGTGGCCTATGTCTGACAGGTCAACGTAGGCTTTAGTAAATTTAATTTAGTGGGAAAGGTATGTTGGGATGATTCAAATTACAATAATTACTGTTTGTTATAATGAAAAAAATAAAGTAAGAGAAACAATAGAAAGTGTATGCCAACAGACATATTCTCACATGGAATATCTGATCATTGATGGGGGGTCAACGGACGGAACGGTTGATGTGCTGAGGGAATATTCAGAAAATAAGAATATTCGATTTTACAGTGAAAAAGATTTTGGGATATACAATGCCATGAACCGCGGGATTGTAAGAGCCAGCGGTGATTATGTATTCTTTATAAATGCCGGGGATACATTTTTTGATGAACATGTCATATCGAATATGGTTTCTTACATGAAAGATATGGATGTGATTTACTATGGAAAAGTATGTGTGGAATATGCCAATGGGGTAAAACAAATATTGGATTTTTCAGAAGCTGAAGGGACATTGGAGGAAAAACTGCTCAATGGATTAATGCCATGTCATCAGGCAATATTTGCACCGAGAAAATTGTTGAATGACCACTACTTTAGGGAACGATTTAAAATTCGTGCGGATTATGAATGGCTGATGTATTCTGTCAGCAGAGGAAATCGATGTAAAGCAGTTCCAGTGATAGTAAGCTATTATGACGCCTCTGGGACAAGTGGTAGAATTAAGAACAACCATTTATTTTATCAGGAAGAAGAGGAAATAATCAGGGAATATCAAAACGATTTTAGAAGAGATAATACAGTAGTCTGTACAGAAAACATGGAGAGCGGGAGAAAAGCTGAACAGTTAAAATATTATTATCTATTTGGGCTGATGAATCAATGGATGGCATTAAGACAAAAGGGAGTAAGTATTGGTGCATATCTGTGGAATAAAGGCTATCATCGTATTGCAATCTATGGTATGGGGGCATTGGGACTGAGATTGGTTGAAGAATTAAAAGGATATGATATAAAAGTGGAGTATGCGGTGGATCGAAATGCGGCGAATATATGCGTGGATGTGCGAGTGATTTCACCAGAAGAAATATTAGAAGACGTTGATATGATGATTGTTACGGCAGTAACATGTTTTAGTGAAATTGTGGAATTTTTACGTGGTAAGGTTTGTTTTCCGGTTGTTTCACTGGAGGATATGATATCGGAAGCAGATGAACAGAGATAGTGATGACATAGCAGTATTAGTTTTGTCAGGATGGGAAATGTTTGATTATAAGAGGAGAAAGTAATGTCAGCTTATGATGTGTGTTCAATATTGGACAAATATAACAAAATTATAGCATGGGGAGCAGGGGGATATTTTGAATACTATCATAGGCTGCTGGAAGGAAAAATCACCTATATTGTCGATAGAAATGTGGATTTGCATGGAAAGAAAAAAGTTGGAATACCAATAAAACCATTGGCGGAATTGGAAAGAGAGCAAAACAAAAAGGAATGTTTAATTGTGGTGTTTAATGCGCAGTTTGATGAGATTTTTGCAGAAAGTCAAGCGTTAGGAACATTCGACATTATTGATATTAAAACAATTGAAGCGTTGTATGAACGTATTTGTGGCGCTGAATATCATAATTATAGTGAAGAGGGTCAATTGCCTGTTTTGATTTGTGCAGGGATGCATGCAATGTGGGAAATTAACGGATCACGAAAATTTATTGATTCGCAAAATGGTGTACTCCATAGAAAGGGTTTCAATACATTAGAGGTTATTCCTCTTAAGTATTATGAAGAATGTAGTTGTCTTAAACAGTATGTGGCAGTTAGTCTTAATGGCAAAAATTGGGGAATTTTAATGATAGAGGATTTCATTGTTCAATTTTCCAGAGTAAACAGTGCAATAATACATAGCTTATATTATTCTCATGAAATTCTGAAAATACTATTAGAAGGTATAATGGTACAAAAGGGGATATTGTATTATTTGCATGATTATTATTGTGTTTGTAACAATAGATTTTTATATTATCAAAATAAAGCATGTTTGGATCAGCACAATAAATTATGTTGTTCAAGGTGTAACAATAGAAATGAGCAAAAAAATATATATGAGTTTCATCAGAATTTATTTGATAAGTATAATGTAAAACTAATTGCTCCTTCACAACATACGGCTATGTTGGTTCATCAGGTGTACAAAAATGTTGAGACAATCGTTATTCCGCATTTGTCCTTTGAAGAAACGGAATATAACAAGCCGCATAAAAAGGTGGAAAGGGTGGCTTATATAGGCGGGGCTAATAGATCGAAAGGCTGGGATGAATTTAAATGTATATTTGGACAGCTTAAGAACTTATATAAATTTTACTGTATGGGAATGTATGGCAAAAATGATTATATTGAAGAGATAACATATGAGAATGTTGCCATAGAACAGGGGAAAGAAACCTTAACCATGGCAGAAGCACTGAAGAAGAATAACATTGATATTGTATTTCTGGGGGCGATTTGGCCGGAGACATTCAGCTACACATATTATGAGGCATTTGAGGCGGGATGTTTTGTGATAACGAATGAACTCAGTGGAAATATTTGTAACCAAGTTAAAGTAAATCAGAATGGCATAATATTAAAAAATACTGCTGATATTATTCAGTGGCTAAGTGATAAAGAGAATGTATCAAATATTGTCGCAAAGATGAATAGGAAAATATCAGAAGTAAAGGCAGATGAATCTTTTTTAGAATATATAAAAGAATAGACGGGAACAGCACATGATTTGGGGTAATTGGAAAGGATGGTTTTGCTTATATTGAAGCGATTATGTATTTATTTAACATATGATAAGAATAAAATAGTTGACAGATATATTGGGTATATGTTGAAAGAACTGCGAACATGTGTGGATAAGCTGGTGGTGATCTGTAACGAAGATAAAGTTTCCCGCGGCATAAAGATACTTGAGGAATACGCAGATGAAATTTTTTATCGTGAGAATATAGGTTATGATGCTGGGGGCTTTAAAGACGCATTGTGTAAATTTGTAGGCTGGGACAAGATTACACAATATGATGAAATGATTTTGTCAAATGATTCTTTTTTTGGTCCGTTTTATCCCATGAAGAAGATCTTTGAACAGATGGATGCAGAAAAGCTTGACTTTTGGGGATTGACAAAACATGGGGAACTGCATAGCAGCAACAGGGGAAGCTTTTCGGAGCACGTTCAATCATATTTTATCGGAATACGGAAAAGGATGTTGTGTTGTAGCCAGTTCCGCAATTATTGGGAAGAGATGCCATATTATAAATTGTTTGATGATGTGGTTAAGCAGCATGAGGTGAAATTTACATCTTACTTTAAGAAGTTAGGATATACCTATGATGTACTTGCGGAAATAGATGTGAATAACACTACAAAGAATATGGTTGGTAATTATTCACAGTATGCCAATATTTCTTACGAACTGATTAGAAAGCGTAATTTCCCGTTTTTGAAGAAGCAGCAACTTTCTTATGATACTTTATACACTCAGACACAGGAGAATTTGCGCCAGGCCATTGACTATATTGACAAAGAAACGGATTATGATGTGGAACTGATATGGGAAAATTTGATTCGCACTATGAATATCACAGATTTGCAGAGGAGTCTCCATTTGCAGTATGTGATTTCACCAGATCAAAGATGTGTTGCCTGTGGCAAAGTGGCGTTAGTTGTGTTCATTCAATATCCCAAATCAGCAGAATATGTTTTGGAATATCTGGCAGAGACGCCTTCAGGTATTTTAGTCCGTATCTATGCGGAAAGATATGAACTTTTAGAGGATTATCAGGCGCAAGGGTTGAAGTGTGCAGTTGCGTCATCTGACAGGTTTGTGGAGGTGCTGTCAGAATTTAGTGTATATGATTATGTATGTGTTTTGCATGATACGGATATGTCTTCTGATGTAGCTCCAAGCTGTACAGGAAAGTCTTATTTTTTTAATGTGTGGGAGAATCTGGTGAAAGACAGTCAACATATATCTGGAATATTGGAGAAGTTTGTCAGAGAATCCAGACTGGGATTTTTAGCGCCGCCGCAACCTAATTTTGGAGAATATTTTGGAGAATATGGAAGGGGATGGAATGGGGTCTTTGAGAGTGTTTTGCAGATTGTGGAGCGATTACAGCTTCATTGTCAAATTTCCAGGCAATTGCCCCCTTTTCGCATCACAAACAATTTTTGGATTCGTGGATGCGTTTTACATAAATTGAAAGATATGTTGCCAGAAGAGTATGGTTACTTTTGGTATTTGCCGATGTTTTTAGCGCAAGATTCAGGTTACTATTCTGGAATTGTTGAGAGTACGGCATATGCGTCTATGAATGAAGTAAATATGCAATATTATCTCTCTCAGCTAGGTGCCTTGTTTAAACAATGGTGTGGGGACTTTCATACCTTTTATGAGATGAAGAATCATCTGTTTTTATGTGCATTAGGAGGTTTTTGCAGGAAATTTGAACAAATTTTGATTTATGGGGCGGGTGAACTTGCACAGCAATATGGCAGTTTAATACCGGAGGCAGAGGCGTATCTTGTTTCAGAGGGGCAAAAAAAACCAAAGGAACTAAATGGCAAACCTGTAAAGTATTTATCACAGCTTCCTTTGTCAGAAAAGTATGGAATTGTCCTTTGCCTGAATGAAAAGAATCAAAGAGAGGTAATTCCTTTGTTAGAGAAGAGAGGAATAAGGAACTATTTCTGTATTTAAACATGGAATAACTCATATGGAAGTTATGTTATAGCTTATGTGGGCGGATTCGGCTGTTTATACAATGGGATATAGGGCATAAAATGATTCGAGTGTATTGCAATAAAAACATGGAAATTACAATCAGGAGGTTTGTTTTAAGATGAAGTATATCATATATGGAATAAACCGGGCGGCAAAAGATTTCACCTACATTTTCGACGACCTGGAGATTTTATATCTGACGGACGATACTGTGGAATCGGATAGCATCCTCTGGGGCAAGTACCCTGTGCGATGTATGGAAGATGCTCTGGCGGATTCGTCTTATGACCAAATTATCATCTGCGATTTTGAGAAGACGGAGAAGGAGAGGCGGTTACAGGAAAGAGGTCTGGTTTATCAAAAAGATTATGTATATGAGGAAGATTTTTTTGCCGAGTTGGATGAAATATCCATTCCAGACAACAGGAAAATAGCTGTTTGGGGAACGGGAAAGATGTGTGGCTTTCTGTTGGAAAACAATTTACCCCAAAAGGTAGAGGTTTTTATTGATACCTATAAACGGCAGGATGTGTTCAGGGGCCGACCGGTGCTTTCTCCCAATGAGATAAAGGATTGGACCCAATATTATATTATCATTGCCGTTGCGGACGACTGTGCTATCAGAAACAAATTAAGCGAGCTGGGGCTGCAGGAACAGATTGATTATATAGGATATGAGGAATTTCTGGCGCTGCCGTCCGTACTTTTGCGAAAGACGCTTTTTGACAGGGCATATTATGACCTGAAATGTACAACCATGTGCAATCATTTGGAAATCCTGGCAGACGGGGCGACCAGAAGCTGCTGTACCACATTTGTTGCCCAGGGGCTGGAGAATATATTTGATAAGAATGTGGATGAGCTTTGGAATTCACGATTACATAAAATATTATGTCTCTCTACAGAGAACAGGACGTTTTCCTTCTGTGATAAGAGTATGTGTCCTCTGTTTGTGGCAAAGGAGCGAGAGGAAGTCGCTGATTCTGCGGACGGGGAGCCTTATAGGGAAATAACACCGTTTCCTGAGACGTTATCGTTAGGGTACGATTCTTCCTGCAACCTTTCTTGTATCACATGCAGAAAAGAACTGCACTATGCAAAGGGAGAGGAATTGGAAAATGTAAACAGGATTACGGATAAGGTAATCAAGGAATATTTGCCTCATTGTAAGTTCCTGATTATGGCAGGGAGCGGTGAAGTATTTGCCAGTCCGGCATATCGAAAAGTATATGATTCGGCGGAATGTCATCCGAAGTACATTCGTCTGTTATCCAACGGCACACTTTTTACGCCTGCGAACTGGGAACGGTTTGTGAAAGGGAAGAGCGCAAAAATTATGCTGACGGCTTCCATAGATGCGGCAACGAAAGAAACCTATGGAATGATACGTCAGGGGGGAAATTTTGACATACTTAAGAAAAACATGGAATTTGCGTCTCAGTTGCGGAAAAATGGAGATCTTTGTTATTTTCGTATGAATTTCGTGGTGCAGAGGGAGAATTTCAGAGAGATGATTCCATTTGTAGAATGGGGGCAGGCTTTGGGTGTGGATGAGATCTTTTTCACAAAGATACTGAACTGGGGCACTTACACATCGGAAGAATTTGCGCAAATCAGCATGATGGAACCGGATGGCGTTACCCCGAAACCAGAACTAAAAGAAGTGCTTGCGCATCCAACTATGAAAAGCAGTATTGTTGATATGGGCACGATTCAGTTTGCACATAAGATTGATGAAGTGAACATGGTTGAGAATTATTATATGTGGGAGCTGGAAAAGCGAGGCGGGAAAATTTTTAACTGATTGGGCGTAACAGTGGTCAGCGATTTTATTGTCAGAATTATTGATTGGTTTGCATGCCAAAGTATGTGGGGGGTATCAATATGAAATTAAGAATATTACCGTTGGCGGCGGCAGCTTTGGGGGGCGCGGCTTTGGGAATATGGCAGAATGGAAAGCGCGGGAAAAAGAAAGCGGACGCGCTGCAGAATCGGATTCATGTCCTTTCGGATCATTTTCAGCTTTTAAATCACTGGTTGGAGATAAAGGGAGAAGGGAAAAGTACAGCCGATTATTTTAAAGAGATGGGATATGGTCATATTGCTATTTACGGTATGGCAGATTTAGGAATACGACTAACCGAAGATTTGGATGGTGGTTCTGTGGTTGTGGATTATGGTATAGATCGGGATATCAGTTGTTCCATTGCTAGGATAGAGGAAGTGTATACGCCGGAAGATGACTTGCCGGATACGGACGTCATTGTTGTCACGCCGTATGCCGTTTTTGAAGAGATTAAAAAGAATTTGGAGAAAAAGGTGAACTGCCCCATTGTTTCTCTGGAAGAGGTTGTGTGGAGTGTGTAATGGGGAGCAGGGGCATCGAAGTGTAGAGACGGAACAAGTTCTCGTAAGCGAAAACTGAAATAGAAAGGTATCATTATGAAGCTGATTGCATTTTATTTGCCGCAATTTCATGAAATCCCGGAAAATAACGACGCATGGGGAGCAGGATTTACAGAATGGACCAACGTAAAAAAAGCCCGTCCTTTGTATCTGGGGCATAATCAGCCAAGGAAGCCCTTGCATGGCCGGTATTACAATCTTCTGGTAGACGGTGTGATGGAGTGGCAAATGTCTCTGGCAAAGAAAGCCGGGATTTACGGTTTTTGTTTTTATCATTATTGGTTTCAGGGCAGGATGGTATTGGAAAAACCGGTGGAACTGTTGCTGCAAAAGAAAGAGATTGATTTTCGCTACTGTTTTTCCTGGGCCAATGAACCCTGGACGAAAACCTGGCATGGAGCCGGCGGGAACAAAGAGATTTTGATTCCGCAGTCCTATGGCAGAGAGGAAGAATGGGAAGCTCATTATGTGTACTTTCGGCGTTTTTTTCAGGATGAGAGATATATCAAGGAGCAGAATCGACCGGTGATACTGATATATCGTCTGCGGAACATTCCATGTTTCAACGATATGATTCGATATTGGAATAGGAAGGCAAAAGAAGACGGCTTTGAGGGGATTTTCCTGATTTCCATGGACATGTGGAGAGAACAGGCGGCAAAAAGCTGCCTTGTAAATGGAACAGTGGACTTTGAACCCAATAAGACAAGGGCCGAGCGGATGCGCGTATCTTCCATATGGAACCCTACAGAAGAAGGAAGTGTTTTCCGAAACCGTTTTGCAATTCGTTCTATGAATTATGGGGAAGTCAACAGGAAAATGCTGCAAATTCCTCATGAAAAGAATCATTTTCGGACTGTTTATGTGGATTTTGACGATTCTCCCCGTCGCGGAACGAGGGCAGTGATTACGAGAGGGTCTACACCGGAGAAATTCGGCCGGTATTTAAGAGAATCCATACGACTCAGCCATAAGGAAGGGAATGAATTTCTATTCATTAACGCCTGGAACGAATGGGGAGAAGGAAATTACCTGGAACCCGACACCAGGAATGGATACGGATATCTGCGGCAAATCAAACAAGCATTGGAATAAAAATTTTTAGAAAGTAGAAACGGAACTGGAATGGAGGACATATGGAATACATCGTAGTTCAGGCGGGCGGAAAGGGGACCAGACTGGGATACCTGACCAAAAATAAACCAAAGGCATTGGTTCCTGTTGAAAATTTACCTATGATATTCCATCTTTTTCGGAAATATCCTGATAAAAAATTTGTAATCATAGGGGACTATCAAAAGGATGTGCTGCGGGAGTATCTTTCAAGCTTTGTGGATGTGAAATATCAGGTGGTTAATGCGGAAGGGACAGGAACCTGTTCCGGGATTCGACAGGCTTTGGCGCGCATACCGGCAGGAAAGCCTTTTATGCTGGTATGGTCTGATTTGATTCTGCCCGGAGGGCTGGAACTTCCGGAAGAGATTGAAGAAGATTACATTGGAATATCAGGAACATTTCCCTGTCGTTGGAGCTATCGTGAAGGACAATTTATTGAAGAAAGTTCCTGTGAACATGGGGTGGCGGGATTTTTCATTTTTACAGACAAGGACAAGCTTTCCGAAATACCGGAGAGTGGAGAACTGGTCCGTTGGATGGGGAATCAGGGGATGAAATTTCAGGAAATCAGTTTGGCCGGAACCAGAGAGTTTGGCTTACTGGCGGAATATGAAAAGCTGGACAGAGAGAAATGCAGACCCTTTAATCGGATTACTGTAAAGGATGGCATACTTACCAAAGAGGCTGTGGATGAACAGGGAAGGAAGTTGGCGCTGAGGGAATGTGCCTGGTATGAAAAGGCCAGGAAGTTGAATATTCAGATTTTGCCCCATATTTACGGAACCAATCCTTTGAGGATGGAATACATAAAAGGGAAAAATATCTATGAATGTAACCTTTCCTATGAAGAAAAAAAGGACGTATTGGAAAAGGTCGTTGATGCTTTGAACAGACTGCATCGTTCGGATTGGGCGGAAGCGGATTCTTTTAGCATGAAGGAAGCCTATTTTCATAAAACCATGGAACGATTGAGTCGAATAGAAGATTTGGTACCTTTTGCGCGGGAAAAAGTTATTCGAGTCAACGGGAAAGCATGTAGGAATATCTATTTTCATAAACGGGAGCTGGAAAAAGCATTGGAACAGCTTACCTGTGAACAATTCCAATTCATTCATGGTGACTGCACTTTTTCCAATCTAATGCTGCGGGAGGACGGCACCCCGGTACTGATTGACCCCAGAGGATATTTCGGATATACAGAGCTTTATGGTGATGTACGTTATGATTGGGCGAAATTATATTATTCCATTGTAGGGAATTATGACAGATTTAATTTAAAGGATTTTCGGCTGGAGATTGGAGCGGGAGAGGTATCTCTGGAAATCGCATCCAATCACTGGGAGGATATGGAAAAAGATTTCTTTGCATTGACCGGAGCGGACAGTTATGAGATTAAGCTGCTGCATGGGGTCATCTGGCTGTCGCTGACCACCTATGCCTGGCAGGATTATGATTCGGTATGCGGTGCGTTCTACAATGGATTATATTATCTGGAGGATGTGTTATGATTAATTATTTTGAAAAGCAGCTTGCGGAAATCGACCATTCCATCCATTCCCTGGACACAGGAATATTTGAGAGATTGGTGGAAGAGGCCGTAAATACATTGCAAAAAGGACACAAAATTATTGTATCCGGTCTGGGAAAAAATGTACCGATTTGTGACAAGTTTGTAGGTTCCATGATTTCTATGGGGCTGGACGCCTGTTTCCTTCATACCAATTCGGCGGTGCACGGGGATATGGGGATAGTAAAGGACGGAGATCTGGTAATCATTTTAACCAAAAGCGGGGAGACATCAGAATCTATTTACCTGGCCAGACTTTTGAAGGAAAGAAATATCAGTATGTGGCTTTTGACTTTTGTGGAAGAGAGTACTTTGACAAGAGAAATTCCCAATCATATTGTGCTGAATCTGGAACATGAGGGGGATTTGTGGAATGTTATGCCCAACAATTCCACTACAATGAATTTAATAGTATTACAGGGATTGGCTATGATGACTGCAAAGAAAATGGATTTGGATATTCATCAATTCAAGAGGAATCATCCAGGCGGACATATCGGGGAAGTGTTGGAACATGTTTAAGGAAACGCTGCATATTTTACATGGTGTATTTTTGTGGAGAATGCTTCGGCTAAAATACGCAATAGATTATAAAAAAGTGGTATTGGTTCCGGTAAATGAGGTTAGAGATCTGGATTATTATGCCCTGGCACATCTGGAAGACTACATGGAGAGAAAGTATGCCAAAGAGGCGATTGTGTTGTATGAGGGAAAGGATACATATCATTTGGCGGAAGAAGTGTTAGCGGAATATGGAAGCGGCGGGAACAAAGTGCGTCTATGTCCATGTGACAGAAAAACCATAGAAACCATATATGATTATTATTCTTTCCATAAGTTTTTTGACAATATTGTGTTTACATATGCGTTCCGGCCTGAGGATAATTTGTTGGGTAAAGTGCTGAGTGAAACGCAGGTAAATGAAGAGGATGCCGTGTGCCTGGGCTTATATCGCTTGAGGATGGTTTTGCCGCTTAGAAAGAAGGATAAGAGGATTGAAACATGTTCGACTATCAGCTTGTAAGGGTTGAAAAGAAAATTGACAAGCTGTTCCGGCAGGGAGTATTTCGGGACAGAAAAATATATTTATTCGGCGTAAGCGAAAATTCCAGACAGATTATACAAATTTTACGCACATATCAGATTGAACCGGCAAACGTTATGGATAATGACAGGGCGAAACAGGGAAGCTATTGCAGCCGTGTCAGGGTAGTGCCCATAGATGGGGTGGAAGACCTGACAAATGGACGGAATTTATATATTGTCTGTTCCCTTTACTGGAGAGAAATGGCAGTGCAGCTTCAGGACAGAGGGATTCGTAAGGAAAACATTATTTTGCTGTATCATGTGGAATCTCTGTTAGAACATTATAGACATGCAGTGTCAGGAAAACGTATTTATGATGAACTGTTGAGTAAGTATGGGAAGGTGCCGATGTTTGTATGCCCATATACCGGAACGGGGGATATATATCTGATTGGAACGTTCTGGAGGCAGTATTTGGAGAGAAATCATATTGAGGATTATGTTTTTCTGGTAATTACCAAAGCCTGTGAGAAAGTGACCAGGCTGTTTGGAATCAAAAATGTGGTTGTGTTCAAGAAAAAGATGGAATGTGCTTGTCTGATTCAGTATCATATGCTATGTCCCCAAAAGGTCAATATTACATTGTTAAATGATTCCTGGTATCAGATTCATACAAATCCTTTGGAATGGTTTCGGGGATACAAGGGGCTGGAGTTTACGGAATTATTTCGCAGATTTGTATTTGAGCTGCCTGATGGGACGAAGCCGGAGCATCCGCTGTTTCCCAATGTGGATTCAAAGCTGGACGCTATTTTTCAAGAGAAACATTTACAGGCTGGGAATACGGTGGTATTATCTCCGTTTTCAAATACTCTGGCAGATTTGCCCAATGGGTTCTGGGTTGGGGTGGCAAAGCGGCTTCAGCAGCAAGGTTTCACTGTCTGTACCAATAGCGGAGGAGAGGCGGAACCGGCGGTGGAAGGAACGGCAGCCGTGTTTTGTTCCTTAGAAATTGCACCGCAGTTTGTGGAAAGGGCCGGATATTTTGTAGGGGTCCGAAGCGGATTCTGCGATATTGTCAGCGGGTCAAAGGCCAAGAAGGTTATTTTGTATGATGCCCGGAATCGTTTTTTTAACAGCAGCGCCTACGAATATTTTAGTTTGAGGACAATGGGGCTTTGCAAGGATGCTATAGAGATACAATTTGAGCAGGCGGATGAACAACTACAGGACGAAGTGGTGTCCCGATTGAAAATGCGTTAGAGACGGAACAGGAGTAGTATAAAAATGGTTTTTTATTTAAAAATTAACAGAAATGAAAAATATACGTTCAGTAATCTGCAGCATTGGATTCAGATTATTGAATGTATTCCTAATTCTTTCGCTTATATAATATGTGATGACAATTATCTGAAAAAGGCTGTTTTGGAGCAGGTAGTATTTACAAAGGACAGCTTTAAATTTATGGAAAGTTATAAAGGTTTTTCAGAGTTGGATTATGTTGTCTCCAATATTACAAATGATAGGTGGAGAAATGCCGGTTATGCTCATTTGAGTACTTTCTGGCATGCAAGAGAAAACGGTTATTCAGATTTCTGGAATATAGACGCGGACGATACCTGTATCTGCCTTTCGCCCCAAAGGTCCGCAGAGGTGCTTTCAGAGGCGGAAGAATACGGAAAGCATAATAAAATAGATGTATTTTCACTTGATATGTGGATTACCAGAACGAATGGGACACACTGGTCATTTGGAATTACTTATGTTAATAATTCTATTGACTGGTTTCACATGATAGGAAAGAATTGTGAAGATGAAAGTTTTAAAGAAGGACAAGTACAAAATGTAGACGGATATTTTACAAATTTAAAAATGCGCACAGATCTTAAAATTGAGACATTTTATGTTGAGAATTTGAAATTTATACATTATGCGGATGACTTCCTGAGACGGCCTGATGCGTCAGGATTTTTTCATTGGAGGAATGGAAAATTAATCTTGCCGATTCTGCGGTATTGTATAGGAATGGAATCCATTGGGGAGTTGCAGATTGATGAAGAAGTTGTAAAGTTATGTATTGGGATTTCGGATGATGAGACAAAGGATTTTTTGCTTGATTACATTTTGCCGGGGGAGAAGGAGCGTTTGATGCTGCGGGTTGTAGTTGGACAACAACAGAAAGCAAAATTATCCGGCGCCAACAGGGAGGTGTAAGTTTGGATGTTTCATCCAAATATTGAAATTAGTACCCGCCGAAGGCGGGCATGGAGGTGTAAGTTTGGATGTCTCATCCAAATATTGATTGGTATGTGCGCTAAAGCGCCCAGGGAGGTGTAACGATGGATAATGAAAGAAAAAATATACATTTAATCAATGAACTGCCACATATTTATGAGCTGGAGGATATGATGGCTTTTTGTGCGGAACACACACATATATACATTTACGGACATGATGAGAATCAGGAGTATCTTTTAAAATATTTGGATATGTGCGGCGTGGCCGTAGAAGGGTATGTAGTGACATTTTTTCAGGCGCAGGAGCCGAAGTTTTGCTATAGAACCATTCCGGTGAGATTGGCAGAAGAGATTTTGGAGGAAGAAGGCGTGGGAATTCTTCTTGCCTTACCGGATCGGCACTATGGTAAAATTATTCCCATGTTCCGAAAAGCTGGTTTTCAGGATTATTTTGTACTGTCAGAATATAACAAACGCAGTATTGCAGGACAGGTGCGTCCCAGGAGAAAGGAAGAGTTGGCGTTTGAAATCAGTCTGGCAGATCATTGCAATCTTTCCTGTCAAATGTGCGACCATTTTTCTCAATTGTCCAAAGAATGGTTTGTAGGGGTGGAACGTTTTGAGAAGGATATGGTGCGTATGGGAGAGCTTTTTGACCATGAAATCGGTGCGATCACTCTTTTAGGCGGAGAACCTACCCTTCATGGAGATATCATAGAATGTATCAGGATTGCCCGCAGAGAATTCCCCAAAGGAGAACTGATAATATTAACCAATGGGGTGCTGTTGTTGGAGCTGGAACATTCGGAGAAGGGAAATTTCTGGGAGGTTTGCAGAGAGAATGATGTGCGGATCAGTGTGACCGTGTATCCAATAAAATTAGATTATGAGGCCATAGAAGAGAAAGGAAAGGAATATGGCGTGCCTGTATTCATGTCTTCTAATATTCATGCCGGTCAGGGGACAAGGCTGACAAAGATATCGGACAAGCATACTATGGATATTAAGGGCGGAGTGGAGCGGTTTTATTGTGTAAACTGCCTTTATTTTAATAAATTTAATGTGTTAAAAGAGGGACGCCTTTATATGTGTCCCATTGCTGCACACAGTGATATTTTTAACCAGGCGTTTCAGCAGAATTTGGAACTTCGGGAGGAAGATTTCCTGGATATTTATCAGATTCAAAGCTGGGAGGAAATATCTGAGTTTACATGCAGATATGTTCCTTTTTGCAGATATTGCGATTTGAAGCAATGGGGACATCATTCTCACTGGAAGGCAAGCAGTAAAAAGATTGAGGAATATGTATAAATACAGTGTTATGGAGGTTGGGATGGAGAAAAGGTACATAAGTAAATTGGGAGTTGAATTGTCCCCTCTGGGATTTGGCGTGATGCGATTGCCTATGAGCGGCGGAAGTTTTCCTGAGAAAGTCTATGCCTTGCTTGACAGGGCAATGGAAAGAGGAATCAATTATTATGATACCGCCTATCCCTATCTGGGGGGGAAATCAGAGGTATTGATTCGTGAAGCGTTGGTAGAGAGATATCCGCGGGAGCGTTTTTATATTGCCGATAAGCTGCCGGTTTGGTTGTGTGGTGACAGAGAAGATATGGAAAGGATTTTTAACACACAATTGGAGCGACTTGGGGTGAAATGGATTGACTTTTACCTGCTTCATGGGCTTCACAAGACCCGGTGGGAAGATATTTATCAAAAAGGAGTTTTGGATTTTCTGGAAGAGAAAAAAAGAGAAGGAAGAATTCGCAGCATTGGGTTTTCTTTTCATGATACGGCGCCAGTATTGGAGAAGATTGTGGAAGCTTTTCCATGGGAGTTTGCACAACTGCAGATTAATTATTATGATTGGGAAGCAATTCATGTAAAGGAATGTTATGACTGTTTGGAGGAAAGGGAAATTCCTTGCATGGTAATGGAACCGGTAGGGGGAGGAAGGCTGAGTCGTCTGCCGGAGGAAGCAGAAAGGATTCTGCGGGAAGTGCATCCGGACAGAAGTATTGCTTCCTGGGCGATAAGATTTGTGGCTTCCCTGTCCAACGTGGCCGTAACTTTGTCAGGAATGAGCAATGAAAGTCAGCTTGAGGACAATATTCTGCAATTTCAGAACATGGGGCCTTTGTCCGAAGAAGAAAAAAGGGCTATTGATAAGGTGAATCATATCATAGATTCTTTTCATGCGGTGCCGTGTACAGGGTGTGGGTACTGTGTGGAGGAATGTCCTCGTGGAGTTGACATTCCACAGATATTTAAACGGTACAATGATTATCGTATGTTTGAAAATATGGCTAGATTTGATATTGACTATTTTGCGTTTGTGCCGGAGGGAAAGAGGGGAGATGTATGTATTCGCTGCAATAAATGCAGTAAAAAGTGTCCTCAGAAAATTGCAATTCCGGATGAGATTGGAAAGATTCATGAGTTTGCCGACAAATTGTCGAAAGGAAGTATAAGATGATGGTATCCGTGATTATTCCTATTTATAATACACAGGATTATTTGGAGGAATGTATCAAATCTGTTGTGAATCAAAAATATTCCCAATTAGAAATCATTTTGATCAATGACGGTTCTACGGATATGTCCGGGGAAATCTGCAGAAAGTGGGCGGCTTTGGATTCCAGAATCCGATATGTGGAAAAGGAAAATGAAGGTCAGGGGATAGCGCGTAATTTAGGGATCCAAATGGCGAAGGGGAAGTATATCGTATTTATAGATTCCGATGATTATATGGAATATGACCTTATCAGTGGTGCATATGACAGGATAACGAAGACAGGAGCGGATATCTGTGTATATGCCCATAATGGTATTGGAGATAAAATATATAAAGGTACTTTGGAATTCAAACTCTTAAAAGAAAGCAATGTAAAAGAAAATAAGGAGTTATTGGGCAGATTGCTGCCTATTTTGTGGGATAAAATGTATTCTGCAGCATTGATAAAGGCGGCGGGAATCACCATGAGCAATCGAATCTGTGAGGATTTGGTGTTTAATGCCAGGCTATATATGAAGGCCAGAGGAATCTGCTTTTTGGAGCGTCCCCTTTATAATTATCGCTATTTGCGGCAGGGAAATGTTTCGACAAGTTATGGGCGCTATTTTGAAGTGGAGGAAAGTATTCGGGAAGTAAATGAAATTTTCAGGCAAGAAGGCTATTTTGAAGATTACTGGATGCAATTGTATAAGATTTCTTTCAATATGTTTAAGGATATTCTATTTCGGGTTGGGGTTCGGGAAGATTATGCAGTCCCTCCGGAAATCAAAAGCAGATATCCGGAATTATTTTGTGCTTACAAGAATTTTCTGGGCAGATGGTACTCAGGATATTTGACCATGGAGGTACAGGAGAAGAACTTTCTTTTGGCAGGAAGTTATAGTTTGCGGGTTATCATGCATCATCTCTTGCTCAACGAGGAATTTCTGCGGGAAGACTATGCTTGCAGCAGTATCATCAGCTTGATGTCGAATCCGGTGGACAGGGTGGAAGATAGTTTCTTGCACAGCATGAAATATAAGAATTCCTACCGGAAAAGGTGTGTGGAACAGGATATAAAAAAGGTTTTTCAACATAAAGCCGGTTTGGAAGGCGTGGATTATGTGGCAGTGGATTTATTGGATGAAATTTATGACTTGATTTCGTTCGGAGAAGGGTGTTATATTACAGAATCAGCATTTTTAATAGAATCAACATCTGAAAAGAAAGAGCAATATGTAAGAATCCCTTTTGTATCTCCAAAGAGAAGAGAACTATTTCAAAAGTATGCGTCCCTTTTTGCCGAAAAGATTTGTCAGGCCCATATTCCGGTAATTGTGGTAAAAAATTTTCTGTGTGAAAAACACGGCGAATATTATGATTCTTTTACAGACTATGATTCGTTGGAATGGATTCGTCAGGTTAATAGAGAGTTGGAATGGTGTTACGACTATTTATTGCAATGTCTGCCCAAAGCCATTGTGGCAGAGGCATCAAAGTTTCGACAATTGGAGTTTACCCATGATAATTTCCCATTTGGTCTGGAGCCGGTTTATTATAACAGCAGTTATTATCAAAATATGGCAATCAGTATCAATCAGGGAATACGTGCGTTTTCCGAGGCTGTCATATTGGAAAAGCTCCAAGGGGATCTGGAGGAATACGACAAAATTTTCCTGATTCGTGAAGACGAGCTGCAAAAGGAAAGGCTGTTGGGAGCGTTTCTGAATTCAAGAGCGGCTCAGGAAACCAAAAGGAAGGTATTGGTTCTTTCCACTGCAGCGGAAGAAGAAAGTAGGAACGGCAGATTGGAGTATCGGCAGATTACGGCGGAGCATGCCCGATATCTTCTGTCCCTGTATCATATGTATGAATTTTCCAATCAATTTCGGCTGATTTCCTCACAAGAATTATGCGGAGATTTGTTTGGGTTTGTGGAAAATGGTTTGTTGGATATGGAAGAGATGTGGGAAGCATTATTGCATGAAGGCGGAACGGATCATGGATAAAGGGTTACATGAAGAAATGATAGCAAATTTGGACCGATTGGTTCAAGACCATATGATACAAGGGAGACAAATTTACTTGTTTGGACATTGTAATGCCACAGAAGAATTAGCAGATGTGCTGCTTGCGCGAGGTTTTACAGTGACGGCCATACTGGACAATCATGAGGCAAAACAGGGAAAGCGTTATGGGGGTATTGAAATAAGACATCCCAGAGAGATATTGAATCAGCCGTCCCATGAGACTTTAGTGTGTATAGTGGCCAGAGCTTATGCCGCAATGGCAGCACAGTTGAGACATATGGGCTATGACGGGCCCATAGAAAAACTTGTGGATTACAATAGTTATGCGGAATACTCTCTTTCTGGGGAAACCATGGACCGTATGCGGCAAAGGGTGGAGAGAGGAAGCAGGCTGTTAGAGAGAATGAAAGAGACACATCCGGGGCGTTTTATTCTGCTATGTCCTTTCTCCGCCCTGGGAGATATCTATCTGATGATGGCATATCTGCCGGGTTTTTTGGAGAAGAGAGGGATTGGGGGCTGTGTTGTGGGGGTGGTGGGAAAGGCATGTGGGGAAGTGGTGGGTCTGTTTGGGGCATATGAGGTGGAAGTGTATGTGCAGAAGGACATGGATGCAATGATTCAGGCCGCATTGTACGCCGAAGACAAAAACGTATTTATCCCTCATCAGGACAGGCCCTATGTGGTGAATCTTTCACAGGTATTGTATGTAAAAAAGATTCCTTTGGAGCAATTATATTGTTGCGGCGTGTATGGTCTGCCCGCGTCTGCGAGACCGGCCAGTCCGGTCTGTCTGCGTAACTATGAAAGAATTGAGGATATAAAAGCCGGGCGTTCCGTCATTTTATCACCTTATGCCAAATCGGTGACCACATTATCTTCGGATGTATGGGATAGTGTGGTGAACAGTTTTCGTAAGAGGGGATATCAGTGCTATACAAACGTGGCGGGAGAAGAGAAGCCGCTTCCGGGAACATTGCCCATTGGGCCGGCCATTTCAGAAATTCAGTCTGTGGCAGAAAGAGCGGGAATTTTTATTGGCATCAGAAGCGGGCTTTGTGATGTATTGCGGGAAGCCGCCTGTAGGAAAGTCGCGCTTTATCCTGATTATTTTTATTGTGACACGCAATGGAAAGCCATTGAAATGTATGCGCTGGAGGGATGGGAGAATATTGTCGTAAAGGAAGGATTTCGATGGAAAGAAATGAATTAATATTATCCACATTGTCTAAAACATGGATTTTTGACCTGGATGGGACGATTGTGGAGCATAACGGTTATAAGAGTAGGGGAGAGGATTTGTTATTGGATGGGGTGAAGGAATATCTGGATAACATTCCTTTGGAGGACAAGATTATTATATTGACTTCACGCCAGGAAGCGTATCGGGCACAGACATTGGAGTTTTTGGAAAAGAACAAAATTAGATATGATGAAATCTTGTTTCAAATGCCTATGGGGGAGCGGATTGTAGTAAATGACAGGAAACCGTCCGGGCTGGATATGGCAATCGCAATCAATCTGGACAGGGACCATTTTGAACTGCCATCTATTATCAGGGAAAGGTAGGGAAGACAATGCAATTTGAACTGACAGCTTCTATGATGTGCGCCAATTACGGAAATCTGGAGCAGGAAGTGAAGAACCTGGAGGAAGGCGGTATTGATTCCTTTCACATAGATATTATGGACGGACGTTATGTGCCCAATTATGCCATGTCTCTAAATGACATGCGCTATATAGCGTCTGTGGCCACGAAACCTCTGGATGTGCATTTGATGGTGGAACATCCCAATAATACCATAGAGATATTTATCAATGCGCTGCGGCAGGGGGATACTATTTATATCCATCCGGAAGCGGAATATCATCCATCCACCACGCTGCAAAAGATTATCAATGCAGGGCTGACGCCGGGAATCGCAATTAATCCGGGAACCAGTGTGGAGACGGTTATGGAGATGCTGCGCATTGTGAAGAAGGTTTTAGTAATGACGGTAAATCCAGGAAATGCGGGCCAAATGTTTATGCCCTATGTAGGAAAAAAGATTACAAAGCTTTTGGCATTGAAGGAAGAAATGCATTTTGAACTTTATTGGGACGGGGCTTGCAGTGCAGATAAAATCTTAGAATTTGCGCCACGGGGAGTGGCGGGCTTTGTGTTGGGCACAACATTGCTTTTTGGAAAAAATGTTCCTTATAGGGATACTTTAAAAAATATTCGGGAGTTAAAATTTTGACCGTTGATCTCTCATAAATATACCAAATCGCATGAGATTATGGTAGAATATAATTATATTTGATACATGAAACTGTTGAACGGCAATTGATTTTATGATTGTATTTTATCAGATATGGTATGTGGATTTTACCAATGGAGGTATAGGATGAGTGAAATGAAAGAAAAAATACATACGGGAGAACTGTATCTGCCTGGTGACAAGGAGATTATGAGAGAACAGGTGGCTTATCAGGATAGGCTGTGTGATTATAATATGACCAAACCTTCTGAAACGGAAAAGAGAATGGAGATGTTGAAGGAGATGCTTGGCGATTGCGGTGAAGGAGTGTATATAGAGGCGCCTTTTTACGCAAATTTTGGAGGGCACAATTGCCACTTTGGAAATATGGTGTATGCCAATTATCATTTGACATGTGTGGATGATACCCATATCTATGTGGGGGATTACACCATGTTTGGGCCTAATGTAATCATTGCAACAGCCGGCCATCCGATTCTGCCGCAGCTTCGGGAGCAGACATATCAGTATAATATGCCTGTAACCATTGGCAGAAATTGCTGGATTGGCGCCGGGGCAATTATTTTGCCGGGCGTTACAATTGGGGATAATACCGTAATCGGCGCCGGAAGTGTAGTGACAAAAGATATTCCGGCAAACGTGGTAGCAGTGGGGAATCCCTGTATCGTCATGCGTGAAATTAATGAACATGATAAGGAATATTATTATAAAGAAAGAAGAATTCAAATTGGAAATTAAAAGTATAAAAATAACGCTGCTGCACTTAAAATTATAGGTGATGCAGCGTTAGCTAATTTAAATTGACATACACATTTTTCAGAAATAAAAAATTTGGAAAGAGGAGCAACCCGAAGGGGAATGTAACAGGTTGCCCGTTTCCAAAATGATAGCTGGCCTGCTATCCGTTCTAAACGGTCACCAGCTTTTATCATTATACTATGTTTTTTCTGACAAAGCAATAGTAAATTTGAATTTATTTGCTATAATTATAATTATTTTTTGTGGAAGATAATGAGAGAGAAGAGGAAGTTTATAAATAAAGTTTTTGTCAAGGACTGACTTACAAAGTAAGAATAGTCCAGCTAAGAAATGTCAAGAGAAAATTTAAAAACAGTCTCGCAGTGGAGAGACTGTACTGGAATAGGATGGAAATTACTGATAGAATGTGGGTTGTGTTGGGACATGAAAAAATATATGAAAATTTTTTGAAAAAGTGTTGACAAATTTCTACTTTTTATGTATACTAATAAACGAATTCCCCTTTTATTAAGATGAAGCACCCGCAGAGTAAAATCTGTGAGTGCTTTGTCTTATTTTATAGCTTAAAAATTGACTGCGCTTCCTATGATAGATTTTTCTTGTTTCACCTTATACAATAATATCTTGTCCTGTTTCGTAGCGCATTTTGTTCGTGAAGGCATCCGGCGTTTTTTCCATTTGCGCCATGGTTTCAAAGGCGGAAAGTATTAGCCGCGGCTGTCTGTAGCGGTTCATTTCGTCGGGACGATCCATGTATAGTTTAAAGTGATCAACTTGCCAGATTAGTATGTCGGCCAGGGTATAGCCGGCCACCTGATATTTGCACAATGGTGTGCCGTAGTCGTGATAATAAGCCAGTTCTTGTAACAGACCTTCGGATTGACTGATGGCCTGCCAGAGAGTGTCCGCATAAGTTTGGTCTTTTTCGGCCTGTACAGCAAGTGAGTATATAAAGTTTTGTAGTGTTGCAAGGGCTTGTTGTAATTGTTTCTTCTCATCCATTTCTTTCTGTCCTCCTGTATTATTTTCTCATTATTCCTGGTAATGTCTCCCTTATAACGGGTCTTGGGAAGGAAGATATATGCCGGCAATATGAAAAAACGCCGGAAAATGTAATAACACTTTCCGGCGTTTTTTCTGAACAGGGGAAGAGAGGATCGAACTCCCGTTTACGGTTTTGGAGACCGCCGCACTACCGCTGTACTATTCCCCTATTTTATAACTTGCCGCTGACAAAGTACATTATAGCACAGGTGGGGTAGAATAATCAAGTAGAAATTTAAAATTTTACTGTACTTTTTTTAAAATTGTGGTAAAATTAAAATACATGTGTGTCATTTTTTGTTAAAATAAGGATAGATTGAAGGCAGGTGTTAATATGGAACAGGTGACAGAATATCGGCACAAGTTGATAGAAGAATATAAACAGGCAGCGGGGCCGCTGTTTAAGTTTGTTCCCTGGCTGGAGAAGAATTCGGGAAAACCTGGCAGTACCAATTACCGGGGGCAGGGATTTACGGAACATTCTATGAGTTTTCCGGTTTATGACGCCACACTGATGAGTTTTATGAAGGAGGCTTCCGCTTCATCTCTGATGGATAGGAATTACAATTATGTATATACACGGAAAAATATTAAGACCCATGAGCAGGAGAGAAAAATGATTCTGGCAGCCGGGGTAAATGATTGGGATACTCTGCGGGGAATTCTGTCAAAGTATGTTCTGGGAGGCAGGGTCAGGAGCAAGCTTTGGAGTGAAGGGGTGCAGGAACGGATTTTTTTAATGGTATTGGAGCAGATGCGCAAAATTATTGAATATTGGGATAAGCCAATGGAGGCAGGATGAAGATAGGCGTCAAATTGCCATTTGCCGGAATCGAAGCTGTCTGTGATTGGCAATTGGAATAGAGTAGATCTGAATGTGAAATGGAGTATGACATGGGAGAGAAATCGGTACAGAAGAAGAAATTTATATTGGAGACTGCCAGAAGGGTTTTCATGGAAAAAGGATTTAAGAAGGTTACCATGAAAGACATAGTGGAGGCTTGTGAAATCAGCAGGGGCGGTCTCTATCTGTACTTTGAAAGTACCAGCCAGATATTCCTGGAAGTGATGAAATTGGAGAGTCAGGAGGCGGATGATGTATTTTCCGATAGTATAGCGGAAGATGCCACGGCGGCGGATATTCTGATTTTATTTTTGCGGGAACAGAAGAAGGAACTGCTCAGGAAGAATGATACTTTGACACAGGCAATTTATGAATTCTACTTCCAAAATCAATTAAGCAAAAAAGATAATATTTTAAAGAAACAGTTTGACTCTGCGGTGAAAATCATTGAAAAACTCATAGAAGCCGGTGTGGAAAGCGGTGAATTTAGCTGTGAGGATTGTTTGGGCACGGCAAGAAATATTATGTTTGTGTTGGAGGGATTGAAAATATCTGCTCAAACCATAGGTATTACAGCGGAAACGGTAGACAGGGAAATTCTATTTATCCTGAAATCGTTGGGAACCAGTGACTCTTGGGAGGAATAAAGCCGGGAATCCGGTCTTGTAAATGAATTTCTGAGATGAAAGATTTTTGAGATGAATGATATTGGGAACGGTTGAGGAAAAGACGTAATGGATGGAAGTACAAAATATAAGTAAAATATACACGGAGGTGCAGGATGGGAAGTGTCAGGCGTATTTATGTGGAAAAAAAGGAGCCCTATGCCGTGAAGGCAAGGGAGCTGCATGAGGAAATCGAAAGCTTTCTCGGCGTTTGTACGGAGGGCGTTAGAATGTTTATCCGTTATGATGTGGAGAATATTTCTGATGAGGTGTTTGAACGTGCGTGCAGGTCGGTTTTCTCGGAGCCGCCGGTGGATAATTTGTATTTTGAGGAAATCCAGATTCCGGAAGGGGCGAAAGTGTTTTCGGTGGAATTTTTGCCGGGACAGTTTGATCAAAGAGCGGATTCAGCAGTGCAGTGCGTGAGATTTTTAAAAGAAGATGAAGAACCTGTAATCCGTACTGCCGTTACTTATATGATTTTGGGAAATATTACGGAGGAAGCGTTTGCCAAGATTAAAGCGTATTGTATTAACCCTGTGGATTCTAGGGAGACAGACAGCGTGAAGCCGGACACATTGATTACAGTTTTTGAAGAACCGGAAGATATTGTAATACTTGACGGCTTTACACAGATGGAGGAAGAGGCTCTTCGCAAACAATATGATTCCCTATCCCTGGCAATGACATTTAAAGATTTTCTTCATATTCAGAAATATTTCTGTCAGGAGGAAAAGAGGGACCCTTCCATGACTGAAATCAGAGTGTTGGATACCTATTGGTCCGACCACTGCAGGCATACCACTTTTTCTACGGAATTGACAGCGGTGGAATTTGGTGAAGGGTATTACCGCACACCTATGGAGAAAACTTATCGGAATTATATGGAAGTCAGAGAAGAAATATATGGGGGGCGGAAGGATAAGTTTATCTGTCTGATGGATTTGGCCCTGGCGGCTATGCGGAAATTGAAAAAAGACGGAAAATTGGCGGATATGGAAGAATCCGATGAAATCAATGCCTGTTCTGTTGTGGTGCCTGTGGAGATGGATTATGGTGACCATAAGGAAACAGAAGAATGGCTGGTATTTTTCAAAAATGAAACCCACAATCACCCTACGGAGATTGAGCCTTTTGGCGGCGCTGCAACCTGTCTGGGAGGGGCCATACGAGATCCATTGTCAGGGCGCGGTTATGTGTATCAGGCTATGCGTGTCACTGGTGCGGCAGACCCTACGGTTCTTGTGGCAGACACTTTGAAGGGAAAGCTGCCGCAGAAAAAACTGGTTCGGGGAGCCGCCAACGGTTATTCTTCCTATGGCAATCAGATTGGACTGGCCACCGGTTTAGTGAAGGAGATTTACCATCCTGATTATGTGGCGAAAAGAATGGAAATAGGTGCGGTAATGGGGGCTGCGCCCAGGAAAAACGTAATTCGGGAGACTTCTGATCCAGGAGATGTCATTATTCTTTTGGGCGGACGTACCGGAAGGGATGGCTGCGGTGGTGCCACAGGTTCTTCTAAAGTGCATACGGAGCAGTCCATTGAGACTTGCGGCGCGGAGGTGCAGAAAGGTAATGCGCCTACGGAACGTAAGATACAGAGGCTTTTCCGCAGGGAAGAGGTCAGCCGCATGATTAAAAAATGCAATGATTTTGGTGCGGGCGGCGTGTCCGTTGCCATAGGTGAGCTGGCGGATGGTTTGATGGTGGATTTGGACAAGGTTCCAAAAAAATATGCCGGTTTGGATGGCACGGAGCTGGCCATTTCCGAATCTCAGGAGCGTATGGCGGTGGTGGTTGACCCGAAAGACGTGGAAAAGTTCCTTGAGGCTGCGCAGGAAGAGAATTTGGAAGCAGTGGTGGTTGCGGTGGTCACGGAAGAACCCAGACTGGTGCTGAACTGGCGGGGGAAGAAAATCGTAGATTTGAAGAGGGCTTTTCTGGATACCAACGGCGCCCATCAGGAGACGGCAGTAAAGGTGGAGATTCCAGAGGAAGAACAGAATTATTTCAGGAAGTGGTCGGTGCCCGCAGTGGGAGATGCGTTGGAGAAAGGGGATGTAAAGTCCGCGTGGCTGGCGCTTCTGCATGATTTGAATGTGTGTTCTCAGAAGGGACTTGTGGAGATGTTCGATGCTTCCATAGGTGCGGGCAGCGTATTGATGCCCTATGGAGGGAAACATCAGTTGACGGAAACTCAGGCGATGGTGGCAAAGCTGCCTGTGCAGGAGGGAAAGACCGACACGGTGACTATGATGAGTTTTGGATTTGATCCATATTTGTCTTCCTGGAGTCCCTATCATGGTGCAATTTATGCGGTGGTAGAGTCCATGGCAAAGATTGTGGCCAACGGCGGTGATTTTTCCAGAATTCGCTTTACATTTCAGGAGTATTTCCGCAGGATGACAGAGGACCCTGCACGTTGGAGCCAGCCTTTTTCCGCACTGTTGGGGGCTTATGATGCGCAGATGGGTTTTGGGCTGCCGTCCATTGGCGGTAAGGATAGTATGTCGGGGACTTTTAATGAGATTGATGTGCCGCCCACACTGGTTTCTTTTGCGGTAAATATAGCCAAACACCAGGATATTGTGACGCCGGAATTGAAGGAAGCGGGGAATGTGCTGGTTCGGTTTAAGATAGAGAAGGATGAATATGATATTCCCTTATATCAGGAGGTTGCAAAACTCTATGATGATATTCTGCGGCTTGAGCAGGAGAAAAAGGTGGTTTCCGCTTATGCGCTGGATGCAAAAGGCGTGGCGGCAGCAATTTCCAAAATGGCTTTTGGCAACGGACTGGGTGTAAAGATTGCAAATCATGTGACCGTTGAGGAGTTATTCGGTAATGGATTGGGAGACATTTTGGCGGAAGTGCCGGAAGAAAAACTGCGGGAAGTTACGGAGTCTGTTGATGATAGTTTTGTGGTGATAGGAACAATCACCAAAGAGCCGGTATTTTCTTATGGCGATGTGGCGATTACCATGGAAGAAGCGCTGGAAGCATGGACTTCCAAGTTAGAGAAGGTGTTTGCCACCAAAGCTGTGAAGGAGAAAAAAGCTGTCAACAGCGATTGCTATAAGGCGGATAGGGTTTATGTGTGCAGGAATAAGGTGGCAAAGCCAACGGTATTTATTCCTGTATTTCCTGGAACCAATTGTGAGTATGACAGTGCCAGGGCATTTGAGCGTGCAGGGGCTAGTGTGGTTACGAAAGTATTCCGAAATCTAAGTGCTGAGGATATTCGGTATTCCGTAGAAGAATTTGCAGGTGCCATTGCCCAGGCGCAGATTATTATGTTTCCAGGCGGTTTTTCGGCTGGGGATGAGCCGGACGGAAGCGCAAAGTTTTTTGCAACGGCTTTCCGCAATGCAAAAATGGAGGAAGCGGTAAAGGACTTACTGGAGAAGCGGGACGGCCTGGCGCTGGGGATTTGCAATGGGTTTCAGGCGCTTGTAAAGCTGGGACTGCTGCCCTATGGAGAGATTGTAGGGCAGAAGGAGGATTCCCCTACACTGACATACAATACCATTAATAGGCATATCTCTAAGATGGTATATACAAAGGTAGTGTCCAACAAGTCTCCCTGGCTGCAAAAGGCGGAACTGGGAGGGGTGTACTGTAATCCGGCTTCCCATGGAGAGGGCCGTTTTGTGGCGCCTCAGTCGTGGCTGGATGAATTGTTTGCAAATGGGCAGGTGGCTACACAATATTCCGATCAGGAGGGCAATGTATCCATGGATGAGGAATATAATATCAATGGTTCCTATGGGGCTATTGAAGGAATCACTTCCCCTGACGGGCGATGCCTGGGTAAGATGGCTCATTCCGAGAGACGGGATGAGGCAGTGGCCAAGAATATCTATGGAGAGCAGGATATTAGAATATTTGAGTCAGGTGTGGCTTATTTTAGATAGAATAAAGAAATAAATAGAACAGCCTTGAAGTGGAAGTCAGATTTCATTTTGAGGCTGTTTTGGCATAGTGCGATAGGGTTGTTTTTTACGCTGACAGACCTTGCAATCCTTGTGGGGTGATAGTATACTGGAGACAGGAAGAAAAAGGAGTACAAAATGGCAAAGAAACAAGATTTACGACCGGATACAAAAACAATATAAATTTTTTAATATGATGCAAATAGTTTTGGATAAAAGCGCACCAAAGAATGAGACAAAGGAAAAAGTCATAAAATATGCAATGGAGCATAAAGTGGACAAAGCAGTGATTATGACAGTGGCGGGGGCAACAAACTGCAGGATTGATTATAACATGCTTGCTGGGAAAGGAGAAGTGGATATGTGTACCTTATTTGACGAAATAGCAAGGGAAAGTGAAATGAGAGGAAAGATACAGGGTAGAGCAGAAGGAAAAGCAGAAGGAAAAGCAGAGGGAAAAGCAGAAGGCATTATTGAAACAGGATTTGACTGTGGACTTTCTGAAAATGAAATTCTGGAAAGACTGCAATGTAAGTTGAATGTGTCTTTACAGACGGCGCAGAGCTATATGGATCTATTTGGAAAACAGCTTGTATAAGAGTTATTGCTGCAAAAAGTTGAGATGTGATATATTAAGGGAAAGATGAGTGAGTATTTCTTGTTTTTTAGTCCGGAGGTAGAAATTTTCGGTTTAGTTTGCTATACTTATTGGTAAATAAAAATAATTCAAAACGGAGAGGGAACGTTATGGAGCAGGAATTTATAAAACCTCCTGTGGAGGTAAGATACAGGGAAGAGTTAGAAGCGCTGAAAGGCACTGATACGGGGAATAAGCCGGAAAATTGGCAGATGTCGCCAAAGGCGGTGAGGACTTTTATTCTGGGAAGTCCGAAGCCCATAGTGTACAAAGATAAGGAGTACTTGATTGAGAAAAAGTATCTGGGAAATGATGCGTTGGTGGAGCGCTGTATTGTGACTTTGGCGGGGAACAGGGGACTGATGTTGGTGGGAGAGCCAGGAACGGCCAAAACCATGCTTTCAGAGCTTCTCACCGCGGCCATCAGTGGAGTAAGTACCAATACCATTCAGGGTACGGCGGGAACTACAGAAGATATGATTAAATATTCCTGGAACTATGCGCTTCTTTTGGCAAAGGGACCCAGCAGAGAAGCACTTGTGCCGGCGCCATTGTATGTAGGAATGGAGCGGGGTATTTTGACCAGATTTGAAGAGATTACCAGAACGCCGGCGGAAATTCAGGACAGTTTAATCAGTGTGCTCAGTGATAAGGTGCTGAATGTACCAGAGCTTGGGGATGAAGGATTCCTGTTCGCAAAACAGGGATTTAATGTTATTGGCACGGCAAATACCAGGGATAAGGGCGTCAATGAGATGAGTAGCGCCTTGAAGCGTCGTTTTAACTTTGAGACCGTAATGCCGGTTCGTGAAGCTGCCATGGAGAAGAAAATTATTGTCAACGAGGTAAATAAGCTGGCGGATGAGGCGCATATTGCCATGCAGGCAGACGAAGACGTGGCTGAGATTTTGGCGTCTACATATCATGAGCTGCGGGAGGGAGTTTCTTCCTATGGACATAGAATTGACAAGCCCTCTGCAGTGATGAGCACAGCAGAGGCGGTATCGGTGTATTATCAGGCCATGATTACAGGTTATTATTATGGAGATGGGGAAATCAGTATGGATGCTTTGGTGCAAAATTTGGTGGGTGCCGTTTCCAAAGAAAATAAGGATGATTTGGAGAAAGTAAAGGGATATTTCAACACGGTAATCAGAGATAAAAGCAGCAAAGAGGGTGGATTATGGAAAGAATATTACGAAGCAAGGAAATGGCTGAAATAATTCTGCTTCCGGTTCGTCACCACAGTCCGGCCTGTGCGTTACATATCAGCAGAATGATCGAGCACATGCAGCCCGGCGTGATCCTGGTGGAAGGGCCGGGCAATGCAAATTCTCTGGTTCCGGTCATGGTGCATGAAGATACAAAGGCGCCTTTTGCCATTTATTATTCTTATCATGACACCACAGGAATCATTTCCGAAGAGAAAGAACATTACAGATGTTACTATCCATTTCTGGATTATTCTCCGGAATTGGCAGCATTGCGAACAGGAAAGCGCCTGGGAATTCCAACAGCGTTTATTGACCTTCCTTATGGGGATATTCTGGCCGCATCTCAGGAAGGCAAGGGATTGCTGAAAAGGGAAGAGGAAAAAAATAATTATAATGATGATTATCTGCTTTCGAGAAATGATTACTTGAGGCAGTTGTGCGAGAAGACAGGGCTGCGCAGTTTTGATGAATTTTGGGAGAAGTATTTTGAACTGAATGGATTGCGGGAAGACAGCGAGAAATGGTTTTCTAATTTGCTGATGTATTGTGCGCTGGCCAGAGAAAATACGCCGGAAGAGGTAATGTGGGAAGATGGATGTCTGGCCAGAGAGAAGCATATGGCGGAACAGATTCAGGAATATGCGAAAAAAGAGAGTGCTTCGGGAAAGCCGGTGTTAGTTGTCACCGGAGGATTTCACACGCCTGGACTGATGACTTTGTTGGGAGCCGAGTGTGGATGTTTGACGAAAATATCTACAGGTTTGTCCGACATAAAGTATGAGGAGGTGTCTTCCGACGCAGGAACAGGCAAGGGGGCGCAGGCTGCAAAGGATATACAGTCGGTTAAAAAAGTTCCGGAGAAGGACCAGGGCGTCTATGTCATGCCCTATTCCATGGAAGCGGCGGACGCATTGAACGGTTATGCCAGCGGAATGCCCTTTCCTGGATTTTATCAGAAAATATGGCAAAATCTACAGGAGACGGAGACGCCATATGAAAATGCAGTGTTGGATTTTATTGTATCTTCTGGAAAAGAGACCAGAAAGAAAGAGGGAAATCTGTCCACTTATGATGAAATCTGTGCCTGTGCTATGGCCAGAGGGCTTGCGGGGCTGCGGGGAAAGCAGGAACCTGGAGCATATGAGCTGATGGATGTGGTGTTGTCTTCCTTTATCAAAGGGGAGTGTAATATGGCTTCCGACACCCCTATGCGTATTTTGCGGAAACAGATGACAGGAAACGCCATAGGCGAATTGTGCCGCAGTGCGGATGTGCCTCCCATTATCTATGATTTTCAGACAGAATGTAAAAAATATAATTTAAAAACCACATCTACCCTGGAAACAGAAGTAACACTGTCTATTTTTTCCAGTCGAAAACACAGACAGACCAGTATGCTGCTAAATCGTCTGTTTTTTTTGGATACTACATTTGCCAGAAAGGTTAAAGGGCCCAATCTCCAGTTGAAAAAAGATAGAAATCTGTTGCGGGAAATATGGAAATATAAGTGGAGTGCCCAAGTGAATTCTGCGCTGATTGATGTGTCCGTGTACGGTGCTACCATAGAAGAGGCTGCCACAGGACTTGTGAAGGAGGAACTGAAAAAGGAACTGGGGGCAAAGGAAAGCGCGATTTTGTTGACGAGAGTTTTTGAGATGGGGCTGAAGGAACAGATGGTGTCTGTGTATGAGAGAGTGCATGAACAGATGCTTTCAGATGCAGATTTCTATTCCATAGCCGAAGCGCTGAAATCTCTGCTGATGATGGATGAACTTTCCATTTTGTATGAATCGAAAATGGAATTTGGCATGTTAATCCGACTGGGATGTCGGAAACTGATTACATTGCTTCCATCTATGACACGGATTAAGGATGAGGATTTGGACCAATGTATGAATGCATTAAAACTTCTGTATCAGTTGACCGGGCGTGATACGGACAGCCAGTTGGCACAGGAGAGGGAAGCATATTATGAAGCTTTGGAAAGGATGAGCCAGGATGGGGAAATACATGGGGGGCTGAACGGCTGTATCCATGGTATTCTATATGGCGGCGGGCAGGAGACTGCGGAAGAGGTAGAGATGATTTGCCGTGGATATCTCACAGGAACCAGCGAACAACTTTTCTGTACAGCACAATTTTTCAGAGGATTGTTTTTTACGGCTAGAGATTTGGTGTTTATGGGAAATCAGTTTATGGAAATGTTGGATGAATTCTTTGGACGTGTGTCAGAAGAGGAATTTATGGAACTTTTACCGGAACTGCATATGGCGTTTACGTATTTTACTCCCAGAGAAGTAAATAAGATTGCAGCAAGGGTGGCTGCATACCATGGGAAAAAGGAAGATATTCTGGCGAGAAAGGTCGTTCTTCCGGAGTGGTATACTTATGGGAAAGAAATGGATGCTTATGTAAAGGACAGGATGAAGGGCGGTGAGGCGCAGGATGAGTGATGAACAGGAGGTTTTAAACCGCTGGAGGCTGGTGTTGGGAAAGTTTTCGGAGGAACAGATTTCGTTTTCCGAAGGAAATGCCCAGCTTATGGAGATGGAAGATGTACTGGATTATTTGTATTCCAGAGAATACGGAGAAGAACAAGAGCTGCGGAAAGAAAGGAAAGGGGGCAGTGAGGGTTCCAAGCTTACCATTCCTCATTGGTTACGCCAGATGAAAAAGTTATTTCCAAAACGCACGGTGGAAATTATGGAGCGTCATGCGTTGGAAAAATATGGAATGACAGAACTTTTGACCGACCCGGAGGTGCTGCGGAAACTAGAACCCAATAAGGAGCTTCTTAAGACTATTTTGGAATTGAAGCACATGATGAAGGGAGAAGTACTGACGCTGGCCAGAGAAATTGTAAAAAAGGTTGCGGACGAAATTACAAGAAAGCTGGAAAGAGAGGTAAGAGCATCCTTTTTCGGCCAGATTAACCGCAATTCCAGCAGTCCGGTCAAATCGGCTAGAAACCTGGATATAAAGAAAACCATCCGTATGAATTTGAAGAATTATGACAAAAACAGCGGCGAGGACGGGCAGTTAATTCTGAAGAATGTGTACTTTAATTCCCGAATGAAGAAATATAATCAGTGGAGGGTGATTGTATGTGTGGACGAAAGCGGTTCCATGCTGGATTCTGTGATTCACAGTGCAATTATGGCCGGAATTTTTGCAAGGCTGCCCATGTTGGATACCAAACTTGTGATATTTGATACCAATGTGGTAGACTTAAGCGGGTATGTGGATGACCCGGTGGAAGTGCTGATGAGTGTTCAATTGGGAGGCGGGACGAATATTGCCAGGGCGCTTGCCTATTGTGAAGGACTGATTGATTTTCCCTTTCGTACAATGCTGGTGTTGGTAACGGATTTATATGAAGGGGGCGGATATCATAATTTGTACAGTGTATCCAAAGGCATTATTGAAAGCGGGGCAAAGCTTGTGGTGTTGACCGCCCTTGATATGGAGGCGACGCCCAATTATGATAAAAATGCTGCCGCTGTGCTTGCGGATATGGGAGCCTTTGTGGGAGCTATGACACCGGAAGCACTGTCGGAATGGATTGGTAAGGTGATTGCGTAAGCGCTGTATTTATGCAATGAGTTTGAAAAGTGGATGAGGAGGAAAATATGGAATATCATTTCTATGGCTGGGAAAATGAGGTGATAAAACCAATTCATGACAAATATCAAAATATTCATTCTCCCAGGGATTTGTACGACAAATTATCCGGCATCTGGTGTGCAGACACCTGCGCTCCCAGGATGCGGCATCTGTGGACGAAAGAAAATAAAACAAAGGGACAGTGCTCTATTACTGCTTTTTTGGCGCAAGATATTTTCGGAGGAGAAGTGTATGGTATTCCTTTGGAAGACGGTTCTGTTCATTGTTATAATGTGGTTGGGGGCTGCTGTTTTGATTTGACAAGTGAACAGTTTGGGGACAGGGCAAAGGAATTGGTATATGAGGATCATCCCCAACAGTTTAGGGAAGTACATTTTGCCAAGAAAGAAAAGAGAATTCGATATGAGATGTTGCAAGAGGCATTGGAAAAGATGTTGATGTAGCGGGAACAGAAAGCTGCCATTTATTATCTTTTGCTGTAGTCAATATATAGAATAGGGAAATAGGATTTATAAGGGTATATAAAACCGGAAGGATTTAAGCAAAGAGACTGCTAAGATTCTTCCGGTTTTATTATGGAGTAAGATCATTTTGGTAGTTTTGGACGGAAGAATATATTTCAGCAGTTGTTGGGAACAAATCTTGTCGAATTTAGATATAATTAGTCGTTTGTCGCGAATATAGTGCGTATACCAACAAATTATATACAAAAATTTATAATTTTTGTATAATCACATGAAGAAATATTTATAGTATTGAGAGTAGAGTGTCACTATGATGGTATGATGGTGAATGTTATGAAAGATTTGGGAGGTAGGAAATACTCTGCTTTTATATAAATTGATATGAAAGTAATTGAATTAAAGTAAGAATAACAAAAAGGGGAATTGTGATGCAGCTTAAAATGATAATCAGGTGTCGGCGTGTGCGTTGTGGTACGGACATGATGATGGATGAGTCGGAGATCAAGGTTGCAGTATGTAATGGAATTGAAAATGATTTTTTTCAAAATAATGTCAGATGGATTTTAGATGCGAATAGAATTCAAGGAGTGCTGAAAGCCTATATGGATGCGGAAGCTTTGTTGGAAGAAACGCAGAAACAGGACATTATTTTTTATTTGCTCAAATCTTCACCATTAGGTGAGTTATCACGTATAGGTGAGTTAAAGAAGAAGCACAATGACAGCAAGATCATTTTTGTTGCTGAAAGTGGAGCGTATATGAAAGATGCTTATAAGGCGCAGCCTTTCAGATATTTGCTTTTATCTGATACCAGAGAAGAAATACAGGAAGCCATTTTCAGCGCAATAAGAGATATTAGAGAGAAAAAAGGGATTGTGTTGGAAAGCAACAAAAAATTTTATTACATACTGCTGAAAGATATTTTATACATTGAAGCATTGGGGGATGATATTGGGATTTTTACAACGGAAAGTTATGAATATATTATTAGAATACCACTAAAAAGAATGAATTATCTATTGGAAGATGATTTTATCAGGTTCAGCAGACAACAGATTGTGAATGCAAGGCATATTCAAAGTCTGAAAAATGTGGGGGCTATCTTGGATAATGGTGAAGAGGTTGCTATTTCCGGCAGAGAACGGAAAAATGTAGTGAAACGGTATATGGAATATATTTTTAAAATGGGGGGACATATTAAGTCGAATTAAAAGAATTACAACTGAAATCTCGATACTTGAAAGGAGAACAAATCATGTTTGATATGGTATTTGAGAAGTGGGATGAATTTATTGGGGCTTTGTCAAACTGGTTACAGACCAGCGTAAAACACCCTTTGTTTTGGGCGGTGGTTCTGTTGGTTACCATTGTATTTTATGCCCTTTACGATTTGCCCCGAAACTCTAAAAAGACAAGGAAGAGTTTCGTTGGTTTATTTGGTTACGCATTTCGGGTGATGTTGGTATTTATTAACGATATTCTGGCTGCGATTGAGAGTATTACAGGTTTTATTGATGTTGTCAGAGTTGTATTAAAAGGGAAGCTGACGGACGGTGTGCAGTTTTTGCTTGGTAATTATGCGGTGATTGCGTTAAGCGTAGCTTCTTTTATAACTACTTTTAACGGATTGAATACTATTATGCCCTGGTATGCGGCAGCTATGATTACATTTGGTATTCAGGTGGGTATTTTATCACAATCCAGCAAATTAGCGCTTTACCTCAGTAAGACAAAGAGGAAAAACATAAAAGCGTATAAGGAAATTGATTATCATTTCAATAAGGAATCCTTAGATCAAGTAGATACTGATGAGAAGAAAAGAAAGGTGTTCAACAAATCCAAAGTGAAGTATCCATGGCTTGAATCTGACTGGCAAAGTGATGCAGGCCAGAAAACAGAAAAGACATGGTGGAAAATACTATTATATTCTATTTTGTTGATTTTTTCTATGATTACATCCATTTATTTTTCTTATCTGTATTTTTATAATGAATTTATAAAGCCCAGTCTGTCTTTGAACAATTATATATATGTGGTTGAAGAGATATCAAAGATTTCGGATAATTATGCAAAAAAGATGAATGAACTGCATAATGTATTGTTGGGAAGACTGGAGGAGATCAATCGACAGACAAGAAGTATGTTGAATCTGGCAGAGAATCATCAGGTGGATTCTATTATAAGTGATTTGCAGACACGTATTGAAGAGAAGGAAGGTGAAGTAAGGGAATTACAGGAGCAAAGGTATGCCTTGGTTAGACAGAAGGAAGAACTTGATCAGACGGAAGAACTTGACCAGGCGGAGCAGGAAGGTGCTTCCGCGGAACTGAGAGAACGGATACGAGATATTGAAGATCAGATAGACAAGAAAGAGGATGAAATTGATGCTTTGGAGAATCAGTTGGAATCTGAAAGAACTGATCGGAATACGGATATCGGTTATTATGAGAGACAGGATTTAGAGAATGCATTAGAAAATTTAGAGTTATTTTATTCTGACCCCATTGCATATATCAATGAAGAAAAAGGCGAAAATCCCATGGAAAGTACAGGAAATGACGAGCAGAGAACAGAGGGGTGGGGTGATAAGATAACTGCGGATTTTGCATTGATAGTAAATTATAACATGGAACAGACGCAGGATTCCGAGAATGATGGAAGCGCTATTTCAAAGAACAAAAAACATAGGGAATCGAATCAAACAAGAACATATGACACAAGTACATATAAAAGCTGGCTTACTATATTTAATAATTATGTAGAGTTATGCCAATATTATGAAGGGCATAAACAAGTAGGTTTTTATTATGATTTTGCGAATGAATTGTTGAATGTGGACATTGGGTCTATGATTGAATCAGGTGCCGGGATAGAGAAACAGAAAGACACTGACGCTGGGGGGAGCAGGACAAGTGCGGTAACTGCGGAAGAGAGTCAGAAAGAAATTGATAATTTGTTTAATGGTGCAAGTACAAAATTGGTTCAGAAAATGTTGAATGAGCTAAACAGGATTCCCATGATATTACAGTGGGAAAATATGAGCGCTGCAGAGAGACAGGCAGTACAGGGACTTTCCAAAACGGAGGCGGAGAAGACTTTATACCGATGGTATCGCGTCAGTACGGGAACTGTAGAAATGATGGAAATGGCTATATTAGCCACACATTTTAAGTGGTTAAACGTCATAATTCTTTTCCTGGCCATTTTTGTAGATACTTTGGCGGTTATTTTAACTTTGACCAAAGGAATTATGCATTATGAAAACAAACTGCCAAGATATAGGAAATTATTGTATAGAATGTTTATTCACAATACATTGACCGATGCGGATAAATGGAGAGTACGTTTATTGCGATGGGCAGGCGGACTGGGATTGGCAGCGGGAATGTTATTATACGCATTTTATTATGTGTCTGCGGGATATAAAAAAGAGAATGACATTCAGGTAATTTCGTTTATATGTTTTGTGGTGCTGGCATCCTGTGTAAGCCGAATGATTGCTGGTTTGTATGAGAAAGCGCATGTAAATGAAGCAAATTGGAAACAGGAGGAAGTGTACCAAGGGTTAAAGAGTAGCTGGAATTTTTTGAATCATGTGGAGGGTGATAACTTTCAGAAGCGAGTGGAAAAAGCCTCAAAAGAAAATGAAGCTTTGGAATTGAAACCGGAAGATGCAAAATTAGTGGTTGAATTATTGTCCAATGAAGACCAGGACGAGATATTAAGAGTGTTGAAGCCGGAAGCAAGGCTTTTGTTTCAGCATATTGGGGTGATGAAATTAAGCAGGCGGACTTTGGAGTATTATTATGCGAATCAGGGATTTAGCTCGGCAAAAGATTATATTGCAGGCTGGTATGATGATATTGATGTGGCATACATAGAGTATGAGATAGTGAAAAGATATGCTATGGGATTTCATTTTTCGGTATTGAAAGGAGAAGGGCTGGTAGAGTATATCAATCATGACGTCAAGACAATCTCTGACACTGCAAGGGAACAGGGAGAAAAAGCTGAAAAGGATGTTACCGGTGACACTGGTAAGAGTAACACCGGAAGCGGCTTCTATATTTTATCGGAAAAATTGCTTAGAATATTGTTTGAGTTGGTTATGGAGGTAAGTTCCGGAGCGGAATTTGAAGATGGTGTCTATTTCGCAGATGATTTGGCAGATGCGTATGAAGAAGATGATATGTAAGGAGAAATGAAATATGAGGAACTTAAAACTATGGTTCATGACAATAGAAATTTGTTTGGGCAGTTTATTCATGCTAAGTTCCTGTGCAAAAAGTACAGCCTCAGAAGAAACCATGAATGAGACTTCGGAGAGTCATTCCGGCGTGTGGGCAACTTCAATGACAGATAGTGAAAAAACTGATGATTTGTTTCAGGTGGAAAAAGTACGGTTGGATACGGAAGACGGCAGTATTCAATATGAAATTGCCCAAATGCCCTTGTTGGTTGCCATAGATAATAGTGGTTCTATGGCACCCACGGAAACGGTCATTCAGGAGGCCATGAAGGTCATTCAGGAATTGCTTGTAATAGAAGATACGGTTTTTTCTTCTGCAGAATATTTGCTGTTTAATGGAGCGGAAGATAGATTGCTGTCAGTAAATGAGATATCTGCTATAGAATACAGAGGTGAGACATCCGTTTGCCGCAGCTTCTCTGAAATAAATGATTGGATAGAGAAACAGCTTGAAATAGACGGGGAAGCGGAAAACGCCATGGGAATGATTATTTTTTCCGATTTGTTTTCGTCCAGAACAACAGACAATTTGAGATATGATGAACAAAGTGCGCAGGAAGAACAAGGGGCTATTGACGAAATGGTCGGCAGGTGGTATGAATTGGTAAAAAAGGGAGTATTAAATGTTTGCTTGATTACATGGGAAAGCATGACGGAAGGTGAAAACAGAGACATGACCATTGATAACGATAACATGACTGAGTTTGGGAAAGGGTTTCAGGTTGTGGCAGAGGATTTCCAGAAGTATCAGTTGGATTTTGAACATATAGAGCCGGAAGACAGAAACTTAAATTTGCAGCAGGAATCGGAACTATTGGGTCAGTGTCTTGAGAAGGTAATCAGAGTTGTAACCGGATTGGATGAACTGAAATGGAAAGACCGGGGAGAGATTACAAAGGGTGATGATGGCTTGAGGTTTAAAATCGAAGATAGTCTTCAGGTATTTGTTCGTATAGATTTGGCGGCAAAGAAAGGATTTGAAAATCTGGTCGGAGAAGATGTTTCCTTTCAAATATCAGATGCAGAATCAAAAGAAGAATATCCTGTCTCATGCTTGCATAGCGGAGCGGTAACGAATATATATCTGATTGAAAATGTAAAAGAAGGCAAAGTGTATGTAGAGCCGCAAATGAATATGGAATATCTGGATTGTACCATATATTCCCTTTCCATTCCTCAAATTGAAATTTCTGCAAAAATGTCCTCAAATGTCAAAAAGCCTCTTTCCACTGGAGATGTGGTTGATATTATATTGAAGTCGGATTGCGGGCAAAGAGATATTCGATGGAAGAGCATGGGGCAGCCATTAACAATCAGAATAGAAATAGTTGATAAAGAATCGAAAGAAAAAGTATATGATAAATTGTTTGAGGCAGCTTTGAATGAAAAGTTTTCTGTAGTACCGAAACAAAAAGGTGACTTTAAACTCAGTGTTTATTTTGTGAACCCAGAGGGAACAGAGAAGTACATAGGAGGGGCAACACTTAATATAAAATGAGCACAAAAGAAAAGGGGGAATTCATGAATAAGAAAAAGTGGAAAAACGGAATTACAGTGTTTGGTATTTTTCTTTTTGGCGCAATGATCAGTAACTTTGTATTCAGGGAAGTATTCCTTTTTATTTGGCTGCTTATGGGAATAGCAGTGTCTATCTCGTATATATCAAAAGCGCGTGGTGTTGCCGCGCATTATGGCATATTTTTTGATTTGGTATTATTGTTTGCAGTGATATTATTGGTATCGGATAATATGGTTATTTTACAAATCTTAATATTGATTATATTGTTTTTGGGAATGGCTGCATTGTATAGGACGTGTTATCAGGAAAAATTAAATTTCTCTGTTTTAAAGAATACACTGAACAATGTGAAACATTTAATGTTTATAAATTTGTCAGAATACTTTATACCTTTGGAAAAAAGCAGAGATGAAAAAGAGACGAAGATGGTGAAGCAGATTGGGGTGGTACTGGCAGCGCTGATTGCAGTTGTATTTACAGGATTGGGCAGATTTGCAGACGCCAATATAGCCAATATATTAAAAATTGTATGGGAATTTGTGGCCCAAAATATAATATATATAGCACTTAGTATTGTGGGAGGAATGAGCATTGCAGTCTTTCTGTATGGATACATATCAGGACTGTTGGACGATCGGTTGGGAGACAGAAGCAGTACAGTATCCGTGCCGGATTCGGATGAGAAGGAGGAGGTGAATCAACAGGTACAAATCTATCATAATCCCATATGTGGGAAAGTGGTATTAAACGCTGTATTGTTATGGAATTGTTTTATTTTGTTGGTGAATATTATATTCTATTGGAATCCTGTGGGAATTGGTTTTACGAATGTAGAACATAACTATTTTAGCGATGGATTACTTCTTTTTTTGATAATACTGATATTAGATTGTTGTATTTTTGCATGGGTAAGTTATATGCTGGCATATGGCAAAAATATGATAGCAGCAAAAGGGAGCAATCCGACAGTATTTAATGATGAATTGTTAAGAGTGTGCAAGCGAAAATTGACAATAGTGGTTTTGACAGCTTTTGGAATTTGGATTTTTGCTATTGCAAGATATGTCAATCTACTTTATGATAATGGCATTAATGGAAGTAACAGACAGTGGATGTTTTGGCTGCTGGCAATTGGAATTGCATTGGGCTATTTTATGATGTGTGGATTGGCTGCCAATGAACATCATTTCAGAAAAAAATTTGCCATTGTGTCAGTGGGAATTATGATTTCAGCAGCTTTTTTCTGGTGTCAAATGATGTTTCCTTTGTACAATTTATTGTTGTTTGAGCATAAAATGAACAATAATTGTCTTGCTTTCGGGCCTGTGGAAATGTCAGGCAGCGATATCATCATATTAAGACAAGATATTGATATTTTGTTTATGGAAGAAGCAGGGCTATATGCGGTGCCGTCATTGTTGAAGCTGCTGGAATATAATTATAACTATGAGGGAACGGATGAAAGCGTGTCAAAGGCAGCATTGAAAAGCATAGAAAATATCTTTTGTGATGAATTTTATGAAGACAGAGAAGTGATTCAGCAGGCTGAGGAAATTGAAAAATTGGATGTGATTACCGCATATATGCAAGATAACCCAGGATACCTCTTTGGCATTAGAAGGGTTTGTCGGCAGTCTGTTTTGAAATATATAGGAAAGCATAATAATTTGTAGTATTGAAGAAAGGAGTGAGATGGCATGAGGCGTTTGGATGAGGAAATGCAGTTGAATGCTTTTTTGTTTCGGGATGTTGAAGGTAAGGTCACAGGGGGATTAGGCGAAGGAGAAAGAAAAGCCGTTGAAGAGAAAAGCGGAAGTGATGACAACATAGAAGATGAGAGAAAAAAGGCGGAAGACGGAAAAAAGAAATATATATTACAGAGAGCCCAGAACATGGTGTATCAATACAAAAAAAAGGAAGAACATTGGTATATCATCAGGAATATGGCTTTCCTCTGTCTTATTATAATGGCGGTGTATGCGCTGTTTGCGGCGGGCAGTGTGTTGTATTCATTTGCGCAGTATGAGGATTATAATGTAGAAATGAATCTTCCGTTATTTATTACTTTGGGAGTGTATGTTTGTTGTGTACCTATATCTATATCTGTTTTTAGAGTGTCTTCAATAAGACGAAAGAAGATAGATGAAATTGTAAATAAAATTTATAATATGACAGTAGCATATCAAATGAATGCGGGTGAATATAATCATGAAGATAGTCAGAAAAACTTGCAGAAGTTTGTAGATGCGCTGCAGCGTTGTGTGGACGAAGATGGAAAAGGGAATAAGAAAACGGGTTGAAAAGAAATATAAGATGTGAAAGAAAATGTAAATTTATATTGAATATAATTAGAAGCTATGTTAAACTGCTACAATGTGTATATATTTATTTATAATGTAAATCTATACATTGCAGATTAAGGAATTATTTTTATAATGATAATAATTATGGGACAGCATATAAGGAATTTAAAAAGAGGTAGCTTAAGTTGATAGCTATCTCTAAATGATTGGCTTAGATAGGTCGATAATTAAGTATATATATCTTATTATATAAATTATTCTGTGCTTTTAGTAAGGGAATAATACTCTTATACATTTACATTCCAGCAGTTAGCAGGATAAAAGGAAAAAAGAGATAGGAAGTTTACATAGATGAGTAATGTTTTGATTATTAATATGGGATTGAAAAGTATCCGCTGTATTATATTTGACCAAAACGGGCGAAAATTAGGCGCCGCTGCATTGGCTATAAATACGGCAATTAATGATAAGCAAGTAGAACAGGAACCCAGCGAATGGAGTGAAAAAGCCAAAGCTGTTATGGAAAAGGCTTTTGTAGAAGCAGGAAAAATAAGAATAGATTATATTACTGTGACAACTTCAGCATCCAGTTTGGTCTGTGTGGGATCTGACGGTGTACCTCTTGGACGAGCGATTATGGTTTCGGATAAACGCGCCGCAGAAGAGGCGCAGATGATAGCGCAATTACCGGAGTTTGTAAAAGTGCAGGAAGCGACGGGATTAAATATTTCCGCCAGTTTAATGTTGCCTAAAATTCTTTGGATGAAAAGAAATCAGCCTGAAATTTTTTATAAAACAGCTTTCTTTTTGACGCCCAATGACTATTTAATTCACTATATCAGCGATGTAGTTGTTACAGATTATTTGAATGCTGTAAAGTACCATTATGATATTCATACACAGCAATATCCGGACGAACTGCTCAAGAAATTGCAAATTCCTTCCAGTAAAATGCCGGATGTGGTTAATGTAGGAGAGAAAGTAGGAAAAATTCGACCTCAATTGGCAGAAGAGACAGGGATTAACGGGGATGCGCAGATCGTTATTACTTCCTATGATGCAATTTGTTCCTTTATCGGAAGCGGAGTATCTGAAGAAGGGGAAGCCAGCGATGTATCGGGAACGGTAACGGTATTTCGTGCGTTTACCAAAAAAAATAATATAAAAAGTACTGATAAAATATATGGGTTACCATTTTATTTGGGAGGCAATCAAATCGTTGGAGGTTCCAATAACCTTGGAGGCGGTTTGATTGAATGGGTGAAGCAATGTTATTACCAAAAAGAGGAATATCCATATGAAATCATGGAAAAAGATGCGGCAGAATCTGAACTTGGGGCGAGAGGTCTGATTTTTCTGCCGTATCTGTTAGGGGAGAGAACTCCGTTATGGGATGATAATGCAAGAGGCGTGTTTTTTGGATTGGAGCGTATGCACACTCGTAAAGATATGACGCGGGCAGTGTTTGAAAGCACCGGTTTTATAGATTTAGATATTATTGGAGCCATACGGGAAGCTGGAGTTGATGTACAATCTGTACGGTTATCTGGAGGACTGGCCAGAGTCAATTTGATCTCTCAGATAAAGGCGGATATTTTGGGCCGGGATGTGTGTGTTTTGTCTGAATTTGAAACAACGGCGTCGGGGGCGGCTATGATGGTTTGTATGGGACAGGGTATATATCCTACTTTGAAAGAAGCGGCGGATCAATTTGCTGAAATTCGTATGATTGTTAAACCAAATATGGAAAACCATAAGAAGTATGCTTATATGTATGAATTGTATCATAGTACTTATGATGCTTTAAAGGAATTATTTGTGAGCAGGAAGGAAACTTTGGGAAAATTGCGAAGTGACAGAAAAATCCAGATAGAGAATTTATAAACTGGGGTATAAAAAAATGCGGGAATTTGTAATTGGATTGTCAACAAAAATATATTTTGGAACACATATTACGGAAGCGGCTTTAAAACAGGAAAGCAGATGGTTCCAAGGGAATATAATGATCGTCACCACAGGCAGATCATTGATTACATATGGATATTTGGACAGTTTACAAGAATGTTTAAAAGAACAAACAAAAGGTGAAATTATTATTTTTGACAAAATAAGCCGGAATCCGAAATTGGAAGAAGTCAGACAGGCGATCCGTATAGGCAAAGAAAAACAGGTGCGGACAGTGATTGGCTTTGGGGGCGGTAGCGCAATAGACGGGGCAAAAGCGGCAGCAGCCGGAATTCCGCTTACCGAAGACATTGAAAAATGTCTTTTGGGTGGGAAAGAACCGCCGGAGGATACGCTTCCCATTATTGCCATTCCCACTACGGCGGGAACCGGAAGTGAATTGAGCAAAGGGGCAATCCTTTCTAGTCCGCAGCATCATGTAAAAGCAGGGATAAGAGGAAAAAATATCCTTCCTAAAGCAGCAATTGTTGATGCCGGTTATACGTGGACATTGCCTGAAAGAACCACAATGGAAACAGGATTTGATGTGTTGGCCCATGGGATAGAGAGTTATGTATCGGTAAAAGCCACACTATTCTCTGAGATGCTTTCGGAAAAAGCAATCAGGATAGTGGGAGAGTGTCTTCCCCTGTTGAAGAATCAACCAAATGATCGCGAGGCAAGGGAAAAGATGTGCTTTGCAAGTATGCTGATGGGGATGAATCTGGCTGATGTGGGAACATGCCTTCCCCATCGGATGCAATATCCCATTGGGGCTGCAACCGATACCAGCCATGGAGCAGGGTTAATGGCTCTGTATCCCGCATGGATAGCGGGCGAATATGATGTAAATTCTGACAGAATCAATCATGTTCTGCATTGGCTCGGACTGGGACAGGCGGCAAACGCGCAGCAGGCAAAGGAAAAATTTGTCAATTTTCTTCAGAAAATAGAGGGAATTTATTCCTTGAAAGATTTGGGAATTACAGAATCTATGGGGGATAGCTTAAGCAGTCAAGTGTCTGGTAATTTGAAAAATGACAAATTGGCGGAAATTCCTCACATTATTGAAACGATTTATAAGCAGTCAATTTGGAAAGGAGAAATTTTCTAATATGCAGGCGATTATTATGGCGGCGGGAAAGGGCAGCAGACTGGGAAACTTGACGCAGGATATCCCGAAATCATTTCTGGAAATCAGAGGGATTAAGTTAATAGAATATAATATTGCATTGTTACATTCTTTTGGAATACAGGATATTATCATAGTAACCGGATACCAAAATGAAAAGATGGAAGAATTTGCGGAGAAAATAGAAGGGATTCGTTGCGTATACAATCCATTTTATGAAATGGTTAATGTGTTAGGATCGTTTTATTTGGCACAGGATTATTTGACAGAGGATACAATTTATATGCATGCGGACACCTTATGTGCACCTGAAATTTTCCAGGCAATGCTTCAAACGAAAGGTGATATGGTTCTGCCTGTAGAATTTAAGATTTGTGATGAAGAAGCTATGAAAATCCGTTTGGAAAACGAAAGATTGGCAGAAATCAGCAAACAGATTCCCGGTGATAGGGGACAAGGAGAGTTTATCGGCATAACAAAGATTAGCCGCAGTATTCTGGACGATCTGAAAAAAGCGTCTAAAAAAGTATTAAAAGAAAAACATTTTCAATCATATTTTGAGGGGGCGATTCAGGAGTTAATTAACTTGCAACGGTATGAATTGAAAGTCATTCCGACTGGAGATGTCTTTTGGACGGAAATTGATTTTATGGCAGATTATGAGCGGGCAACGGCTCGGATACCGGAAGAATTGGTAGCAATAGCGGAAAAGGAATTTAAAGTGTGATGAGGAAGCAGTCGGAAGTTTCTTATATTCGGAAAAGAAAGCGAAAGGCGGGGTTTGTTTATTTCGCATATGTTGTTTTGAGAATTTTTCCGGTGAAAAAAAACAAAATTGTATTTACCGCTTTCGAGGGAGACGGAGGTTTTTGCTGTAATCCAAGATATATTGCAGAGGCTTTATTGCAGAAGAAGGAAAAATTTGAATTGATTTGGTTGGTGAATAATATGAACCGCCAATTTCCGGAGGGAATACATAAGGTCAAGAATACCTTCTGGCGCAGAGCTTACCATTTGGCGACAGCGAAAGTTTGGGTGGATAACAGCAGAAAGGCGTATGGAACAGCAAAGCGAAAAAAACAGATGTACATTCAAACCTGGCATGCTGCTTTGGAATTTAAAGCGGTGGGGAAGTTCAGAGGTAAAAAATTTCCTGAAATTGCTCGTTTGGTAAGCGAATATGATTCAAAGTTAGCGGATTATGTACTTTCTAATTCCAAATGGTGTACCGAATTATATCCGGAAATGCTGCTTTACGACGGAGAAATATGGAAAACAGGTTCACCTAGATGTGATGTATTGATCACAAGAAGAGAGGAAAAATATCGGCAAATCAGGGTGAGGTATGGTATTCCGGCAGAGGCGAAAATAGTAATGTTTGCTCCTACCTTCCGGGGAGGCGGGCAAAAAGGAAAGAGACAGGTATATGTGGATGTACCTACGTTAAATTTTGAATTGTTGACAAGTGCTTTGAGGGAGAAGTTTGGAGGAGATTGGTACATTATGCTGAGGTTACATCCTCAGCTTGCGGCACAGTTGGATGGCCTTCCTTTGCATCATAAAGCGGAGCATATGATAGATGTCAGTCAAGCTGACGACATGAACGAAGTTCTGGCAGCCACAGATGTGTTTATCACAGATTATTCCAGTTCAGCATTTGACGCGCTTAATATGTATATTCCAGTGTTTCTTTATGCCGATGATTTGCAGGAGTATACGGCAGAACGGGGAGAATTGATGTGGGATATGTACAAGCTGCCGTTTTCTATTGCCGAGACAAATGAGCAGCTAAGACAAAATATTTTACAGTTTGCGGAAGAAACTTATCAGAAAGCGGCACGATGTTTTTTAAACGAGCATGAAGTAGTGGAGGACGGACGAGCAAGTGTGCGAGTAGCGGATAAGATTGGGAAATTTATTGAAACTAGCGTCAATACATAAATGAAGCGATGCAAGTGTATTGATGGGGAAAGAGTAAATTGATGAAAAAAATATCAGTAATTGTACCGGTTTATAATACACATAATGAGTTGCCTAAATGTTTAGAGAGTATTTGCGAGCAAACATATAAAAATTTGGAGATTATTTGTATCGACGACGGCTCAACAGATGGTTCAGAAAGAATAGTTGATAGATTTGCTGCATTAGACCGTAGAGTAAAAGTTGTACATAAAATAAATGGAGGTGAAAGCAGCGCCAGAAATGTTGGATTAAAACTGGCAAAAGGAGAATTGATAGCATTTTGCGACTGTGATGATTGGCTTGATGAGGATATGTATGAGGTAATGGTTGATGCTATGGAAAGTGAAAAAGTAGATATGGTTGCCGCTAGTTGGTATAAAGAAACTGCCTCATCCAGCAGCATCATTAGAAATAAACTATCTGTAAGCAACGATGTCTTTGGAAGAGATGAGTTATTAATATATATATACATGAGGGATTCTTATCAGGGATTTGCGTATATGTGGGATAAGCTATATAAGAGAGAACTGCTTTATGACAAACAAGGGTATATTCGGTTGTTTCGCGAAGAGTTAGAGCTTGGCGGAGATGTGATTTATCTTGCTGAAATAGCATTGAATGTAAAAAGAGTAAAATATTTAGATAGAAGTTTTTATCATTATAATCAAAGACAGGAATCGGGCAGTCATATAAAAGATGTAAAAAGGCGCAGGGATTGGCTGAAAGCATATGAAATAGTATTGAAGAGATTTGAAGAAGAATGTGTAGACAGTGACGTGATAGATTATGTGAAACGTTTTATGGCGTATCATAGTAGCAATGGGGCAGAAATTGCGTTTTTGCAGGGGGATAAAACTGCGCAAAAAGAGTTTCAGAAAATAATGGAACTGTATGAACATGAATATATCAAGCTAAACGGACAATATCCAGAACGTATTCAAAGATATCAGGAGCTGTTGAAGAAAGAGTGAAGTTTGGATATCCCATCCAAAGATTGGAATTAGTGCCCCGCCGGAAGGGGCATGTAGGTGTAAGTTTGAAAGAAGGATGTAATCATAAACATACATCAAGGAATATGATTAAGCGGCAAAAGTTTTGAATTGAGATCTGCTAAATCTGACAGGGGGTAATTATGAAGTGGAAAAATAAAGGTCATGAATATGATGACTTATATCAAAAAATAAGTGAAAAAAAGGCGTTTTATTTATTTGGAGCAGGCGACTATGGAAAACAGTTTTTGAACATATTTAAAAGTGAAATAACAATAAAAGGATATATTGATAATGACAGTGAGAAATGCGGAAAAGAGATCAATGGAATCAAATGTAGGTCGTTAAATGAAATTCAGTTTGATAAAAGTATGGGAATTATACTAACAATGTCCCAAATTGCCAGAGTTCTTCCAATAGAACAGTTATTGCAGCATGGGTATAAAAAGAATGAAGATTTCTTTGTCATTGAAGAATTTCTATCCGTATATCATGTATACAAAAATAATAAGATATATTTTTCCAGCATTTCCTTTTTGCCAAGCACAATATGTAATTTAAATTGTAGAAATTGTTTGAATTTTAATCCGTTTGCGAAGCAATTTTATGTCCGAGAGTGGGACGAGTTAATAAAGGATGTGGATTTATTTTTTTCGTGTGTGGATCGTGTGATGTTGTTCCATGTTAGCGGGGGAGAGCCAATGCTGTACAAACATACTGCGGATTTAATTGAGTATATTGACGTTCATTACGGCGATCGTATTGATACCTTGCGGACTGTTACAAACGGAACAATTATTCCCAAAGAGGATGTATTGCAAAAGCTATCTAAATGCAAGGTAGAGATTACAGTAGATGATTATCGGAAAGCGGTACCTCGTTTCCAGGAGAACTTTGACAGGTTAGTTTGTAAATTACAGGAATATAACATAAATTATTATGTTAATAGAGTGGACAGTTGGATTGATCTGGCGCCGGAGCGGACAGATTATACACATTTGACAGAAGCGGAATTGGAGAAGCATAGAGAAGACTGCAATCAATCATGGCAGGAATTGAGAGATGGGAAGCTTTATAGCTGTAATTATGCTGCTTATGCAACAGTTGCAGGTATTGCCAGTGCGCAGGATTTAGAAGAAGCTTTTGATTTATCAACTTTTTCAGAAAGTCAAAAAAAAGAACTGGTTGAATTTAGATTGGGGTATACAGAGAAGGGATATACAAATTTTTGTAGAACTTGCAGGGGATTTACATCTGAAAACCTGGAAGAAGTAGAACCGGCCATACAGGTAGAGGAAAACTTGGGGAAATTAAGGTTGACATAAATATTTGTTCAATATATAATAAGATATATATACCAAATGAAAAAACATATTTTTGATTACTTCAAGTAGTGATTTACGATTCATACATAGCAGTTGGAAGGAAATCGTTTTGTGAAGACGGTTTGTATAGAAATGAAATTTGAATAATTGGCAATTACTTGAAATGTTAAATGGTCAGAGAAAATTGAATGAGTTTTCTCTGACCATTTAAGGAAAAGGGCGGAGAATAATGAAATGATTCAAATGATGAACAGTGCAAAAAGATTTTTTGAAAATAATGAAGATATATTGTATATATACGGAGCCGGAAATCCTGGTAAATGGGTTGCGGAATATATGATGAAGTGTGAGATAAATTTTGAAGGATTTATTGATAAGGCGAACAATATACAAGATTGCTGTTTGTTTGGTAAGAGAGTTATCCATCCAAATGAATTAAAACAATATGGAGATAAGCGGTTAAGGATTATACTGGCAGTTGGAAATCCCAGAGAAGCTTTGGCCGATTTGCATTGTTATGCTATGAATAATAATTTGATATGTTTGGCGCCTTTATATCCGGATTTTGTCAGATTGGGAGAAAGCAATACACAGAATTCCGGGCTAATATATGACATTAATGAATTGCTAAGTTATTTCAGAGGTCGGTTATTTATTGGGGAAGTGCCAACGATTCTTTCAAATTCATGTGGGGGGGTATGATATACCATGCGTTGGGGATAAATATGATATCTCCTATGATTAACACGTATATTAAGCCGGAGGATTTCTTGAAAATTTGTAAGAATCCGCGGGAATATCTATCAGAAGATATTAAATTTGATCATTGGACATATAGTATGTTTGGCAGAAGGCCATTGGGAAAGATAAAGGATGTTGAGGTTTTATTTGCACATTCCATAGATGTTGAGCAGTCGGTTCGGTTTTGGAATAAAACAAGAAAATGGATTAATTGGGAAAATCTGATTTATGTATTGGAGGATGTTCATGAAGTTATACCATATCCTGTTGTGAAGGAATTCTGCCAGCTTACCACGAAGCATTTATGTATTATGGGCAGAAGTATGTATATGAATGAGAGGTTAAAAGGGGCAATTTTTGTTGGACAGGAATATCGGGTTCATTTACACATTAGAGATAGTGCTATTGAGAATTGGTTTGATTTATTGGGGTGGATGAATGGTACGTTTGAATTATAAGGAAAGCTGCGATGGCTCAATAAAAATCAGAAGTACTTTGATATAGTGCAGAAGAAAGGATAGTGGATAAAATGAACGAATTATTAAGCAGGATTCATAAGGTATTCAAAATAGTATTAAGGGACGATGATATAGAGATAACAGAGACCACATGTTCTGACGATGTGAATGGATGGAATTCCTTACAACATATCAATATTTTAGCAATGTTGGAAGAGGAATTTCAAATAGAATTTACCGCTGACCAAATTGCATCTATGGAAAGTGTCGGTGATATGTTAAGAGTGATAAAGTCATTGTTATAAATGAAGAGGGTATAATGAAGATTGTAACATGTAAAATAAATGAAATGGTTCAGACCTTAAGGAATGATAGAATAATTTTGTTTGGTGTAGGTGAATTTTATAGAAATTATGTTGCTGTAAAATTTCCGGTTGAACTGATAGAAAATGTAATCTATGCAGTAGACAATTGTGAAGAATATCATGAAGCGTTATTAGGACAGAAAAAAATACCAGTGTATCAACCGGAAATTTTGATGGAAGAGAGAGATTGTACCATTCTTCTTACAAGTACAATGGTGATGTATGATATGTACTTGCAGTTGGAAAGTATGAAGCTGCCGGATGATATAAAATGTGGCGCTATTCCTTTTATGTTTGCTGAGTCCGTAGGGAAAACAGACGATAATCTCTGCAGTAAAATACTGAATAAAAAGAAAAATTTGCGAATAAATAAAACAATTCATAGTTTTTGGTTTAGCGGGGATAAGAAACCGAATGTGTATCAGGAGTGTATAAATAGTTGGCATAAGGTGTGCCCTGACTATGATATAAAAGAATGGAATTTAAAAAATTATGATGTTCATAAGAACTCGTTTATGGAACAGGCAGTAGAAAAGAAAAAATGGGCGTTTGTTTCTGATTATGCCAGATTGGATGTAATCTACCAGTATGGCGGGATTTATATGGATATGGATATGGAGTTGCGAAAGCCGTTGGATATCCTTTTAGGGAATAAGGCTTTTTTTTCATTTGATATGTTAAACGATATTGATTTGGCTGCTTTTGGAGCGGAACCTGGTTTACCGCTTTTAAAAGAGTTGATGAATTTATATGAAAATGTTGAATTTACCGGCGATGGGAGAAGTATGAATTATTTTTGTCAGCCCAGATATATACGACCAGTACTGGAAAAAACAGGTGTGATGTTAAATGGGAATATGCAATATATAGACGAAATGATATTCCTTCCAAGGAATTATTTATCACCAAAAGATATGGTTGTATATGAAATGGCCGTAGCTTCAAATGCTACAATTGGAGTACATCATTTTAATGCCGGGTGGAAAGAAGGAGATTATTTAAGTCAAAGGCTGCTGAAAAATAGAAAGCTTGAGCAGGTATTTGGAAATGAAGAGGCTGAATTTTAAAGTAATCATCAGAAAAGAATATGAAGTTCTTGAAGCAAGTATAAGGCAGGTGTAATGTGAAAATTCCGATTGTAATGGCATGTGACAAAAGTTACATTTCTCAATTAAAAGTGACAATATGGACAATGAGTCGAAGTGCATGTAAGAATAGTTTGCTTGAAGTTACTATTCTTTGTTCAGAAGAACTATTGAAAAAGGATAAAGACAGGATCAAGGCGTTAGAAAACAAATTATATAATGTAAAAATAGAATTTTATGTAGTTAAGGAAGAAGTTTTTCAAAATGTAAAAATTGGTGGTTATCTTTCTGTGGCAGCATGTTACCGTTTGATAATATCGGAAGTATTACAAGAGAATAAATGTATATATCTTGATGGTGATATGATAGTGAATATAGATTTGCAATCTCTTTATTTATGTGAATTAGATGATTGTTACATAGCAGGTGTAAGAGATATGGGATTCCAGGCTAGACCAGAAGAAACAGTGGAACATGCTATAAAATATGGTTTTCATAATATAAATAATTATGTTAATTCAGGAGTAATTTTATTTAACCTTCTTGAAATAAAAGAAAATCATATACAGGAACAGTTTATGGCGAGTATAAGGGAGTATTATCCATATTTGGATCAGGATATTTTGAATAAGGTTTGTGATGGGAAAATTAAAATATTAGAATCGAAATATAATGTTTTTTGTAGAAATGAGGTTAAAGAATTTAAAGAAGGTATTTTTCATTTTGCTGGAAAATATAAACCATGGAATAATTGTAGAATACAAGGTGCAAGAGAGTGGTGGGAGTGGGCAAAGGAAGCTTTAGAGGAAAAAGAATATAATGATTTATTTTTACAGGCACTTAATATGACAGAAAAAGAGGATTGGTCATATATTGTGAAATGCTGTCTAAAAGAAAAGATTGTAATTATTATAGGTTATTCAAATATAGGTGTTGATCTGTGTCAGGCGTTGAAACGTTGTAATCCTATAACAAAGTTCTATTATGGTGACAATTCAAAGGATAAACAAACTTTAAGTAATGAAAATGTCAAAATTTATCCTGTTGAAGAATTAGTTGAAAGATATCGGAATGCTTTGTGGATTAACACAAGCCAAAGATCATATCATGCAATTAGTAATCAGTTAATTAAACTTGGAGTAAGAGAAGATAGGATCCTGGTGTATAGAGAAAAAACAAAATCTTATTATGAGGCGTTGGATGATGAATATATAGAGTATGAACTTCAACAACTGCAATTACGAATAATGGGGAAAATAGAAGTAAATACACTTTAAAATTGCAGAGATTAAAGTAAGAGACAATAGGGGTTAAACTTAAAGGCTATATAATAACGTTATATAATATCAGGTGAGAAAATGGAAAATCAGGTTCAAATAAGAGACTTTAATGATCATAAGAATAAAAATGATTTGAAAATTAGCATAATTACAGTTTGTTTAAATTGTGTAAAAACAATTGAACAGACGATTAAAAGTGTTGTTTCACAGAAATATTCTAATATAGAATATATTATTATTGATGGAGGTTCTACAGATGGAACATTGGATATTATAGAAAGGTATCAACAGTATATAACATTTTGGATAAGTGAACCTGATAGAGGAATTTATGATGCAATGAATAAGGGAGTTAATTTGGCTTCTGGCGATATAGTTGCATTTTTAAATGCGGATGATTGGTATTGTAATAATGCAATTCAATATGTTATGAGTGATATTATGAATGATAATGCTTCAATCATTTGTTACGATGATAATGTACATTATGGAAATAGTACAAGGGTATGGAGACATAAGTTAGTTGATCATGTGGATAATATTAGAATTGATATGTTATATTGTCACCAGACGATTTTTGCTGAAAGAAGACTGTTTTTGAAATATGGAAATTTTAATATAAAATATGCCATTGCTGCGGACTATGACTGGATATTGAGAATGTATAATAATGGGGAGGTAATAAAACATAAGAATTTTGTAGTAGTGAATTTCAGGTATGGGGGTATATCCTCATCTCAAATTTTAAAAGCTAAGAGGGAAGTAAAAGCTATTTCTTTAGAGGGATTAAACAGATTAAAAGAACATGGAAAAGTTTCTGAAAATTATTATATAGATTTACAGAATAGAATTTTTAACTATCACAAAAAAATGGAGTTAAATTGTGTATCTAAATTAGCAATTAATGATTTTTTAGTTGTAGGGAATATAGAAGTGAAAAAAAAATTAGAAAAGATACTAAACTCATCTCATTATTCTATATTTGGTTGTGGGGAATTAGGCGAAGAATGTTATATGTTATTAAAACAATTAAATTTAACTGTTGATTGTTTTTGGGATAATAATTTAGTAAGGCAAGGAACTTATTATGATGGAATTGAAATAAGGAATCCTGAAAAAATTGTGCAAGGTGAAACAAATATTATTATTTCAACTTGCTATCATTCAGATGAAATCAAAAAACAGTTACGTAGTATGAAATTAGATGAGAAAGAGTATATTGACTATGAAGATATAAGGCAGAGAGTGGGAATGGAGTTTATGAACCATTATTATTGAGTTGAGATAAAATTATTTAATGTGATGTTCAGAGGGTTAAAAATGAAAAAAATATTAATATGGGGTACGGGCAGTATTGCGAAAAGAATACAGTTAAATGGTATACAGGGAGAAATCATCGGTTACATCGAGACAAATCCATTTGGAAATTTGTATCAAGGGAAAACAGTTTATGGGATTGAATGTCTTCCAGAAGAATACGATTATATTATCGTTGCAAATTCGTATACGGAACAAATATATGATATTTGCCATAAGAAAACCATTTCTATGAATAAAGTGATTTTTCTTCGAGGTATGAAAAAACAGGTTGGATGTTCTGATATGAATGTGATTAAAGAACTTCTCGGTGAGAAAAATTTTAGGGATTATTGCGGTGAATATGGTTTAGATGAAATCACATTCTTACAAGATGATATCGACAAATATAATAAATTGAATACTAGAGAAAACTTTCGGATTCAGAAAAAATATATATGGCCAATTCTCAAGGAAAAATATGCGTTAGCCGGCAGTATGAATAACTACTTTTGGCAGGATTTGTGGGCTGCTAAATATATTATCAAATCCGGAGTGCAAAACCACTTTGACATTGGTTCCAGGTTAGATGGGTTTATAGCGCATTTATTAGCGGCGGAAATCGATGTCACTATGATTGATGTTCGTGAATTTCCGAGTGAAGTGGAACATTTGCATACTATAGTGGATGACGCCACTAATTTACATCAAATAGCTGACGGGAGTATTGAAAGCATATCTGCACTGTGTTCATTGGAGCATTTTGGATTGGGAAGATATGGAGATCCAATTGACCCTGAGGCTTGTTTTAAGTGCTTTGTAAATATTCAAAAGAAATTAAAAAAAGGAGGCAGGCTGTATCTTTCTGTTCCGATTGGAAAGGAAAGGATAGAATTTAATGCGCATAGAGTTTTTTATGCCTCCACAGTGGCAGAGAATTTTAAGACTTTATGTCTGGAAGAATTTTCATGTGCCGCCGATGGGCAGATTGAATATAATGTGGAACTTCACAAATATGATAATGATTTACATAATGGCGAATACAGATATGGACTATTTCGATTTAGAAAGGACTAGAAGAGAGATTAGCAGACAGGGTATAAAGCTTGGAATATTGATAGGTGTGTGCAAAAACATGCAAGGAGTATAAAATGAAAATAGCTACAATATTATTTACATATAAAAGAAGCTATCATACAAAGCAGGTAATAGAGGCACTGAGACAAAATACGGTATTGCCGGCCAAGCTATTTGTTTTTCAGGATGGTTTGGGATCAGAGGAAGATGCTTATGAATGGAACAAAGTAAATGAGCTCATTCAGGGAATAGATTGGTGTGACAAGGAAGTAATGGTTTCAGAATCCAACAGGGGATTGGCTTCATCTATTGTAACAGGTATCAATTATGTGTTTAAAGAATATGATGCAATTATTGTGTTAGAAGACGATTGTGTTCCGGCTGCAAGTTTCATTAGCTTTATGTGCCAGTGCTTTGAAAAATATCAGAATCATAAAAATATTTATTCTATCAGCGGATATAGTTATCCTGTTTCGTTGGAAAAAAGGGATGCGGATGTATATGGATGCGGGCGTATTTCTTCCTGGGGCTGGGGAACCTGGAAGGACAGATGGGATATTTATAAAAAGGATTATGAACTTACAAGACAGCTAAAAAGAGAGAAAATTTCTTCTGAAAATCTTGCGCTGTGGGGACAGGATTTGGAAGAAATGCTAGTTGGAAATATTCGGGGTAATTGTAACTCATGGGCTGTTTTTTGGGCGTTAAATGTTATTTCAAAGGGAGGGATTTGTATTAATCCTTATAAATCTTTGATTCAGAATATTGGGACGGATGGTACAGGGACTAACTGTGGAGTAACAGATTTTTATAAGGTTAAAATGTATGATGAAGTTGACAAGGAATTTCATCTGCCTGATGAAATAGTTTTCTTAAATGACACGATAGAGGCGTTTGTACCGCTATTTGGATCTTATACGGCAGTAAATCAGAGAGCAGATTTTAAGAAAAATATATTGGTTTATGGTGTGGGAACTTTCTATATGGAATACGAAAAAGAAATTAATAAAGAGTATTTTATTGAAGCGTTTGTTGATCAGAGGAAAAAGGGATGGTTTGCAGGGAAAGAAATTATTAGAATAAACGAAATTGTAAAATATACCTTTGATAAGATACTAATTATGGTTAAAAATATCCAACAATGTATTAATATTGTAAAAGAATTAACCTCTGGGGGAATTGATGGAGCGTGTTTGTTGATAGGACATAATTTTTATGGAGAGTACAGTAAGTGTATTGATAGGATTTCTGTTCTGTCAGGCGGAAAGTTATCTGTGAAATATAAAGGAAAAGAAAAGCAAGTCCAGTCAAAAGAGGAGTTTGAAGAGATATGCAGAGAAGTCTGAGGTGGATAAGGGTTTGTATAAGATATGGAGATAAGGAATATTATGCAAGTAAGCGCAAACCGATTGGATAGAGGTTTTGAAAAGTACCAAGCAGAATTTGAAAAAAAGGCAGTGGATGTACTTCGCAGCGGAAGGTATGTTCTCGGAAAAGAAGTAAGCGCATTTGAAGAGGAATTTGCAGATTTTACAGGCGCAAAATATTGTGTGGGTGTGGGAAGCGGTTTGGATGCGCTGAGTCTGGGAATACGGGCGTTAGGCATCGGACAGGGAGACGAGGTTATTGTCCAGGGTAATACATATATAGCAAGCGTCATGGGGATTACAATAAATGGAGCCATGCCAGTTTTTGTAGAACCAGATATGTTTTACCAGATTGATGCTACTAAAATTGAAGAGAAGATAACCCCAAAAACCAGAGCTGTCATGGTGGTTCATTTATACGGCCAGGTTGCCTGTATGGACAGCATTGTTGAATTGTGTAAGAAACACAATCTTATGTTGATTGAAGACTGCGCACAATCTCATGGTGCGTGTTTTGATAGGAAGATGACAGGCACATTTGGGGAGGTGGGATGTTTTTCTTTCTATCCGTCAAAGAACTTAGGGGGATTTGGGGAAGGCGGCGCCGTTATCACCAATAACAGAGAAGTAGCAGATTTCATACGAATATTACGTAATTATGGAAGTGAGAAGAGATATTATAACAAGGTGATAGGCACTAATTCCAGGCTGGATGAATTGCAGGCGGGTCTTTTACGGGTAAGGTTGAGACATATGGAAGAAATAACGCAGGAAAGAGAGCGGCAGGCAGAGTATTATGGGGCGGGAATACAAAATGCTCAAATTATTTTGCCGAATGGAAGAAAAAGAACCAGAACGGTATGGCATCAATATGTGCTCAGAGTACAGGAGCGAAAATTTTTTCAGCAATATCTTGAACAAAATGGAGTTGGTACGATCATTCACTATCCAATTCCGCCTCATATGGCAGAAGCATATGGATATTTGGGCTATCATAAGGGAGATTTGCCGATTACGGAAAAGTATGCGGAAGAAGTATTGTCCATTCCCATGTACAGCGGTATGACAAGGGAAGAACAGGATTGGGTAATTGAAATGATTAACAGGTTTGGTGAATCAGGCAATCAGTAAGTGCAAGGGGACAAGGATATGAAACTATCGGAACAGGTAAAAATATTGGAATTCTTTGATTTAGGAGATGAAAGAGGAAATTTAGTAGTGGTGGAAGGAAGTGGATATGATATTCCATTTGATATTAAAAGAGTTTTTTATATTTATGGTTCTGATAACAGTGTGGTTCGCGGACAACATGCAAATAGAAAAACGGAATTTGTAATGATCAATGTAAGCGGAAGAAGCAAAGTGAAGGTGGATAACGGATGGGAACAAAAGGTAATAGAATTGAATAAGCCGCGAATGGGACTATACATGTCAACAATGGTGTGGAAAGATATGTTTGATTTTTCAGAAGATTCCGTTTTGTTGGTTTTGGCAAGCGAGCATTATGATGCTGAAGAATACATCAGAAATCATGACGACTTTATGAGGGAGATAGCAAAGGCATGACGAAACGGGAAAAAATGGTATTTTGTACTCTATTTGATTCAAATTATTTGGATAAGGGATTGGCATTGTATCTGTCCATGAAAAGGCATATTTCGGCTTTTAAATTATATATATTTGCTTTTGATGATAAGAGTTTTAAAATCTTGAAAAGTATGAAGCTAAAAAATGTGATTGTACTGTCTGTGGAAGACATTATGACTGTCAGATTGCGGGAGATACGCGAGGAAAGGAATCGCGCCGAATTTTGCTGGACGTGTACACCAATTATACTTGAATATGTATTGTTGCAGTATGGTGAAAAGGCGTGTACATATATAGATGCGGATATTTATTTTTTTTCAGATCCTACGGAACTTATAAGTGAGATTATTAGCGCCAGGAAATCGGTTGGGTTGGTGGAACATAGATTTAGAAGAAACAGCGAATATGGAAGTCATATATTTAGTGATGGGAGATACTGTGTTCAATTTAATACCTTTTTGAATGATATAAAAGGGATGGAAGTTCTTGCAAATTGGAAGGAAAGTTGCCTGGAATGGTGTTATTTCAAGTATGAGGATGGAAAGCTTGGGGATCAGAAGTATACTGATAAATGGAAGCAGAGGTATCAATGTATATATGAATGTCAGAATTTGGGAGCCGGAGTGGCGCCATGGAATTTACATCTGTATAAATATGAGGGAAAGAAGAATGAAGAAATTTGGATGAAATACAGAGGAATTCCATTTCGGATGATTTTTTATCATTTTGAAGGGATGAAGTATTTGAGTGATGGCAGTATTGATTTAAGACTTTGGGAACCAGGCGTATTGGGGACAAGCAGGAAGGTTCATGTTATTTACGGAGAATATTTTGCAATGATAGAATTTATCCGCAGATATTTGGCAAAAAAATATGGAATTTCGTTTGGACAGATGATTTTGGATGCACATTCTTTTCGTGGACAAAATTATTTTTTAAAGGAACTTTGCAAGGCGAATGGTATATTGGAAGGCGCATGGAAATGGGGAGCATATTGGATGAACAGTGTAGTCAATGCTGATAAATATGCAAGTGAGAAAGGAAAATTCGGATGTTTTTGCAGGAAAAAGTAAATGAAATAAACAATAAACTTAGAAACTTAGAAAATATTTCTAATATAGTAATATGGGGTGCAGGAATACATACATGTAAACTTTTTGAGAGAACAAATTTGCTTTCATATGCCATCAATAGCATTGTAGATATGGATGAAAGGAAGCAGGGAAGATTTTGCTTTGGATTTATCATAAAAAATCCTCAGGAGATGATATGGGAAGAAGTAGGGGGGATAATTATTTCCGTACCTGGAAAAGAAAAACAAATTGCAGAGGAACTGACTGATAAATTGGGATTTAAAGGAACTATTATTTATCTGTATGAGGATAGTCAAAGTACGCCGTTTTATCGTTTATATGATGAGGGAGCGGCAGAGGTACAATATTTGGGGGATTATGCAAAATGGGAGGATGCGGAAAGCGAGTGTGACGGATACGACCATTTTCTTATTTTTAATAAAGTAGTTGCTTCTATAAATATGGTATTAGAGGGAAAAGCTGCATGGGAAAGGGATGGATATTTATTTTATGAACAGAAATATGTGTATCCCATATGTGCGACAATTCTAAAGTGCGCAGTGCAGAATGACAACAAGGGTGTGCGGATATTGGATGTAGGCGGCGCGTTAGGGAGTACATATTTCCAAAATAAGGAGTATTTAGCAGATATAAAAAATTTGGAATATGTAATTGCGGAGCAGGAAAAGTTTGCAGAATATGGGCATGCCAATTTAGAGAATGATGTGTTACATTTTATTGACAGCAGGGTTGAGTTCTCGGATTATGGCAAGTTTGATATTATATTGATGTCTGCCAGTTTGCAGTATGTTTTTGCATATAAGGAAATGATATCAAAAGTTATAGCTGCCAGACCTCGTTATATTATATTAGATAGAATTCTTGTGAGCAACAGAATGAGAGTATGTAAAGAGTTAGTGCCGGAACAGATATATAAAGGCAGTTATCCGGTGTGGATTTATAGTGAGGAAGAGATTATGGAATTATTGAATCCTAATTATGTGTTGGTGGAAAGAGATTGTTCCAGCGTACCGGAAGAAGCATACTTTGCAGATGGAAAGGCGGACTCCAAGTTATATGTATTTCGGATTGCAGAGGAAGATAGTGTAATTTCGTAATGGTTCGGATAGAGCATTGATTGCGGCAGGATTTAAGGGAAAAGGAAAAGCGAAAAATGAGAAGTAGATATCAAGCAATTAAGTATTTCTTTCTGGGGGTAAGCGTTTGCAGCGTTATGATGCTTAGTTTACAGCAGAAGTGCATAAATAAGTGGAAGAAGGCGGCACAGAAAAATAGGGGTCTCTTTCGGCTAATGGATCAATGGACGAATATAAAACAAGAAGGAAAACATTTGGACATGTATTTTATAAAAAATAATTATAAAAACATTGCCATATATGGAATGGGTTATGTGGGTATACGTCTGGCAAAAGAGCTGAAAGGATCTCAAATTAAGATTGTATATGGAATTGATAGGAATGCTGATAATATCTATTCAGATGTTAAAGTGATAACTATGGATAATAAATTGTCCAAGGTGGACGCAATCGTTGTTACGGTGATGGATGAATTTGACGAAGTAAGTGAAATGTTGTCAGAAAAAGTTGGCTGTGCCATCATCGCAATAGAAGATATTATAAATGAAATATAGAATATTGCAGATATTTAGAGTAAGCGCTGATGAGTATACGATTTCTGTTATTGGTATGTTCTCGAAAGAGGGAAGAGGGAGATAAAAATGATCAGAAAAGTAAAATATAGTGTCATGATAGTATGTTCATTTGCCGCAGGCTATTTCATAAGCTGCGTACAACAAGGCAAAAGGGTGTTTGAGATACATGAACAGGCAAGAAAAAATGTGTCGATTATCAGGGCATTTAATATGTGGATGGCATTAAAGCAGCGTAACCATTCGCTTTATCCCTTTTTTGAGAGAAATAATTATCATGAAATTGCAGTTTATGGAATGCACTATTTAGGAGAGAGACTTAAGGATGAACTGCAGGGAACGGATATCGTTATAAAATATGTCATAGACAAAAATGCGGAAAATATTCATGTTGGGGTTAAGGTAGTGCAGCCGGAGGACGTATTGGAGGATGTGGACGCCATAATCGTCACTCCCATATTTTATTTTGAAGAAATAAAGAGAAAATTATCTGCTAAGGTTCGGTGTCCAGTCATATCTTTGGAGGATATCATAAATAATGTCTGATATAACCAGAGAATGATAAAAGTGAAAGGGTGACTTTGGGATGTATAAGTATATCATATATGAGCCTTACGAAGGAACAAATGCATATCTGGAAAACATGAAGCGGTGTTGGGAAAATAAATATAAAGTCATTCCACATGCAAGCGCGGAAGATAACTTGTATGTTTTATTGTGTACGAAAGCAATTGTGCTGAACTGGATAGAAAGTAATTTGGATAAAAAGAAGAAAAAGCAGTTATTGCTATATAAGTTGTTAGGAATCAAGATTGTATGGGTTTTCCATAATCGAATACCTCATGAGTTTGTTGATAGCGGGCAACAGGCCAAGACAGCAAAGAAAAATATGCGCTTTATGGCAGGAATCAGTGATGCAATCATTCTACATTCACGAAATAGTAGAAAGTATTTATTGGAATGTACTAATAACAGCAAGAAGTTTTTTTATGTGCCTCATCCTGATTATATGAGGCAATCCAGGTGGGGGCGGGATGTTCAGAACGAAGATGATTGTTTTACATTTGTATTTCAAGGGGCTGTTTTGCCATATAAAAATATAGAACTGTTAATCAAAGTATTTAAAGATTTAAAGCTTCCTGATTGTAAACTTCATATTGCCGGAAAAGCATATGATGAAATGTATGAGAAGAAAATCAGGGAGTTGTGTCAGGGTGCAAATATTTGTTTGACTTTGGAGTATTTATCCGATTCTGCCGTTGGGGAAGTTATCAGAAAAGCAAATGTAATGGTATTGCCTTATGACTTGCGAAGCAGCATGAATTCCGGCGCTATGCTCAATGCGTTTTCAAATCATAGGACGGTGATTGTGTCCAACAATGCAATGGCACAGGATTATAAAGAAAAGGATTTTCTTTATATATATGACTATTCAAGTCAGCAGGAACATTATGAACAATTAAAGAAAACTATGAAGGTGGCTTATGAAAATGGAATTGCCGCAAATAGAAAGATGGGTGAAAATGCCTATGAGTATACCAGAAAGTACAATGGGGATAAAGCTGTCATTCATAAATTGGAAAAAGTAATAGAAGCCATTTGAACTGCCTGGGTAATTAGGCTGTTTATGGAGCGAGATGAACATTTTGAAAAAATTAAGATGTGTTGTGAGAATGGAAGAGAAGTGTGGAAGCGCATCGTATGATTGTTGGTTGTTAGGAAGTGTAAGAAAATAATGGACCATATTTAGCAAAAAGGCAAGGAGAAAATTATGACAGAGTATCAGTATAGGCTGTCAAGACTGAAAGAAGCAATTTCCGGTTTGACAGAAAAGAAAATAGTTTTATATGGCACGGGAAAAAATGCTGAATTGATTTTGTCATATTTGCATCCAGCGTCCGTTTCGGCGGAAATGAACTCAAAATTTGAGAGCGACCTTTTTTCCAATTTATCCCTTAATATAGTTGGGTTAATGGATGGCGCCCATACAGGTAAATATTTTTATGGGAAAAAAGTGTTATCCGAAGAAGAAATACTTGAGTTAAATGTAGAAGTTATTTTGATTGCGGCACAGATGCAGTCGGCGGAAATGGTATATCAGCGCATTATGTCTTTCTGTAAAATGCACAATATTCTTTTGCTTGACATGTATGGATGTGACCAAATAGCATTACATGAAGCAATCAGGAAACAAGAAATTACGTATGATGATTTTGATGAGGAATATATTAAGAGGGTTATATCTTCCAAAAGGATTCTTTGTATTCCAATTTCAGGAACATTATGTACTTTTGCTGATAAAAAAATATATGAGCTTATTGAAAAAGAATGTAAAAGAAGAAAGCTAGAAATAGTCGATTTCACAGCAAACAGGGCAATGGCAGAAAAGCAGTTTCCATCAGGAAGTGCATTTTCTTTAAAGGAATTGTATCAGGTTTTTGCCGATTTGGCACATATTACAAGGGAACAGGCGCAGTTGATTTGTGAGTTGGAGGAAGAGATTATCCTTAAGAATCTGTTTCCAAGGAAGGAAATAATCAGTATCATTCATTGGGCAGTGGCGCAGCAAAAAGAGATATATTTCTATTCTGACTTTAGGGTAGCTGAAGACAAAGTAAAGGATTTTTTGCATCAGTTGGGGATAGATGAATATGCAGGATTGTTGACAGAATATATAAGTGGATATACTCTGCATAATGGATTACTTTATGAATTGGCACAGCAGAACGATGTTGCGGATATGCTTTTTATAGGGAGTAATCGTAAGAACCAATTGATGGTATCGCAATTATATGGCATTGACATATTGCTAATGAAAGAAGGAGTGGATTTATGCTGGGAATATGCCAAAACTTCTATTTCCAAAGAGAATTTTATCATCAATTGTTTTTGCAGGGAAAAAACAAGAGATATTTTGAATAAGATGTCCAGTCCATATCCAAAGGATTATGCTTATAGCCTGTGGGATGATGATATTAGGAAAGTGTTGGGATTAGGGGAAAAATATTTATATCCAACTGTTTTGCTGCCCGAATTAAATCTGAAAAAAAGTTCGGATATAGAATTGTTAGAGTTCCCAAATGATGAGAGCGCAATCGTATCAATTATTATTCCAGTGTATAATCAGTTTGGATATACTTATAATTGCTTAAAATCCATATTGCAAAATACTGTTTCTGTTGCATATGAAATCATTGTAGCAGATGATTGTTCTGCTGACGAGACAAGAGAATTGGAAAGATATGTTTCGGGAATTCAGGTAATCCACAATGATGTGAATATGAATTTCCTCGGAAATTGCAACAATGCGGCAAAGCATGCGTCGGGGAAATACCTTGTATTTTTGAATAATGATACACAGGTGCAATATAATTGGTTAATGCCGTTAGTTCATACTTTTGAGGAAGAACAGGACACAGGAATTGCTGGTTCCAAATTGATATATCCCGACGGCACATTATGGGAAGCCGGAGGAATTGTATGGAGCAGTGGAGAGGCATTAAACTATGGCAGGGGAGAGGGCGCAAATGCACCGGAATATAATTATGTTCGGGAAGTAGATTACATATCCGGCGCTTCTATTATGATTAGCAAAGAATTATGGGAATCCATTGGCGGATTTGATTCACGTTTTGCGCCGGCATATTATGAAGACACTGACCTTGCATTTGAAGTGAGAAAGAGAAAGAAAAAGGTGATATATCAGCCGGATTCCGTTGTGGTACATTTTGGAAGCGTATCCAATAGTACCAATAATTATATAAAGCGAAATCGAGCAGTTTTTTATGAAAAATGGAAAGATGTTTTGGAAAAAGAACAATATATAAAAAACACAATGATTTCCGATGCCAGCGATAGGAAGAAGCGGAAAGAAGCTTTGACGGAAGGTGCTATGGAGAAGGCTGCCAGGTATCAACAGCTTAAAGAAGAAAAATGGATGATGTTCCAGGATAAAAAAATATTAATATATGGGACGGGTGTGATTGCGAAGCGTTTGATTCGTACTCTTTCCAAATTTCATATTGTGGGAGCGGTGGACAGGCTCTATTTTGGCGGGGAAGTGGAAGGCGTTCCCATTTTGATATGGGATGAGATTGTGCCAGGAAGTGTGGATGTTGTCATCATTGCTTCTTTGGAAAAGAATTACTGGGAGATTTACCAACGAATACTTGATAAGTGTATGGTATATGGCATGAGTATTTATGGTGGAAATGGAGATAATTTAATCGCAACATATGGCTGGAATGTAATGCGTATGGAAAATGCACGGTATTACGGAAAGAGTGAAGACCAATTAAGACAACTGATTGCCCAATATGATGCAATTAGCTTTGATTTATTTGACACATTGATTATGCGGAAGACTTTAGAACCCATGGATGTATTTGATATTGTGGAGGATAGAGCCAAAAAGGAAGGAATTTTAGTTCCAGGTTTTAAGGTACTGCGCAGAGAAGCGGAGCTGCGATCAAATTCCGGCAATATAGATCAGATTTATGATAAATTAGAGGAAATTGCAGCGTTAAACAGGGAGCAGGGGCGTCGCTTGCGGGAAATTGAGTTGGCCTGTGAGAAAGAGGTTCTGCTGCCAAGGGAGACAATAGCCAAATTGCTTGCATATGCCAAAAGGATTGGCAAAAAGGTCAGTATTATTTCAGACATGTATTTAGGAGAGGCAATCATTGGCGATTTTTTGAAGGAATTACATATTGAGGGAATAGACAAAATATACGTGTCATGTGATTATGGGATATCCAAAGGAACAGGTTTATTTGAACTGTATCTTAAGGATGTAAAAGGAATGAAGTGTTTGCATATAGGTGATAACGAGGCGGCAGACGTAATGGCCCCAAAGAAATATGGGATTGATTCCTATGGGATAAAAAGTGCATTGGATATGGCAAAAATATCTAATTTCCGTTATCTCTTGCCTATGGCAAACAATTGCAATGAAAAAAGTTTGTTGGGCATGGTATTTGCAAACCTGTTCAATAATCCTTTTGCACTGTATGGTTCGTCAGGAATTGTACGGATTGAAAGTTATGAAAAATTGGGAGCTACTTTTGCGGCACCCATTGCGTTAATGTATATATTTGATCTGCTTTCCTATTTAAAAGAACATTCTGAATATGACAAGATATTGTTTGGGGCCAGAGATGGATATTTATTCCGTAAACTGTATGATGGTATTAAAAATATGGAGGAACAGCAAAATTTGCCGGAAGCCGTATATATTTTAGCGTCCAGAAGACTATGTATTCGCGCAACCATGGGTAAAACGGCGGATATCGTGGTTAAAAGCCTGGGAGGAATTGTGCGGGAGAATATCCTTGCCAGTATTTTAGGCATTTCGGAAAAGGAAGTTGCCCAAGAGGGAAACGATCGGGAAATAGACAGACAAGAATACTATGAGGAACATTGGAAAGAAATTCAGGAAAAGTCAAAATTAACAAAGGAAGGATATTTAAAGTATCTGAAGACATGTGGAATTGAATTATCCAAAAAGAATTTATTTATGGAGCTGGTGTCTCAAGGAACCATACAATTTGCATTAAATCAGTTGTTCCATCAACCGCTGGACGGGTTTTATTTGTGTAAAGTTATGTCAGAGAAGCCCTATAATATTAATGTAGAGAGTGTATATCGGGATAAAGGGAATTTAATGAAGAAATACTATCTTTTAGAATCAATATTCACATCTCCAGATCCGTCTGTAGAAGATGTAAAGGAGGACGGCGGATTATTGTTCTGTGATGAAACACGCACCAAAGACGAGATAGCGTATGTGTTAAAAGAACAACAGGGTGTAGAAAATTTCTTCTTTGACTATTATAGTCATGTATGGGTGAAGGGAAAAGAAATTAAAAGAGAGCTACCGGAAGCCTTGTTGAATTTGTGTGACCAGGTGGAATATGTGGGAGCATGTAAAGATGTAAGGAGAATGAAGCTGTATGATGATTTGGCAGGGAGATATACGGAAGTAGTAAGAGGTGATTAATTGCTATGCTGAATGTTACTGTCTTTTTTGGCGCGGGGAAATTAGGAAAAAAGATTTTAGAATTCTGGCGGTTTTGTGGAGTGGAACCGGATTTTTTTGCAGATAACGATAAGGAACGTTGGGGAACTTTGTATGATGGTGTGAAAATACTCTCTATTGAAGAATTATTGAATGAGACTCACCGGGCAATTGTGTTGATTACTTGCGCGAAAACGGAATCAATATACGCGCAGTTGACGGCCTGTGAAGTTCCGGCAGAGAATATTTATCTCGGAAACAAGATTGACGAAGTAATTACGGTATTGATATCACATAGGAAAGTAAGATATACATGGAGCAATGCTCAAAAACAGTGTGTACCAAAGGAATCCGTGGGATTTGGAGTGTTGTTTGACGTGCAGTATGGTTTTGTCTTAGGAGGGGTGGAAAGTTGGGCTTTGGAAATGGCAAAAATGCTGTCGTTAAAAAGGAACAATGTGAAATGTATTACCACAGATTTACGTGGTTGTAATATTCACCCCGATGAAGTGCAGGAAATACAATTAAAGTATCAAGATAAGCCATACCATGTTGAAATGATAACCATGTGCATAAACGAAATAAGAAATAACTTGCCTTGTAATATTATTTGTAATTTCCCAAGTATTACGTTTCAAGCCTCTTGCATTGCCAAAATGTTGTGGCCGGATGAGATAAATATCATTGCCATAGTGCATTGTGATGAGGAAGTCTATTATGAGCAGTATGGTAGAATGGAAGCGTTAATAGATTGCTGCCTTGTTATAAGTGATACAATGGAAGAACAATTGATAAAGAGGGGGATGAAAAAGGATAAAATACGGCGCATGGGCTGGAATATATCATGTGAGAAGCAGTTGAAGAGGACGTACTCGAAGAAAGGCGAGCCTATACGAATCGGGTATGCGGGACGCTTAGTAAAGCATCAAAAGCGTCTGGATATATTGATGGAAGTAGCGAACCGACTTACACAATTACAGGTAGATTTTCGTTTGGAGATTGCAGGTACGGGGGAATATGAAGAGACACTAAGGAAAGCAGTGGAAGAGTTTGAAGGTCAGATATGCCTGAAAGGTTGTATTGCCAGAGAACATATAGGAGATTTCTGGAGAAAGCAGGATATAGCAATCAGTTGTTCTGACTATGAAGGGAGAAGCATTTCCAAAGCGGAAGCTATGGCGGCCGGAGCTGTGCCGGTGATTACGGATACGTCCGGTGCCAGGGAGGATGTGCAGGACGGGTATCATGGATATATTGTTCCTGTGGGCGATATAGACAGTATGACAGACAGGATCTGTCACCTGTATCAAAACAGAGATTTGTTGAAAGTCATGGGAGAGCGTTCGCATCAGGTAATATTAGAACAGAATACACAGAATGATATGGGTGTAATGTGGGACTATATTTTAAAGAAATGAGGCAACCGGTTGTAAAGCTATTTTATGCGCCGAAAGGAAATTGCTATGGACATAAAAGTGTCAGTTATATTGCCTTCGCTGAATGTGGCGGCATATATCAGGGAATGTCTGGATAGTGTGGTTTCGCAGACATTACAGGAAATAGAAATCATATGTGTGGATGCCGGATCTACGGACGGCACTTTGGAGATTTTGCAAGAATATAAACGAAGAGATTCCAGAGTTTGGCTTGTACACAGTGAAGTCAGAAGTTATGGCAAACAAGTAAACGAAGGACTTCTGAGAGCAAGGGGAAAGTACATAGCTATCGTAGACACAGATGATTATATTGCGGAGGAAATGTATCAGGAGCTGTATGTCATAGCGGAAGAACATCATCTTGACTATGTAAAGGGCGACTTTGATACTTTTTATACATTGAAAGGTGGGGGAAGAGTAAGGGAGTCCAAGAAAACATTCTCTTTAGGCGTCTCATTGTATGGAAAAATTTTGGCGCCATATGACCATCTTGATATTTATGGAGAAGATTACAGTATATGGAAGGGAATTTACCGAAAAAGCTTTCTGGATCAATACAGAATCAGGCTAAATGAATCTCCCGGAGCGGCGTTTCAGGATGCGGGATTTCTTTTACAGACTCTTTGCTTGGCGCAACGGGCAATGTATGTGGAGAAATCCTTTTATCGTTACAGGCTGAATAGAGAAGGCGCTTCTACATATCAGAAAACAGTTGTACAATTTATTTTCCAGGAATATGACAGATTATTGGATGAAGGAATATTCTCTGCGGAAATGGATGTACGAATTTGGAAACATTTATATTTTAAATTGGCGCTGAGTTTTCAAGTGGAATATGACAAAGTACTGCGTGCCGAACAATATCGTATTGAATCCCCGTATTTATGGGATTATTACCTGTGGTTTCAAAAGAAGATTCAGGATGCGATGGAAGAGGGGCGGCTTACATTTGCGGATTTTACAAAGTATCATAGGTTTGAAATCCAATTATTGTTAAAATCTGCCCAAAGCTATGCTGATTATAGATATGTGACGGATTGCCTGATGAAAGAACCTGTGGAACAGTTGATGAAAAGGATTGGAAGTGAGCCTGTGGTCATATTTGGCTGTGGAAAGTATGGAAAAGAGTTATGTGTCACATTGGATACACAGGGGGCAAAAATAGCGGCGTTCTGTGATAATAATGCCATGCTTTGGGAGACGGAGTATGGCGGAATCAAAATATTAAATCCTGCAAAATGCTGTAAAAAATACAAAGATGCAATATATCTTGTGGCAAGCAGATTTTATGGTGAGGAGATTCAAGTACAACTGACTCATTTGGGAATAAAGGATAAAAATATTATAAAATGTAGTCTATGAGAACAATTTGTATTTGTTTATGGTTTGAACAGGCAGGCTGAAAGTAAGCTGAAAAGACAGCAGAAAGGATGAAACAGAAAGAATGATGCCAAAAGTGTCTATTATAGTTCCCATTTATAACGTTCAGGAGTACTTAAGAGAATGTTTGGACAGTCTTTTATCTCAGACATTGCCGGAAATCGAGATAATCTGTGTCAATGACGGATCTACGGACCATTCTCCCGAAATTCTGGATAGCTATGCGGCGCTTGACGCCAGGGTGAAAGTTATGCACAAGGAAAATTCGGGATACGGTGCCAGCATGAATCAGGGGATCAGAGCGGCTTCAGGAGAGTATATTGGTATTGTGGAGCCGGATGATTATGTGGAAACAGAAATGTATGAAGAGTTATATCGTCAGGCCAAAGAGTTCCAACTGGATTGGATAAAAGGAAATTTTCAGGTGTTTAAAGGCTCTGGGGAGAGAAGAAGGAATTCTATCGTAAAGACATATTCGGTGGAAGCGAAAAAATTGTATCATAAAGTTTTGAATCCTCAAGAGTATCCGGAACTTATTGTGCACGATGATTTTCACTGGAAGGGAATCTATCAAAAGGACTTTCTGGAAAGAAACCATATAGCGTTTCATGAGACGCCGGGGGCAGCCTATCAGGACAATGGTTTTAAATATCAGACAACCTGTTTGGCCGAAAGAGCAATGTTCATAGATAAAGCGTTTTATTGGTACCGTAGGGATAATCCTTCGGCGTCCACCTACAATACAAAAGGATTAGAACTCATGTATAGAGAGTATGAGTTCATAAAAGAATTTATGGAAAATAACCAGGAACGGACAAAAGGATTCCTTGCAGCTTACTATAAAAAGTTTTATCTCCAGTTCTATGACCAACTGATTAAGTTATTGAACAGAGAATGGGAAGAGGTGCAGTTAGGAGAGATTTTTGAATTGTATCGGAAGGAATTGTCTTTGGGAGTAGAACAGGGATTTTGTCTGAAAGATATCATTGGAGAATGGTATTATAATGAGATAAAGTTATTTGTCAGATATCCTCGTTCTTTTTTTGAGTATCACAAAATTCGAGAGGAAGTCCGGTTAGAAAGATATAAAAACTGGTATGACAATCTAAAGGGCAGAAAAGTTGTATTGGTCTGTGCCGGAATAAAAGCAAGGCAAGTTATCAATTTTACGGATTCCAACCCAGAGATCCATATAGAAGCAATTTGTGATAACAATCAGAATAAATGGGGTCAAAAGCTATATCATTTATCTATTATTTCTCCAGCCCAGGCAGTGAAAGAATATCCGGACGGCTATTTCTTAATTGCAAAGGCATGGGATACCAAAGAATTGCAGGAGCAGCTTCTTGAGATGGGGGTTCCGGCAGATAGGATAGAGCCTCTTTCCATTGGGCTAGATGGATTTAGCAGTGTAAATTGTATTGTCTGAAGGTAGAGAAGGAGCTGAATTGTGGTATACTCGTTTGATGTATTTGATACTCTGATTACCAGAAGCACCGCCGCCCCTGAGGGAATATTTGCCATCATGAGAAAGTTGTTGCAGGAGCGTGAAGACTTCAATGAAGAGATAAAACATAATTTTTATGAAATGCGCATTGGGGCGGAGCAAGTGGCGCGCAATACATACTGTAGAGAGGGCGTTGAAGATGTTGTCCTGGAACAGATATATCATGTGTTGGTATCAGGGCGCCGGATTTCCGAGGAAGAATCTAAAGTGCTCCAGGCGCTTGAGCGGCAGACGGAGATTGATCATGTGTACGGAATACCGGAGAACATTTCTCGTGTAAAGACGTTACTTGCAGAGGGAAAAAAGGTCCTTTTGATATCAGATATGTATCTGGACGGGGATACCATACGCCAAATGCTCATGAAAGCGGATGGTATCTTTGCAGATATCCCATTGTATGTTTCTTCAGAGGGGGAACGGAAGAATAAGTATTCCGGCCATTTATTTCAGTATGTAAAGGAACGGGAAGGGCTGGAGTACAGCGCATGGAAGCATTTGGGGGACAATCCCCATTCTGATTTCAAAGTCCCTCAAAGCCTGGGCATTTCCTGTGAATTATATTGCGGAACTCCTATGCTGAAAATTGAAAACGCATATTTGTCAAAGAGGGAAAAAGATGGGGCGAAGCAGTTAATGGCAGGATGTGCAAAGCTTGCAAGAGTAGGAACCGAAGGGACCGCATATGCTTTGGGATGCGGCATTGGGGGGCCAATGTTATACCCTTATGTGAAATGGCTGCTGGAAGATTCCATGGAGAGGGGAATACAACGGCTTTATTTTATTGCAAGGGACGGTTATATACTGAAAGAACTAGCGGAGGTGCTTGTAAAAAAGAATGGTTTGGACATTGAGATAAATTATATCTATGGTTCCCGTAAGGCATGGAGAATTCCTGAAAGTGAGAATTTGGAGAAGGAGATTTTAGAGATTTATGCCAGATCCTATCAGGACAGAATTTGCAATGTGCTCGAACTGGCGGATTTTCTGCAGATTCCGGCAGAGGAAGTGAGAAAATATGTGCCGGAAAGACTATGTGATGTACGAAAGCGCTGGGCTGTGCCAAATGTAGATGCGATTTTGGATTATCTGCTCCATATACCTGAATTCATCCAATTGCTTAAAAAGACCTATGGCCGGAAGAAGCAATTGTTGGTTTCTTACCTCCGGCAAGAGTTGGATATGAGGGATGAACACTTTGCTTTTGTGGATTTGGCAGGGTCCGGTTATACCCAGGAATGCCTTACCAGGGTAATGAGACGATTCTATGGCGGGAAGATAAGAAATTATTTTTATCGTATGGATTGTGTCAAAGAAACGGAATGTGAGTATCTTGTATTTTATCCTATGCACGTTCCATATTTTACTTTGTTGGAGATGATGTGCAGAGCGCCCCATGAACAGACTGTGGGCTATGCCCAGGAGGAAAACGGAAATGTGGTTCCGGTGTTTGCAGAAGTAGACGGCCGGGCCATTGCCGGGCATGGGGTGGAGGCGTTTATTCAGGGGGCGGCAGCGTTTGCTGAAATATATGATGAAGTATCGGCAAGATATCCTGGATGGAATGTTGGATTGGACCATATAGGGAAATATTTGGAGTATATATATTGTACGCCTGACCAAATGGTACTGAATTATTTTGGAGATATTCCCAATATGCTCACTGGGCGGGAAAAGGTTTCCGTATCTTTTGCACCGAAGCTGTCGGACCAGGATATTAAAAATTTATACTGGTATCGGGAAGAGGAAGCGGCGGAATATTATTATAAGGGGTCTGATTTACCATATTCTTTGAAAAGATGTACGGAAAAACAGAAACAAAGAATTGAGAATTATATGAAATATCATGACACATGGTATGGGAGAATTTGCCGCAGGATACATAAAATATTTTCTCATAAAGGGGCTGCGAAAATGGTATGTCCCCATGATTATGCAGCCGGTCAAATAGCAATCTATGGGGCGGGGAAGTTAGGGCAACGGTTTTATCGTCAGATAACAGGACGTGAAAAAGTGCAGGGGACTCGTTATCATTCTCTCGTAACAATATGGATGGATCAGAACTATCAGGAATATCAAAAAGTTGGACTGCCTGTTTCAAGCCCGAAGGAAGCGGCCCAAAAAGAGTATGAACAGTTAATCATTGCAGTTGCAAAGAAAGAAATTGCGGATGATATCAGGGAACTGTTAGTGGGACAGGGAGTGGAAGCACATAAAATCTTTTGGCTAGGGCAGTTTGTATGATACAGGACTGAACAGGAGAAGGGATACATAGACAAAGAAGAATACTTAAATAAAAGAAAAAAATCATAGACAAAATTTGGAGGTATGGAAATGAAACAATTTAGTGGCAACGTAAAAAGAATCAGGGAACATTTACAGGATGATACGTCAAAATTTATATTTGACAACAGGCTGCTTTATGCCCTTACGGGAGATTACGAGTATATCAATCGAATTATTCTCTCTCTTCCCCAGAGGAAAGAGTTGGATGAGGCGGTAAAAAAATGCAGGGAATGTGGAGACGATCTTGTAATCTGGGGTGCGGGAAATGATCTGTTGATTTTGCTGGATTTATACCCTGATTTTCCGATTCGCTGTCTCTGTGACAAAGATGTGCATAAGCAACAAAATGGCTGGCGCGGAATTCCGGTCATATCTCCGGAAACATTGGTTCAGAAGAAGGATGAGGTCTATGTGGCAATCAATACTTCTGCTTATCAGGAAGAGATAGGGGCATTTTTAAAATCCCATGGTTTTGCAGAGGATAGAATCATTAACTTAGGTATTATAACGAATTCTCTGTACTCCGCACAGTATTTTGATGCTGATATTATGACGCCCCAGAAGGACGAGGTATTTATTGACGGCGGCTGTTTTGACTGCAGTACCGATAAAGCATTTATCAAATGGTGCGGGGGCGGGTATAGAAAAATATTTGCATTTGAGCCGGATGGGGAAAATTATGAAAAGTGTGTGAAAAAAAGCCAGGAAGAGGGGATTGATAATATTGAGCTGTTTCACAAGGGATTGTGGGACTGCCAAACAGAGCTATCCTTTGAGTCCGGCGGCGGACAGGGTTCTAAAATCGGGGAAGAAGGCGGCAATGTGATTAAAATTGCCACTGAGGCAATTGACAATGTGGTGGGTGATGAGAAAGTGTCCCTGATTAAGTTGGATGTGGAAGGGGCGGAATTGAAAGCGCTGCAGGGGGCTGCCGGCACAATACGCGCATGTCGTCCGCGGATGGCAATTTGTATTTACCATAAGCCGGAGGACGTAATTGAAATTTTAGAGTATATTTTGTCACTGCATGACGATTATAAGCTGTATATCAGGCATTATCAGATGAGTCCCTGTGAAACGATTGTTTATGCACTGTAAAAATTTCCTTATCTTAATTGCGGAATGGAGTGAATGAAAGCAGGCGAAGATGAAAAAAGAAATTATTGTATTTGGTACAGGAAACTATTTTGAGAATTACATGGCATGTTATGGGCTGGAAGAGGGTAAAAGGCCGCTTTTTGCGGTGGATAATAATCTGTCGGCGGTGGGAGGCCATAAGCTGGGCGTGGAGATGAAAGCTCCTAAAGTGCTGGCGGACATGGACAGAGAACAATTCTATGTGGTCATATGCTGCGCCCGTTATGAAGAGATAGGGCGGCAGTTGGAAGAGATGGGAATTATGGATTATCACTATTATAAACCGATTCCCATAGAAGATAGGTACAATGACCTTATGGCAAATACTGCAAAACCCTATGAAATTGGTTACGTACCAGGGGTGTTTGATCTTTTTCATGTGGGACATTTGAACTTGCTGCGCCGTTCCAAATCCAGGTGTGAATTCCTGATTGCGGGAGTACTTACGGATGAGTTGGTGGAGTATTTTAAAAAGAAACGCCCTGTGGTTCCATATGAGCAGAGGGCGGCGGTGGTGAGCGCTATTTCTTATGTGGATCGTGTGGTGCCTGTGGATTTTACCAATACGTATAAAATAGATGCGTGGAAGAAATATCATTTTGACTGTCATTTCTCAGGAAATGACCACGGTGCGGATTGGAGCCTGGATTTACAGCAATTAAGAGAAGTGGGCTCCAATATGGAATTTTTTGAGTACACCAGGGCCACCAGTTCTACCCAGATTAAAGAGAAATATAACGGGAGCAAATAATGGCGGTTTTACATACAGAATTTACAGAACAAGGTATTGATGAAAGTAAAATATCCCCAACAGATAAGGTGATTTCTGCTTATATTGAAAAATATCGAAATATCGTTTATGATGAGGTCATTTGGGAAGAAAAAGAGTGGCAGATCTTTTATCATTTATCTCAGTTGAGGACGGGGATTTTAAGCTGGTATGATTTTGCACCAGGAGCAAGCGTGCTGGAAATTGGTGCGGGATTTGGGGCTTTGACGGGGTGTCTGTGTGGAAAATGCGCTTATGTAACCGCTACGGAACGTTCCCTGTATCGTGCAAAAGGCATTGTGACGCGGTATGAGGGCATCAATAACCTGGATGTCTATGCCGGAGACGTATCCCGGATGGAATTTCCTGAAAAATTTGATTACATTGTGCTGATTGGCATATTGGAAAGAGCCGGAGGAGGAAGCCTATGTGTGGAACCCTATGGGGCGTATTTGAAGTCTTTTAAAAGGCTGCTGCAGCCCCAGGGCAGAATATTGTGTGCGGTGGAGAATCGTTTCGGGCTCCGCTATTTTTGCGGTGCAGTGGATCCCCATACCAACCGGGCTTTTGACGGGTTGAACCGATATTGGCAAGGAACGGGCGGGTGCTCTTTCAGCAAGAAGGAAATGGAAGAGATTGTGGCGCAAGCAGGTTTTGGATGGCATAAATTCTATTATCCTCTTCCGGATTACAAACTGCCCCAGCTTATTTATACGGATCAACATTTGCCTGAAAAAAATCTAAAAGAAAGGCTGATACCATATTATAGACGAAGCGATACCCTGGTGATGCAGGAGCAGGAATTATATGACGATATCATCTCTAATCAAGTATTTCCTTTTTTTGCAAATTCCTTTCTTGTGGAATGTGGCAGAATGTGGGGGAGTGATGAAGGGGCGGATATTGGGTGCGGGGAGAGCTGTGCCAAAGGTGCCGGAACTGCCTCAGAGAGAGTGGAAGAGGTTGGATTTGAGAATGTAGGGATTGTATATGCGGCAGTTTCTACGGATCGAGGGGAAGAGCGCAGTTTTGCGACTGCAATTTATGAGAATGGTATTGTGCGAAAGAAACCTTTGTATGAAAAAGGGCGGGAGAATGCAAGAAAATTATATGGCAATATATCCGATTTAAAAGCCCATGGAATTCCGGTGGCGGAGCATAGGCTGCTGTTGGGAGATGTGTTGGAACTGCCTTATATTTCCTGGCCCACATTGTCAAATTATATCAAAGAAATCATGGGCAGGGATACGGAGCGTTTCCTTGCGATAGTAGATCAGCTATACAAATATATTTTACAATCTTCCGAAACGGCGCAGGAAGGGGAAAATGCCCTCCAGGTCAGATGCGGCCAAGAGAGGAGAGACTTTGGAACGATTTTAAAGAAAGCCTATATGGAATTGATTCCGCTGAATTGTTTTTATAATCCAGAGACAGGTGCGTTTCTGTACTTTGACCAGGAGTTTGTGCGGGAGAATTATCCGGCAAACTATATTTTGTTCCGGGCCATTCATTATATTTATTGTTTCACGCCAAATGCGGAGCAGTATTACCCCAAACAGAAATTGTTGGAAAAATATCATATGGAGGATACATGGCAAATTTATCTGGAGGAAGAGTATCGTTTTTTGGATGAAGTGCGCAACAGAAGGCAGTATCAGCAATTTTATCAATGGACTCAGGTTGATCCAAAGCGGATGAAAGAGAATGGAAAAAGGCTGGAATCTCAGGAAGAAAGGGTGGCAGATTATCATATTTCCCATAAAATGAAGTTAATCTGGAAAACGGAGCTTTCCATGCTGGATGAAGTTGATAAAATATGCAAAAAACATGGTTTGACTTATTTTCTGCTCCATGGAAGCCTGCTGGGCGCAGTGCGGCATCAGGGATTTATTCCCTGGGATGACGATCTTGATATTGGCATGTTAAGAGAGGATTATGACAGATTTTTAGAGGCGGCAAAAAATGAGTTACCAGCGCCGCTGTCTCTCTGCACGCCCCAGTCGGAGCAAATGTTGTTCTGGGGAGGGTTTGCGCGGATCCGAAACGAGAAAACCACAGGAATAGAGGCCAGGGATTTAGGGCATGAGGGCAATCTGGGAATATGGATCGATATTTTGCCCCTGGATGTATGCACGGAAGACGAGCGAAAATTTGCGCGCAAGCAAAAGAAGCTGAATCATTGTCAGTACATGCTGTACGCAAAAGTATATGGAAGGGATTGCAAAGCGGATTTGGGGCTGAAATCCTGGCAATGGCGATGGTATCGGCTGCTGGCCGGGTTTAGGAGCCATGATGGGCTTTGCAGGCTGTTGGAGCGCAGAATGGCAATGTATACAGGGGAAATTTCAAGAGATGTGGCGGTATTTTCAGGACATGGGAAGTTCCGCAGATTATATGGAAATGATTTTCAGGATACGGTATTGTTGGATTTTGAAGGGCGTAAAGTGCCTGCGCCGGCGGGATATGAGAATTATCTATTTATGACCTTAGGAGGGGACTATATGAAGTTTCCTCCGGAAGAAGAACGCAAACCAAAGCATAGGGGGGTATTTGACCCGGAGAAGCCCTACGGGGCCTATACGGAGCTTTTAGGCAATATCTTTGAGGATATCAGGGGAAAGCAAATCATCTTGTTTGGCGCCGGAATGATGTTTGAGGATTATATGAAAAAGTACGGCGCAAAATATCGACCGGCATTTCTGGTGGATAATGATGAAAATAAGTGGGGACGCAGCCGTATGGGGGTGGAAATACGTAAGCCTGAGGCAATGATAAAAGTGCCTCCGGAGAAGCGCAGGCTGATAATCTGTAGTTTTTATTATAGGGAAATTATCAGCCAGTTAGAGGGCATGGGAATCAGCGATTATAAAATATATGTGCAGGAACCGGAGTGGATTATTCATGCGGAAAGCCAGGATACGTTTGCATAAGACGGAATAAGGAGGGCTGTATTAACGGTTCATGGGCAGTGGGCGGCGCTTGCCCATGAACCAATGAAAATACAAGTTACATTTCAATTAGGAAAAGCTTAAGGCAACCGTATGAAAAGAAATGATTCATAAAAGTATATAGTACAAAATGAACGAAAAAACATTTATTGCACTTTGACTTCAATTGTGCTACAATGACGTATAAATCATGAGACGGACATTCTGGCAGTGAATGGATGTTCTTCAAGGCTTGTTATCTGTAATTCTATTTTTGGAAATTTCTGTTTGAATTCAACCTGTTTCATTTAGCTGATGTTACAATAAATTTGTCTAAAATTGATTCATGTGCATTTTCTTTTGTATACTTATAGTGATAGCTATGTATGAGTGCTATTGAAAAATATACAAAGGAGGAAGCAAAATGAATTTTGCGGAACGATTGACAATGCTGCGCAAGGCAAGGAAGATTCCACTGAAAGAAGTTGCCGGATATTTGCGCGTTTCTGTGTCTACCATGTCCAACTATGAATCAGGTCTACATCAGCCTGATTTTGGGATTTTGTGCAGGCTGGCTGATTATTATGGAGTGAGCACAGACTATTTGTTGGGAAGGACCTCTTGCGTAGGTTCTGACAGGGACATGGTCAGACAGCATCCATTGTTAAAACGCAGAGAAAAATTATTTTTTGAGACGGAGAATTTGACGGAAAACAACCTTCATACGGTGGAAAAATTGGTGCAAGTTATGAAGAAATATGAGATCTTTATGGAAAAAAACACTGATCTGCACTGAAAATAATTGCAGTTTATGTGATACTCTGTGAGAAGAGTGACGACGCGACTGGAGATAGATAGTCACTCTTCTCACAGAGTATGAAGGATAAAAAAGTGTTATTTATTTTTTGCAGCAGCACGTTTTCTTAAAGTGGGATCCAGTATTTTCTTGCGGATACGTAAATTGGACGGTGTGACTTCTAACAGTTCGTCCGTGTCAATGAAGTCCAAAGCCTGTTCCAGAGAGAGAACTTTGGGCGGTACAAGCCGAAGTGCTTCGTCGGCGCTGGAAGAACGGGTATTGGTAAGCTGCTTTTTCTTGCATACATTGACTTCAATATCTTCGCTTTTGCCTGTCTGTCCCACTACCATTCCCGCATATACTTTTTCGCCGGGACTGATGAAAAGAATTCCTCGTTCCTGGGCGTTAAATAGTCCATAAGTGATTGCTTCTCCCGCTTCAAAAGCAATCAGAGAACCTTGGTGTCTGTATTGAATATCTCCCTTATATGGAGCATAGCCGTCAAAAACGGTGTTCATAATACCGTTTCCTTTCGTATCTGTCAAAAACTCTCCACGGTATCCAATAAGCCCTCTGGCGGGGATTGAAAATTCCAGTCGAGTGTAGCTGCCGCCGGAGATCGTTCCTATATTTCGCAGTTCCCCTTTCCGCTGCCCTAATTTTTCGATGACGGAACCGGAGAATTCGTTGGGAACGTCAATATAAGCCAATTCCATAGGTTCGGTCTTTTTGCCGTCCTCGTCGGTATGATAGAGGACTTCTGCCTTGCTGACGGCAAATTCGTAGCCCTCACGTCTCATGTTTTCAATTAAGACTGACAAATGAAGTTCGCCTCGTCCGGAAACTTTGAAACATTCTGTAGTATCGGTTTCCTCCACACGCAGAGAGACATCCGTATTCAGTTCCCGGAAAAGCCTGTCCCGAATATGGCGGCTGGTGACATATTTGCCCTCTTGTCCCGCCAATGGAGAATCGTTTACCATAAACTGCATTGCAATAGTGGGTTCGCTGATTTTCTGGAAAGGAATGGGGACAATTTGGTCCAAAGCACAGAGTGTATCGCCGATACGAATGTCCGCAATCCCGGAAATAGCTACAATGGAACCGATGCCGGCTTCCTTTACTTCCACTTTGTTCAGGCCGTCAAATTCATACAGCTTGCTGACTTTTACTTTGAGACGTTTGTCGGGCTCGTGATGATTGCAGATAATGACTTCCTGGTTTACTTTAATGGAACCGTTATCCACTTTCCCCACACCAATGCGGCCTACATATTCATTATAATCAATGGTACTAATGAGAACTTGTGTGCCGGCTTCTGGGTCGCCTTCCGGTGCGGGTATATAATTTAAAATGGTTTCAAACAGAGGCTCCATGCTGGCACCGGGCTGTGAAGGATCCATGGAGGCAACGCCTGTCTTAGCGGAAGCATAGACAAATGGGCAATCTAACTGTGAATCATCGGCGTCCAGTTCCAGGAATAATTCCAATACTTCGTCCACTACTTCATCCGGCCGCGCCTCCGGACGGTCGATTTTGTTGATACATACAATCACAGGCAGCTTTAATTCCAAAGCTTTTCTGAGTACGAATTTGGTCTGGGGCATAGCGCCTTCAAAAGCGTCCACCACTAAAATAACACCGTTTACCATTTTCAGCACTCGTTCCACTTCACCTCCGAAGTCGGCGTGGCCTGGGGTATCTATAATATTAATTTTTGTACTTTTATATTTGACAGCAGTATTCTTAGACAAGATTGTGATGCCCCGTTCACGTTCAATATCGTTAGAATCCATGACACGTTCCGCCACGTCCTGACCTTCGCGGAATACACCGCTTTGCTTTAAAAGTTCATCCACCAATGTAGTTTTACCGTGGTCTACGTGGGCGATGATGGCAACATTTCTTACATCTTCTCTTTTTTGCTTCATAGGAAATATACCTTTCTATTTATAAAAATATTGGTTTGAAAATTTTACGCTGCAATTTGGACAAAAATTTCTGTGCCAAATGTGTGTAAATATAAATGGTAATTTAATGAAAATAAGACGCAAAAGGGTATATTGTCAATAATTGATTCTATAGGTGCAAAAGCGCACAAATTTACAGTAAAATAACCATTTTTCAAAGTTTTGATTTCTTTTATGCTAAAAGTGATTTGGCAAAGGTGATTTGGCAAAGGTGGACTGCAAAAATTGGGACACCAACCAGGTCAAAATTGTTATCGACAGATATATACTATTATTTTGCCAAATTTCAAACTGTTATAGTATAGCACCATTTCCCCATGGACGCAAGACTTATGGAGCGGAAGAGATTAAATTTTGCTAATCCGCAAATGTTAATTGGTGAAAAACAACTCACTATTTTGAAAAATTTGACGAACTCCGCGGTGAGAAATAGTACTAAAACAGCGCTATCTATTGTATAAATAGTAATATCCAGCCGAATGGATTTTAGCTATAAGTTTGTATTAAATTTGTATAGTTTTTATCCTGACGGAGGTGTTACCGGAAAAAGTCTTAAATCAAGAAGGGAGAACGAAAATGACAGATAAGGTAATTGAAAACAACCAGGTAACGGTTATGGGAGAGATCGTCAGCGGTTTCAGCTATAGCCATGAGATTTTTGGAGAAGGCTTCTACATGATGAATGTGCGATGCAAACGTCTCAGTGAAAGTTATGACATCATTCCCATTATGGTATCGGAAAGATTAATGGATGTGAAGGCAGATTACACGGGAGAATTGATATGTGTAAATGGTCAGTTTCGTTCTTATAATCGTCATGAAGAACGTAAGAACAGACTGGTACTCTCCGTATTTGCCAGGGAAATCAGTTTTGCGGACGAGTTGGAGGAAAGTTCCAAAACGAACCAGATTTTTTTGGACGGGTATATCTGCAAAGAACCGATTTATAGGAAGACTCCTTTGGGACGAGAAATCGCAGATTTGTTGCTTGCCGTGAACCGGCCTTATGGAAAATCTGATTACATACCTTGTATCTGTTGGGGGAGAAACGCCCGCTATGCAAATAATTTTAAGGTTGGCGAACGTTGTGCGGTATGGGGAAGAATACAGAGTAGGGAATATATGAAAAAGCTGGATGAAGAAAATGTGGAGAGAAGGGTGGCGTTTGAAGTTTCTGTCAGCAAATTGGAACTGATAGAGGACAGTGAAGAAGAATAAGAAGATTTAGGTCATACATTTTCTGCGCATTTGTATCATTGGGCTGTTTCAGTAGCAGAAAACAGTACATGTAAATATTGGATTTTGCCAAATGGTTGTGATAAGGTTTGCCAAATACTGAAAAGTGTGGTATTCTTATAGCAATTATATTCCGTTGTGGATGAAATGAGGTGCGGTATGGCAAAAGGTTTGGTATATATATATGCCGGAGACGGACGTGGAAAATCACCGGCAGCCCTGGGCAGGGCTATGCAGGCTGCGGTGGAAGGTAAAAATGTGGTTATTATACAATTCCTGAAGGGAAAAGGTCTGGGAGATTCGGATTTCTTGCGCAGGATGGAACCGGAGATAAAAATGTTTCGATTTGAAAAATCCGATGGAATATATGAAACACTTTCGGTAGAGAAAAAACAGGAAGAGATTATCAATATAAAGAATGGAATGAATTTTGCTAAAAAAGTTCTTGCCACAGGGGAATGTGATTTGCTGATATTGGATGAAGTGCTTGGACTGATAGAAAAAGAAATTATTTCGGAAGACGAGCTGAGAGCTACGTTGGAATGTCGTGAGGACACCAGTATCATTTTGACAGGTATCAAACTAAGTGAAGATATCTGTGGACTAGCAGATGAGGTTTCCAAAATTGAAACGGTAAAATTTAGGAACTGAAATAGTAAAAATGAAGGTTTGGGATTGACAGTATAAATATATAATGTTACGATATAAAAAGTGAATTGTTATTGATTCCGCTTGATGCAGTGGCATCAGGTTACTAATTTCATATGGAAAAGATAGAGGTTGCGTTTTTCAGGAGTATTTTTTTTGATGCAGCAGGTGCAAGTGAGAAAAGAAGAAAGGGGAATACGCCGAAAGGTTTGGTTGTCTGCAGATCAAATCTTGGGCATACGGTGAAAAACCGTGTGACTGTCATTCGTGGATCGAATGGGGTGCTATCAGAATGTATCCTGTAGGGATTCTTTCGCCGGCACTTTGTGTCGGCGATATTTTTAGGCGGATATTTTAAGTGGATATGTTGATTTTAGGCAAATGGCGCATAAGAGTATTATAGGATCAGTGGTCCTGTAGTGAAGAGACCGGAACAAGTTCCCGCTTGCGGGAACTGGAATAGGAGGAAAAAGTTATGGCAATTTTTAAAGGTGCGGGTGTGGCTATTGTCACACCAATGTATGATAATGGGGAAGTAAATTATGAACAATTTACAAAGTTGTTGGAGTTCCAGATTGCAAATGGGACCGATGCCATTATTGTATGCGGTACTACTGGTGAGGCGTCAACATTGACCCATGAAGAGCATCTGGAGGTGATTAGGTACTGTGTAAAGGTGGTGGCTGGGAGAGTTCCTGTGGTTGCAGGTACCGGGTCAAACTGTACTAAGACAGCTATTTATCTGTCTAAGGAAGCGGAAGCTGCTGGGGTGGACGGGTTACTGGTGGTAAGTCCTTACTATAATAAAGCGACCCAGAAAGGACTGTATGCACATTTTAAAGCCATTGCTGATTCTGTAAAAATACCAATTATACTTTACAATATACCCGGAAGAACAGGATGTAATATCTTGCCGGAGACGATTGTGAAACTTTGTAAAGAAGTGGAAAATATTGTAGGAGTGAAGGAAGCTACGGGAAATCTCAGTCAGGTAGCACGTTTGGCGGCGCTTGCGGACGGTGCGGTGGATATTTATTCAGGTGAAGATGGCTTGATTGTTCCAATTATGTCCCTGGGAGGACTGGGCGTTATCTCAGTACTATCCAATATTGCGCCGGCTCAAACCCATGAAATTTGCCAAAAATATCTGGACGGAGATGTGAAAGGCAGTTGTAAAATGCAATTGGAGGCATTAGAGTTGATAGAAGCGCTGTTCTGTGAAGTCAATCCCATTCCTGTTAAAAAAGCGTTGAATCTGATGGGAATGAATGGAGGGACGCTTAGGATGCCTTTGAGCGAGATGGAACCTGGGAATGTGGAACGGCTGGAAAAAGCAATGAGAGATTATGGGCTGATAAAATGATTGTAAAATAACAAGTATCATTGCAGGGGCAGATGGAGCAACATGTGCGGATGTGTGTAATGAATGAAGTGCATGAGAAAATAAGGAATAGTCTGGGAGGGAAGCATATGATCAGGATACTGATGCATGGGTGTAACGGGAAAATGGGGCAGGTTATCAGCGGGTTGGTGGCCGCCGATCAGGAAACGGAGTTGGTGGCAGGGGTGGATATGTTTGATGACGGGCATAACCCCTATCCGGTATTTCAAAATATCAAAGATTGCAATGTGGAAGCGGATTGTGTGATTGATTTCTCCACAGCCGCGGCTGTAGATGGGCTGTTGGACTACTGTGTGGAAAAGAAATTGCCCTGTGTACTGTGTACTACCGGATTGAGTGAAGAGCTGCTTAGTAAGGTGGAAGAGGCTGCGAAGCGTATTGCAGTGTTAAAATCTGCTAATATGTCTCTGGGGATAAATCTGCTTTTGAAGCTTTTGAAGGATGCGGCTGCTGTTTTGGCTCCGGCAGGTTATGACATGGAAATCGTGGAGAAGCATCATAATCAAAAACTGGATGCGCCCAGCGGAACGGCGTTAGCGCTGGCGGATGCAATAAATGAGCAGTTGAATCATGAGTATGGCTATGTTTATGACAGGAGTGTGCGGAGAGAGAAAAGACCTGAGAAAGAAATTGGCATCAGTGCGGTTCGGGGAGGTACGATTGTGGGCGAGCATGATGTAATATTTGCAGGTGTGGATGAGGTTATCACTTTTTCGCATACAGCATATTCCAGGGCTGTTTTTGGAAAGGGGGCAGTTCAAGGGGCAAAATTTCTTGCGGGAAAACCGGCGGGAAAATATGATATGAGTCATGTGATTGGAGCGTCGCAAAGGGGGCAGGTATGAAAGAGAGTGACAAAAGATACCTGAAAATATTGTCCAGACAGTATAGGAATATAGCGGCGGCATCCACAGAAATTATCAATTTGCAGTCCATTATGAATCTGCCTAAGGGGACGGAACATTTTTTGACTGATATCCATGGAGAATATGAACAATTCAATCATGTCCTGAAAAACGGTTCAGGGGCGGTGCGTAAGAAAATTGATGAGGAATTTGGAAATACCATCAGTGACAGGGATAAGAGAAGTTTGGCCACGCTGATTTATTATCCGGAGGAAAAGTTGGAAATAGTCAGTCGGGAAGAAGAGAATCTTGAGGATTGGTATAAGATTTCGCTTCACAGGCTGGTTCAGATGATCAAGCGGGTATCTTCCAAATATACCCGCTCTAAAGTGCGCAAAGCTTTGCCTCAGGACTTTGCGTATGTGATAGAAGAATTAATTACGGAAAAAGAAGAAATTCAGGATAAAGAAGCCTACTATAATGAAATTCTTCACACCATTATAAGAATTGGGCGGGCACCTCAGTTTATCGTCGCGCTGAGTCAGCTTATTCAGCGTCTTGTAATAGATCATTTGCATGTGGTTGGAGATATCTATGACAGAGGGCCGGGACCGCATATTATTATGGACACCTTGTGCGCATACCATTCTGTGGATGTGCAATGGGGAAATCATGACGTGGTATGGATGGGGGCGGCCAGCGGCAGTATGGCATGTATTGCCAATGTGGTGCGTATGGCGGCTCGATATGGCAATCTGGCCACGCTGGAAGATGGATATGGCATCAATTTGCTTCCTTTGGCCACATTTGCCATGGAAACTTATAAACACTCCAATTGTGACGTGTTTGCCATACGGTGCAATAATGCAGATTATAATGCCAAGGATTTAAGTCTTGATACCAAAATGCACAAAGCGATGGCCATACTCCAGTTTAAACTGGAAGGGCAACTGATTATGCGTCATCCGGAATTCCATATGGAAGATAGGATGCTGCTTGACAGGATTGATTTTGACAAAGGAACCATACATATTGGCGGGAAAGACTATGCTATGTTGGATATGGACTTCCCAACCATGAATCCGAAGAATCCCTTTGCTTTGACAGAAGAGGAAAAAGAGGTTATGGAGCGGCTCCGACATGCGTTTATGAGCTGTGAAAAGCTGCAAAAACATGTACGTTTTCTTTTTGCCAAAGGCGGGCTGTATAAGATTTATAACGGCAATCTGCTATACCACGGCTGTGTGCCCATGGAAGAAGACGGCAGCTTTACAAAAGTTGAGGTATGCGGCAGACAGTATTACGGCAAGGAATTATATGATATTCTGGAGTATTATGCCAGGAGAGGATATTATGCCAGAGATGGGGCGGAGCGTGAGGTAGGACGGGATATTATATGGTATATTTGGTCGGGACAGGGTTCTCCGGTTTTTGGCAAAGAAAAAATGGCTACTTTTGAAAGATATTTTATCGCTGAGAAAGAGACTCATCAAGAGAGGAAAAACAGTTACTATCAACTTCTGGAAAGCGAAGAGACGGTGGAGCGTATCTTGAAGGAGTTTGGTCTTGACAGTAAGGATGCCCATATTGTAAACGGACATGTTCCGGTGGAGCAGATCCATGGGGAATCTCCTATTAAATGCGGCGGCAGACTGTTGATTATTGATGGAGGATTTTCCAAAGCATACCAGAAAAAAACGGGAATTGCCGGTTATACGCTGGTATGTAATTCCAGGGGAATGAGACTGGTGGCCCACGAACCTTTTGAATCTGCCAGGGCGGCGATAGTGAAAGAAGCAGATTTATTTTCACATGATATTGAGGTGGAAACATTTCAGCGAAGAAAGCTTGTGGCAGATACGGATATAGGTGTGGAGATACGTGAACGCATTTATTACCTGGAAGAATTGCTGGAAGCATACGGAGAAGGCGCTTTTATGGAAGAATAGGAAATATATTACCTTTCCCCGGTATTGCCAGGTAAGCGTAAACCTGGCAATGCTTCGGGGAGAGCAAATCCGCCCTATCGCAGAAGCTGAAATACCATGTTGCAAAGGCTTCGGCAAATAGATGGCAGACTGCCGCATGAGGTCAAACGAGTTTAAATCTTTACCATGCAGTGGTACCAGCCGGGGCACCGGTATCACCCCAAGCTCCATTGGTGGAAGCATTACCTCTTGTATTGCTTCTGCCCGTACCTGAATCATATACATTACTTCTGACAGAACCGTTGTCTCTGCCGGCGGTTACATCGTTTACGTTGCTGTTGTCATTGCGGATACCAAAGATATCTTCCGTAACATCACCTACACCGTTTGCTGCGTCACCAATACCATCCGTAATATCATCAACTACATTTGTGAACGTATCTCCGAGAGTATCGTTTCCTACGCTGTGATTGCCGGTGGAAATACCACGTTCACGAGTAGTTGAAGAACGTGAGGCAGCGCTGCTGCTTCCGTTTGTAACAGAAGTATTGGAAGAGCCGCTATTTCCCATGGTTTGGGAATTGGTGGAAGTACTACTATTGCCGGTTGCCTGAAAACTATTGGAGTTACTGTTAGTGCTGGAACCATTGTTTCCTATTCCATTGGAATCGGCATTGGAATCATTGCTTGCCGTTGAGCCAGGAATGGGACTGCTTGCGGTTGTATCAGCGCCTAAGTCTGCACTGCTGCCAGTGCTGGAGTTGCTGCCAGAACTGCTGCCGGTTGTACTGGAGCTGTTGTTGGAGCTGCTGCCGGTTGTACTGGAGCTGCTGCCGGTTGTACTGGAGTTGTTGTTCGTATTGCTGTTCCCGGCGGAAGTTCCGCTATTCTCAGAATTGATGGTGTCCGAGCCGGAACCGCTGGGGGATTTGTCATTATTTTTTCTGCCACATGCGGTCGCCATGCACATAAAGGCGAGAACCAGACCTAATACCAGAAGCTGTTTGGCCCCCGGGGATTTTATAAATTTTTTCATAATCTCCTCCATTCTGCTGTTTGAGCGCATTTCGTGACCTGCAACCTGGTGCGCGAAGAAATTTTAACGCACAGCAATAGTATGTGGGAGTAAAATTATTTTATACGAGTGGGTGAAAAAATCATTTGCCTGAAACTGTATAAAAATGAAAACAGCGGTTTTGAAAGAAAAAAATGGAAATAAACGGAAGGTATCCGAAAGAGAGGAAGAGATGGAATTCAGACCTTGTATTGACATCCATAATGGAAGAGTAAAACAAATTGTAGGAGGAACACTAAGCGATAAGGGAAATTATGCGGCAGAAAATTATGTAGCGCAACAGGATGGGGCTTTTTATGCCAGACTTTATCGTGATGCGGGAATCCGGGGCGGACATGTTATTATGCTCAATGGACATGACAGTGAGTATTATAATGAAACCAAAAGACAAGCGCTTGCAGCACTGCAGGCGTATCCTGGAGGTTTGCAGATAGGCGGGGGCATTACACCTGATAATGCGGGGGAATTTCTGGAAGCGGGAGCATCCCATGTCATTGTGACATCTTATGTATTTCAGGATGGAAAAATTCATTTTGATAAACTGAAAAAACTGTGTGATGCTGTGGGTAAGGATTGCGTGGTTCTGGATTTAAGCTGCAGAAGGACGAAAGATGGGTTTCAGATTGTTACAGACAGATGGCAGAAACTGACAGGGGAAAGATTGGATGATACCTTGCTTGATAAATTGTATCACTATTGTGATGAATTTTTGATTCATGGGGTGGATGTGGAAGGAAAGGCCCAGGGAATCGAAGAGGAACTGGTTTCAATGTTAGGACATTGGGGTAAATGTACCCAGGGCAAGTGTCCCATAACTTATGCGGGCGGAGTACATAACTATGAGGACTTGAAATTACTAAAGAAACTTAGCTGCGGATATATGAATGTGACAATCGGAAGTGCGCTGGATTTGTTTGGCGGCAGCCTTTCATGGAAAAAGGTACTGGAAATATGCAGAGATGCTGTTAGATAGGTTTTTTATTGTTGATTTGCCTAAATGAGGTGAAGGAACAGCTTTAGAGGGTGGAAAATAGGACATGGGATACAAGAGGAGAAATGGATAAATATGGCAAAATGGAGAAGAAAGGTTTGGTAAAAATACATAAAAATATGAACGTATTAGATTGATTTAGACAGAAAAAACGCTATTTTTTTGTGCATATCTTACAAAAAAGTCATATTATCGTTGATGTAGGAAACTATTTATGGTAAAATAATAATACGTTGTCGGAGGTGACTTTTATGGGACGCAATAAGCATAAACGTAAAAACAATCATGTGGTGATCGTTACATCCGATGCTACGGATGCCGGTGCAAAGCAATTTAGAATTCGACCCTGGATGATGCAGACAATTATCATTATATTGTGTGTGATTATCGGCGCACTGATCGGATATTTCATTTATGAAGAAGATATCTGGGAAGAACGATTGAGGGAGAGTGCTGTGAGGAATGGCACCATCAGCGCTTTAGAGCAGGAGAAGGCCGAATTGGAAGTACAATTGACCGATAAGGATAAGCAACTGACAGAACTATACGGACAAATTGACATTTTGCAGGGTGATGTGGCGGGACTTAACGAGCAAATCAATGCGTTGAATGATACTGTGGTCCAAAAGGAACAGGCGGCGAATGATTTAATGTTAGAACTGGCAAAACAGTTTATTCCAACCATGTTCCCGCTGACAAGCGGACGGGCGGCGGAAGAACCATCCGAAGGAGAGGAACCAATCAGTGTATTTTCTGTGGCAGAAGGTTCTATGGTAGTGGCAACGGCTGCGGGCACGGTTATGTTTGTCAATGAAGACCCGGACTATGGGAACAATATATGGGTTGACCATGGAAACGGTTATACGACAATATACAGATGTCGGGGGGACGTTAAAGTCAAGAAGGGCGAAACCGTCACACAGGGCGCTACATTACTGCTTATTACGGAGCAGGGAAGCAAACTGGGGTATCAAATTATGAAGGATAATGTATATGTGGAACCTATGGACATGCTGGATATCAGCGGATGACCGGCGGCAGATAAAGTGTGCGTCAGTATCGGCATAGGAAGAAACTGGTAAATGCTGCTATGGACAAGGAAGCAACTATGGTTATGGCAGGGGATGAAGTGTTAAGAGTGGAGAAATGAAACGTTTGAACGTAAACTTTCATACAATGAAATCTAAGAACATGATTTTATTGTCAAGAATTCTGATTGGTATGTGCGCTGAAGCGCACAGGGAGGTATAAGAATGAAAAAGAAAGAAACACAGATTACAACCATTATTGGAATTGGGGCCGAGTGTAACGGTGATTTTAAGTCCGAGTCATCCATTCGTATTGACGGAGTTGTTAATGGCAATGTGGTAGTAGCGAATACTGTTATTGTGGGTGCGTCAGGAGTCATCAACGGCGATATCAATGCGAAGACGGTAATTATCGGCGGAGAAGTGTATGGAAATCTGAACGTACCTGAAAAAGTAGAACTGACATCTACGGCCAGAGTGCTGGGCGACATTACCACAAGTGGTCTGGTGATTGATGAAAAGGCAATCTTCCAGGGCAGATGTGATATGAATCAGGAAGCGGGGAAGAAGCTCAAACAAAATAATAAAATTTTGAAGGCAGATAGAAAGACTTCTACTTCAGTGGTTGCGGAAGCGCTGAAACAGGTGGAAGAAAACGCTGCGGAACAGACAACCACAGAGCAAAGCGGAGAAGAAGCCGTCTAATTTTCCATTTCTTTTCTGCGTTTAAATACTATTTCGTACCCGTCATTCCCATAATTGAGTGATCTGTTGACTCGGCTGATGGTGGCGGTGGAAGCACCGGTTTTCTCGGCAATCTCCAGGTAAGTGCTGTGGTTTTTTAACATTTCTGCCACTTCAAAACGTTGTGACATGGAGAGCAGTTCATTGACCGTACATAAATCTTCAAAAAAGCTGTAACATTCACTGCGGCTTTTGAGACAGAGAATAGCATCAAACAGAGAGTCCACAGCATCATTTTTAATTTTTTTATTCATTTGACATACCTCACTGATGTTTGTACTGTGATATTTTAACATATTAAAGTTGTGAAGTAAAGGTGTGAAATAAAAAGAAATGAAGGAAGTCACATATGACGATAGATAGTGATGATTTATTGAACAGTATTCTTGCAAGTTTGGAAAGAGTACAGTATATTAATCCGGATGAAATTCCCGGAATAGACCTATATATGGATCAAGTAACTACATTTATGGACAGGCGGCTGCGGTCTACGGCAAGATATCCGGATGAGGATAAGATACTTACAAAGACCATGATTAACAATTATGCGAAAAATGACTTATTGCCGCCGCCTGTGAAGAAAAAATACTCTAAGGAACATGTGCTGCTGTTGATATTTATCTATTATTATAAGGGGATTTTATCCATAAGCGATATACAAACGCTTTTAAAACCAATTACCGAAAAATATTTTCAAAATGGAGCGGAGTTTAATCTGGAAGATGTCTATCGGGAAGCTTTCAGCATGGAAGAGAAGCAGCTTGAAGCGTTGAAAGCGGATGTGATAGAAAAATTCAGAACAGCCCAGGATACTTTTCAGGGCGCACCAAAAGAGGAAGCAGATTTTCTTCGCAAATTTGCGTTTGTATGTGCATTGAGTTTTGATGTGTACATTAAAAAAATGATTATTGAAAAGATTATTGATGAGCTTTCGGCAGAAAAAAAGACGGACGGAAAGCGGAAAAACCATACAGGACGTCCGGATAAACAGGATTCACAGGAGTAAAGTAATTGTAGTTAAATGAAAATTACAGGAACAAAGACAGGCGCCTTTTCATAGAATAGCTTAACATAATAAGCCGAAACAGAGATTTGGAGGTTCTTATGAAAAGGTTTTTTTTCAGAAAAGCAGCGGCAATATGCCTGGTCATGGCTTTATTCTTGTCCCTGGCCGGATGCGGCGACAAAGACACATCTACAAAGGATGGAAAGACGGAAGTGGTGCTAAATGAGGTAGCCCATTCCATTTTTTATGCGCCAATGTATGTGGCAATTGAGGAAGGATATTTTGAAGAAAAAGGGATTTCACTTACTCTTGTGACAGGATTTGGCGCGGACAAAACCATGACTGCCGTGCTGACAGGTGAAGCGGATATCGGTTTCATGGGAAGTGAGAGTACCATTTATACTTATGTGGGAGGAACGGAAGATTATGTGGTCAATTTTGCACAGTTGACCCAGCGTGCAGGTAATTTTTTGGTGTCCCGTCAGCCCATTGAAGATTTTAACTGGAATATGATTGTGGGCAAGGATGTACTGGGCGGCAGAGCCGGCGGTATGCCTGAAATGGTGTTTGAATATATTCTGACTAAAAACGGTATCAACCCCATGACGGATGTGAATATTGATCAGAGCATTGATTTTGGTTCCACCGCTGCTGCATTTTCAGGCGGGCAGGGGGATTTTACGGTAGAGTAATATATGTTACTACACCATTGCTGCAAGCAAATGCGCAGGATAAGGATGACGATGGCGAAAGCAGCGTTAAACTCGAAATTGGAATCCGCAGATTTTTCGACTTTCGGCATCCACATGAATCTCTTTTAAAATTTCTTTCCAAAATGCCTTTTTATGGCTGATATCAAGTTTGTGGTACATTTCTTGCCAACCTTCCAAAAAAGCGCTGAAAATGGCTTTGGGTGCTTCCAGAGGGGAAATAACTTCGGCAGCGGGAAAACAGCTTGCCAATTTCTCAGAAAGCAAAGTATATTGTTCATCATAGTAAGATTCTTTGATTCTTCCCTTTTGGTACATATTGTTGAGGCGGTCCAGTTCTGCATGAATACTGGCAGATTTGTCCGGTTTCTGCGTCGGGAGTTTTTGTTTTTGCATAAGCTCCAGTGTATGGGGTTGGAGTTGCTCCACAATATGGTTTAACAGATACTTTTCTATCATAGATTCGGACAAGCAGGCGCCGTTATGATATTCTGAGAATTTCCTGCCGCACCGATATCGCTTATATTCCGAGGTCGCTCCTGATTTCAAATGTTGCCTTTTGACGAATCCGTTCATGTTTTTAGCACAGACGGGGCATTTGATCATGGAGGAGAATAGAAAAGGTTCTGTCTGGTGTGGGATAATTTTGGAATCGCTTACGGACTTGATTTTCAAAAATTGTTCCATAGTAATGTAAGCAGGACAGTAGTGCTCAATTCCATACATTTGTCCTGCATAAGTAATGCAGTTTAATATGCGGTTGACTTGATACATGGTAGGGCGGACGGGTGAATTGGCATATTTCGCAGTAATATAATTAACAGTAGCCTTTTTTGAATATGTAGTAAAGTAATGATCAAAAATATCTTCTACAATATGTTCTGTTTTTGGATCTTTGATTAGTTTCTTATTTTGGTCTGTGGTATAGCCGTAAGCGGGCTTGCCGTTTAAATGTTCCCGTTTAGTCTTTTTGTAGGCAAATACAGAGTTGATACGGTCTGAAGTGCGGTCACATTCGTTTTCATTCACAGAGAGCATAATATTGATGGCGAAGCGTCCGTTGGCCGTGGAGGTATCATATTCTTCAAAGATTGTTTTCCAGTTGCAGTGATGGGCTTCCAGGATGGCTTGTGTATTGTGATAATCTTTTATGTTGCGGAACCATCTGTCAAGTTTGGTTACAAGAATCAAGTCGATTTTATCGGCTTCCACATCATGCAGGAGACGAAGCAGATCTTTGCGGTTCTGCATTTTTTTGCGGGCAGTGATGCCTTCATCAGCATAATAGCCCACGATTTCGTAGCCGTGGGAGAGCGCGTAGTCGGTAAGGGCCTGTTTCTGGGCGTCCAGGGACAACCCTTCCTTCACTTGAAGTTCCGTACTGACACGATCGTAGATGGCACATCTGATTTTGGGCATTGGAATTCTCCTTTTATTGCAGTAAATTTTTTGTTGTTAAAGACTGGTAACACCAAGTGACGGCATTATGGTAACAGACGACGCTGATCATCAAGTTTCCTGATACGTACATTTTGGGTATTGACTCACAGTTTCCTTTCGTTTTATGAAAGAAGATTAGCGATATTGATTTTCAAGTCAGCGTAAATGCACACAGAAATCGTGTCGTCAAAAGAATATTGTTTGGTTTCTTTCTCGTACTCAAAATCGTAAACGGTAACAGTTTGCTTTAAAGGGTTCACAATCCAGTATTCCCGGACTTTTGCAGTACGGTACTTAAATAACTTAATTCCATAGTCCATTTGTTGGGACGAGGGGGATACAATTTCTATGATCCAGTCTGGGGCTCCATTACAACCCTTTTCATTCATTTTATTTATATCGCATATTACGGAAATGTCAGGCTCCACATAGTTTATGTCGTCTTCATTTAGAAAAACAGCAAATGGGGCGGCATAAACTTCGCAGTTTCCACCTTTGGAACTGATGTAATTTCCAATCTCCTGATGCAGCTTCCAACTGATTTTCTGGTGGTTTGCGTTTGGTGGCGCCATCATGTACATTTGCCCGTCAATCAATTCAGCGCGTTGGCCGTCAGGAAGGGCATAGATGTTTTCAACTGTATAAGCTGTTTTTAGTGGTTGTGGCATAAGTAATGATCTCACTTTCTATTAATTCTATGGATAAATCAGGTTATTTAGTATATGATAGAAAAATTGTCATATGAAACTGCCTCAAAATCCTTTTGACTTTGCAGACAATCCACCGGCGAGCAACCCTACAGGCCCTAACAGCGCTCCTCCCACAAGACCACGAGCAACACCGGATTTAGCGGATTTCCTGTGTTCATCTGTAATAAGCTCATAAGATTCTACAGTAGAGTTGTTAAGCTGTATAGACTTTGAAAAACCAGTTATGATGTAAGGTTGTTCGAGGGTTTGCGCACCTTTGATATGAATTATTATATCCTAAAAATGGACAAATTACAACATTTGATTTTGTTATTTTGCCATAAAATGGTAATAAGCAAAAGTCAAAATACTGCAATAATAAGTTCAAATAAGTACGTACAGGTAGAACTTAACAATAAGTACAACCCATATTTCATAAACATGAATAAAAAGGGTATGGATAGAATGGAAGATTTCTTATTATCAAGATTGGTTCCGGCTGAAATGGAAATAACATCGGAACGAGCGCTAAAGATTAAGCAGGCATTGATAAGGCAATATGAGGATCAGCATGGCGTTGAGGTGATTAATTGGACGGAAAAAAAGAAGGAACAGGATACAACACCGGCGTGAAATGGTGTGGGTGGACAAATCTGTACACTTCATTTTGCATTTGATGCCAAAGAAGAGATAAATAACAGTAGTAACATATATTTATCTGTAGAATTTGAACCCCACGCAACTGCATTAGAGCAGAAGGGCGAGGGATACGTGGTAGCGTCTTTGGGCGAAGATTCCGGTTATGTACCATACACTTCTTTTTCCGCAAAGAAAAGCTATTTGGAGAAAAATAAGGATGTAGTGCAGGCATTTACGGACGCACTGCAGAAAGGAATGGATTTTGTGCAGAACCATACGCCGGAAGAGATTGCCAAAGTCATTGCGCCTCAATTCCCGGAGACGGATATGGAAACGCTTACGACGATTGTAAACCGATATTATCAACAAGATACCTGGAAAAGTGATTTGATATTCAAGGAAGAGGCATTTTCTCTGCTCCAAAACATACTGAAGGATTCAGGAGTACTGGAACAAAGCGTGCCGTATGAGGATTTGGTGACTTCGGAATTTGCTGAAAAAGCGGCAAAATAGCTGGAAAATTAATATAATTACAATGGCATAATCCCTATATCATAACAAGGGATTATGCCATTGCTTTTCCATTACATGAATTGTTTGAAGATGGACTGTGATAACTTGTAAAAGGGGGAATTTTACAAGAAATCAGCGATTCTGATCAGCAGATTTTCATAAATACTTGTATTTATGGTATCATCAAAGCAAAACTGTTTGGAATCGCCGTTATTTACAAAGGAATATACCTGTACGGTCTGTTTCATGGGGTTTACAATCCAGTATTCCCTGACCCCGGCAATTCTGTATTTGAACAGTTTGACGAAATAGTCCATACGCTGGGTGGTTGGAGATGTGACTTCTATGATCCAGTCTGGTGCGCCGCTGCATCCTTGATCAGTGAGCTTTTGTTTATCACAAATTACGGAAATATCCGGTTCAACGTAATTGTCTGCGCCCAAAAAGACGGCAAAAGGGGCGGGGTAAACTTTGCCGGAGCTATTGCTGGAGTCAATGAAGTCCGCAATTTTACGGGAAAGGGAAAAGCAGATTTCTTGATGGATACGGGTGGGCAATTCCAGATCATAAGCGGCTCCGTCAATTAGCTCAGTATGTGGTGTCACAGGATTATTTTGCGTCACGTTCTGATACGAAGAATTGTACCAGGCGTTTCACATCCTCCAGACAGCCTCCGCAGACCGTACTTGCACCTGTGGCCGCCTGCACCTCTTCCAACGTGCTTGCACCGGCATCGACGGCATCTTTAATCATACCATTTGTGACACTCATACAATTACAGACAATTTTATCAAGATTCATGTTGCACCTTCCTTTCAGGTAATAGGATATACCAAATGGGAAAGTTTATTCATTTTTCTTGTGAAAAGCGGTTGAGGGAAAGGAAAAAATTTGATAGAATAGAAAATAGTGTAAAATAGGTGTCGGAGGATAAGAGAATGGGATTAATAAAAGCAGCAAAAGATGCCGTCCAGTCAATGCTGGCAGACCAGTGGAGAGAGTATTTCTATTGTGATGCCCTTTCGGATGACATTCTTGTGATGAAAGGAAAAAAACGTGTCACTAACGGACGCGGCAGCAATACCAAAGGAACGGATAATATTATATCTGACGGTTCCATTGTAGCTGTCAATGAAGGGCAGTGTATGATGATTGTGGAACAGGGTGAGATTGTGGATATCTGTGCGGAAGCCGGAGAGTTTATCTATGATAATTCCTCGGAGCCCAGTTTGTTTTATGGCAAATTGGGGGACAGTGTCAGAAATACGTTTCGTGCCATTGGCAGGCGTTTTACCTTTGGCGGCAGCGCGGGCAAGGATCAAAGAGTATATTTTTTCAATACAAAGGAAATTATGAATAATCTGTATGGTACGGCTACGCCCATTCCATTTCGGTATATAGATGATAATATCGGATTGGATATGGATGTGAGTATCAGGTGTAATGGTTCTTATTCTTTTCAGGTGGTGGATCCGCTTTTGTTTTATAAAAATGTCTGCGGAAATGTGGCTGAGAGTTATCAGCGCAGTCAACTGCAAAGCCAGATGAAAGCGGAATTGATGACTGCCATGCAGCCTGCGCTTGGCAGAATTAGCCGATTGCGCGTGCGGGTTTCCGACATTCCTAACCATGTTATGGAGCTGGTGGACGCGGTGAATGTGGAATTATCGGAAAAATGGGAGAAGCTGCGGGGGATTGTAATTGTCAGTATGACCATGAATCCTCCTTCCATGCCGGAAGAAATGGCGAAAAAGATCAGTGAATTACAGACTACGGCTGCGCTGCGAAATCCCAATATGGCAGCGGCGACCCTTGTGGGGGCACAGGCGGAAGCTATGAAAGCAGCAGCATCCAATACGGCAGCAGGTCCCATGATGGCTTTCGCTGGAATGAATATGGCAAATGGAGCGGGCGGAGCGGATGCGGCATCTCTGTTTGCTATGGGCGCTGCACAGAACCAGACCCAGCAGGGCCAGCGAATGAATAACGTAGGCCGGGCTCAAGGGGCGGCTGTGCCCGGATGGACTTGTAAGTGCGGACAAACCGACAACAGGGGGAAATTCTGTGTGGAATGCGGAACACCCAGACCTTCCGATGCAGGCTGGGTCTGCGGGTGCGGAACCGTAAACCAGGGAAAGTTCTGTACAGAGTGCGGTGCGAAGAAACCGGCGGGTGCGCCGATTTACAAATGTGACAAATGTGGCTGGATGCCGGAGGACCCGGCGCATCCGCCCAGATTCTGTCCTGAGTGCGGCGATGTCTTTGATGAAAATGACAGAAGCTGACAGCGGGCAAACAGGGAGTAATTATGAGTATATATGATACTTTAAATAAAATGCAGAAGGAAGCTGTTCAGCAGACAGAGGGGCCGGTGCTTTTGCTGGCGGGAGCCGGGAGCGGGAAGACACGTGTGATAACTCACCGCATTGCTTATCTTATAGATGAGATAGGGGTAAAGCCATGGAATATTCTGGCAATCACTTTTACCAATAAGGCTGCGGGAGAGATGCGGGAGAGGGTGGATAAACTGGTGGAATCCGGCGGGGAGCAAATATGGGTATCCACCTTTCACTCTGCCTGTATCAGGATTTTGCGGCGTCAAATCGGTAAGATTGGATTTTCCAATGGTTTTTCCGTCTATGATACGGATGACCGGAAGGTTGTGATGAAAGATATAGTCAAGGAATTCCAGTTGGACTCCAAAGTGTATAAGGAAGCGGAATTGCTGCGAGTAATTTCGTCTGCCAAGGATGACTTGATTTCGGTCAGTGAATACGCCCAGGAGGCGGTGGGGGACAGCGATAAAAGCGTATACGCCCGTGTATATAAAAGGTATCAGGAGGTGTTGGAACAGAACCAGGCCCTTGATTTTGACGACATTATTGTAAAGACAGTGGAATTGTTTCGGGCTTGCCCTGATGTATTGGAGACTTATCAGGAACGTTTTCAATATATTATGGTGGATGAATATCAGGATACCAATGTGGCGCAGTTTGAGCTGGTGCGGCTCTTAGCGGATAAATACCGTAATCTTTGTGTGGTGGGAGACGACGATCAGTCTATTTACAAATTTCGGGGAGCAAATATCAGGAACATTCTTGATTTTGAAACGTATTTTCCGGAGGCAGTGACGATTAAGCTGGAGCAGAATTATCGCTCCACACAAAATATTCTGGATGCTGCTAACGGGGTGATCCAAAACAATACAGGACGCAAGGGAAAATCTCTGTGGACGGATAAAGGAGAGGGAAGCAAGGTACGTTTTTGCCAGTTTGACAGTTCATATGAGGAAGCGGAGTATATTGCGGAAGATGTGGCGCGCAGTGTGAAAAAGGGAGAGGCAGCCTACAGGGATTGTGCAGTATTGTACCGGACCAATGCACAGGCACGTCTGATAGAAGAACGCATGATAATGGAAGGCGTGCCATATAATGTAGTAGGAGGTACAAATTTCTATTCCAGAATGGAAATCAAGGACATCCTTGCATACTTGAAAACCATAGATAATGGGCGGGACGAGGTGGCTTTGCGCCGTATTGTCAATGTGCCCAAGAGGGGAATTGGCAGTGCTACCATGGAAAAACTTCAGGATTATGCACAACTGCATGAAATTGGACTTTTTGATGCTATGGAGCATGCGGATGAAGTGATGGGGCTGGAGAGAGCAGTGTCAAAGCTTAAGTCTTTTGTACAGCTTATTCAGGGACTGCGGGGGAAACTTTCATCTTCTCAGAGTTCCATTGGCGGATTGCTGAGGGAACTTGTAAAGGAGATAAATTATAAAAACTATCTTCAGGAATATGAGGAAGATAGTATGGAGGACAGATGGGAAAACGTAGAAGAACTGATTTCCAAAGCGGTCAGTTATGCGGATACCCATGAAGAACCTACGCTGACGGAATTCCTGGGAGAAGTGGCGCTGGTGGCGGAGATAGACGGTGTGAACAGCGATGACAACAGGGTGTTGCTGATGACGCTTCATTCTGCAAAAGGGCTGGAATTTCCCCGTGTATACCTGGCCGGCATGGAGGACGGACTTTTTCCGGGATATAAGGCAGCTAATTCCGCTGACCTTTCTGAGCTGGAAGAGGAACGCCGACTGGCCTATGTGGGAATTACAAGGGCGATGGAACAGTTGATATTGACCTGTGCCAGAACTCGTATGATTCGGGGAGAGACACAGTATTATCCGGTAAGCCGTTTTGTAAAGGAAATTCCTTCCGAGCTGTTGGAGGGAGGGGTGAAAATATCGTGGCAGGACAGGGACAGTTGGATGCCGGATAAAAGTGATTTTACGGAAACGCAAGCGTCCGGCTCCCAGAAACAAACACCGCCGGATTTTCGGCCTAAAGCATTGGTGCGGCCTAAGGCAGCGGTTAAACCGGACAAACCCTATATTGCAAAAGATATGAGCAGCCTGAATCAATTGGCCGGAATTTCCAAAGGAATACCCCATCAGGCGCCGGAGGCGTTATCCTATCAGGTGGGAGACAGAGTATCCCATATCAAATATGGTGAGGGAAATGTAGTGAATATTGACAGAGAACCACGAGATTACAAAGTTACGGTGGTATTTGATAAGGCAGGGCAAAAGATAATGTACGCATCCTTTGCAAAATTGAAAAGAGTGTAGTATTTTTCTATCAGATGTGTTATAATATGGGGGAAAGCAGTAAACGGAGGAAGAAGCCCGTGAGCAGGGTGCAGGAAGGGCAGTGGTTGCCGCGGAACCAAAGGTGTTGCTCGTCTCGTCCGAAATGATGCTGCAAAATCGTGGCATAATATTATGAAAAGCAGGGTAATCTGCAAATAAGGAGGTAGCTATGAATAAGCTGGAGAATTTGATGGATATGGCAAAGCTGAATGAATTCCTTGGCAAGAAGGAAGAAGAGAAGGATGAGTGCAGAGCAATTGTATGGGTGCTGGCAGTGATCGGCGCTATTGCTGCAGTGGCAGCGATTGCATATGCGGTATATCGTTATATGAATCCTCGTTATTTGGATGATTTTGAGGATGAATTTGAAGACGAGTTTGAAGACGAAGAGGCAGAGGATGATGATGACGATGACTTCTTTGTAGATGAGGGAGAGAACTAAGCGGATGAAAAAGGGTCAGGTATATGAGGCGGTTGTTGATAGGGTGGATTTTCCCGGCAGAGGTATTGTGCATATGGAAGATGGCGCCGTTATCATTAAGAATTGCCTGCCCGGTCAGAAGATAAGGTTCCTTGTGAGTAAAGTGAGAAATGGGAAGGCGGAAGGCCGTCTGCTTGAGGTGTTGGAACCATCACCTCAAGAGACAGGCCAACCGTGTTCTCGTTTTGGCGTGTGTGGAGGCTGTACCTATTTGTCACTGCCCTATGAGGAGCAGTTGATAATGAAGGAAGGGCAGATGAAACGACTATTGGAACAGTGCCTGAACGGACAAAAGGAAGCCTGGTTATGGGAAGGGATCAAAGGAAGTCCTGTTGCATATGAGTACCGCAATAAGATGGAATTTTCTTTCGGAGATGAAGTGAAAGACGGCCCCCTTGCGCTGGGTATGCACAAGCGGGGCAGCTTTTATGATGTGGTGACGGTGGAGGATTGCCGCATCGTGGATGAGGATTACCGTCTGATTCTTGGGACTGTACGGGAATATTTTGCGCAAGGAGGAAAAATTTCGTATTTTCACAGGCTGCGCCATGAAGGATATTTAAGACATTTGCTGGTGAGAAAAGCCTCCCGGACCGGGGAAATTCTGGTGGCGCTTGTGACCACATCTCAAGATCCATGGGGACGGCAGACGGTGGTAGAAAATTCGGAAGACTTTAAAGGCCGGGCAAACGAGGAGAATAATGCGGAAGACGCTAAGGGCTGGGCAGGTGTGGTAGGAAGTTCAGAAGTTTCTAAGGGGCAGGCAAGTGTGGAGACAGACTGTGATACTGTTGTGGGCAAAACTGGAGCAGCAGAAAATCAGAGGCAGCCCATAGGGCAGACACATGATGAACAGAAATTATTGGAAGGGTTTTTGGAAAAGCTTTTGGCTTTAGAGTATAGTAGTAAGTTACAGGGACGATTTGCCGGTATTTTGCATATTGTCAATGATTCTCAGGCGGATGTGGTGCAATGTGACAGAATGGATGTACTCTATGGACAGGATTTTTTCTATGAAGAATTATTGGGTCTTCGGTTTAAGGTATCCACATTTTCCTTTTTTCAGACGAATTCTTTTGGAGCAGAAGTTTTGTATGAGACTGTGAGGGAATATATTGGCGGGCTGAAAAATGAGGGACAAGATGTGACGTCGGGAAAAGTGGTATTTGATTTATACAGTGGGACAGGAACCATTGCTCAATTGATGGCGCCTTCGGCAGACAGGGTGATCGGCGTGGAAATCGTAGAAGAGGCAGTTCTGGCGGCAAGAAGAAACGCAGAGGAAAACGGACTGTCAAATTGTGAATTTATTGCAGGGGACGTGCTCAAAGTACTGGATTCGATAGAAGAGAAGCCGGACTTGATTATTCTTGATCCTCCCAGGGATGGTATTCATCCCAAAGCACTGCCAAAGATAATTGCTTATGGTGTGGAGCATATTGTCTACATATCATGTAAACCCACCAGCCTTGTAAGAGATTTGGAAGTACTTTCAAAGGGCGGATACAGAGTGGAAAAAGCAGTGGCCGTAGACCAATTCCCCTGGACAGCCAATTGTGAAGTAATAGTACTATTGACAAAGGAAAAATAGTGGACATACGGGAGCACAGAAACGGAACTGGAATCAGAGAAAAACAGTTTCGGAACGGAGAAGCCCGGAAGGAATTTGCAGATGCGCAAGCAGATGAAAAATCCTTCCCCATAGTGGCTTCGGAGTGCAGAAACGGAACTGGAATCAGAGAAACGGAACTGGAATAGGAGAAAAAAATGCAAAGCAGGATATTGGTGGCAGATGATGCGGAAGTAAACCGCGAAATCCTGCGTGATATGCTAGAAGATGATTACATAATTGAAATGGCAGAGGATGGGGAACAGGTAATAAGGAAGCTGGAAATGTATCAGAATGACACGGAAGCCCTTCTTTTGGATTTGCATATGCCGAAAATGAGCGGATATAATGTGATTGCAGAGATGAAGAGAAGGGGATGGATGGATAAAATCCCCGTGCTCATTATCAGTGGGGAGGGAACTGCGGAGGTTGAGAAACAATGCTTTGAATTAGGGGTGTTGGATTTTATACACAAGCCCTTTGACGCTTCCGTTGTCAAGAACAGAATCCGCAACACAGTAGAATTATCCGCGCATAAGAACCTTCTGGAACAGGAGGTGGAGCGGCAGACAAGGGCGCTGAAAAAGCAGGAGCAGATTATAGAAATACAAGCGGAACAGCTTAAGAAGGAAAAATCGTTTAACAATTTGATGATGCAGTATCGCTGTGCCATTATGGAAGTGGAGACAAAGCTGAAAGTATTAAATGAGGAATTTTCACAGGAATACAATCGAAACCCTTTTGAGGCCATTTCCAGTAGATTGAAGTCACCGGAAAGTATTTTTGAAAAATTGCTTCGTAAGGGATTCCCAATCACCGTGAAAAATGTGGAAAAGCATCTGGCGGATGTAGCGGGGGTACGGGTTATTTGTTCCTTTCCGGATGACATTTACCACCTGGCGGAATTAATTTGCAGCCAGGATGATATTGTGGTTTTGGAGGAAAAGGATTATATAAAAGACCCTAAGTCGAACGGATATCGGAGTCTTCATTTGATATTGGATATACCAATTTTTTTGTCAAATGAGAAAAAGTATATGAAGGTGGAGATTCAGTTTCGCACGATTGCCATGGATTTCTGGGCAAGCCTGGAGCACAAATTGAAGTATAAAAAAGATGTGAAAAATGCGGAAGATATTGTGGCGCAGTTAAAGGCTTGTGCGGATTCCATAGAACTTCTGGATTATCAGATGCAGGAGATTCGGGATAAAATTGACAATGACAGAGATGAAAATTTTAAATAGAAGGGAGAAGCAGGGATTGCAATATCAGGAGAAAGCGCGTCAGGTGGTGGAGCAGGTCGGTAGTGTGATTCTGGGAAAAGAGCGGGAAGTGGAAGAAGCTATGCTGGTATTTTTAGCCAACGGCCATATTCTATTGGAAGATATTCCCGGTGTGGGAAAGACGACGATGGCATTGGCTTTTTCCAGAGCTATGAGGCTGGACTATAAAAGAGTGCAATTTACGCCGGATGTCATGCCTTCCGATTTGACAGGATTCTCCATTTACCGCAGAGAAGAAGAAAAGTTTGTATACCAGCAGGGAAGTATTTTCTGCAATCTTCTTCTGGCAGATGAGATTAACAGAACTTCACCCAAGACACAGTCGGCGCTGTTGGAAGTAATGGAGGAGCGAAAGTGCACGGTGGAAGGGATTACCAGAGAGGTACCGGAACCTTTTCTGGTGATTGCCACACAGAATCCTTTCGGCAGTGCGGGAACGCAATACCTTCCGGAGGCTCAGGTGGACCGTTTTATGGTGACGATGACCCTGGGTTATCCCGATTTTGACAGTGAGCTTACAATGGCTATGTCCGTAGGAAAAGGCGACAGACTGGACCGGATTTCTCCGATTCTGGAACGAAGCATGTTTCTTACCATGCAGGAAATGATTCATACGGTTGCCGTGAAAGAAGAAATATATCGCTATATTTTACAATTGGTGACAGCTACCAGGAAGCATCCTTATTTGGAGCGGGGGGCCAGTCCCAGGGCCACAATCGCTTTGGTTAAAATGGCTAAGGCATATGCCTGGCTGGCCGGAAGGGACTATGTAACGCCCAATGACGTAAGAGTACAGTTTCCTTATGTTGCATCACATCGTATTCTTTTAAACGCTGCAGCGAGAATGGAACATAAAACAAAAAAACAGATTCTAACGGAAATTTTGGAGCGGGTGGAACGCCCGGCCATGGGGGAATCAGGGAGATGAAAAAGCTGAATTATATGCTGCTATGCCTGGTAACTCTGTATTTGGCCGGAATGTATCGCTATTTGCCCTTAATGCTGATGGCAGTTTTGGAGATTGCTTTTATGGCGGTTTCCTTTATAATGTCTCATTATTTCTGCAGGAACCTTTCGGTCAAAGCTTTGCGGTCCAGCGATTCCGTACAGAAAGCACATCCGCTTTTGTGTGGATTTCGGGTACAAAATGAAGGAAAACTGCCCATTAACCGATTTAGAATAAGGCTTTTGTCAGGATATGGAGCAAAATTGGGGCGGGAGAAAAAGTATGTTTACGGCGGCAGCGAATGTGGGGAAGATATTCTAAAATTTGAGATTGTGGGGCAATATTGCGGAATTTTGCACTTGAATATGAATCAATTGCAAGTGTATGATTATCTGTCCCTTTTTTCTGCAACAAAAAAATCAGAGGAAGAAGTAAAGATTGCTGTCTTCCCCCAGGAGAGGGCGCTTTCTATTGAGCTGCCCTCTCTTTGCTATCAGGACAGCGAATTGAGAAAAGAGCTGCGTCCGGATTGCGGAGCGGACATTCATAATGAAATCAGGCAGCTTCGGGAGTATCATATGGAGGATTCCAGACGGTATATTCATTGGAACCAGAGTGCCAGGATGGAGCAGCTTGTGGTAAAAGAATTTGAAAAAGAGGCGGACACAGGCGTATCATTGGGGCTGGATTTGCAGGGGATTTGGAAGGCGAAAGCATCGGAGATGGACGATTTTTATGAGCTTTTTTCTGCGTTGATCATGGGATTGTTGAAAAAAACGGCTTTCATCAGGGTATATTGGTATCATGGGGAGAGGAAATGTCAGGCGGAAGTAGCCAATGCCGGACAGTGCAGAGATGTGCTGTTTGCACTTTATCAAGCGAAAGAAGAAATCTGTGAGGAAGCAGAACTGGTCTGTACATTGCTGGAGGGATGCTTTACATTGGATTTGAATTTGGGATGGTATTGGAATGAAACTCTTATTTTTCGATTTTCCAGAGAGATGCTGTATGACCAGATTGCATATAAAACATTTGTCATATAAAGTAAGGGAAAGGCAAGGAAGAATAGAAAGCGTTTGGGGATTTATCTGTGTCAGGAGGGAGGTGTAGTCGTTTGAAGGCTGTGGAAATCAGGCCTGACCCGGTGGAGGCTGATGAGGAAGAAACACATCCGCTGAAAGAATTTTTATTTGTGCTTTCTGGTGTGGTTGGAATAATATCATTTCTGGGTTCCGTGGAAGGAATTTCGTATTCCGGATGGGTGGTTTATCCGACGACAGCGCTTTTATGCTGGCTGGCGTGGTATTTGTCCTGGAGCAGAAGGCTTAGTTTCTTTTTGCTTGCATTCGGCGCCGTGGTGTTGGGCGGAGCGGCAGTTGTCCTATGGGAAGATATGTTTCGGTCACAGATGGGACATATCATGAACTGTGTTGCAAAGGGGAATGATGAGGGCATAATGAGGGTAACGGAAACAGTGTTATTGTTTTCAGTGCTTCTTGTGTTTTTTATTGTATTGTCCGAGCTTATGCTGAAAAGTCATGAAGTATTGTATTTTTTTACAATGCTTATGGTGCTGTTATCACCTATATTGGGTATTCAGGCGGGAATGAGTACCATATTGCTGCTTTTGGTTTTCCAGATTACTTTTTTGGTGATGCAGGAGAATCCGGCGTCTGGAATCAGAAGCACATCCGGACGAAGCAGGAGATATGCGCTGTCTGTGAAAAGCGGCGCGGCGGCGGGAGGGATTTTACTGGGATTATTTTTCCTTATAACACCAGTACTTTTCATCTGTTCGGAAGGAATATATGACTACATTTATCAAATAGAGGGCCACATTCGCAGTGCCATGCTGCGTTACAGCGGCAGAGATACGGATCCTGTAACCGGAGGAAGGGTTCATAACGGAAATAATTATCCTACGGGAACGGTGCAACTGGATTTGGAGGCGTCTCAAAAGCCAAAGGAAATGCTTTATCTGCGCGGATTTGCGGGCGGAGAGTATATCGGAGGGGATTGGACGTCTTCTGATGATGAGGCGCTGCTTACGGATATTATGCTGCAGCAGAACTGGCAGGATTGGCTGCGGTTGATGGAGACTAGATTTGATGGAATGTATTATCTGATGAATACAAATATGCAGCGGGGAAATCCGCCCAATGAGATTACCTTGACTTTAAAGCATTATGGGGGAGCCTATGACAATATTTTTGAACCTTATTATAGCCAGAGATCTCGTCGTTATTACCGGGAAGAAGGGGATGATGTCTGGTATGATTACGGATATGGGAATACAAGGGAAGGGTATGTTTATCAATATTATGAACAGCCCGATATGAAAATTGACTGGAATAATGTGGCTGCAAGCTTCTGGCCGGAGCGGGACTGGTTTTTGGAAATGCAGGACGCATACATGAAAGTGATACGGACTGCTTATACTAAAGTTCCAACGGAAATATTACCGCGCTTGACGGAGCTGTGTGAGAAAACCCCATTGACAGATCAGGGGGAAATTACAGCGTTTATTCTTCATACATTGCAGAATAATGCCCTTTATACGCTGACGCCGGGATGGGCGCCCTTTAATGAAGATGTTGTGGAATATTTTCTTTTTGAAGGAGGAAGGGGGTATTGTGAACATTTTGCGGCAGCGGCAACGCTTATGTATCGTCTTTATGGGATACCGGCCAGGTATGCCACAGGATATCTTGTGTCGCCGGATGATTTTGAAGAACAGGAAAGCGGTGTGTGGACCGTGTCCGTGACGGATCAGTCGGCCCATGCGTGGACGGAGATTTTTGTGGAGGATTATGGCTGGACGCCTGTGGAGGTAACGCCAACTGAAAACGGAGGGAGCAGGGCTTTCTATCCGGGATTTGACAATGAAGCGTTGGCAAAGATATGGCAAACGCAAGGGTGGGAACATAAGGATGTTCCATTGTCGGAACAAACTGATTGGATGGAAGGAGACAAAGAGGCTTCGAGGTGGGGAATAGAAGGATTCAAGAGGATTGGGGAGAGATTTGGTACACATGAAAAATGGTTTTACGCATTTATGGCGTGTGCTGTTTATTCCGTTTGTCTATTGCCGCTGTTTCTTGATTATAGAAGGCTTGTGGGACTGCGAAAGCTGGAAAAGGCCGGATGTAGAAGTGTTTTTTCAAGATTGCTGCAGATGCTTCAATTTGAAGGAATTCTTGAAGGTTATGACGGGACGGAAGAAGATTTTGGGGATACATTGGCAGGCAGGGTTTCCGTGCCGGCGGAGGATATTGTGAAGATGCAGGCCATTGTCAGTCAGGCGGCGTTTGGTACAAGGGAAACAGGGCAAGCGGAAGAAGAGTTTGTGTGGAAGATGTACATGAGATTGGCGGAAGCAGTGTATAAAACCCTAAAATGGAATGGAAAACTGATTTTTAGATATTGGAAAGCTTTTTGGTGAGCGTGCAATGGTTTATAATTGGCGGCACGTAAATGGAGGATAGGGAGTATAAAGATGAACAGATTTGAGTATATTGTAGTGGAGATTGATGGGGATTATGCCCATTTGAAACGCACAGATGTGGAATCGGAGGAATTAAAGCTGGTGGCGCGGGCATTGCTTCCGCCCGAAATTGCCGAGGGCACAAAGCTGCTCTATGAATGGATGAGTTACAGTGTGATGGAGTAAAAAATGGTAGAGGTACTTTTGTGCGGCAACAGAAAAGTATTTGACGGTGCGTTGACACAGTTGATTTCCATGGCAAACAGGACAAAGGAATCCCTTCATGTATATTTGATGACAATGGACTTGTGCAGACTGGATGCGGCGTATACCTGTATTACACCTGAGCAAGTGTGGATTCTGAATCAAGTGGTCAGGCAGAAGAATCCGAACAGTCTGGTGGAACGACTGGATGTGACGGCATGGTATGAGAGTGAATTTGGAGGGTGTGTCAATGAAAGGGCCTATTGTACGCCCTATACATTGCTGCGCCTTCTTGCGGATAAAATAAAGGGAGCTTCGGATAAACTTCTGTATCTGGATATAGATATTATGATAGCGGGTGATATCGGAAAGCTGTACCATGTTGACATTACCGGATACGAATATGCGGCAGTGAAAGAAAAATATGGATGTTGGCTCATTCGTCCGGATTACTTTAATGCGGGAATGTTGCTGTTTAATATGGGGAAAATCAGGGAAACAGGCCTGTTGGCGAAAGCCAGGGAATTGATTCGTACAAAAAAATTTCTATTTGCAGATCAGTCGGCACTTTTCCAATGTACCACAAAAAAACTGCTGCTTCCAAGAAGATTTAATGAACAGTCAAAATTTGACAGGAAGGATACGATTGTATGCCATTTTTGCAAAAGGCTTATGTTTTGGCCCTATCCTCATACGGAAAATTATAAACAATGGCAGGTGGAGGAAATTCATCGGTATCTGCGCTGCCACACGTTTGACCGGGATTTGGAGGAATATCTGATTTGGAAGCAGGAGGATGAACGCGGAGAAAGAAATCAATCAAAGGATGTATGAGCCAGAGGATATGTGGGAAAAGTAACCTGTGAATTCGATGGAAAGGAGCCGTGTGGTATGAGTGGAAAAAAGGGAAAAGAAATTCCTGTTTTTTTTGCGGCGGATGACAATTATTGCCCTTTTCTGGCGGTGGCGCTGCAGTCATTGACGGATCATACATCTGAGGAAAACAGATATTGTATCAGAATATTGCATACGCACATTTCTCAGGAAAATAAGGAAGAACTGTATCAATATGAAAAACGTAATGTCAGTATTATTTTTGACAATGTAAGCTGTTATATTGAGAAGATAGAAGATAAATTATATACAAGGGATTACTATTCCAGAACAACATATTTTAGACTGTTTATTCCAGCGTTATATCCCCAGTATGACAAAGTTCTCTATTTTGACAGCGATATTGTTATTTTGGAAGATATTGCCAGGTTATATCAAATGGACATGGGGAATTCGTTAATTGCGGCGGCGCCGGATGATGTGATTCAGCGTAATGAAGCATTTCGGGCCTATGCTGAAAAGGTTGTGGGGGTTGCGGATTATCATGGATATTTTAACGCCGGGGTTTTATTGATGAATCTCCGTGAACTTCGCAGTTTTCGGCTGGAAGAGAAATTTCTTTATTCACTGGAAAGAATTTATTTCCCTGTGGCGCAGGATCAGGACTATCTGAACAGATTATGTAAGGGCAGGGTAAAAATGGTTGGCAGAATATGGAACAGGATGCCCATACCTGACCCGGCCATACAAACAGAAGATGTGAAATTGATTCATTTTAATCTTGCGTTTAAGCCCTGGCATTTTGATAATATATTGTATGAGGATTTTTTCTGGAGATATGCCCGGCGGACAAGATACTTTGATAAGATATTAAAAATCAGGGAAGAATATACGGAGGCAGAACGTTACAGAGACAATCAGACACATGAGAAGCTGATTCGTCTGGCTGAGAGGGAGGCGGATTGTGTGGGGGACGACAGAGAATACCGCAAAGCTGTTATGCTGCCGGAGGCGGTATCGATTGGCTGAGAGAATGGCGTTCAGTGAAAAGGCTGATTTAAAGGTTTTAAATGTAATTACGGGAGGATAACATGGGGAAAACGGAAAAACGGATTGGATGGTTTGTGGTAGGAGAAAGTGAGAAAGAACAGTGTGCCGTCATGGGACAGGGGAGAAATGAGGCGAAGCAGTGTTCTGGGATGGGGCAGAAGAACGAGGCGGAGCAATGCGCTGTGAGATGTCAGGAGAGAAATGAGACAGGACAGGGGTTTGTAATGTGTCAGGAGAGAAATGAGACAGGACAGGGGTTTGTAATGTGTCAGGATGAAAAAGATTCGGAACGGATGAAGGTACTTCGTCGGATTCGGCTGTTGGAACAGGAAGGCAGGTTTGATGTGGATGCGGAGGATGATCCCCCAACAATCCCTCTGATGCCTGACCAAATAGATTATTTGCGCACAAAATTCATAAGTCGGCTTAAAAGGAAAGCCGCATATATGGTTGCAGGATTATTTGTGAATTCTTTAATCAGGAAGAAGAAACTAATCATCAAGCAAGTCATTGGCATGGAAAATTTAAATTGTGTTAAGAGTGGCGCGATAATCACTTGTAATCATTTTCATCCATATGATTGTCTTATGGTGGAACATCTTTTTCAAAATTCAGAACAAATGGGAAAAAAGCAGTTGTTTAAGGTGATTCGGGAAGGAAATTATACTAATTTTCCGGGATTTTACGGCGTATTGTTCCGCAATTGTAATACGCTTCCTTTGAGCCGGATGAAAGAGACCATGTATCAGTTCTTAAAAGCGGTGGATACCATTCTGACGAGAGGGGATTTTATTTTAGTTTATCCGGAACAGAGTATGTGGTGGAATTACAGGAAACCAAAGCCGCTAAAAAATGGGGCGTTTAAATTTGCAGTCAGAAATCATGTGCCGGTGATTCCGTTTTTCATCACCATGGAAGACGGGGACAAAATGGGGGCGGATGGTTTTCCTGTGCAGGAGTATACTATTTTTATCAAGGAGCCTATTTATCCTCAGACAGAAGGGGCAATCCGTGAGCAGGCGCAGGCTATGAAAGAGGAAAATGCCCATGTGTGGAAGCAGGTTTATGAGGACTTTTACGGAAGTCCGCTAGTCTACTCTGTTCCCCAGGAACGGACGCGCTTGTGATGTATGGGCACAAAAAAGAAAAGGGACTGCAAAAGAACGGCTGAAATGAAAAGAGGAAGATATCATAACAAAATCATATATTATACGGATGAATGTCATGAGGAATTTTCCGGAGTGAGCATTGTGCCCAAGAGAATTGATGAAAATTATCATTATTTTCATGGACGTATGTGGGATTTTTTTTCTTTCTTGATGCAGAATATATTGAGTTTACCCATAAAAGTTGTATATGCGAGAGTAAAATTCCGCATGAAATTTGTGGGAAGAGAAAAATTCAAATGTTGTAAAGACAGAGGATACTTTATCTATGCAAATCACACGCAGCCGTTTGGAGATACTTTGATTCCCAGTCTTGCCAATTTTCCGAAACGCAATTTCTTTATTGTCAGTCCTGAAAATGTGTCTATGCCAGGTTTTGGAGGCATTGTGGAGCTGTTGGGAGCGGTTCCTGTTCCCTGTGATTTTAAGGGAATGAAAAATTTTCTTGCATCCGTAGAACAAATCATTCAAAAGAATGATTCCATTACAATTTATCCTGAGGCCCATATCTGGCCTTATTATATCCATATTCGTCCTTTCGGAGCGGTATCCTTTCGGTATCCGGTAATGTATTCCAGTCCTGTTTTTGTACTGACCAATACCTATCATAGCCGGGGCCGCGGGAATAAAGTACAAATTATTACCTATATCGACGGCCCGTTTTATCCGGATGAATCTTTGAAGTTCAAGGAAAGACAGCAAAAATTGCGTGACAAAGTGTATGAGTGTATGCTTTTGCGAAGTAAAGAAAGCGATTTTGAGTATATTATATATAAGAAAAAGACGTAATCTTCTGATGACGTCTTTTCTAAGGCATATCTGAGGAATTTGAATGAATTTGAATAATAGTGTTGAATTTTTTCCCATAATTAGGTACACTTAATATTAACGTAAGAGTTAAATCTAAGGAATCGCTGGAAGGAGCGGCAAAATGAGAAAATCAATGAATCAGTCAACATTATCCCTGATTTTAAATGGGATATCCATTCTGACACTATTATTTTTACTTTTTTCCCTAATGACGTATAACAGTATTACAAATCAATTAAACGAGGCCAATGAAGAGCGATTTGCACTTACATATAATGCAAATCGTTTTATGAATGGTTCGGCCTATCTGACCAATGAGGTAAGGGCATATGCGGCTACGGGCGATGAAGAACATTATAATAATTATTGGAATGAAGTCAATGAACTGAAGAACCGGGACAAGGGTGTTGCTGCCATGCAGGAAATCGGGATTACTTCAGAAGAACAAGATATGATCAATGAAATGTATTCACTGTCTAATCAGTTGGTGCCTCTGGAAGAAGAAGCCATGAATGAAGTAAAAGCGGGCAGCAGAGAAGAAGCGGTGGCATATGTGTATGGAACGGAGTATAGTGATTCCATTGCGAAAATCAATGCTTTGAAGGAGCAGTTTCTTGCGGCGCTGGATGAAAGGACATTGGCTCAGGTGGCGGAATTACAGGAGCGGGAAGAATTGATTCGGATGGTCATGATTCTGGCGATGATTCTGGTTGGAGTGGTTCTCCTCATTGTGATGATAGTTACCAGGAGAAAGATACTGCGTCCGGTAATTCTGGTAAAGAATCAGATGGGAGAGATTTCAAAAGGCAATCTTTCGGCGGATTTTACGCTGCAGTCCGATACTTCCGAGATTGGAATGTTGGTGGAATCCATTCATGAGACAAAGCGGGAACTGAAGAAATATATTCAGGATATAGATTTTATTTTGGCACAGATGGCAGACGGGAATATGGATCTCTCTGTGGGGGATGATTATCGAGGAGAATTTTTGCCTATTCAGAATGCAATGCGCCAGATATTAGATGCGCTTAACGGGGCGCTTTTCAGAATTAACCAAACGGCGGAACAGGTATCTTTGGAGGCGGAGAGGCTGTCCGCCGGCGCGGGGATTTTGTCAAACGGCACAGTGCAGCAGGCATCGGCGGTGGAAGAACTATCCGCAAGTATTCAGGAGATTTCCAGGCAGGTAGACTCTACTTCAGAGGATGCGGAGTATGCCAGGAAAGCAGCCGAAGAGGCGTCGGAGATGATGGGCATCTGCGGACAGAAGATGGAAGCGCTGACGGCTGCCATGGAGGATATTTCCAAAGCGTCTCACCAAATTGGCGGTATTATTAAAACCATAGACGACATTTCTTTCCAGACGAAAATTTTGGCGCTCAATGCTGCCGTGGAAGCGGCGCGGGCAGGGGAAGCCGGACTGGGATTTGCCGTGGTTGCCGACGAAGTGCAAAGTCTGGCGAATAAAAGCGCGGCATCAGCACAGGGGATTACGGAATTGATAGAGAATGCAATGCAGTTGGTTCAATACGGTTCTTCCTTATCTTCCGATACTACAGAAGCGCTTTCGGGAGTGGTAAAAAGTGCGGAACAATCTGCGGAAATGGTGGAGAGAATTGCGGATTCCGCGCTGCAGCAGTCACAGTCGCTTAAACAGTTGACACGCGGTATGGAACAGATTTCCGAGGTGGTTCAGACCAATGCTGCAACGGCGCAGGAATCGGCCGCATCTGCAAGAGAACTGAGCGATATGTCCTCCGAATTAAAACTTTCCGTTCATAAATTCCGGCTCAGGGGCATGTAAAAAATTTTCTGTACATAATATTGATGAAATGGGAGGTTACTATGAGTCGTTTGAAAATTGCAACGCCGAATCAGGCGCAGCTTACGGTGGAGCGTCTGTATAAGGATCTGGAGAGACGCATTATTGCCAGTCCCCCCGGCCTCTGTCCTGTTGATCTGCAGCTTTCTTTCTTAAAACTCTGTCATGCGCAAACCTGTGGAAAATGCTCACCTTGCCGTATTGGTTTGGGACAACTGCAGAATTTGCTGGAGGATGTTTTGGAAGGCAGGGGAAGTCTTAAGACTCTTGATTTGATTCGGGAGACTGCGTCGAGCATTATGGATTCTGCCGACTGTGCCATTGGTTATGAAGCGGCCCACATGGTGCTGACAGGTATGGACGGTTTTATAAAGGATTATAAGCATCATATTGAACACGGAAAATGTTCCTGTCATATTACGCAGCCGGTGCCCTGTGTGGCATTGTGTCCGGCCGGCGTAGATATTCCGGGTTACATAGCGTTGGTGAGGGAGGAGAGGTATGCCGATGCGGTAAAACTGATACGCAAAGACAATCCGTTTCCTACTGCATGCGCATTGATTTGTGAACATCCCTGTGAGGCCAGATGCCGAAGGAATATGATTGACAGTTCCGTGAATATCAGGGGATTAAAGCGTATGGCTGTGGACAATGCCAGGGCCAATACGGTTCCGACGCCGGAGAAAGCGGAGAGTACGGGGAAGCGCGTGGCTATCGTGGGAGGCGGCCCCGGAGGACTTTCGGCGGCGTATTATCTGGAGTTAATGGGGCATCATGCAGTTGTATTTGAAGAGAAAGGTAAACTGGGCGGTATGCTGCGCTATGGAATTCCAAACTACCGTTTTCCCAGGGAGCGTCTTCAGGAGGATATAGATACCATTCTTTCTACAGGGGTGGAAGTACACCTTAATACCCGCATTGGCAATGGGGAAGGAGAGATTCCTTTCGGGCAGTTGCGGAAGGAATATGATGCGGTCTACGTGGCCATCGGCGCTCATACGGATAAAAAAATCGGTATTGAAGGAGAAGATTCCCATGGTGTGATTTCTGCGGTGGAAATGCTGCGTCATATCGGGGATGAGAATATGCCGGATTTTAAGGGAAAGAGAGTGGTTGTGGTGGGCGGCGGTAATGTGGCCATGGACTGTACTCGTTCCGCAATCCGTCTGGGAGCCGAAAAAGTGGGCATTGCCTATCGGAGACGCCAAGATGATATGACCGCGTTGCCGGAGGAAGTTGAAGGAGCCATTGCAGAGGGTGCGGAGTTATTTAGTTTGAAGGCGCCGCACAAAATAGAAGCGGATGCAGATGGAAATGTGACCGCTTTGTGGGTGGAACCTCAAATTATCGGACCTATTGACGCATGGGGCAGGGCAAGACCCATTCAGGCAGATATTCCTCTCCAGAGAATTCCTTGTGATATTGTGGTGGTTGCCATAGGGCAGGGGATTGAGATTCGTGATTTTGAAGAGGCGGGTCTGGCTGTAAAACGTGGTACCATTGCTGCTTTAAGCGACAGTGAAGTGGAAGATGTAAGGGGAGTATTTGCAGGCGGCGACTGTGTGACCGGACCGGCAACCGTGATACGTGCCATTGCTTCCGGTAAGGTGGCGGCTGCAAATATTGATGAGTATCTGGGATTCCATCATGTGATTTCCTGTGATGTGGAGATTCCGCCTGTAAGATATGAGGATAAGGAACCTTGCGGAAGGATACAGTTATCCGAGGAGGAAGCAGGCGTGCGAAAGAAAAATTTTGATGCCTTTGAATGTGGCATGACCAAACAAGAGGCATGTCAGGAGGCGGGCAGATGTCTGCGATGTGATAAATATGGCTATGGAAGCCTGAAAGGAGGACGTGCTGCGATATGGTAAATCTTGTAATAGACGGTTTGGCAGTATCGGTTCCCGAAGGTACTACAATTATGAAAGCAGCGGCACAATTAGGAATTGAGATTCCTCACCTGTGCTTTCTGGAGGGCATTAATGAAATCAGCGCATGCAAAGTCTGTGTTGTGGAAATGCGTCCCATGGGAGAAGAGAAGTCCATAGATAAATTGATAACTGCCTGTAACAGTGCTGTGGAAGAAGGAATGGTGATATATACCAATTCCCCCAAAGTAAGAAGAGTACGCCGCAATAATGTGGAGTTGATTCTGTCTCAACATGACTGTCATTGTGCCACCTGCGCCCGGAGCGGAAATTGCAATCTGCAGAAAATTTCAAATGATTTGGGGATTTTGGAAGTTCCATTTCAAGAGGAAGTACCGCAGATTCCATGGGACAGCAATTTCCCTTTGATTCGCGATGCAAGAAAATGTATCAAATGTATGCGGTGTGTTCAGATTTGCGATAAAGTACAGGATATGCGTGTGTGGGATGTGCAGAATACAGGTTCCCGCACTACAGTGGATGTGGCCGGTAATAAGACCATTGAAAACAGTGATTGTACCTTATGCGGCCAGTGTATCACCCATTGTCCTACGGGAGCTTTAAGGGAGCGCTATGATATTCCTAAGGTATTTGATGCGTTGGCGGACCCTGTTCGGATCACTGTTGTACAAGTGGCGCCGGCAGTGCGGACTGCATGGGGGGAAGAGATGGGACTGGCGCCTGAAGATTTTACGGAAGGCAAAATGGTTGCGGCTTTAAAGCGGATTGGGTTTGATTATGTTTTTGACACCAATTTTGCAGCGGATTTAACGATTATGGAAGAGGGAAATGAGCTTTTGGAAAGGTTGGAGAATCCGGGCAAATATGCCTGGCCCATGTTTACTTCTTGTTGTCCCGGTTGGGTGAGCTTTGTCTCCAAACGGTATCCGAAATATTTGCGCAACTTGTCCACGGCCAAATCCCCGCAGCAGATGTTCGGCGCTATGGCCAAGACTTATTTTGCTCAGAAAAAGGGAATGGATCCTCATAATATCTGCAGCATTTCCATCATGCCCTGTGTCTCCAAAAAGCGTGAGGCGTCACTTTCGTATATGAGGAGCGCCGGAGCCGGGCAAGATGTAGATATTGTGCTCACCACACGGGAATTAGTGCGTATGATGCGGGCGGAACATATCAATCCGAAGTTTCTGAAGGAAGAAAAATTTGATTCTCCTTTGGGGGAGAGTACAGGTGCGGGAGTGATATTCGGTGTTACCGGCGGTGTCATGGAAGCGGCGCTTCGGACGGCCTATGCGGTGGTGGAAGGGCATAATTGTGAGCCGGATGCTTTTCAGGCGGTGCGGGACACCAGGGGCATCAAGGAAGCTCAGGGAATCTTCCCTTTGGGGGATGCCCCAGGCATCAAGGAAGCGCAGGGAATCTTCCCTGTTGGGGAAGCCCAGGGCGTTGAAGGAGCGATTCGTACCTATGGCAGGAGAGAAGCCGATTTTCAACTGGGCGGCAAAACTTTACATACTTGTACGGTCAGCGGTTTAGGCAATGCTGAAAGGTTGATGCAGGATATTGTGGCCGGAAAAGTGAAGTATGATTTTGTGGAAGTTATGGCTTGCCCCGGCGGGTGTGTGGGAGGCGGCGGACAGCCAATTCATGACGGTTGTGAAATGGCGGAAGAGAGAGGGCAGGAATTATATCGGTTAGATGAAGAAAGGCCCCTGCGTTATTCTCATGAAAATCCTGAAGTGCAGAAAGCATATGAGGAATTTCTTGAAAAGCCTCTCAGCCGGAAAGCACATGAGCTGCTTCATTCAAAACATGTGAATGAATTGGTATTTGAGACGCATAATTATTTCTGATACATACCTTGTTGATAAAAACCTTACGATAAAGGTGCTGATAAGAAAGGAAAGATGGGCGGGAGCTATAACAGCTCCCGCCTTATATAGCGGCGCTTTCCCAACATAAGTAAAAAGGTGGAAAGAACCGCCCACAGTCCTATACACCAGAATTCATTTCCGCCAAAGGAGAGGATCAGCTCGTTTTCTATAAACCAGCATCCGGAGGTTATCCATAGTGCGGAGGGATTCAGGCAAATCAGTATGTCCGGAAAGCTGTAAAAGTTTCCTGGTACAATCAGGAACAGAAATAGGTAGAGCATAGCTTTCAGAAGGAATGTGAAGTAACTGTTTTGCAGAAGAAGTTGAACTGCGGCCGTAAGCAATCCAATTACGATGGACAAAAGCACCAGCATAACCAGTGTCAAAGCGAAATAACTGCCCATACTCATGCGCCGAAAAGTGATAAAAGGATAATAACCATAGGATCTTTTTTCGGCTGCAAGCGCTGTGGAAACAGGGACTTTCCACAAGCCGCGGAAAGGGACGCAATGGAAGAAGGTTCCAAAACTTACGGCAGCCAGGAGTGTTTGGAACAGGAAACCGGCGCATATTCCGGCAAATATTTTGCGGCACATGATTGTCTTTCCGGTTCGGGTTGGAAGTACTATATCCTGGGTTTTGTGAATCCGTTCATAATCTGTTAGATACAATACGGAAAGCATCATTAGAACGGCCATTTCCAGCATCAGCATCTTTAAGGTTTTGCTGTACAGGAAAGAGTGGATTCCCGCAGTGTTTCCAGGGTAAAAACCATAGTCTGCTTCGTCGGTGGAGCGGATTTCTTCCAGACGTTTCTGCAGCTTGTCATAATTATCTCTCAGGAAATTTTCATAAGCTGCCGTGATGGGGTAATAATTCCAATGTCTCTGTTTCTGTTCCAAGATGGCTGCCATATCCAGGTTGTCATACAGTGTCCGACTTCTTTCCACAGATTCCACATAGGATTCTGCAATTGGAGTCACGGCATTGAAATCAGGATTCGGATGATTTAAATTGATTCCATATGCAAGAATGGTATCATGGAGCTCATGATAATATTCTATCGCATTTTTATTACCGATATATTCATAAAAAACCAGCAGGTTATATCCCAGAAATATAGCAGTCAACCCCCACATCACAGGGTGTTTTATGATTTTCAGAAATTCTTTTATGAGTATACGCATAGTTTTTTTGCCTTTCGCAATAAGTTGTGAATACAGTGTTCTGTCAGGACAGGTATAATTTAACGATCTGTCAAGTGCAAAGGTTCACAAAAAAGCTATAGATTGCGTCTTTTGTCTCTTTTCAGCACGGTCTTTAATAATAATCCTGTCAGGGCAAGCCATAAGAGCAAGCCCAGGGGTTCCCATAATGGAACACGTACATATTCCGTAAATGCAAATGGCGCGAAGAGTAGTTTGCGGCCCAGAAAGCAGACAATACCTCCTATGGGAATGGATATGGCGATTCCCACAATGTAATTTCCGGAGCACCTTCCAATACAGTAGGCTAGAACCGTATTTCCCATGACAAAGAGCCACATCATGGATAGATAAATAGCCATATAGGTTCCAAAAGTAATATCAAGCCAAAAGGTGTTAAATTCTGCCGGCCATGCGGGACAGTTCCAGTATACGGCTAAGCCCTTAGAAATATAGATTCCCACATAGATAAGCAGTTGAACCAGGGTGACAATTCCGCAGGAAAGCAGTTGTGCCGCGAATTGCTTTGTGAAAATGCGCCTTCCGGTATGGGTGGCGGCATATAAGGGGATAACTTCACAGAGTCTTTCCTGAATCTGGCAGGGAACCAGCAGAATCAGGGAGCATATGATGAGAAGTATTATCATATGTCTCATGTCCGTCCATAAAAGTGTGGATATTGTAAGGGGAAGCATGGACAAGTCTCTTTGACAAAAAAGGGGAATCACCTTTTTATAAAGAGGAGAGGCATAGCTCCAGTGTTCTTCTGCTATGGAAGCCGCTTCCGACGGTGGCACGCTGAAAAGGAAACCCATTTCATATATTTCATTTAAATCGTCAATATAGCTGAGCAGACTGAGACATCTTTGCGCGGGGCCTTCCTGGGTGTAAAGCGACATAACATGGGTAGCCAGTGTGGACGTTTCAGATGCCAGAAACAGCGCATGATAGGCTTCCTTCCATTTATCATATGTATCGATTCCGGCTTCCGCCAGTGCCGGATGAGAGGACAGGATTTCGTTTATTTCCGCCAGAAGCGTCCGGCGCTTTTCTTCCAAAAGGTACCATTGGTCCCTGGAAAGAGAAGGGCCCACATCCCTTACCAATTCAGGGACATAGCTTGTTTCCGTCATGCCTCCCAATGTAGGGATATGAGGGTAAGTATCCAGGTGTATAAACAGTAGATAATACATGACGGTAAATATGACAATAACGGATATCCGTCGCAGATCTAAGATTTTCAGACATTCTTTTCCAATGATTCTCATGTTGATCCTTTCTGCCCATAGTGACAATGCAATGGGCGTTTCCATTGATTTTAGTATTGTTCATGTCTGGTATGTGACCAGAAAGAAATCTTCTAAGTTTGGGCTGCATGGAACTGGCGGGGCAAGCGGAAATGCAAAGGCATGTTCCTTTGCAGTATCTTTCATATAATATCGCACCTGCATAATTTCCTGTTCCTGTCTGGCTGATAAAACCAGATGGGTTTGGCTGAAACTTTCATAGGCTTGCTGGGGTATGGGACATTCATAAATTTTTCCATCCAATTCCCGGCAAATATTGGATACGGTGTCCATTTTGTGCAAATGTTTGTCTTTCAGCATCATAACCTGATTGGCAATGGATTCAATGTCGGACACAATATGGGTGGATAATATCACAATCCGATCTTTGGAAAGAGAGGAAATGATATTGCGAAAACGCGCCCGTTCTTTGGGATCTAAACCGGCTGTGGGTTCGTCCAATATGAGGATTTTGGGATCGTTCAGCATTGCCTGGGCAATTCCCACTCGTTGAAGCATACCTCCTGAGAATTTACGCATTTTTTTATTTGCTACATCCGAAAGTCCCACCATATCTAAAAGAGATAAAATTTTTTCTTTTAACTCTTTTCTGGGAATGCCTTTTAGGGCGCCAAGGTAGTCGAGGTATTGCAGAGGTGAATTATTTTTGTAATATCCGAACCTTTGAGGTAAGTAGCCTAACAAATCCCGGTATTGTGCCCCCATTTGTCCGATTTCTACTCCGTTATAGAGTATTTCTCCTTCTGTGGGAAACAGAAGGGTAGTAATCATTTTAATTATGGTAGTTTTGCCGGCGCCGTTTGGAGCTAACATTCCATATAATCCGTTTTCCATTTGAAGATTTATATCTTCTATGGCTCGAAAGTTACCATAATCTTTGCTTACATGTGTTAATACAAGCATTTGATATCCTCCTATTATAAGTCGCTGCGCGACGGCACTAAAGTGTGAGTTTTTTCGGCGCACACAGGAGAGACAAATTTCATTCGTAAATAAACTCATGAAATTAGCTCTCGTGCGCCTTCACAACCTCACCTGTCCAGCTAAACATTTTTAG
>JAAWCE010000083.1 GCA_022793065.1 Lachnospiraceae bacterium
CATGATGATTTCATCCATTACCGCATCTTTCAGGACGATTTTAAGGATTTTCATAATATTGTTGCACGTCCTGATAGACAATTCGCCCTCTGACAAATCTTTCTGGAAAGACAATACCTGTCTGCGCTCAATCTTCTGAAGCTTCACATTTCCTAGGCATGGGGAAATATGCCCTTTGTAATATGTTGCATACCATTTAAGGGTATTTCCCTTTATGCTCCCTCTCTTTCCGTTCAGCCATTCATCAAAATATCCATCCAGTGTAATGTTGCGGTTATCCGTGTATATCCCGGCTTCAATCTTTTTCCTGACATCCTGCTCTTTCTGTGAAATCTCCTTTGCGTTCTTTCCGTAAATGCTGTACCGCTTGCCATCTATGGTAAATCGCTTTTCCAGTGTGCCGTCCGCACGTTTCCTTGTGCCTGCTCCCAGTCTTGCCATAATAAGCACCGCCTTTCTATAATGTGGGATAGGGCAGCAGGTTCCACCGCCCCCCATTTCTCATTCCAACAAATTGTCTTTCCTGCTTACAGAGTTCCGATAAAAAACATAATCATTCCAAGCCAGATTGTGATAAACACCATGACCATAAGCACCGTTTCAAACTCCATAGGAGGCCGCTCATGCCGGGATAGCCGGGAGGCCCTAAGGAACTTGTCCTTGTCCTTCTCCGTGCCCTTTATAGCCCTTATAACGTCCTTGAATCTTCTCTCGTCTTTCATGCCATATCCTCCTTGAATGCAACTCTCACAAATCCATAAATCATTTTCAGAAATCTATCTGTCTTAATCTGGGATACCATGTCAATAATCCTCTGCCGGTAATCCACGTTAAGTTCATAATCCGTGCTAGGCCCTCCTATTTCGTGATATTCACTGAAAATCTGTAAATCTCATTCAGAATCCACGGATTATCTATGGTAGATAAGACCTTGAATATCTTTCTCAGGTATCCCCTTTTTGATGTGTGCATTTCTTTCAAATCCTCTCTTTACTCCGGGCAGAGGGAATGTTATAATCTCCCCATACCCTAATTTGCTTAATTGTCGGGTTACTCGCTCCTATCGGTATTCGCTGTACTGGTAGGAGCATTTTTCTTGTAACGGCTCTGTATCTCATCAGCCATTTTCATAATCTCGTTGTGCCGCCTGATAAATTCCGGGCTGTTCACTCCAAGACACTTTTCCTCTGCGGATGTCAGTGCCGCCATATCTTCCAGTAATAGCAGATTACCACCTCCCATACTTTTTCGTTTGACTGTCAGATAGCCAGAAATGAATGTATTGTTACCACTAAGAATAAGTGATAGATATTAGCAATATTTTATTTATATTTGCTTTCGCTAATTTAATATTAGCATTCATCACTCCTAATGTCAAGATATTTTTTTGCTTTCGCTAATTTAATTTAGTTGACTTTTATTTTTTATAATGTTACACTAATTATAAGGAGGTGCAATATGTCAATTAAATATTACAAGCTATTTGATTTATTAAATCGCAGAGGAATGAAAAAAACTGATTTATTGGAGGTTGTATCTGCTCCAACTCTCGCAAAATTATCAAAGGGAAAAACCGTAACTACCGAAGTGATATCTAATATTTGTAACTTTTTAAATTGCCAACCGGGGGATTTAATGGAGTATGTGCCGGACACTCAAAAGCAAGAAGAACCAAAAGACCAACCACATACAATCCAGCTTATTAGGACGGAAGAACCAGAGCGCAAACCGACTACATTTCAGCTTGTAAGACCAGAAAAGCAAAAATGACCGCCGCCATTCAGAACCGCCCTAGCAAGGCTCTATTTGCCCCATACCGGGCTTGTACTGCCTTGAATGATAGGAATACCGCCCCACGCCGTTACAATCCAAAATAGGGGCTTGTGGCGTGTCGCTGTGGGGTTTACCGATTTCAAATCGGGATATTGCCGCTGGGGGCTATCCAGTAATTTCAGGGTGAGGTCTAATCAGATCCCCCTTTGCTCATTCCAAAAGAGGAAAGCCGCATATATTCCCCGGAAAATCGGGGTTATGTCTGTCCGGGTTCAAATTTGCTCCCGGAAAATTCCGGGTACTGGCCGGGCGGTTCCGCTCTGCAAGGTTACATTTCAAATCGAACTTTAAAAGGACGAAATTCGTTGTTTAGCGGTTCTGCCTTGTTTATGTAACGTCTGATAAAATACAAGACAGCAGCAGGACAGCGCACTTTTACGCTTTCCCCATTTATGGGGATTCCCTTATTGCCTGCTGCCAGTCCGTTTTCTATTCTATGTTCTGTAAAAATACGCATAATTTATACGCAAAAACTATTGACATGCGCATAAAAAAGGCGTATAATACATAATATAAGGAGGACACAATATGACAGTTCGGGAAATACTAAAGGTGCTTCGCAAAGACGGATGGTACACCACCAATCAGGAAGGCTCCCACATAAGCCTAAAGCACCCAACAAGGCCCGGAAAAGTCACAGTACCAAACCACAACGGGGACTTGAAACCGGGAACACTAAACAGCATTTACAAGCAGGCGGGGTTGAAATAGCCCTACTGCCTGCGGTTATCATAGAAAGGAGCGTAATTTATGCAAAATTTAACTTATCTTGCAGTTTTTGAACCATCAACAGACGGCTCATATAGTATCTACTTCCCTGATTTACCCGGATGTATCAGTGTTGGGGATAATCTGGAAGAAGCTGCACGCATGGCAGCAGAAGCCGCAAGCCTCCATGTTTACAGTATGGAATGTGACAATGAGGAAATCCCCACTCCATCCGTGAACCTCTCCTAAGAAGATACAGAGGGAAATGTTGTAATGCCCGTTACTATCTAC
>JAAWCE010000101.1 GCA_022793065.1 Lachnospiraceae bacterium
AAATAAAAATGGGAATATAGAACAACCAGTGCTGGAACCACTCATGCCGTGGTCAAGAACTTTGCCGGCTGATTGTTACAGCAAGCGTCGCAGTTAAGCGGCGCTTAAATTTTAGGTAGGGCGTCGGATTTGACGCTTACGTTTTTGTTACCGGTAACTTACACACTTTATATTACACTTCCGTACATAGAAAAACGACCACACATTACAGGTGGTCGTTCATCAGCGCTTCATTTTAGATATTTAACCTGTCTACTTGACAGGGGGCATACCATTGAGATAGCCTTTTACAAAATTTATGTATAAATGATTATTATTGCTTAATCCATTCTACACCATAGTCACTCCAATAGGGATAACTGTTGATTAGTTCGTCAAAGGTGTCACCAGTATAATAAATTGTTCTTGAAGCGAGAAGCTCTCCAATTGCTCTTAACTCTTCATCTTCTGTTGCATAAGTTCCTTCCGCAAACGCGATTGCATCATACCGAAACCAAATTTGGTCTAAATCATCTGGCATATTACATTTAAATGTAATTTCCTTTAGGCTATCACAAGCACAAAATGAACAATCACCAATATTTGTCAATGATTTGGGAAATGTAACTTCTTTCAAGCTGTTACATTCATAAAAAGCATAATCACCAATGCTTGTTAATGATTTGGGAAATATAACTTCTTTCAAGCTGTTACATTCATAAAAAGCATAATCACCAATGCTTGTTAATGTGTCTGGTAATACTATTTTGCTTAATTCATTATAACTTGTAAAAGCATTTATCCCTATCGTTGTTGTCCCTTCATCTATAATGATCCAGCCTATCTTGTCTATTAGGTCATACCATGGAGTATCCTCATACGAAGAATAATCTGTCATCTCTCCAGTGCCTGTGATTGCAAGTACTCCATTTTTGTAACTCCATGTTAAGTCTGCACCACAAACACCGCTTGTTTCTGGAGATTCAATGGTTGTTTTCAATACACTCTCTGTTTCATTTGATGATTGTTGTTCTGTTGAGGATGTATCTCCTAACTGTGCCTTTAAATCCTTATTTTCTGCCCTTAGTTCCTCTAATTCCTGTTCAAGTTCCGCTATTCTTTTGTCTGCATCAGAGTTATTGCTTGATGTAGTTGTATCTTTACCACAGGCTGACAAACTGGCTACAAGTGTCAATACTGTTAGCAGTGCTATTATTTTCTTTTTCATAATCTTATTTTCCTTTAGTATAGTTGTTTTTAGGCATTTGTTAAATACCTCTTTTCCTGCTAATTTCTTTCACACTAGCCTCCATGATTCCGCTTTGCGGAGTCTCAAATCTGGATGAAGAATGCCCGGATTTTGGGCATTCTTCGGTGTGAAGAAGATTTGCTTTGCAAATCCATAGAAGTTCTTGGCGAAACAGCCTATGCTGTGAGCCTTAGAACTTCTCTTCACACTATCTTTTTATTCTCCCCCCATTAAATTTTGTCAAGATGTTCTTGTACAATCTGGGATATGTAGTTAATTCTTTATCTGCCATGTTAGCATTTCTGTGCCTGTATGCTTTCCTTAGCACAATTGCTGTAACTCCTGCATCATTCAGTGCATATGAAAATCAAGAGATAAAGCCAAGCCTTGAGATTATACCTTGGGAAGGCTGGTGAAAACAGACTGTTCCGTAATGGTAAACATAGAAGGCTTAAAGCAAACCGAAATAGTTCGGAACATCATTTCCGAATTTAAAAACAGTTCATTTTCTGACTAAGAAAATGATTTTGCAAAATGGGCAGAAATGTTAAATTATCAGGTATAATGAACAAAAAAAGCCCACACACATTCAAAAACCGTATATTTATTCATTTCACAAATTGCAGAATCCGTAATTTGGTATTGCAAAAATAGTGAGATTTCAGAATATGCAGTTTTGTATTTAATGAAGTTTTTACAAAAATACAGTTTTTATGCCTTTTAAAACTTCTCGTTCCTTGTATGTTTCCCGTTTTTAAAGGCTTTTCTTTTATAAATCGCAAAATGTCAGAATGGGGGCTTAAAAAACTCTGTTCCGGATATTTTTACAAAATTTATTTTTTCTTTTTTGTACAATCTTACATTCCAGTTCGCTTTAATAAATATGCAGACACACCGACTAATCATACCGCCTTATTTCCATAAGGCTATACCCGATAGACAAACGGCACAAAAGATTTTGGCGTTATGTTTCGAGTGTTTTCCCTTTCTGGGCGTATAGCTTCCGTATACCTTGCTATATCCCATATTAATTGTTCCCCGCTGCTGCTTTCCGTGCGTAAAAATTCTTTACATAAGTAGATAAGCATCTTCATACTTATACAATATTCATATTTATTACTCTCTCTATTTTGAACAATAGTTTGCGTTTTTCCTTGTTTGAATGTATATGTAATTGTTTTCTTTATCTGCCTTGGTCTGTGTTGTCGTTAAGGTGAACGAGACCGTTATGTCCAACTCTTCCATAGGCAGTTTTGCAATCTCACGCATGGCCAAACGGTTTTGCTTTACCCTTATTAGATATTTTGCGTTAGTTCCAATTTCAATAAAATGGGCAAAGGTATTATAAGATTCATATCCCCTATCCGCCACAGTAATTGTTTTTTCATCAAAATCATACCATCATATATGCTAATGCCCCTATTTCATCCACTTGTGGCTGTGGCTAAATCAGACAGGATAAATAAATCTTATTCAAAACGTCGTAGAGAGGGTTAATGTGAAGCTGATTATAACCCTTTGGTGCATTGCTGTTTTGCCTAAAACTGTTTGATTTGATATTGTCAATATGAAGATAGAAAGAAAGAAATACAATGCCACAAGCAGCAGAATCTCTCTCTTTAGTCTCTACAAATATACATTTTCACTCCAGTCTCACGAATCTCTCTAATTGCTTTACACTCTGATAAAATGTTAATACTAAAATTCTTTAAAGTCTCTCTAATCTCTCAATATCTTTTAATGTTCAAGTCTCACAAATACGCAATTTAAACCATCTATCTTTCATATCTATTTATAAGTATAGCGGTTCATTAAAAAGCTGTCAAGAAATCTGCTGAAAAATGTTTATCTTAATGTCTGATTTTCCGCTATAATAGGCGGTTATACACTTATCTTCAAGGGATATACACATGCTTTAATGACATTGGTCTTTTATTGCAGTGTTTTTTTCATTTGATGTAACATATCTGGTATTCGGATTGACATACGAAGATTGATTATTTGAAATTTCCATTCTTTTCTCCCTTCCTGCGTCCCCTCTGTCGTTCAGAGCCGCTCCTGCTCCCTTGTAAAAGTCCGAGCAGTTCATTGTCTCCATGCAAATATACCTGTTAACCTCCCCGACCAAATTCCATATCGGCCTTCACCTCCTTGCTCACTGTTCTGTCAGAACGCCGGGGATGCCCGCATGATTTCTTTTTGCGATTTCTGTTATATCCATTTCAATCGCCTCTCTCTGTTTTGCCGGAACACAGGGGATGCCCTCCCTGCCTTGTTCGGCTGTGGCTTATCGGGGGATATACTGTCCGAAAAACCAACTAACAATTTATATTTTCTTGTTCGCAATCTTTCAAGAAAAATCGTAATGACATAACTGTGACCGCAACTTTGTATTTTATATCTTCTGACACTTTCTTGGGTGGATTTGATAACATCCTCTCAATATTCTTTACCTCTACCCCTGCCATTTTCGCCACTGCCCGTTTAGACAGACCATGATAGGAAACAAGCACTTTCAAGAATGCACATAACTTTAAGTCCTTATCCTCCACAGCACTAAGATAAAGGAATGTAATCTTATTAAAGATGTTGAAACGGTATATAGGATCTTCTGGCAAAAAGCCAACATCCCCCTCAGACAGTTTCCTTATCTGCTCCACGGGCAACTGCAAATATTTAGAAAGTGTATCCATACTGAACTCATACATATCGAGAAGTTCTTTCAGTTGATCTGCCACATTATCTCTTTGATTCATATCATCTTACCCTTCAGTTTTAATTGACACCTACCATTCATCAAGCTTCTCCCTAATCTGCCGCAACGCCGGGGATGCCCGCCTTTGGCTTATTGGGTATATGCTACCGTGGGGCAGGCTGTTTATCATTATGATTTGCCTTTACAGAAAGTAAGGATATCATTGATCCACTTCCCATACCGCAGATATCCATCCCAATTTCCAAGCGTTTTCATATCATTCATAAGCTCGAATGCCATTGCCATATAATCCGCTTTTTCGTGGTAGGAAGTGCCGTCCATCTTATCCTTCAATATCGCCATGGTCATGAAATTGCTGTCCGATTTATTCCCGGTATGCGCATTTAACGCAAGCATCTCCGTATAAGAGCAGCTATTCGGATTTACCATGCTCACATCTACCGTCTGCTCGTATTCATTTCCGTTTATGTCAGTGCCTTTCACAAGATAGACCGGATTGTCCTCTGAAAAATCATCCGCCCGGTATACGTTTGCACTTTCCCCCGTTTTTACATGATGGATGGAAAATACTGCGTCAGGGTCGATATGTACTACATTTCCTGTTGATTTCACATTTGCCCCGAAACCGCCCTTCGTACTGCTTTCTGCCTTTCTTGCCCCCGGCCATGCCGGATATCCTGCTGCCCCTATTCCATTCACATTCATTTTTCAAATCCTCCATTATTTTTGATATCGTAATCCATCTTACAACCAGAAGTGTTCCTGTCTTCTGTGCCATAATGTACCCTATAACTGTTCCAGCTTATCTAAAAACGCCCTGTAAAATTCCCCTTCTTTGATGCGGGCCTGCTGGACCTCTACGCTCCTGGGTGTATATATTACGGGATGCTCCAATTCGTACAGCGCCTTTTTCGTTGCCTGAATCGCAGATTCCACTGTACTTCCAAGGATGTCATAATTTTCCGTCTCGCCCCTAAGCTGTTTATTAAGCCGCTGCACCATCATCTGTGATATGTGGCTCATCATTCCGTTGCTTCGGATTCCCATGCCATTTGCATTTACTTCTTTCGCCGCATCCATCCACGCATCCTTCACTTCCCGCGGGGCATTGGGACCGATCATCTCAAAGGCTTTCTCATCCTGGTCGGCTGCTCTGCCCTGCGCGGCCTTTTCTTCCACCGTTTCCATGAATCCCATCGTTCCGGGTTCCACGCTTCTTTCCATCTTCCTTGCCGTATATCCCGTCAGCGGATATCCCGCTGTTCCTATTCCGTTAATACCCATTTTCTTCAATTCTCCGCTATTTTATTATTGCACCCCCTCTATCAGTCAGAGCCTCCTCCGCTGAATAATGGGTATGGATTATTTGCTTTCAGACCGCGCATTCCATCTAAACCTGCACATCCAATGAACAGCCGGAAACGGATGACCTTCTCACAAGTGTATCGCCGCTTTTCACAAGCGTGCTTTCTACAGATTTCCTCGTAACATTGTCCAAAATACTTGTATCAAACGAATCTCCATTTTTCCAGTTCGGATTAGCCGCGCTTACTGCCGCAGCAAGCGCCGCACTGTATTGTTTTTCATACTGCTGCAATGAGCATCATCATTATTTTTTCTTTTATAATTAAAATTCGCTCCCATCAAAGAAATAAGAATATCTGCCTGCAATCCAACTTTATTTCGTTCATCCAATACTGGAATATCTATCTCCTTTACTCCCGAGCCGTCATCCTCAATCTAATGCGCGGCATCCGGGGCGGGGCTTGCCTGTGTGGTGCATCCGCTGATTGCTGGAATCATCATACTGTAATAAGCAATGCCGATAATCTGCTAACACGCATTTTTCATGTCCACCACCATAAATTGAGGGAACCGGCCATCTGTTGATAATACGAACCAGCTCTCAAAAAAGTTTCATTCCTCCTATCTTCTGCTGCGGCCCTTCCGTCATTCAGGGCCGCCCATGCCCCCTTGCGGTAAGTCCGGGCATAATCTTCCCTACTTCATAATCCCCGCCGCTTCCATAATGTTCTGTTCATATGCCGCAAACGCAGAACCCATAACTCCCGGTGCTTCCGTATATGTAACTCTGCTCATATCCACTGCGCGACTGGCAAAAAACTCCGCCACAGCCTGTTTCCTGTAAGCTATTTCCATCTGCTGTTTCCGCTCTTCCGCCGCCTCCTGGCTGCGCTCC
>JAAWCE010000134.1 GCA_022793065.1 Lachnospiraceae bacterium
ACAAAAGGAACTTGCGGAGAAGATAGGCGTTTCCGCTTCCCAGTTGAGCCGCATTGTCAGCGGCGAAACGAGAACGGTCAGCAGTGATATTCTCATAGGTGTGGCAAAGGAATTTAAGGTATCGACAGACTACATACTGGGGTTGTCCACCGTGAGCGTCCGTAAAAGTTACAATATTTCTGAATTAGGCTTGTCAGAGGGAGCCGTGAGGGGGCTTGTGACGGGTGCTGTTGATGTGCAAATACTCAATCGCTTACTGGAACATAGGAATTTTTCCAAGCTAATAGATTTGATACGAATTTATTTTCAGGACACGGCGGCAAAGGGGATAACAGCAAGAAACCAGCTTATCGAGATAGCGACGGCTTCCCTGTCCGACCTGATGAAAGAACATCCGGAACACCGGGCGGAAGCAAAGCAGGATTTACAGTTTTTGAACGCCCAGAAGATGGGGGAACATGAAGCGGAGATTGAGAAAATCAAAAATGTGTTTCTTGCTATCCTCCGGGATATTAAGAAAGACATTGACAATGGAGAACAGCCGGGAGAGGCTGTGACCGCCGCTATGTTCCAAGCCATGCGGGACACTCTGGCGGAGCAGAAACAAAACCCGCTTTCCATTGACGATGTAACAGCGATGATAGCCGGACAGATCGGACAGCTTGCACCGATGGACGAAGAAACTTCCGACCTGTTCCAGCAGTTGGCGAAAAAGATGATGGAACAGGCATTAGTTGATTAAATTGTATATATAAGAGGAGATCAAAATTTTATGACTGATATTATATTACAATCGGTTTTGAATCAGATAAAGCAATCACCTACCGAGTTGTCAAAGAAAAATATAGATAGCATCAAGAAACTATTTCCTATACCATGCGAATATCGACTTTTGTGGGCAAATGTAAAGTTCGGTGCTCGTATTAGTGGGGTGGTAATTACAGATAAGGCAATAATAATTAAAGCAGATCCTAAAACTGTAAAAGATTACAATAAGGCTTGCAAAGAGAAGAAGGAGAGACAAAACTCCATTTACTATTTAATTAAATGGGAATATTTTGATGCAGATGATTTTGAAGTACACTTTCAGGATGGACAAACAATACTTTCTTATCATCAATCAATTGCTGTAGTTTCAGAAGGAAACTCTATTTCCTCTTTTTTCAAGTGTTACAAATCGGAAATTGAGAAAATTGCAAAAGCATCTGTAACTGTTTCGGCTAATGTTTTCTCAGACTTTGAGTCCGTCGTGCCTGCTAATTTTGCAAAGGTAAATACTAAAACAGGTCATGGCGAAATGGCCGAAGAAGCATTGACTCTGCTAGATAAAATGGCTGGAAAAGACGCTGTTGTTGTGGGGAGAACCAACAAAAAAGATGGTGCGGATAGGTTGGTAGATGGAGTTCAAATTCAAACTAAATATGCTGATTCTGGACGAAAATGTATTAGTGATTGTTTTGATAAGACAACAGGCGCCTTTCGATATTTTAATCCCGATGGCACACCTATGCAGATAGAAGTTCCATCAGATAAATATTACGAAGCAATAAATACATTTAGAGCAAAAATTCTGGAAGGTAAAGTCCCCGGTGTTACAAATCCAGATGATGCATATAAGTATATACGAAAAGGAAAATTGACTTATCAGCAAGCGCTTAATCTATGCAAACCTGGAACGATCGAATCGCTTACATATGATGCGGCAACAGGATTTGTCTGTTGCTCATTTGCATTGGGGATTTCCTTTTTAACGACTTATGTTATATGCTTTACTCAAACAGGAAATAAAAAAGAATCATTAAATGCTGCACTTGTAGCAGGAATACAAGTCTTTGGCTTATCTTTCGTAGGACATATTTTAGCTTCGCAAATCGCTAGAACAACATTAACAAAACAGCTTATACCGCTTAGTACCTATTTGGTAAAATCTTTGGGATTTAAAGCAACACAAAATATTGTCAATGCGATTAGAGCCATGTCGGGAAAAGCAGCAATTTCAGGTGCTGCAGCGACCAAGCAACTTGCAAAAATATTAAGAAGTAATGCTATTACATCAATTATAACTTTTGCTGTATTTTCTGTTCCAGATACATACAACATGTTCTCAAGGAAAATATCTGGTGCGCAATATACAAAGAATATGTTATCTCTTATTGGAACGATGGCTAGCGCAGGTGGCGGGACTTTAGCAGCATCAATTGGAGCAGCTAAAATCGGCGCAGCAACAGGTACAACCATTCATCCCGGAATCGGTACTGCCATTGGCGTTGGCGGTGGTCTTATTGGTGGGGCAATCGGGGGAACCAATGTCGTCAACTTAAGCCGAAAATCCGCTAACTATAAATTTACGCGTATGAAAAAACCATTTGTTATTCCGTGATGACTCACTTTCCTTTTGAAATGTCTGTCTGGACGGATAATGGACCTTACGTTTTTGGCGCGCTGAATCAACTGCTGCAGTTTATCCTTGTAACATCGGATATTTATTAAACACCGGATATATCTGGAAACTGCGCCTATGATGTAGCTTCTGTTTAATTGGTATCTATGTCTGCCCCTGTTCAATTCTTCCCTGATTTCATTTTCTGTAGAGGATTTAATCAATGCAGACAGGTTTGATATAAATAAAGCTGCATACAGTTCCTGGCGAATTGCCTGGGGATTTTTCCCGGAAAAATTCTCCAACCGTACCCTTGTTTTAAGTTCCCCATACTTAGTCTCTATTGACCATCTTTTGTGGTAAAGGTACTGATGGTAATGCATATCCTGATGTTCTTCAAAAAGATTGCTGACAAGTATATGCGGCTCTTCCCCGGAGGTGTCTTTTATTACGCGCAGGCTGACTGTTCTGCCTTTGTGGATGTCTGATACGCTATGCTCTCCGTCAGGGCATTCATTG
>JAAWCE010000027.1 GCA_022793065.1 Lachnospiraceae bacterium
CTGGATTTTATGGTATATATTGAACTGGTAAAGTAGAAGAAATTCAACATAATGTGAAAGAACGGAATTGTATAGACATGGTGAAATTTCGGTTTATAGTGTTCCGCTTTAATGTGTAGAGAATCCAAAGTTCCAGGGAGGTATTTTTTATGAATGTAGGTGATATTGCATTTCCGAATTTAGGTATTTATTTAAAAGATGTACCCAAATCATTCAATGTATTTGGATTTGAAATTGCCCTGTATGGTCTGTTAATTGGACTGGGCGTCCTTTCCGGTATCTTGATGGCGGCCTATATTGCAAAAGCAACAGGACAGAATCCTGATGTATATTGGGATTTTGCCATTTATGCGGTGGCATTTTCTGTCGTGGGAGCCAGAATTTATTATGTAATCTTTTCCTGGGAGTACTATAAGGACAATTTGTTGGGAATTTTTAACCTCAGGAATGGAGGGCTGGCCATCTACGGCGGTGTCATTGCAGCTTTTATCACCTTATTTGTCTATTGCCGGATTAAAAAGCAAAATCCTTTGTTAATGGGCGATACCGCCATGCCGGGGTTGATTTTGGGGCAGGCAATCGGACGATGGGGGAATTTTACCAACAGAGAAGTGTTTGGAGAGTATTATGATGGACTCTTTTCTATGCAGCTTCCTGTGGAAGCTGTGCGTGCAAGGGATATTTCGGAGAATATTGCCGCGCACATTCCGGAAGGAGCTAACTATATCAATGTGCATCCAACATTTTTGTATGAAAGCGTGTGGAATCTACTGGTGATGACTGCGCTGCTTATCTTTCGGAAGCATAAGAAATTTGATGGAGAACTATGTCTGCTTTATCTGGGAGGATATGGTCTGGGGAGGTTTGTCATAGAAGGAATCCGCACCGATACTCTGTTTGTGCCAGGTACTACGGTTCCGGTATCTCAAGTATTGGCGCTGTTGATGGTTTTCTTTGCCATAGGGATAGATTTGCGGATGCGGTTGAAGTTAAAAAAAGGCAACAAGAATTCATAAAACTTGAAGCCGAGGTTATGCAGTTAGCATATTGAATCATATCCATCAAAATCAAATATTGTCACAGCGTTAGAGCATATAGAAACTGAAAGCTGTATGCTCTTTTTTTGCTGTAAAGGAGGATGTTTTTACTGAAAAAGGTACTTTGTAGTACTTTGCAAAGTACCTTTTTGTAATTTAAGGGCAGAAACTTTTTCTTGCAAAATCTTTAAAGTTATATTAAACTTTAGTAAGAAGTGGGATGAATATGGCATAAAATACCAAAAAGTGGGATGAAAATCCAAAAGTGGATAAAAATCCTGGAAACAGAGTGAAATGATGAGTTTAATGGATGATTCCCCTGTATTTAATGCATAGTCTCATAAAGAACCCGCTTTGAATGGTGGTGATTGCGATGTTTATGGGCAGATACAATCATACAATTGACCCTAAGGGCAGGTTGAGTATTCCTTCAAAATATCGCGAGATTCTGGGAGATGAATTCGTGGTATCAAAAGGAATGGATGGCTGCTTATTTGTGTATGCCGATGAAGATTGGAAAGCTTTTGAGGCAAAGCTGGCGTCGCTGCCATTGATTAATGAAGATGCAAGACAGTTTGCGAGATTTTTTTTATCGGGTGCGCAATATGTAACTGTGGACAAGCAGGGACGTATTTTAATGCCCCAGGACTTAAGAGATTATGCCGGTCTGGAGAAAGATGTGGTTCTGGCCGGTACGGGTGGACGAATTGAGATATGGAGTCTTGAGAAGTGGAATGAAAATAACAGCCAGGTGGATATCGGTAAGATTTCAAAAAGTATGGCAAGTCTGGGATTGACTATTTGAGTCCCCGACGGGAGGAACAAGGATGAGGCGGTTGTTTTTGCCAAAATGGCAAAGGAAAGGATATCCTAGAGATGGAATTTGGGCATTATTCCGTACTTCTTGCGGAAACCATAGAACAACTTCAGGCAAAACCGGATGGTATCTATGTGGATGGAACTTTAGGCGGCGGAGGGCATGCTTATGAAGTCTGCAAACAACTTACCACCGGACATTTATACGGAATTGATCAGGATGAAGATGCCATTAGGGCAGCAAGTGAAAAACTTGCCCCATTTGGCGAGAAAGTGACGCTGTTTAGAGATAATTATTGCAATATGAAAGCAATCCTTCTGGCAAAGGGAGTTGAAAAGGTGGATGGTATTCTGCTTGATCTGGGAGTATCTTCTTATCAGCTTGACAGGCAGGAGAGGGGGTTTTCCTACCGTTTTGACGCGCCCCTTGACATGCGTATGGACCGAAGGAGAACGTTGACAGCCAAAGAGATTGTCAATCAGTACTCAGAAAGCGATTTATATCATATGATTAGGGATTATGGTGAAGAGCGCTTTGCGAAAAATATTGCAAAACACATTGTCAAAGCCAGGAAGGACAAGCCCATTGAAAGTACATATGAATTGAACGAGGTGATCAGAGCGGCAATCCCGGCGAAAATGCGCAGAGACGGACATCCTTCCAAACAAACATTTCAGGCGATTCGTATTGAGTGTAACGGAGAATTGGAGGTACTGCAAAATTCGCTGGATGATTTTATTGATATGCTCAATCCGGGGGGAAGATTATGTGTCATTACCTTCCATTCCCTGGAAGATCGAATTGTTAAAACAGCATTTCGCAGAAATGAAGTTCCCTGTACCTGTCCTCCGGAATTTCCGGTGTGTGTGTGCGGGAAAGTGTCAAAGGGAGAAGCGGTAACGAGGAAACCAATTGTTCCAGCAGAGAAGGAACTAACGGACAACAGCCGTTCCAAAAGTGCGAAGCTACGTGTTTTTTGTGCGGCGGACACTAATTTATGAAAAGGCGGGTGACATTATGAGTCGGAACAGCAGAATGGAAAAGCAGCATAGACAGACTACATATGATAGAGATAGTCGGAACAGAAGGGACATTGAGAGAAACGGGGGGAGCGATTACGTCTATGGAAACGTGGTACGTAAAGCGGAACCTGAGAGACGCTGGGAAGAAACGCCGGTAAGGAAGCCTCATCCGGAGGTGAAAAAGAACCGTGAGAAAGTACACCATATGAATGCAGGATATGTATTTTTTCTCACCGGCGCACTGTGTATGTCTGCTTTTATACTGGTTAATTTTATTCAGACTCAGGCGGAACTGACCACGCTGACCAAAATTGTAGCCAATAAGGAGAGTGAGCTGAACCATTTGAAGCGTGCCAATGACGAAGAATACAATCGCATTACCAACAGTATTGATTTGGAAGAAATCAAACGGATTGCCATGGGAGAATTGGGAATGGTGTATGCCCAAGAAGGACAGATCATTACTTACGAGAGTGAAAGAAATGATTATATGCGTCAAGTGAAATAGCAGAGGTGTAGTGTGGAAAAAGATAATGATGTCAGGCGCGTAAGCAGAAGTGGCGGCGGAAAAAGAAATTTGGGAGAGGGCGGTTTTGGAGATAACGGAACCAGAAATAGAAACCAAAACAGAAATCCTGAAAATAGAAGAAGTGATAACAGAGATGGGAACAGAGAGCGCGGAGGACGAAGCAGCCGTGACAGGGAGGCAGACATAAGGAGCAGCCGAAGCAGAGACGTCAGCGCCCGAAGCGGCCGTGACAGGGAGGCAGATGTAAGGAGCAGCCGAAGCAGAGACGTCAGCGCCCGAAGCGGCCGTGACAGGGAGGCAGACATAAGAAGCAGCCGAAGCAGAGACGTCAGCACCCGAAGCGGCCGTGACAGAGATAGGAATAGCCAAGGCAGGGATGGCGGCAATAGAACCAGTCAAAGCCGGGATATGGAAGCCGGAGTGGGAGGAAATAGAAAAAGCAAAGATAGAGGAAATACAAAGAGCGGAAGAAAGAGCCGCAAAGGAAATCAGGACAATCGAATTATACAAATAGCAGAACACAGGGTTAAAAAGAATAAGGAACAGAAGAATAAATTTTCCATAAAAATGCAAAAAAAGCTGGCGGTGCTGTATATGATGGTTTTGCTGGCGTTTTCCGGCCTGGTATTCCGACTTGCATGGATTACGAGGGAAAATGGCGCCAGGTATCAGAAACAGGTGCTTTCACAGCAAAAATATGAATCTTCTGTGCTTCCTTTCCGACGAGGCGATATTGTGGATGCAAAGGGAACCAGGCTGGCCACCAGTGAGAAGGTGTATAATCTTGTGATTGACGCTAAAGTCATGACAAGTGAAGTGAGAGGGAAGCAGATTTATCTGGAACCTACACTGCAGGCCCTGGCGGATAATTTTGATTTGGATATCAATGCAATTCGGGAATATGTTACGACACACAAAACTTCCTCTTATTATGTGCCTTTAAAGCAGCTTACCTATGAACAGATCAGTGGGTTCCTGGAGGCAAAACAGAATGAGGGAAAGACGGAAAACCAGGACACCAAACAGGACGTGGAGCCCACACAAAAGCAAGGCGGAGAGCAAGATTCGGACCAGTCGCAAAAAACAGATACAGGCCAGACGGAAAAAGGAGAGGAAGATAAGGAGGAAGAGCAGACTGTAAAAGGCAGCATAAACGGCGTTTGGTTTGAGGAAGAATATAAGCGCATTTATCCTTATGATTCTCTGGCGGCGGATGTGATTGGCTTTTCCGGCAGGGATAATGTGGGAAGCTATGGACTGGAGGAATTTTATAATGATACGCTCAATGGCATTAACGGCAGAGAATATGGTTATCTGAATGATGATCAGGCATTGGAGAGGACATTGAAACCGGCAATCGACGGATACAATATTCATTCCACCATTGACGCAAATATTCAGATGATTGTGGAAAAGTATCTGAAGAAATTTAATGAAGAGCACCAAAACGAGATTGTGCAAGGAAATGGAGCGGAAAATATCGCATGTATTATTATGGGAGTAAATACCGGAGAAATTCTTGCAATGGCAGAATATCCGGGATATAATTTAAACGATGTAAGGAACCCTGAAAGCCTTATTGGCACCAGGATGGTAGAGCTTGTAACTAACGCCAACGGCTATGAGGAACTTAAGAAGACGGACACTTATATTACGGAAGAAGTGCTGGCCAATATGGACAGCGATCAGTTATATCTGAATCTGAATAATCTGTGGAAAAGTTTCTGTATTACGGGAACCTATGAACCCGGTTCCACGGCGAAGACGTTTACAGTGGCGGCAGCGCTGGAGGAAGGGGCTATTTCTGCCAGCGATACTTTTGAGTGCAACAGTCTTGTGGAGGTGGGCGGTCATATGATGGGCTGCCATAACAGAGTGGACGGTGTGCTGACGCTGGAACAGGCAGTGGCGAAGTCTTGTAACGTTTCCATGATTAAGATTTCACAGATATTGGGCAGCGAAGCTTTTTGTAAGTTTCAGCAGATATTTAACTTTGGGCTGAAAACAAATATTGACCTTGCAGGGGAGGCAAGAACCGCCAGTTTCGTATATACGGCGGATAAGATGGGGCCTACGGATTTGGCTACCAATAGTTTTGGGCAGAATTTTAATGTGACCATGATAGAAATGATTGCAGGGTTCTGTTCACTGATTAATGGGGGGAATTATTATGAACCTCATTTGGTGAATAAGATTACCAATGCAAACGGATCTACCATTACGCATATTGAACCCAGAGTATTGAAACAGACTGTCTCTGCGTCTACATCCGAGGTAATCAGGAGATGCTGCAATGCGGTGGTTTCCAATGGTACAGGGCAATCGGCCAGACCGGCGGGTTATGCCATAGGAGGTAAGACGGGTACTGCGGAAACCATTGACCCTAATACTCATAAGCGATCTAAGACAGAGTTTGTGGTGTCTTTTCTGGGATACGCACCGGCGGACGATCCACAGATTGCCATTTATGTAGTGGTGGATAGACCAAATGTGGAAAAACAGAGTAATTCCGAGTTTGCCAAGGGGATTGTGCGGAATATTTTAACAGAAGTACTTCCCTATTTGAATATTTTCATGACGGAAGAGGTAACGGAAGCCGAGAGGCAGGAGCTGGATGCGCTGCAGTTAGACATTACCAATCATTATGGCCGTCCTTCGGAAGGAGATGAGGAAGATGAGGGGGAGGACCAGGATGAACCGCCAAATGCAGATCCCACAGGAACCGGAATGAGTTTCCCAATTGACCCGGAGACAGGGTATCGGGTGGACCCGGAGACGGGAGACAGATATGATCCGAATACCGGATTTGCAGTTGACGGCGCGGAATCTGTGCCAAATCCTGATCTTCCGCTAAATCCCAATCTGTAAGCCGTTTTTGCCGCAAGGTTGTGAGCAGGTTTGCAGCCATATTGATATTTTTTCACCGGAGGATTCATAACCTCATAAGAATGAGAATAAAGTATAGTAATCCTTTTTGGTGAGGTTTGGCATGCTCACGGATAACAACAAAATATTCCATAGAAAGAAGATTTTGGCTGTTTTTATTATCTGTACAGGTGCTTTTATAGGTTTATTTGGGCGGCTTGTCTATCTTTGTGTATGGCAGGCGGAACATTACTCCAGAATGGCCACGGAGCTGCATGAGAGGGAGCGCAGTATTAAAGCCGCCAGAGGGCGGATACTTGACTGTAACGGAAAAGTGCTTGCGGATAATAAGACTGTCTGTACTGTATCGGTTATTTACAACCAGATAGAAGAGCCGGACAGAGTGATTGAAATTCTCTGTAAAGAGTTGGAGCTTTCAGAAGACTATGTAAGAAGGCGGGTGGAAAAATACTCTTCCATTGAGAGAATCAAAAGCAATGTGGATAAGACCATCGGGGACAGAATCAGGGAGTATGATTTGGCCGGGGTAAAGGTGGATGAAGATTATAAGCGCTATTATCCTTATGATGATCTGGCAAGTAAGGTGTTGGGTTTTACCGGCGGCGACAATCAGGGAATCATAGGATTGGAAGTCATCTACGATACATATCTGCAGGGGGAACCGGGAACGATTTTGACGGTGACCGATGCAAAGGGGATTGAAGTGGAAGCGGCAGGAGAGAGGCGCATTGAGCCTGTGAGCGGTTTGGACCTGTGTATCAGTCTGGATATGAATATTCAGTCTTACGCTACACAGTTGGCGAACCAGGCGCTTGCCACCAAAGAGGCGGACAGCGTATCCATCCTGGTGATGAACCCGCAAAACGGTGAGATTCTGGCCATGGTCAACGTACCGGAATTTGACTTAAATCATCCCTACGATTTACCAGAGGGCACGGCGGAAGATATTACTTCGGAAGAAAAGCAGAACATCCTCAACGGTATCTGGCGAAACGGCTGTATTAATGACACTTATGAGCCAGGTTCTACGTTTAAGATTATCACGGCGGCAGCAGGATTAGAAGAGGGGGTGGTGACACCAGAAAGTTCTTTTCATTGTCCCGGATACATTATCGTGGATGACAGAAAGATTCGCTGTCATAAAGTTGCGGGGCATGGAAGCCAGGATTTTACCCACACTATGATGAACTCCTGTAATCCGGCATTGATAACAGTAGGACTTCGATTGGGACTGGACAGCTATTATAGTTATTTTGAACAATTTGGATTAAAGCGTAAGACAGGTATCGATTTGCCCGGCGAAGCGGGAACAATTATGCACAAAAAGGAAAATATGGGAAATGTGGAACTTGCCACTGTGGCGTTTGGCCAGTCCTTTCAGATTACACCCATACAACTTTTGACCACAGCATCATCTATTATAAACGGGGGAAGGCGGATTACGCCTCATTTTGGCGTCAAAACCTGTGATAGGGACGGCAATGTGGTAGATGTATTTGAGTACCCGGTGGAAGAAGGAATTGTATCCGAAGAAACCAGTGCAACCATGCGCAAAATTCTTGAAATGGTGGTTGCAGAGGGCAGCGGCGCCAACGGAAAGGTGGCGGGATTTCGGGTGGGCGGCAAGACTGCTACCAGTCAGACCTTGCCTAGAGGAAGCGGACGTTATATTGCGTCTTTTGTGGGCTTTGCTCCGGCGGACGACCCACAAGTGATTGCTCTTGCCATTGTGAACAATCCTCAGGGAGTGTACTATGGAGGGCAGGTATCCGCTCCGATTATCCGACAGCTTTATGAAAATATTCTTCCCTATTTGGGTATTGAGGGGGATCAAAATGAACAAAATTAGTATGATGGCAGTTATGGTTTCCTTTTGTATCAGCGCAGTGTGCGGGCCGCTTCTGATTCCGTTTCTGAGATGGTTAAAATGCGGTCAGACAGTGAGAGAAGAAGGCCCGGCTGCACATTTGAAAAAGTCCGGTACCCCTACTATGGGAGGTATTTTGATTCTGGTAAGCGTGGTACTGACCTCCGTGTTGTTTGTGAAAGATTATCCCAAAATTGCACCGGTACTGTTTTTGACCGTAGGATTTGGGCTTGTGGGCTTGATGGATGATTATATTAAGATAGTGTGCAGACGGTCCATGGGTTTGACGCCGCTGCAGAAATTAGCGGGACAATTGGCCGTCACAGGTATCTTTGCCTGGTACCTTACCAACTATACCGACGTAAACCTGGCGATGAAAATTCCTTTTCTGCAGGACAGATATCTGGATTTCGGTGTCTGGAATGTGCCGATTTTGTTTTTTATTGTTCTGGGAACGGCAAATGGAACTAATTTTACGGATGGATTGGATGGACTGGCGGGAAGCGTTACACTGATGGTAGCGGTATTTTTTTCGGTGGTTGCCATTGGTACGGCGGGGGGAATTGAACCTGTGACCTGTGCGGTAGCGGGGGCGTTATTGGGATTCCTATTGTTTAATGTATATCCGGCTAAGGTTTTTATGGGAGATACAGGATCTTTGGCGTTGGGAGGTTTTGTGGCGGGCTGTGGGTATTTGCTTCAAATGCCTCTGTATATAGCGGTGATTGGCATTATTTACCTGGTGGAAGTATCTTCCGTTATTTTGCAGGTTGGGTATTATAAAATTAGCGGCGGAAAAAGAATTTTTAAAATGGCGCCCCTTCATCATCATTTTGAACTCTGTGGATGGTCTGAAACCAGAATTACTGCGTTGTTTACTATAATTACTGCATTGATGTGCCTGGCGGCGTTGGCCATGTTGTAAAATAAGAATGAGGCGTTTTGAACCGCAAGAGTTGAGGACCATGGGAAATGAGATAATCGGTGGAGCCCTTTGGGAAAAAGATACGTTGACCAGGGAAGAGAGGATTCCCCAAAAGGGGAGACGGAGATGAAAATGGAAGGAAAGCATTTGACAAATACAAAGAGTTTAAGAGGAGAAAAGTGCCTTGTGGTTGGTTCCGGTATCAGCGGGATTGGGTCAGTGGGACTTTTGGAGCATATGGGGGCTGACGTAGTACTCTATGACGGTAAGGAAGGGCTGACGGAAGCCGAACTACGAACAAAGCTGCCGGAGAAAAGTAAGGCTGTCTGTAAGACGGGAGAGATTCCTCCACAGATCATAAAGGAAACGGCAACTGTGGTTCTGAGCCCCGGAGTTCCCGTAGATATTCCCCTTGTCAATGATTTCAGAGCGGAAGGAGCGGAAATCATCGGCGAAATTGAACTGGGTTATCGGGAGGAAAAAGGCAGAGTAGCCGCTATAACGGGCACCAATGGCAAGACCACCACTACCACTTTGGCAGGAGAGATTATGAAAGCCCATTGGGGGGAGGAAAATGTGTTTGTGGTGGGAAATATCGGCAATCCATATACGTCGGAATGTTTGAAAACCACATCGCAAACAGTGACGGTGGGAGAAATCAGTTCTTTTCAGCTTGAGACCATTCAAATGTTTCATCCTGTTGTGTCCGCCATATTGAATATAACGCCGGATCATCTGAATCGTCATCATACCATGGAAGCATATGTGGCCGCAAAGGAGGCCATTGCACGAAACCAGACAAAGGAGGATATCTGCGTTCTGAATTATGAGAACGGATATACAAGGGATTTTGCCGCCAGATGTCCGGCCAGGGTGGTATTCTTTTCTTCCGAAAGGGAGTTGGATGAGGGTTATTTCCGACGAGGGAATAAGATTGTAAAGGCGAGCGGGGGACAGGAAGAGGAATTGCTTGACATTTACACTGATATGAATTTGGTGGGAATGTGTAATGTGGAAAATGTAATGGCTGCCATTGCCATCTGCGAGGGAATGGGTGTACCGATGGATACCATCCTGTCTGTGGTGAGGAAATTTCATGCGGTGGAGCATCGAATTGAATTTGTTGCCGTCAAAAAAGGGGTGGATTACTACAATGATTCCAAAGGGACCAATCCCGACGCGGCAATTCAGGGAATTCGTGCCATGAGTAAACCCACAATTCTCATTGGGGGAGGATATGACAAAGAAAGTGAATATGACGAATGGATTGAGAATTTCGATGGAAAAGTAAAGTGGTTGGTGTTAATTGGCCAGACAAAGGAAAAAATTGCGGCCTGTGCAAGGCGGCATGGATTTGAAAGAATCTGTTTTGCAGATACCTTTGAGGAATGTCTGGAACTTTGCACACAGCTTGCAGAACAGGGTGACGCGGTACTGTTGTCACCGGCCTGTGCAAGCTGGGGGATGTTTCCAAACTATGAGGTGAGGGGAGAGAAATTTAAAGCGTATGTAAATCAATTACCTTCCACATAAGGAGACGTAATCGTATCTACGGATTCTGGTTCCGGGTGGCTGGTAACTTCGGATAAGGAGTGCTTATGGCAGCAAATGCAAAAAGAAATCTGCGTGAAAAAAAGGACTATCGCGCTAAAAGTGATTCCCATGAAAGAAATGATGCTCAGGAAAAAATAGATTCATATGAAAAAAATGCTTATGGCGAGAGAAGCCGCAGAAGCACCAGGCAGAAGAAAAAAGAACAATCCGAATACTTCTTTGATTACAGTCTCCTTTTTATCGTATTATTTTTAATGGGGTTCGGACTGGTGATGATTTATTCAGCCAGTTCTTATCAGGCATTTCTTGAATTTGAGGATTCGGCTTATTATCTGAAGAAACAGTTGATTGCCAGCATTATAGGACTTGTGGTGATGATTGTGGTTGCCAATATTCCATATCATTTTTGGGAAAGATTTTATATACTTGGCTATGTGGTTTCTGCCGTTATGGTGCCGATGGTATTGACCCCCCTTGGAGTGGAGTCCCATGGCGCCCGTCGGTGGATTGCCATTCCGGGAATCGGGCTCAACATCCAGCCGGCAGAGGTGGCAAAACTTTGTATGATTCTTTTCCTTGCGGTAATGGTGTGTAAGATGGGGAAGGGAATCCGCACCATGAAAGGTTTTTGCGTCATGGTGGCGTTTCCGCTTCCTATTGTACTGGAAGTTTATATGATTACCAAAAATTTGAGTTCGGCAATTATTATTCTTGGGATTTCTATCCTGATGGTCTTTGTAGCCAGTCCGGATTATAAGAAATTTATCGTTATGGCATTGCTGGTTTTTGCCGCCGCCGCTTTGGTGGTTTATCTGGTGGTATCCGGAAACGACTTTATGGCATTCCGCGGCAACCGTATCCTTTCATGGCTGGATCCGGAGAGTGATCCTACGGATACAGGCTTTCAGACGTTGCAGGGGTTGTACGCCATAGGAAGCGGAGGAATTTTTGGCAAGGGACTTGGGCAGAGTATGCAGAAGCTGAGCTTTCTGCCGGAGGCTCAGAATGATATGATCTTTTCCATTATCTGTGAAGAACTGGGGCTGTTTGGCGCAGTTGCAATTATATTAATGTTTATTATGTTGCTTTGGCGTATGATGGTGATTGCCAACAATGCGCCGGACCTGTTCGGTGCAATGCTGGTGGTGGGGGTGATGGGACATATAACCATACAGGCCATTTTAAATATTGCCGTGGTGACAGCCACCATACCCAATACGGGTATTTCCCTTCCCTTTATCAGTTACGGAGGTTCCTCCGTTATGTTTCTGCTCATTGAGGTGGGGCTGGTCTTAAGTGTGGCAAGGCGGATACAACTGAAAGAATTGTAATCGTTAAAGGCAGTTCTGCATAGAATTATGTGAAACAAGGTACATATGGGGCCCGGTGTTCATAGGATAGAATATGTTAATTAAATAAGCCGGATGGTGCTTTATGGATTCTATTCGTATTCAGGGCAGAATTGCCCTACAGGGAAAGGTTCGTATACAGGGCTCGAAAAATGCTTCGCTGCCTGTCCTGGCGGCAACAATTTTGACAGGGGATGTCTCTGTCATCAGGAATTGTCCCAGGATAGCGGATGTACATTCCATGGTGAGCCTGTTAAAAAGCCTTGGCTGTAGTGTACACTGGCAGGAAAAGGGACTTGTTATTGATTCTTCACAGGTGAGAAGGGATGAGATGCCTGAGGATGCGGTGACGGGAATGCGTTCTTCCCTCTGTCTGCTGGGTGCGTTAATCGGCAGATGCAGGGAAGTGATTATGGAACATCCGGGCGGCTGCGTCATCGGTGAGCGTCCTATTGATCTGCATTTGTCCGCACTAAAGCAGATGGGAGTAGAATTTACGGAAAAAGGCAACAAGCTTATGGCCAGAGTGTCAGGGCTTCACGGGACTAAAATCTGTCTTCCGTTTCCCTCCGTGGGTGCAACGGAAAATATTGTACTGGCAGGGGTGATGGCAGATGGAGATACCATTTTGGAAGGAGCTGCATTGGAGCCGGAGATTTCGGCGCTGTGCCGGTATCTGTGCTGCTGCGGTGCCTGTATTGAAGGTCAGGGAACCGGTCGGCTGGTAATTCATGGGGGAAGGAAACTTAGGGGAACCGAATATACCGTTCCGGCGGACAGAATTGTGGCCGGCACGTACCTGTTTGGCTGTATTGGGGTGGGAGGATGCGTTCTTCTGGAACAGGCGCCGGGGAAGGAAATGGCTGCCGTTCTCAATACTGCGGAGCAAATGGGAGGACATGTGTATTGTACGCCGGAGGGAATTTATGTACAGGCGCCCATAAGGCCAGCGCCCATAAGGATAGTCACCAAACCTTATCCCGGATTCCCCACAGATCTTCAATCGGTGGCATTGGCGGTGGAAACCATGGGAAGGGGATGCAGCAGAATAGATGAGGCTATCTTCGAGAATCGTTTTCGGATTCTGGAAGATTTGGATAAAATGGGTGCGGATACCTGTCAGAAGGACTCCCATAGTGTATTGATTCGGGGTGTGGAGATGCTGCACGGCGCAAGCGTATGTGCAAAAGAGTTGCGGGGCGGCGCCGCGTTGGTGGTTGCGGGCCTGATGGCGGAAGGAGAAACCGTTGTGAGCGGATGCTCATATATATACCGCGGATATGAAAATATCTGCAGGGATTTCAGAGAATTAGGAGCGCGGGTGGTTAGTGTATAAGAGCAAAAGAACGCATGTTGCCATATTGATCATTGTCGTCCTGGCAGTATTATTGGGGGTGGGAAATTACATCAAAACAAATTATACTGTCCGGACGGTTTATGTGGAAGGAAATATTCATTATACAGAAGATGAAATCAAGAGAATGGTCATGGACGGGATACTGGGAGATAATTCACTGTATCTTTCCTTTAAATACAAGAACAAAGATGTCAAGGGGATTCCTTTTGTGGATGTGCTGAATGTGGATATATTATCTGCGGACACAATCAAGATTACGGTATACGAAAAAAGTCTCACTGGATACGTAAAATATCTGGATACTTATGTATACTTTGACAGGGATGGCTATGTGGTGGAAAATTCTAATATCAAGACCGTTGGGATCCCTCAGGTGACAGGGCTGGAATTTGACCATATTATTGTAGGTGAGCCGATTCCGGTGGAAGATAAGGAAGTTTTTCAGAAGATTTTGGATATTACAAAGCTTTTGAACAAATACAACTTGATATCGGATAAAATTTATTTTAATAAATCGGGAGAAATTACAGTTTTTTTTGAAAATGTAAAGGTAGCGCTGGGAGGAGACAGAGCTACCCTGGAGGACAAGCTTATGCTGCTTCCAAAGCTGTTACAGGAGCTTTCGGGAAAAAAAGGGACGCTGCAGATGCAGACTTATGATGAGGATAGCGGAAAATATACATTTCAGCCGGAAAAGTCCGGTTAAATAATCTTTTTTCAAAAAATAGTTGCGAAATTCTTGAAAAAATTATATGATAGTAGATATGGAGTGAAATGGTAAAGAAAAAGGAGGAAATACCTTTGCTGGAAATTAAGACAAACGATGCTGAATCTGCTGCTAAGATTATTGTGGTCGGTGTAGGTGGCGCAGGTAATAATGCTGTAAATAGAATGGTAGAAGAACAAATTAACGGTGTGGAATTTATTGGTGTAAATACGGACAAGCAGGCATTACAGTTGTGTAAGGCACCGAAGCTTTTGCAGATAGGAGAGAAGCTGACGAAAGGGCTGGGAGCCGGAGCGAAGCCGGAAGTGGGCGAAAAGGCTGCGGAAGAAAGTGCGGAAGAGATATCATCTGCGTTAAAAGGGTCCGACATGGTGTTTGTCACTTGCGGTATGGGAGGCGGCACGGGAACCGGAGCTGCGCCCGTGGTAGCAAAACTGGCAAAGGAAATGGGAATCCTGACAGTGGGAGTGGTTACGAAACCATTTCGCTTTGAAGCCAAGACCCGAATGGTAAATGCAAATAATGGCATTGAGCGTATCAAGGAGTATGTGGATACTTTAATTGTCATACCCAATGATAAACTATTGGAGATTGTGGACAGGCGTACCACCATGCCGGAGGCGCTCAAGAAAGCGGACGCTGTATTGCAGCAGGCAGTGCAGGGGATTACAGACCTGATTAACCGGGCGGCTTTGATTAATTTGGATTTTGCGGACGTACAGACGGTTATGAAGGACAAGGGAATCGCGCATATTGGTATCGGCGAGGGCAAGGGCGACGACAAGGCTTTGGCTGCGGTGAAAATGGCGGTGGAGAGTCCTTTGTTAGAGACCAATATTACCAGTGCAACAGATGTCATCCTCAATCTGTCAGGGGATATTACATTGCCGGATGTAAACGATGCTGCGGAATACATTCAACAGTTTACCGGTGAGGATATTAATATTATCGTGGGCGCTATGTATGATGAGTCCGCTACGGATAGCTGTACGGTTACTGTGATTGCTACGGGGCTGGACGAATCTCTGAACAATCCTCCGCTGCAATCGCGGTTTGGAATGAGTTCCCCCTACAGACAACAGAACGTGTCCAATTCGATCAAGAATCTGAATGTGCAGCCTACCACAGTACAGCCTCAGCCTGTGGTGGAACAGCAAGTGCAGGTACAACTGCAAGGAGTACCGAAACCAGTGGATATCCGTGCTAACGTTGTGGAGAAGACATTGAAGATTCCGGAGTTCCTTCAAAGAAAATAAAATTCTATATGGCAGTCTTGTAAGCCGGGCAATGGTAAGCCCGGCTCTTTTTGTCGAAAATTTTTATGGAATCCACACTCTATTTGACAAATTCTTAAGTCCAATCCCCTTATAATAATTGTGAAAAGGATGATGCTCATGTACTATGAACTTTATGTGGACAGTTTGTTTTTACTCAATTTCATTATGAACCTTTATCTTTTGATACTGGTAGATCGCAGTACGCTTCGTAGCGCGAAAACCGGGAGAATGATTGCAGGCGCCGCTTTGGGAGCGATTTGTTTTTTGCTGCCTTTTCTGGGGACGGCGCCTGTTATTTTGAAACTGACGGTAGGATTGGCGGCCGGGTGTGTGGGAATGATTTGCATTACTTTTCCTGTAAAAGGCTTAAGAATGTTTCTTCAGTTGTTGGAAAGACTTGCACTATATTCTTTTGGGATGGGAGGGGCTTTGCTTTTCCTGGTCAGGATTGCAGGACCCGCAAGAAAAGCAGTTACCGGTGTCATTGGAATTGCGGGAATGGGAGGGGTGGTGTTCCTGTTGTTTCTGAGGTTCAGATATGGGTTGAAGGCAAAGGACAGTCTGTGTAGGGCGAAACTGCTCTGGGACGAGAGAGAAGCAGCCGTATGGGCTTTGGTTGATTCAGGCAATAGTCTGGTGGAACCAATCAGCGGGCAACCGGTCTGCATTGTGGAGAGGGAAGTATTTGACAGGATTCGGAAGGATGAAGAGAAGGGATTTCGCGTCATACCCTACCACAGCATCGGTAAGAAAAGAGGAATTTTGCCAGGGTATCTGCTTCCGGAGCTGCTTTTAGAGTTGGATGGAATGAAAATGTCATTTAAGGACATTTACATAGCCGTCAGTGATGAAGAAATTTCCCATGCAGAAAGTACCGGAGAGGAATCCGTGAAAATGATTATTAACCCAAAGCTCTTTGCGGAGCATAAAAAAGGGAAGCCGAAGAAACGGCAGAATGTGAGGCGTAATGATTCTGAAAGTGACGATACCAGGCAAAATGCAGTTTAAAATGATACGCAGAGAAAATTTCCTTCTGCACAGGAAAGGGGACATCCATTATATCGGTGGAGCGGAGGTATTGCCCCCGCCTTTGGAGGTGGAGAGAGAAAGTCAGGTAATCGGTGACCTGGGAACGGAATATGATGATGAAGCAAAGGCAATTCTGATAGAACACAATCTCCGTCTGGTAGTGTATATTGCAAAGAAATTTGACAATACCGGTGTGGGGGTGGAAGATTTGATATCCATTGGCACCATTGGGCTGATTAAGTCCATTAATACCTTTAAACCTGATAAGAATATTAAATTGGCAACTTATGCGTCCAGATGTATTGAAAACGAGATATTGATGTATCTGCGCAGAAATAATAAGACGAAGCTGGAAGTGTCTATTGATGAGCCCTTGAATGTTGATTGGGACGGCAATGAATTGCTTCTGTCGGATATTTTGGGAACGGATGACGACGTGATCTATCGGGATATTGAAAATGAAGTGGAGCGCAAGTTATTATTGGGAGCTGTCAGCAAGCTTTCGGAGAGGGAAAAGAAAATTATCAGTTTGAGATTTGGATTGGGAACAAAGGATGGGCAGGAAATGACACAGAAAGAAGTGGCGTCTCTGCTGGGAATCTCCCAGTCATACATATCCCGGTTGGAAAAAAAGATTATGCGGCAGCTCAAGAAGGAAATGAGCAACAATATTTAATTTAGGGGTTTTCAGTTGGGAGGAAATGGGGTATAATATTCACACATAAGGGCTTCGATTCATGCGTGCCGAAGGGCGCGAAAGTAAGAAATAAATGCTGACAACATCCTATGTCAGGTTTGGAAAGGTATTGTGGCGGCGTTGATTGGGCGTGATGATATATTATCAATGGAATATCTCAAGAAGACAGAATTTACAGGGTGTCATCAGGGAATGCGCTATCGGCTGGAGGGGATTTCGGCACAGGATGGGGATAAGAAACTGCGCTGTACCATATGGCCGGAGCCGTTTAATTTTTTTAAGACGCCTGATGAAGAGAAAGAATCTGCAGAGTTCCCTTTTGCGGAGGAAGGAATTGTGGAGGCTGTGGCATGGATGAATGGCAGGCTTTCGGAGGAAAAGGGTAAATGGGAGCATGCAGGAGAGAGCTGGGAGAAGTATCGGTAAAGTCAAAAGATAGACTGGCCGGGCTGTGACAAGCAATGACAATGGAGAGCATGTTAAAATGATACATTATATATATATGGATATGTTATCCATGATACAGTATCTTCCCTATGGAATGATGGTAGGGATTCCCATAATTGCCATTCTTATGTATGTGGTATGCAAAATGGGAAAGTGTGAAAATATGAAACCGGCAGCAATGTTGCCGGTTGTTTTCTTTGGCTTTTATTTTGCCATGATGATTGTGATTACCTTTCTGTCAAGGGAGAGTGGCAGCAGAAACGGCATGGATTTAAAGCTTTTTTCCACCTGGGGAATTAATACCAGAAATAACGCTTATGTGGTGGAGAATGTGTTGTTGTTTATTCCGTATGGCTTTTTCGGCAGTCTGGCGTTTGGCAGGTTAAGGCATTTCTTTGCCAGCCTGGCTTTGGGAACGGCCACCAGTCTAGGAATTGAATGTATGCAGCTTGCAACCGGTCGGGGATTTTTTCAGACAGACGACATATGGACAAATGTGTTGGGAACCATCATAGGTTTTTGGATGTTTCGTCTTATTTTTCGTAAGAAAGTCTGACAAGCTTAAATGTAGTGTGAATATAAAAAGAGACGGAATATGCCGTCTCTTTTTATATATGAAAGTATATTAGGATTCAAGCAGTTTTTTAAGTTCATCCATAAAGGTATTGACATCTTTAAATTCTCTGTACACTGAGGCAAAACGCACATATGCCACAGGGTCCAAATCTTTTAATTTGTTCATGAGCAATTCCCCGATCATCTGGCTGGATATTTCCTTTTCCCCCAAACTGAAAATTTCGTTTTCCACTTCGTCCGCCAGCAGAGCTATTTGCTGTGCACTGACAGGTCTTTTGTGGCAGGCGCGGATAAGTCCGCCTTCAATTTTGGAGCGGTCATAGGTTTCCCGGTTGTTGTCTTTTTTTATAACAATCAAGGGAATGGTCTCGATTTTCTCATAGGTGGTAAATCGTTTTCCACACTCGTCACAAACCCGCCGACGGCGAATGGAATTGTTATCCTCTGCCGGTCTTGAATCAATGACTCTTGTATTTTCATGGTTACAAAAGGGACATTTCATGAAGTTTCCTCCGCCGTATGGCTGCACCGTAATATTTATACTTCTATTAACGTATCATATTCAGCAGTGAATGTCAACGAGAATAATATCAGGTCCTATTTGTCTGATATCTTTATACGGAATTACGATATTTGGTTCACAGTTTAGGAAACCCAGTATGCGATTGCAGCCCGGAACCATAATTTTGCAGATACAGCCGGTGCACTGGTCAAATTCCATGTCACAGACCCGGCCAAGTTTTCTGCAATCTTTTATGTTGATGACATCTTTACATCTTAATTCTGAAAAAAGCATTTCTTTCATCTCCCAAAGTGTTCTGCCCTCTTTATTACAAATATGCGGAAGGTCAATAAATGATAACAAAAATATCAAACTCAAAGCAGAGAGGGGAATATTTTCCGGCGTGGGGCACATACTAGCATTAAGTTAAGAGGCTCAATGTGCCGGCTGAACTGTACCGGCCGCAGAGAGAAGAATAACAGTCGCACCGACACAGGAATCTGTATAGAAATGAGGAAAGAAAAGAAATGACACAGGGTAAAGTGGAAATCTGCGGAGTAAATACTTCCAAACTACCATTGCTGAAAACGGAGGAGAAGGAGGCGCTTTTCCAACAAATTGAGGCCGGGGACACAAAGGCACGAGAAGCTTATATAGAAGGGAATCTGCGTCTTGTGCTCAGTGTCATTAAACGGTTTTCTTCCAGCAATGAGAATGTGGACGACCTGTTTCAGATCGGATGCATCGGACTCATCAAGGCCATAGATAATTTCGACTCATCCCTGAATGTAAAATTTTCAACCTATGCGGTCCCCATGATTATAGGAGAGATCAGGCGTTTTTTGCGGGACAACAGCACCATGCGCGTTTCCCGTTCTCTCAAGGACACCGCCTATAAGGCAATTTATGCAAGAGAGTCCCTGACCAGGAAAAACCTGAAGGAACCCTCCATCGAAGAAATTGCCACTGAAATAGGTATTTCCAAAGAGGATATTGCCTATGCACTGGATGCAATTCAGAATCCAATGAGCTTATATGAGCCCATTTTTACCGATGGGGGCGATACCCTTTATGTTATGGACCAGATCAGCGATAAGAAAAACAGAGAAGAAACCTGGGTGGAACAACTTTCTTTAAGCGAAGCAATGAAAAGGCTCAACGACAGGGAACATGAAATTATCTCCATGCGTTTTTTTGAGGGCAAGACACAAATGGAAGTTGCCGAAGCAATCGGTATTTCCCAGGCTCAGGTTTCCCGTTTGGAGAAAAACGCCCTTCGCGCTATGCGAAATTATCTCACCGCCTAAAGGGATGTATGTAGAGGGCTGTCAGTCCTGATGCTTTTTAAGAAAGCGAAACAGATATACCAGATAGAGAACTCCAAGGGTCAACTGGCTGACAAGCAGTCCCCAGAGATATCCGGTGATTCCAAAATGAGGAATTGCCAGAAGGACAAAGCACAGACGCAGCAGCATACAGATTACATTCATGGTAAAAATATGTCCCGCCATACCCAGGCCCTGAAGGATACTGGACAATGTGGTGTCCAGGTAGAGGAAAGGACAGAGGAAACCCAGGGTGGTGATAAAATATCCGGCCAGGGGGCTGTGGAATAGAGAGGTTCCCATCCATCTGCCCAGTAAGACAAAAATGCCCATGCAGATAAATCCTAACAGACCACAGTATTTTACCGTTCGCAGCGCGGCCCTTTTTACGGATTTCATATCTCCCAAAGCATAGCTTTCTGAAATCATAGGAAGGAGAAGCACGGCCAAGGATCCGGTCAAAGCGTTTGGAAAGAAGATAAAAGGCATTGCCATACCAGTGAGTACACCGTATACGCTGAGAGCGGTTACTTTGTCATATCCATAAAGCCTGAGCCGTGAGGGAATGGAGATGGATTCCACACTTTGCAGCAGGTTTAAAATGATGCGGTTGGCGGTTAAGGGCAGGGCCATAGCAAGCAATTTGCCGTACAGCATCCTGGCGGTTTCTGTGCCCGGCTGTAGCAGGGAGAACATTTGCTTCCTGGGGGATAAGGCAAGCACCGCCATAAGCATTGAGAAAAATTCCCCAATGGTAAGTCCTAAAATTGCTATGCCAATGGAAGGCGTCCGGCCCTGGGACAGACTGTGGATGGAAATTATGTATACGCTGCCCACTCTGACTATTTGTTCTAAAAGCTGGGAACCCGCAGGGATACCGGCTTTTTTGATGCCATAGAAATAGCCGTTGAAACAAGCGTGGATAGCGCTTAAGGGAACGGAAAAGGACAAAATGCGCAGCATGGAAGCAGTGCGCGCTTCATGTAACAGTCGAATGGAAATGGGTTCCGCGAAAAAATACAGAACGGCGTTACACAATAAGGACAATGGCAGGGAAAGACTTAGTCCTAACAGAACAGGGCGGAAGGACGGGCGTCTCTGGGTAGCGGTCTGTTCGGCTACCAGTTTGGAAATGGCAGTCTGGTAGCCGGCTGCAGTCAGCGAAAAGGATAGGGAGAGCACAGGACTCAGTAATTGGTAGATACCCATTTCTTCTTCTCCGAACAGACGGGAAAGATAGATTCTGTAGAAGAACCCAATGAGCCGGCTGATAAATCCGGTGGCGGTCAAAATGAAGGTACCTACAATCAGGGGATGACGTTGTCTTACTTTCATAACTTTTATAACCTTTATTTCTCTGAGCCACAGCCGGCGCCGTGATAATATTTGTGGCGGGCTGTCGCTTTTTCATTATTATATTCCCCTGAGATGGTTGACAGAACAATAAGGAAATGATACACTCCTGTTAAAATTTGGGCAGACTTCCGATAAAATAAAATTTCAGCTTTAGAAGAAAGAGAGGAAGCTGCGGCAAAGGGGGATAAAAATGATTTACTTAGATAATGCGGCCACTACAAAAACTTTGCCGGAGGTGGTGGAGGCCATGCTGCCGTTTTTTATGGAGAATTATGGGAATCCCAGCGCTTTATATGCTTCCGGCATTGCCGGTAAAAAGGCCGTCAATCAAGCCAGGAGAGATGTTGCAGAGGTGATAGGGGCAAAGCCGGAAGAGATCTATTTTACATCCGGAGGCACGGAGGCGGATAATTGGGCGCTGACGGGGGTTGTGGAAAGTTATCGGCAAAAAGGCAGACATATCATTACCACGAAAATCGAGCACGCCGCCATTTTGCGTACCTGTGAGGCCCTTGAGAGGAAAGGGGTGGAGGTGACTTATCTGGATGTGGATGAGGAGGGCGTGATAGATTTGGGGCAGTTGGAAGCGGCTATTCGTCCGGACACCATATTGATCAGCATAATGTTTGCCAACAATGAAATCGGTACGCTGGAGCCTGTGGCAAAAATTGGCAGACTTGCGAGAAAACGGGGCGTTTTGTTTCATACGGACGCGGTGCAGGCTTTTGGTCAGATACCCATTTGTGCGGAAGAGCTGGGGGTGGACCTTTTAAGTGCCAGCGCACATAAACTCAATGGGCCCAAAGGGGTTGGAATACTTTATATTCGGACAGGGATAAAGCTGGGCGCTTCTTTCCATGGCGGAGGGCAGGAGCGGAATCGAAGGGCGGGAACGGAAAATGTGCCGGGGATTGTAGGGTTTGGCCGGGCAGCCCTGTGGGCTTTACATACGATGGAACAAAGGGCAGCAGCGGAGAAAAGACTTCGGGAATATTTGATTGAAAGAATAGAAGCGGAAATTCCTTGCTGCCGTCTTAACGGTCACAGAGAAAAAAGACTTCCGAATAATGTAAATTTTTCATTTATGCAGGTGGAAGGAGAGGCGCTGCTTGTGATGCTGGATATGAAGGGAATCTGTGCTTCCGGTGGTTCTGCATGTACTTCCGGCACCGCCAATGCTTCTCATGTGCTGCGAGCCATAGGATTGAAGGAGGATGAGGCCAGAGGATCTCTTCGGCTTACGCCTTCCTGGGAAAATACGAAAGAGGAAATGGATGTTGTGGTGGACCATTTAAAACAAATAGTGGCAAAATTGCGTAGGCTGACCTCCGCGTTGCCGTCAACGGAGTGATCAGTAACAAGGATTTTGCAGAATCAGGAAAAAACTGTAAATAGGGATAGATTTCATGGGGAAAATAAGCTATAATGAAAAGAGACTCTTAAGATGCTGATGAGTATTGGAGAAGCCAGTGATACGAAGAAGATATATAAGTACAAGAGCTTTAAAAGATGGTATGGTGATTGACCAGGCGATTATGGACAAGACTGGCCGTATTTTGATTGCCCGAAAGACAACGCTGGATGATTTTCTGATTGACGCATTAAAGAAAATGGGCATATCCGCCGTGTATATTCGGGAGGGCGAGGAAGATCCGGAAGAGGCTATAGTTGAGACTTTGCCGGAAGTGCAGGAGAAAATAGAGAAGTTAAAGGTGGCGGACCGTGCAAGAGTGGATTTATCCGAAAGCGTGAAAAAGCGCGTAACAGAGGGAATTAAATTTCTATACAGCCACACGGCGTCAGTGGATCTGACAAACAAGGCTGCAAGCGTGACGGGGAATTTAATGGATTCCATTATGGAAAATGATGCAGTGGCGCTGAATATAGACGCATTGAAGGTCAGCGATGAGTATACGTTTAAACATAGTGTGGATGTGGCGGCCATATCCATGCTTATTGCAAAGAAAAGCGGTTTTTCGGAGGCGGAGATTGAAAAGATCGGTATGGCTGGGCTGCTGCATGATGTGGGCAAGTCCAAGATACCAAACCAGGTTTTGAATAAGGCGGGGAAATTGACCGAAGAGGAATTTGGGATTATGAAAAAACATTCCTTTTATGGCTATCAAATTTTGAAAGAGAAAAAAGATATCCCCCAGGATGTGTTGTTTGGAGTGCTGCAGCATCATGAAAAAATAAATGGAAAAGGCTATCCCATGGGGGTGTCGGCAGAACAAATTTCCGATTTTGCCAAGATTTTGTCTATTGCGGACATTTATGACGCCCTTGTGACGGAGCGGCCCTATAAAAAGGCGTTTTCTCAACAGGATGCCATTGAGATGATTATGGCTAAGACGGACGAGCTTGATATTAATTATATGAGGGATTTTCTTGCGATTATCATTTTATATCCTGTGGACAGTGTGGTTACACTGAGCAATGGGGAGAAGGCGAAGGTAGTGGCAAATAATCCCCAGTATCCTTTACGGCCTAAAGTGGTGGGATTGAAAACGGGAATGACTTATGATTTGTCCAACGATATCAAATGTGCAAGTCTGATTATTGAGTGATGTGCCGGTCTGACAGAGGAATCAGGGGATATGCAAAGGGTGTAACGATGAAATATAAATTGTTGGTGGTGGAAGATGATGGAGTGATTGCGGAAGAGGTGAAACATCATCTGGAAAAGTGGGGGTATGAGGTAAGGTGCGTGCAGGATTTTCAAAATGTTATGGGAGAATTTGCCGCCTGGGGACCTCAGTTGGTGCTAATGGACATCGGCCTCCCTTTTTTTAATGGTTATTATTGGTGCGCGCAGATTCGGCAGGTTTCTCAGGTGCCGATTATTTTTGTGTCTTCTGCCGGTGATAATATGAATATTGTAATGGCCGTAAATATGGGTGGGGATGATTTTGTGACAAAGCCCTTTGAATTGGAGGTATTGGCTGCCAAAATCCAGGCAATGCTGCGCAGGACATATGCGTTTCGGGGACAAACGAATGTGATGGAATATGATGGTATGGTTTTGGATTTAACGGATGCTGTGCTTTATGTAAACGAGGAAAAACTGGATTTGACCAAAAATGAATTTCGTATTCTGCAGATTTTATTTGAGAATGCTGGAAAGACAGTGTCAAGAGAAGCCATTATGAAGCGATTGTGGGATAACGATTGTTTTGTAGACGACAATACCTTAACGGTAAATATGACAAGATTAAGGAAAAAACTGGAGGCCGTGGAGCGAGGACAGATGATTCACACGAAAAAGGGATTGGGATATTGCATCGGAGAAGTGGGATGAGATTTTGGATTCGATATATAAAACAGTACAGGGGAGTATTGTTCCTCTATATGGCGACGATTTTTTTATTTGTAAGTGTGGGTTCTCTCTACCATTTTGAAAATTTGGAAAATCTTTTCTATGCTTCGTACCTGACTTTGGTGATATGGGCAGGGGCGGGTTTTTGTTATGGTTTGAAATATGTGAAAAAGAGCAGGCAGCTTGAGGAATTGTATTTCAATCTGACATGCGCCAAAGATGTGTTGGCGGAAATAGAATGTTCCATTGGGGAAAAAGGAATAGAGGATGCAGGATCTTTTGCGGAAGCCCAATGGATGCTTCTTTTGCGCGTCAGGGAAGCATTGTATCAAAGTAATCTGAAATGGGAGGAAAAGTCTGCGGACTATAAAGATTATTATCTTATGTGGACCCATCAGATTAAAACGCCCATTTCCGCACTGAAGTTAATTTTGGAGAGAAATGAATCTCTGGGCAGGGATAGTTTTCTGATGCGGGAAGAATTGTTTAAGATAGAACAGTATGTGGAGATGGTGCTGACCTTTCAACGTCTTGACAGTATGGCGTCGGATTTGGTATTGGAGGAATATGATTTGTACTCTCTGATGAAAAAGGCGGTAAAGAAGTATTCCGTGCTGTTTATCAATAAGGGATTGGGCCTGGATTTACAGGAAACTCCGGTAAAAATACTGACGGATGAAAAATGGTTTGTTTTTTGTTTGGAACAGATTCTTTCCAACAGTATAAAGTACACCGGAGAGGGTGGAATTACTGTGTATGCGGAAGAGGATTGGGAGAGTGAGAAAGTGAGGCTGTATATCCGAGATACGGGAATCGGTATTCATCCGGAAGACTTGCCAAGGATTTTTGAGAAAGGTTTTACCGGGTATAACGGAAGAATAGAGCATAAATCTACTGGCATTGGGTTATACCTTTGCCGGCAGATTTTTATCCATCTGGGGATTCGTATGAAAGTGGAAAGCAGGGAGGGAGAGGGTACTACGGTTATTTTGATTTGGAATCAAAAAGATTCGGTGTTACAAGCGGATTGATGGGCTAACAAAGATTCAAGCATAACCCAATGCTGTCAGATTGGCGGCGAGGGAGACGAATGAAATAAGCCAAATAAAAGGAGAAAGCACATATGCAGAAAAAATCGGAGAGTCCGAAGGAAGGTCCTGACAGACAGAACAAGGAAAACAAACCTGAATCTCAGGAAAAAGAATTTATTGTTCTGAACCGTCAGGAAGATGAGGCAGAAGTATCAAAAAAACTTCAAAATAATGTGGAGGCCAATTGGAAACTTGCACAATATGAGTATTTTGATTGGAAAGAAATCTATAAAAGTATGCGTGTGACCCAGGCAATTATGAAAAAGGGGGAAGCATTGTATCAAAACAATGTGATCAGTTTGGATGATGTAAACTGTGGTTATATGGAAGGGCGCAGCGACGTGGTAGGGGAAGCTTACGGAAGCGTGGGTGAGGGAAGGACTGCTTTTCCGATGCGGCTGGTATTTGACAGAACCTCTTCCCTTTACGCAGAATGTGCCTGTCCGGAGTGTAGAAGGCATTATTATTCCGGTTATTATCGAAGGGAGTATTGTGCATATTTGGCGGCTTTCTCTATGTTGCTGCGAGATTATTTCAAAGGGAAGAATATGGGCGATGCAACGGATCTGCGTACAATGCGGCTGCTCAGTGCATTTTCGGAACAGCGCGCCAATCATGTGATTTCCGGCGCTGTGGGAAAAGAAGCAAGTCTTATGTTAGTTCCCCGAATTACGAAGAAAAAGGACGAATTGTCCGTTTCTTTTAAAGTGGGGGAGAAAAAACTTTATGTGGTAAAGGATTTATTTGAATTTTATGGGAATGTATTGGAATCCAAAATGGCGTTTTATGGAAGCGGCACAAGCTTTAATCATGGGATAAATCATTTTATGGAAGACTCCAAAAAGTGGATTGATTACATTGGCAGAATTGTAAAGGAAGAGCAGGCGTTTGAGAAAAGGCTGATAGAAGCAAGAAGTTATTCTAAGAAAGCTTTGTCCAAAAACGGTGAGTTGGCATTGTTTGGCTGGCGGCTGGATGAACTGTATCGTCTGGTGGACCAGCGTGGCATAGAGTATGAAGACAGAGATTTGGAGAAGAGGGTAAAATATGTGCTGCATACGAAGGAGGAAAATCCGCATATTTCTCTTACCATACGTAAAAATATGCTCAGTGACAGAAGGACGTTTCACGGCATAACAGTGGATTGCCGGATGCCGGCGTTGTTTTATGGCGTAGGGACGGCCTATTATATGAATGGGGAAAATTTTTGCAGGCTGGAAGAGGAATTTCAGCAGCGGATACGGACACTGGCTGCATTTTGCCCTGAGGGAGCCATAAAATTCCAGGTGGGGAGGAATAAACTGGCACAGTTTTATTATTCGGTGCTGCCTCAGTTAGAGGGGGTAGTGGACATTATGGAAGAAAATGCGGATGAGATTGCCGCATATCTGCCGCCCCAGGCAGATATGGTTTTTTATCTGGATGCGGAAGGCAGGAATATGACTTGCCGGGTGGCGGCCAGATATGGAAGTGAAGAATTATCCCTGATTGATAATATAGATGAGGACCGCCCAATAGAACTGTTCAGGGAACAGGAAAGAGAACGTGAAATATTGTTTCTGACGCGCCAGTGGTTTCCGTATGTAGATTTTGAAAAGAGAGAGCTGCATTGCGGGGGAGAGGAAGAATTAATGTACCAGGTGTTGGACAAAGGAATCGACATGCTTTTGTCCTTAGGAGAGGTGCGGTGTACCAGACAGTTTAGCGGTATGAATGTGGGGCGCAGGATAAAAATGTCCGTGGGAATATCTGTGTCTAAGGATTTGTTGAATTTGAATATTGCCACACAGGACGTACCGCCGGAGGAATTGATAGACATTTTAAAAAGTTACCGAAAGAAGAAAAAATATCATCGTTTAAAAAATGGGGATTTTTTAAGTCTGGAAGAAGACGATTCGCTTCAGACTTTGGCGGAGATGATGGACGCGCTGCGCATGTCTCCGAAAGACGTGTTAAAGGGAAATGTCAAACTGCCCCTGTACCGCGCATTGTACCTGGACAATCTGCTGGAAAAAAATGAAGAAATCTACAGCAGCAGGGATAGTTATTTTCGTGAGATGGTAAAAGATTTCAAGACCTTGAAAGATGCGGATTATGAAGAGCCGGTTTCTCTTGCCAGAATTATGAGAGGTTATCAGAGAACAGGATATCGTTGGCTGAGGACATTGGAGGCATATCATCTGGGAGGGATTCTGGCGGACGATATGGGACTGGGCAAGACATTGCAGGTGCTTGCCGTACTGCTGTCTGCCAAATTGGAGGGAAAACAGGGCACTTCCCTTGTGGTGGCGCCGGCTTCCCTGGTATATAATTGGGGGGAGGAATTGAGACACTATGCGCCGGAGCTGACCTGGAATTTTATCACAGGAACCCAGGAAGAGAGACGGGATAAATTAGAACATTATAGAGAATTTGACGTGGTAATTACCTCTTATGACCTTTTGAAGCGAGATATTGCATGTTATGAGGATAAGGAATTTTATTACCAGATTATCGATGAGGCTCAGTATATTAAGAATCATACGACCGCTGCGGCAAAGGCAGTGAAGGTGATAAAGAGTCGTACAAGGTATGCGCTTACAGGGACGCCTATTGAGAACAGGCTCAGTGAACTTTGGAGTATTTTTGACTATTTGATTCCAGGATATCTGTACGGATATGATGTATTTCGGAATGAATTTGAAGCGCCCATTGTAAAGAATGAAGACCAGGGGGCATTGGAGCGTCTGCAGAAGATGACCGCGCCGTTTATTCTGCGAAGGATGAAGGAAAATGTGCTGAAAGATTTACCGGAGAAGCTGGAAGAAAACCGTTTTGTAAAATTTGAATCCGAGCAGCAAAAATTATATGACGCACAAGTGCTGTATATGAAGCAGAAAATTGTGACAGGAGATTTCCAGAGGAATAAAATAGAAATCCTTGCGGAGATGATGAAACTTCGACAGATTTGCTGTGACCCTGAACTATGCTTTGAGAATTACAAGGGAGAATCCGCAAAGTTGGAAGCCTGTGTGGACCTGGTTCAGAGTGCTGTGGAGGGCGGGCATAAGATATTGCTGTTTTCACAGTTTACTTCCATGTTGGATTTGATTGCAAAACGATTGGAGAAGGATGGCGTTAGCTTTTATATGATTACGGGAGCTACGCCAAAGGAAAAGCGTCTTCAATTGGTAAATGCCTTTAACAAAGATGAGACGAAGGTATTTTTGATTTCGTTGAAAGCCGGGGGCGTAGGGCTGAATTTGACAGGAGCAGATGTGGTCATTCACTATGACCCATGGTGGAATCTGGCAGTGCAGAATCAGGCTACGGACCGCGCCCACCGCATCGGACAGACGAAAATGGTAGTGGTGTACAGGCTGATTGCCAAAGGCACCATTGAAGAGAAGATACAGGAACTTCAGGAGAGTAAAAGGGCGCTTTCGGAACAGATCATTCAGGGAGACGCCGGACAGTTGAGCGGTATGAGTAAGGAGGATTTTTTATCCTTGTTGGGATAAAAAATTATAATTTCAGGTATATTTTCCCAATCTTGTCCATATAATGGTATAAAAAGCCATATCTGCCCGGAGGTTCTTACAAAGCGTCCGTGAAATTAATATATATGGGAATGGATGGCCGCAAGCTGGCCCACCGCTGACCTGGGGAAAGGGCGCCGGGAAATGGGATGTGGAAAGTATAAGGAGGATTTTTTATGGCAAGAGGACAGCGCAAAACAATTGATGAAAAAATTATTGCAAAACAGGAACTGATAGAGGCGTTGACAACCCGTGTGGAGTCGGAGAAGCGTGAATTGGAAGAACTTTATCAGGAAAAGAGAAGAAAGGAATTGGAGGTGGTCAGTGAACTTATTGACGAATCGGGATTGGAACCCCATGAAGTGGCTGCGGTTTTACAACAGTATTTGGAAGAGCGTGAAGAAGCAGTTTCCTGATGGGGCACAGACTATGAATAAATCCGGGAGGGTGTGAGTACATCTCCCGGATTTTTTCGCTTAAAAATGATTTATACTTCCCTTGCTGCAAACTTGATTTCATTTTCCAGACTTTCAGGAACCAGCGTATTGCTGTTGCGAAGCTTTTGTGCCACTGCGTTCAGATGATGTACACGCTGGGCGGAAAGAATTTTCTGACGGTGAAGCAGTTCCGCATACATGGGGTTCTGCTCCAGGCTGCTGTCCAGAGAAGCCGGGAAAGGACAGTAGGTGAATAGGATGCGGCGGGCAACTTTATTCAGTCTTGCGGAACCGTTTGATTCAAACAATATCCATATGATGTAATCTCGTACAAACATTTCCTTAAAACTGTTTTTCGCGCGCTGCAGGCTGATAAGTAATTTTTCCTTTGCGTCCTTACTCAATTCACTGTTCTTTCTGAAGAACTGTACATAATCGAAATATTCGCTGGTAAGAGAAGCGTCCGTCACATCGTTCCAGCGGCCGCCCTGAATTCGTTTACACAATTCCCAACGGAATTCGCCTGTGAGACGTACTATGGTTGTATTTAAGTCCTCCATGTGGAATATGGAGAATATCATACGGCTTGGACTGTTACGTTTTTTACCGTCTATTTCCTGCCACATGGCGCCTTTGATTCCCACATTGGGCATCAGGATAATATCCGGCAGAAATTCAAAATGTACGCTTTCCTTTCCCATAATCTGCATATTATCAATATCAAGACTTTCACGATAAAATGCGGAATAATCCACATGCCGGATCATATCCAGCGCTTTTTCAATCTTGTCCGGTGTGACATAGGTAGCATGAAGATCTTTCAATACATTTTCTGCCGTAAATAAGGGGCAGAATGTGGTCACACGTCCGTAAGTAATCTTATTCACGGATGGGAACATGTTCTGTAATTCGTAACGGACACGTTCCAGAGGATTATTTTCAAGGTCGGCAATGGCAGTAGGAGATAGATTGCTTTGGCGCTTTTGCTTATGGATATAATCAGTGAAATCTTCATCTAATTCACTGCGGCTGGGACTTTTTTCACCATTGTAAATGGCCATCAGCCAATCGTAAAAAGTATAGACGCCGGACTGTCCGGGACTTTCCACACGGTGGGCCAAACGATATAGGGTGACGCAATTATCGGCCCCTGCCAGCTCTTCGTCCACATATCCAAAATAAAGGAACATCCGCACTGCAACAGGAAGATTGGGCGTCTGGATGGAATGTTCAAAAATGTTGGTGTATAAGGTATAAAATTCATCTGTAATAGTTCTGCGAAGACGGTTTGTGACATCTTCGGTGGAATTTTTCTCTGCTGTGGCCTTATAAGCGTTCACATGCTGCCGGAAGGAATCTTCCAGATCAGGGTCAAGGTCTGCAAAAGTCAAAATTGTATCCAGAGAACCTGATAATTCCTGCATAATGGATGGTGCGGAATCATCTTCAGGTGAGCGCTGTTTTTGGGGCGCGGAGAGTTGCTGAATTTTTTCACGGAAAGACTGGACTCTTGCGTCAACCTGGGCTGCATCCAGGTCCGGACATTCTTCCAACAATAAAATCATTCTGGAGATGTTATCATATAGCCCGTCAGATTCGTTGTTGCTCTGGCCCAGACGATAATATAACTTTGTAAGCCGGTCAAACAGGTCGTTTCCGCTTTGGCTGAAATAACAATCCATAATCTGTGAGCGATAGCGATATTGTTCGTCCAGAACGGAATAGGTCTTACGGAAATCCAGAGAACCTTTTCGGAGGATACCCAGCGAAAGTCCCGGTTCTTGCAGCATGATTCCGGAATTTGTACTTGCATAAATATGCTGCAGTGCAATGTAATAGCTGTTCAGCCATACGTCGGGGGATTCTTCCCCTAAGTAGGCATGTATGGAATCCAGATCTGCCAACGGACGCGGCTGGATTTTGTATTTGTCGCAGAGAGAGTTGTATTTCTCTAAATCTTCCGTAAGATTTTGATATAAACTAATACTGTTCATTTCTGAAACGGAACTTTGCGACATCAGAGCGTTAAATTGGCGGAACAGGGAAAGAATAAAAAGCTTTGCGATATCAGAACGCTTTTGAAGAATATTTTCAAGGGCTTCCATATTGCTCAAAGGAAAAGTCATTATTGTGGTATCTTCCAATGTGGTATAGCCAAGAAAATGAACTTCCGAGCAGATTTCGCAGATGCCTATTACATCCCCTGTTCCCAGTTGATAAGAGCCTCCGGGATATTCGGCTTTGACACGGCCCTGGGTAATTAGATGGAGCGCGGTCATGGGCTGTTCGCGAAGGCATATAGTCGTTGATTTTTCTACAATATTTCCTGCCATAGGTCCCTCTCAATTTATTATATTTACACTCTTTCACTTGTTGGGATATGCCTAAGATGTATAAACAATAAAGAGTGTTTGGAATATTGCGGCAATCTTTTCTTTCATTATAAATATTTTAATAGAAAACCACAAGATAAATCATAGTCGAAAATCTTTGGGATGTCAAGGAATTTTGCGATATAGATATTATTTGGACGCCGGATATTTAGGTTCTTTCCAATCTTTGGATATAAGATTGCGATACATGGGAAAGAACCTAAAGTTTTCCGGCAGATATTAAAAATCGTTTAAGCTTGTTTTATAAGGTTTTTTTGCGCCGTGGAGAGCATGAGCTTTATTCGGTTCAACTGATTTACTTCGCTGGCGCCGGGATCATAATCAATGGCAACGATATTGGACTCAGGGTATGCTTTCCGCAATGCTTTGATTACTCCTTTTCCCACCACATGATTCGGCAGACAGCCAAAGGGCTGCGTACATACAATATTTGGCACGTCGTCGTGAATCAGTTCTACCATTTCTCCGGTCAGAAACCATCCTTCTCCGGTCTGATTTCCGATAGACACAATGGGTTCCGCATAGGAAGCAATTTTCCGAATGGGTGTGGGGGGTGTAAAATGTTCTGATTTTTTAAATTCTTTCACCGCGGTGCCCCGAAGGAGATGCTCAATGGCCCAGATTCCCATAGAAGATACACGGGCTGTTTTCCGGCTCATTCCAAGACTGTCCGCCTTGTAAATCTGATTGTAAAAACAATACAGCATAAAGTCAAGCAAATCGGGCACTACAGGTTCCGCCCCTTCCGCTTCCAACAGTTCTACCAGGTGATTGTTGCCCGCAGGAGAGAATTTCACCAGAATTTCTCCCACTACGCCCACACGGGGTTTTTTGATATTTTGTATGGGAACATTGTCAAATTCCCGAATCATATCACGGCATAATTTCTTAAATTTCAGGAAATGAATATGCTTTGCGGATACAAACGTCTGCAATTTTTTCAGCCATTTTTGGTGCAGGGCGTCCACGCTTCCTGGGGTTTTCTCATATGGGCGCATCCGATAAATACAGCGCATAAGGATATCACCGAATTGGGCAGCCATGGCGGCGCGGATCAAAAGGTCGGCGTTTAGATGGAATCCAGGGTTGGATTCAATACCGCCAAGGTTGAGTGAAATTACGGGTATCTGGGCCATATCAGCCTTTTTGAGAGCCCGACGGATAAAGCCTACATAATTGGTTGCACGACACCCGCCCCCTGTCTGGCTCATAACGATGGCTGTGCGGTTTAAATCATATTTGCCGGATAACAATGCTTCCATAATCTGCCCAACCACCAGAAGCGAGGGATAGCAGGCGTCATTGTTCACATATTTCAGTCCCACGTCCACAGAGTGCTTGTTGTCATTGTCAAGTACTACGAAATGATAACCACAGGCATTGAAAGCCGGCTCCATAATTTCAAAATGGATGGGAGACATCTGAGGGCAGATAATGGTATAATTCTGCCGCATTTCTTCAGTAAAAACAACTTTTTCAATGGCGTCGGAACAAAGTTCCCTTTCTTTCTGTATCTTTTCCCGTACCCGGATAGCCGAGAGCAGAGAGCGCACACGGATTCTTGCAGCGCCAAGATTGTTGACCTCATCAATTTTCAGGCAGGTATATATTTTACCGGAACCGGACAAAATATCATTAACCTGGTCCGTGGTGACAGCGTCCAATCCGCAGCCAAAAGAATTCAGTTGTATCAAATCCAGATTTTCCGTGGTCTTTACATAGCTTGCGGCGGCGTAAAGGCGGGAATGATACATCCATTGGTCGGATACGATGAGAGGTCTCTCAGGGCGGCCTAAATGGGAAATGGAGTCTTCTGTCAATACTGCTATATCAAAGGATGTAATTAATTCCGGTATTCCATGGTTGATCTCAGGGTCGATATGGTAAGGCCGTCCAGCCAGCACAATGCCTCTTTTACCGGTTTCTTTCAAGTATGCCAGAACTTCTTCACCTTTTTTTGAGATATCCTGGCGGGCATGATCCAGTTCTTCCCAGCCGGCTTTTGCGGCGTTACGCACCTCCTCCGGGGAAAGCTGCGTAAATTCTTTTAACAGTGCGTCTGTGACCGTTTTTAAATCCCGGAAAGACATAAAGGGATTGCGCAGTTTCACTTGCCCGCTGCTGATTTCTTCCACATTGTTCTTGATATTTTCGGAATAAGAGGTAACGATGGGGCAGTTATAATGGTTATTGGCGCCTTCCACTTCATCCCGTTCATAGAACAGCGCGGGATAGAATATAAAGTCTGCTTTGTGATGAATCAGCCATGTCACATGTCCATGAGCCAGTTTTGCCGGATAACACTCGGATTCGCTGGGAATGGATTCTATGCCAAGTTCGTAAATTTGGCGGTTGGATATGGGAGAGAGTATGACCCGATATCCTAATTTGGTGAAAAAGGTATGCCAAAAAGGATAATTTTCATACATGTTTAAAACTCTGGGTATTCCCACCGTACCTCTGGGAGCCTGATCCGCTTCTAAGGATGGATAGGAAAAAATGCGCTGCAATTTGTACTCAAATAGATTGGGCACATTATGGGCGTTTTTCTGTCCGCCAATGCCTCGTTCACAACGGTTGCCGGATACAAACTGACGTCCGCCGGAAAATCTGTTGATGGTAAGTCGGCAGCTATTGCTGCAGCCTTTACATTTAGCCATGGATGTATCATACTGTAGCGCGCAGATTTTATCATAGGAGAGCATTGAGGTTTTATAGCCGGATTCAAATCGTTCCCTTGCGATAAGCGCGGCGCCGAAAGCCCCCATAATGCCGGCGATATCAGGACGGATTGCTTCACATCCGGCTATTTTTTCAAAACTTCGCAGTACAGCGTCATTATAAAAGGTTCCGCCCTGTACCACGATGTTTTCTCCCAGTTCGGAGGCGTCGGATACTTTGATTACCTTAAACAATGCGTTTTTTATGACAGAGTAGGCAAGGCCGGCAGAGATATCGGAGACACCGGCGCCTTCTTTCTGTGCCTGTTTTACTCTTGAGTTCATAAATACGGTACAGCGTGTCCCAAGGTCAATGGGATGTTCGGCAAATATGGCTGCTTTGGCAAAATCTTCCACACTGAAATTCAATGATTTTGCAAAGGTCTCGATAAAGGAACCGCACCCGGAAGAACATGCTTCGTTGAGCTGTACGCTGTCCACTGCCTGGTTTTTAATTTTAATACATTTCATATCCTGACCGCCAATGTCCAGAATACAGTCCACTGCAGGATTGAAAAAGGCGGCGGCATAGTAATGAGCTACCGTTTCCACTTCACCGTCATCGAGCAGAAAAGCGGCTTTCATGAGCGCTTCACCGTAACCTGTGGAACAGGAACGGACGATATGCACGTCTTCCGGCAGCATCTCGTGAATTTCTTTCAGGGAACGGATGGCGGTTTTCAGAGGACTGCCATCGTTGCCTGAATAAAAGGAATAGAGTAGAGAGCCGTCTTCTCCCACCAATGCGATTTTGGTGGTGGTGGAGCCGGCGTCAATGCCAAGGTATGCGTTACCTTTGTAGTCTGGCAGATTTGAAGTCCCTACATGTGCGCGGCCATGGCGCGCTTTGAAGGAATCATACTCCTTTTGGTCGGTGAACAAAGGCTCCATACGTTCTACTTCAAATTCCATTTTAATATCGGAAGAAAGTTTTGCCGCCATTTCTTCCGTTGTAATCCCGTTTTTTGCCTGATAATCTTCAGCAGCCAAAGCGGCGCCGATGGCGGCGAACAGATGTGAGTTATCGGTATCCACAATATGTTCTTCGTCCAAATGCAAAGTACGGATAAATGCAGTTTTCAGCTCAGACAGAAAGTGCAGGGGGCCGCCCAAAAACGCCACATGTCCCCGAATGGGTTTACCGCATGCCAGCCCGGAAATGGTTTGATTTACCACTGCCTGAAATATGGAGGCGGAGAGATCTTCTTTGGTTGCGCCCTCATTAATCAAAGGCTGAATGTCTGTTTTGGCGAAAACGCCGCATCTGGCGGCTATGGTATAGAGAGATTTATAATTTTTGGCGTATTCGTTTAAGCCGGAAGCATCTGTCTGAATCAGGGATGCCATCTGGTCGATAAAAGAACCTGTGCCGCCGGCACAGATGCCATTCATACGTTGTTCTACATTGCCTCCCTCAAAGTAAATTATTTTGGCGTCTTCTCCGCCTAATTCGATTGCCACATCGGTTTTGGGGGCAAGTTCCTTTAAAGAAGAGGCCACCGCAATGACCTCCTGGGTGAAAGGTACGTTCAGGTGATTGGCCAAAGTTAGGCCGCCCGACCCGGTAATCATGGGGAATAATGTCAGATTTCCCAATTGTCTGTATGCTTTGTCCAAAAGCTTAGAAAGGGTCTCCCGGATATTGGCATAGTGGCGCTCATAATCGGAAAACAGAATATTGTGCCCTTCGTCCAGCATTGCAATCTTGACTGTGGTGGAACCGATATCAATGCCAAGAAATGCAGTTTTATTGGTAAAGTCCATGTGATACTCCTTCCTGAATCAATGTTACGATAGTACATAGGTGTTTCGACATTCTATGACATTATAGTATACTGTAAAGTAAAATGCAAGTAGCCATAAAATCATACTTTTTGGAGTATATCTATGGCAATTTGCCGCTTTATTTGGGCAAAAAACAGTCCATAATATAAAACAGTGAAACCTATGAAAAGTTTATAAAATTACTGATTTTTATATTAAAATGGAAAAGTTTGGTTTACTTATGGAAATAGGGATGATAAAATAAATATGCGGATCAGCCATGTATCATGACGAATTGGAAATAGTTGTCTGTGTCAGAGGCGCGGCGGTTTCGCTGATTTGAGGCGAAGATGGAGGATGAATCTGGATGAGTAATTTTGAAAAGAAATTTGGAAAGTATGCCATTAAAAATTTGTCGTTGGTATTAATTCTGTGTTACGTGGCCGGATATGTTATGAAGCTGATTAATGGTGATTTCCTGTCGTATCTGACCCTGAATCCCTATGCCATACTGCATGGTCAGATTTGGAGATTGTTTACATGGATTATTGTACCGCCCGGCTCCCCGGACTTTTTTACGATCATTATGCTTTTATTTTATTACAGTATCGGAAACAGTCTTGAAAATACCTGGGGGACATATCGCTATAATGTATATATTTTGTCTGGAATATTGTTTACCATCATAGGAAGTTTTCTGTGGATGGGGATACAATATATGATGGAAGGCGGCCATATAGATGCAGCCTACGCCAATCCGTTATTTGCCTATGACTCCATGTATTTTAGTACTTATTATATCAATATGTCTATATTTCTGGCATTTGCGGCAACATTTCCCAATGTGCAGGTGCTTTTGATGTTTTTGATTCCTGTGAAAGTTAAGTGGATGGGAATTTTGTACGGCGTGTTGTTGGTGTATGATTTGTTCAGGGGATCTTTTGTAATCAGAATTGCCATTGGGTCCTCCCTTTTGAATTTCGTTATCTTTTTTGTTACGTCCCGAAATCATATTCATATGTCGCCGAAACAGATTCGCAGAAGGGCGGAATTTAAGCATGATATCAAGAAAAATTCCAGGATAACAAAGCATAAGTGCGTGGTGTGCGGTCAGACGGATGAGGATGATCCGAACCTGGAGTTCCGGTTCTGTTCAAAATGCAACGGAAATTATGAGTATTGTCAGCAACATTTGTTTACGCATACACATGTTAAGTGAGACATGGCCGGTGGGAATGGATTTGAGGTTTTTTGATATGAAAATCATAGAGTAGGACCAGGGGGGATAAAAATGGGAGATATATCTGAAGAGCTTTTGTTTGTCCGTACTTTGGAAAAGGTGCGGCAAATGGCCAGAGAACAGGGAAATTATATTCACAGCCAGCGGGTGAAAGAGGAATTTTCCGGTTTGAATTTAAACGATAGGCAGCTGCAAATGATTTTTGATTATTTGGCAAAATATAATATTCGTACAAATGATTCAGAAGCGGAAGCCGACAGCTTAAATGAAAACAAATTTTTGGCGGGAGAAGTTTCTTTGGCTGCAGACGAAGAAACAGAAGATGTTTTGACGGAAACGGAGAGAGATTACCTTCAGACTTATCTGGATGAGATTGGGTTGCTGCCAGTGTATGACGGGGAGACTTTGAATGGAGCTGTTTTAGCTGCAATGGCAGGAGATGGAGAAGCACAGAGACGTTTGATGGAGAGTGCTCTAAAAGATGTGACGGATATTGCGAAACTGTATGTGGGACAAGGGGTTTTGATTGAAGATTTAATTGGGGAAGGCAATATGGCCCTTGCAATGGAACTGCAAACCTTAGGCAATGGAGAACATAAGGGTTCTGTCATAAGTTATTCCGAATTGCGCGGAGAACTGGGTAAAAAGGTCATGGATGCCATGGAAGGGATCATCCGCGAGAATGTCCACAATGTGAAAGCGGACAAGAAAGTGGAAGAGAAGGTGAATCTGGTAGCGGATAAGGCCAGGGAGCTTGCGGAAGCATTGCGAAGGAAAGTGACGCCGGAAGAACTGGCTGAGGAGACGGATCTGCCAATAAAGGTGATATGGGATGCCATGAGGATGAGCGGCTATAAAATAGAAGATCTGGTCATGGAAGAAGGGCAGGAATAGTCTGGTTTAGTCATGGTTAAGGGAAATTTAAAATTAGGAGAATGGCGTGCAAAAGACAGTTTATGAAGATTATAAGTACAGCATGCAGGATACAAGTCGTGTCTATGTGGGAAGTAAATATACCCTCAGGGAATTGCTGGAGGCAGATGAGGTTTTGTTTAAATTTCGCATGCTGGTGGAAAGGTATATTTTACCGGAAGCAGATTTGGAGGATACGCTGGAGACGCATTTGTATTATTTGTCTTCAGAAAGCTTTTTAGTAAAGCTTTATACACAGATGAAGGCAAAAGTGAAGATTAATGTGATAGAAGAGAAAAAGAATCGGTTTGGTTTGGGGCGGAATGGAAAGAAGCAATATGTGACAAAACTGCTGACAATCGAGCAGCTTGTTAAGATACCGCCGGAAGAAAAGGAAAAGAAGGGAATGGTGATTCAGGAGTTATCTGTCAGTAAGTTGGCGTTGGCCGGAATGTAAGGAGAGAATTGCCGTTCAAAATACATGATATAAGGAGAGAGAGAATGAAGGTAGAAGAACTGTCAAGTTATGAAGTCATTGAAAAAAAGGAGGTTGCGGATATCAACAGCACAACCTATCTTTGCAGACATAAGAAGACCGGCGCCAGGGTTGCGTTGATTTCCAATGATGATGAAAATAAAGTTTTTTATATAGGATTCCGTACCACGCCCAAGGACTCCACCGGAGTAGCGCATATTCTGGAACATTCCGTACTCTGTGGGTCAAAGGAGTTTCCTGTGAAAGACCCTTTTATAGAGTTGGTCAAGGGATCATTGAATACCTTTCTGAATGCTATGACCTATCCGGACAAGACGGTGTATCCTGTGGCAAGTTGTAATGATAAGGACTTCCAGAATTTGATGCATGTGTATCTGGATGCCGTATTTTATCCAAATATTTATGAGAAGGAAGAGATTTTCCGCCAGGAGGGATGGCATTATGAATTAAATGAAGCGGAAGAGCTAATCTATAATGGGGTGGTCTATAATGAGATGAAAGGCGCGTTTTCATCTCCCGACAGCGTGCTGTACCGGGAGATTACATCCGCATTGTATCCTCATACTACCTATGGTTGTGAGTCCGGCGGCGACCCGGCAGATATTCCGGAGTTGACTTATGAACAGTTTCTGGATTTTCACAGAACATATTATCATCCTTCCAACAGTTATATTTATCTGTATGGAAATATGGATATGGCGGAGAAGCTTGCATTTATTGATGAGCATTATCTGTCCCGTTATGATTCATTGAATGTGGATTCCACAGTGACCATGGAGCCGGCTTTTGCCGAGCCAGCCCGCAGAGTGAGAGAATATCCTGTCAGCGAAGGTGAAGACGAGGAAGAAAATACCTACCTGTCGTGGAATTTGTCCGTGGGTGACAGCCTTGACAGGGAACTTTATATTGCGTTCAAGGTGTTGGATTTTGTGCTGTGTACGGTTCCGGGAGCGCCGTTAAAGAAGGCGCTGATTGATAAAGGGATTGGAAAGGATGTATTTAGCCTCTACGATACCAATCTCAGGCAGCCTTGCTTCAGCGTGGTGGCAAAGGGCACTTCTATAAAGCATGAAGAGGAATTTAAGGCGGTTATTGCGGAAGTTTTGTCTGATATTGTGAAAAACGGTTTTAACAAAAAAGCGTTGTTGTCCGCAATCAATCTTTATGAATTTAAGTACAGAGAAGCGGATTACGGAAGGCGTCCAAAGGGACTGATGTATGGTCTCCAGATGATGGACAGTTGGCTGTATGATGATAGTAAACCATTTATCCATATTGAGGCCAACGATACGTATGCGAAGCTGCGGGAAAAGGTGGATGAGGGATATTTTGAAAGTCTAGTGGAGAAATATCTCCTTCATAACACCCATGCCGCTGCTGTGATTTTAAAGCCCAGAGTTGGAATGGCCGCGCAACAGGAAGAAGCGTTGAAGAAAAAGTTAGCGGGTATCAAAGGCAGTATGTCGGAAGCGCAGCTTATGGGTGTGCGCAGCATGACAGAAGCGCTGACAGCATTTCGGGAGACGGAGGACAGGCCGGAAGATATTGCCAGAATTCCTCTTTTAACAAGAGCGGATATGAAAAGGGAAGCGCTTCCTTTGAATAATGCAGAAAGAATGTTAGGGGATGTACCGGCGCTTTACCACAATGAATTTACAAATGGAATAGGTTATCTTACGCTGATGTTCAGAGTACATGATATTCCCCAGGCGTATTTTCCTTATATGGGTATTTTGGTCAATGTATTCTGCCATTTGGATACGGAACATTATTCTTATGCCGAATTGTGCAATGAGATAAATTTGGTTACGGGCGGCGTGAACAATGTGTGGAGTTCTTATGGCGACGCGGTGGACCCTGATAAATACCAGGCAATGTTTGAGGTCAATGTGAAGGCTTTGTGCGGTAATTTGGATAAGGCATTGGAATTGATTGGGGAAATGATTCTGACAAGCAATCTGACAGATACCAAGAGGCTGAAAGAGATTTTGGCGGAAAATAATTCCAGGATGCAGGAGTATATAATGGAAAACGGGCACAGTGTTGCTGTGTCGAGAGCGCTTTCATACGGTAGCCCCCAGGACGCGGCGATGGATGTATTGGAAGGAATCAGCCAGTATCGTCTGACCACAAGGCTTGAGAAGGATTTTGAACAGGAAAAAGAGCAGTTGGTGGATAAACTGCAGACTTTATGTAAGATGATTTTCCGTCCCGAAAATCTTATGGTGGATTTTACAGGGGATGAAGAGACGTTTGGAAGCCTGGAATCTCCTGTGGCCGCGCTGAAAGAAAAATTGCATACCTGCCAAGTGGAACAGGGTGAATTTCTTCCGGATACTTCCAGGAAAAATGAGGGATTTATGAACGCCGGACAAGTGCAATATGTGTGTCGCGCAGGTAATTTTGTGCGGAAGGGTCTTGCATATACAGGAGTGCTGAACGTATTGAAAGTCATGATGGGATATGAGTATTTGTGGACCAATATACGTGTAAAGGGCGGCGCTTATGGCTGTATGTGTGAATTTTACAGGAACGGTTCGTGCTATTTTGTTTCTTATCGAGACCCTAATCTGGAGCAGACAATTGAAGTGTATGAAAAGGCGGCAGATTTTATTGCAAATTATCAGGCAAGCGAAAGAACCATGACCCAGTATATCATCGGGACATTTAGTAATCTGGACATACCGCTGTCGGCGGCTGCCAGAGGACGCCGTTCTAAAATGGCATATTTGAAGGGACTGACTTTTGATATGATTCAGAAAGAACGGGATGAGGTGCTGCATGTGACGCCGGAAGATATTCAGGGTACGGCTGCGTATATCAGAGCGTTTATGGACGAGAATCATTTGTGCGTAGTGGGAAATGAGCAAAAAATCAGGTCCCAGGCAGATAAGTTTATGAAAATTGAGAACCTTTTCTAAATTTCGTCGTTATATAAAGATAGACCGGGATGTTTGTTTCGCACATTCCGGTCTTGTTGATATGATGGGCATCCAACAGGATCCGAAAGGTTCAGGCAGGAAGGAGCAGCAGCGGGTGGATTTTGGGAAGGATGCTTGTGAAAAGGGAGGAGTGAGAGTATGAAAGGTAACAGATTTCAGAGGATGGGCAACGTTATAATGGGCAAAGGCTTCAGAATGAAAAAGGGAAGGGCGCTTGCGGCGGCTTTCCTGTTGGCTGCCATAATGTGTACGGGGTGTGGGGGCAGTTATGACGCGGGCGCCCCCAGATCATCGGAATATAATTCTTCTGACAGTGTAAATATGTCTACGGCTGTGGAAGGGGGAAGTTATGACAATGGAAGTTCCGGAATGATGCCAAAGAATGATGTGAGCACAGAAGGAATATTGGATGAACGGAAATTAATTAAGACCGTGGAACTTGAGCTTGAAACAAAAGAATTTGAAAAGACAATGACCACCATAGAAACGCAGATTCGAGAAATGGGTGGGTATATAGAAACTATGGATACATACAATGGCAGCGCTTATTCCGGCAGCCGCTCATCCAGATATTCTAATATGACCATTCGGATACCTTCTTCAAAAATAAATGATTATATGGATTCCATTTCCGGGGCGGGCAACATGATCAGGCGCAGCGACAAAGTGGACGATGTCACGCTGTCTTATGTAGATATGGAAAGTCGCAGGGATACGTTGCGCACGGAGCAGTCCAGGCTGTTAGAATTTCTGGAAAAGGCAGATTCTGTGGAAACCATTATTACATTGGAAGAACGTCTCTCGGAAGTACGTTATCAACTGGAAACGATGGAATCTCAGCTTCGCACCATTGATAATTTGGTGGAATACAGTACGGTAAATGTGAAAGTCACTGAGGTGAGGGAATTGACTCCTGTGGTGAAACAAACGGCATGGGAGCGGATCAGCTTAGGATTCCTGGGCAGTCTGCAGAATATTGTAGATGGAATTGTGGAAATATGTATATGGTTTGTAATTAATATTCCGTATTTGGTTCTTTGGGCGGCGTTCATTGGGATAGTGGTATGGATTCTTCGGAAAAGAGGACGGAAACGTCAAAAGAAAAATCAGAATGATACCTGGGAGAAAGATTTGCACAGGAGGGAGCAGACAGGTCCGGAAATAAGACAGCAAGAGAGCCAAATACCACAGCAGGAAAGTCAAATGCAGCAGCAGAATAAGGAAGACGGCACAAACTAAAGGGTTGTGAAAAAGAAAGTATTACAGAATTGATTTTTCTGAAAAAGGTGTTATAATCTTAATATTCGGTTCCGTACAAAGATTGGTATGCGCACCTTAAGCGCGCAAAGGGGGTAAGTTTGAAAAAGGAAGATACTCAGGAAAATAATTTGGAAACTACGATTGGGGAAGACGGGTATAAATCGGGTTTTGTGACTTTGATTGGCAGACCCAATGTGGGAAAATCTACATTGATGAACAAGCTGATAGGACAAAAAATTGCCATTACATCCCAAAAGCCTCAAACCACCCGAAGTCGTATCCGCACGGTGCTGACGTTAGAAGAAGGACAGATTATTTTCCTAGATACACCCGGTATTCATAAATCCAAAAATAAACTGGGAGAATATATGGTGAATGTGGCGGAGCATACGTTAGAAGAGGCGGACGTCATATTGTGGCTGGTGGAGCCGACGTCATATATCGGAGCGGGAGAACGTCATATCATTGAAGAATTAAAGCAAGTGAAAACGCCGGTGTTCCTTGTGATTAACAAGACGGATACGGTGAAACGGGAAGAGATTCTTCGGTTTATCGACGTTTACCGAAAAGAGCTTGATTTTGCAGAAGTGGTGCCGGTTTCTGCGCTTCGGGGGCACAATACGGATGAATTGGTAAAATGTATTCTGAAATATCTGCCTCAGGGGCCGGCCTTTTTCGATGAAGATACGGTTACGGATCAGCCCATGCGTCAGATTGTGGCGGAATTGGTCAGAGAAAAAGCGCTGCGTCTGTTGGAGGAAGAAATCCCTCATGGGATTGCGGTGGAGATTGAAGGTATGAAGGAACGAGGCAAAATCTGTCATATTGATGCGGTAATTGTCTGTGAGAAAGAATCCCATAAGGGTATCATTATCGGTAAGGGAGGACAGATGCTGAAAAAAATCGGTTCCGCGGCGCGCAGGGAGATGGAAGAGCTGCTGGAAATGCAGGTGAATCTGAAATTGTGGGTGAAGGTAAAAAAGGATTGGCGGGACAGCGATTACCTTCTGAAAAATTTCGGATATCATCAGAAGGATATTTCTGGCAGTTAAAAATAAGCAGCATTGCGCATAGAATAAAGAAAAATGCAGACCCTATGAGTAAAAGCATTTGGTAGGAATGGCGGTTGGAATTGATCTGATGTTGAGAATCATTCTAAAGTTGATACTTAAGGGGACGCGGAAGATGAACACACAGGAAGAAAAATATTGGAAGAAATTTGAAAATAGCGGCAAAATTGAAGATTATCTGTCATTTATAGCAGGCGTACAGGTAAGAGAAGGCGAATATGCAGGAACATATAGAAGTAACAGGGATCATTTTGAAGCAGTCTCCCGTGGGGGAGTACGACAGACATATCAGCCTTTTGACTAAGGAGAGGGGAAAGATATCAGCTTTTGCCAGAGGAGCCCGCAAATCGGGAAATCGTCTGGCAGCGGCCACCATGCCTTTTTCTTTCGGCAGTTTCAGGCTGTATGAGGGGAAAAACTCATATACATTGGTGGAGGCGGATATTCGGAATTATTTTGAAGAATTACATTCAGATTATATTGGCGTCTGTTATGGTATGTATTTTGTGGAAGTAACGGATTATTTTACACGGGAGAATAATGATGAGAGAGAAATGATGAAGCTTTTATATCAGTCTCTCAGGGCGCTCAGTGTGTCGGCTTTGCCCAATGATCTTGTGCGCTGTATTTTTGAATGTAAATCCATTGTGATAAACGGGGAATTTCCCGGACCGCCCCAGAATGTGAATTTAGAGGAATCCACGATTTATGCGCTGCATTACATAGGGGCCAGTTCCATTGAGAAGTTGTATACATTTACCGTGACGGACAGCGTTTTGGCGCAGTTAAAGGATGTTTCGGCGGGATATATGAAACGTTTTGTAGGGCGGGATTTTAAGAGCTTGGAAGTTCTGAAAACTCTGTGTTGAAAAAGCTGTTGTTTTTTGATACAATAATACACAGAATTTCTGGAAAGGTATATGGGAGATGAAGGAAAAATTTGGATGGCTTATGGCATTGGCTTGTTTTTTTGCCGTATTTTTGACAGGATGCGGGGAAATGAAGATGCCGGAGGACGTAAGCGAACAGACTGTGTACATCAGCAGGGAAGGGCAGATTACACTATGGCTGGTAACGGATTTTAAAGGGTTGGATTATAAAATATCGGAGCTGACCTCCATGGCGGTCCAGGAAGTGACGAAATTTAATTCCGGAAGGGCCCAGAACGATGTTGTGACGCTGGATAAGGTGGAAACGATACCGGATGACAGCAGTAAAGTTGCTGTAATTTATAAATTCGGAAATTGGAAAAGCTGCACGGAATTTATTGGAAACGAATTGTTTTATGGGACAAACGAACTGTTTTATGGTACGGTCAGTGAGGCTTTCGCTGCAGATTATGGCAGCGGCGCCATATTAAAAGATGTGAAGGATCATTCGCTTTATACGGAGGCGCAGTTGAAGCAGGCCGCTGATAAAATGCTCATAGTCACCGATGTGAAGGCGAATGTGTACTGTCCTGGCAAGGTGGCTTATATCAGCGAGGGCTGTAAAATGAACGAAGATGGAAGTGTAAATACCTTCGAGGTAGAGGGGCTTGCATATATTTTATTAAAATGACGAAAGGGATGATTTTGGCATGGAGAAGACAATGGATAAAATTAAGGCACTGGCAAAGGCCAGGGGATTTGTATATCCCGGCTCCGAAATTTATGGCGGGCTTGCCAATACCTGGGATTATGGCAACCTGGGTGTGGAGTTAAAAAATAATGTAAAAAAGGCATGGTGGCAGAAGTTTATTCAGGAAAATCCTTATAACGTAGGGGTGGACTGCGCCATTCTGATGAATCCGCAGACATGGGTGGCCAGCGGGCATCTGGGAGGATTTTCGGACCCTCTGATGGATTGCCGGGAATGTCATGAGAGATTTAGAGCGGATAATCTGATCGAAGAGTATTGTGCCGAACATGGAATGGAACTGGGTGAGACCGTGGATGCCTGGAGCCAGGAAAAAATGAAAGCTTTTGTGGAAGAACATTCCATTCCCTGTCCTAACTGCGGAAAACATAATTTTACCGATATTCGTCAATTCAACCTGATGTTTAAGACGTTCCAGGGTGTGACGGAGGACGCGGAGAGCGTGGTATATCTCAGGCCGGAGACCGCTCAGGGAATTTTTGTAAACTTTAAAAATGTTCAGAGGACGTCCCGTAAGAAGATTCCCTTTGGCATAGGACAGATTGGGAAATCCTTCCGTAATGAGATTACGCCGGGGAATTTCACGTTCCGTACACGGGAATTTGAGCAGATGGAGCTGGAATTTTTCTGTGAGCCGGGAACGGATTTGGAATGGTTCCAATACTGGAGGGGTTTTTGCCGTGATTGGCTGATATCTCTTGGCATCAAGGAAGAAGATATCCGGCTGCGGGATCACAGTCCGGAAGAGCTTTGCTTCTACAGTAAGGCTACCACAGACATTGAGTTCCGGTTTCCTTTTGACTGGGGCGAGCTTTGGGGGATTGCTGACAGAACAGATTATGACCTGTCTCAGCATGCGAATACTTCCGGGGAGGATATGTCATATTTTGACGATGAGAAGAAAGAGAAGTATATTCCTTATGTAATTGAACCGTCATTAGGGGCTGACCGAGTGGTGCTGGCTTTTCTATGCGCAGCTTATGACGAAGAAGAGTTGGAAGGCGGCGATATGCGTACTGTACTTCGCTTCCATCCCGCGCTGGCGCCTGTAAAGGTGGGTGTGCTTCCTCTTTCAAAGAAGCTGGGCGAGGGCGCCGAAAAGGTATATGCGGTGCTTTCCAAAAAGTATAATTGCGAATATGATGACAGGGGAAATATTGGCAAGAGATATCGTCGTCAGGACGAAATCGGAACACCTTTCTGCGTTACGTATGATTTTGATTCTGAGACAGACGGATGTGTAACCGTCCGTTTCAGAGATTCCATGGAGCAGGAGAGAGTGGCGATTGCGGAGCTGGACGCCTATTTTGCAGATAAATTTAGTTTTTAAGAATTTAACGGAAGGGGCAGAAGGGAATCTTCTGCCCCTTTTTGGAGGAATTGTATGAATCGAATGGAAGCTTTCCAGAGATTGGGGATTGAAATCACAAAAGATGAAAGGGCAATTAAGAATGTTTATAGGCAGAAGTTGGCGGTGACCAATCCGGAGGATAATCCTGAAGGCTTTAAGTTATTGCGCGCAGCATATGAGGAAGCTTGCAAATATGCAAGGGAGAAAGAAGAGCTTTCTTCTGTGGAAGAGCCGGCGGATACCACGCCTTCCGGTTTGTGGCTGGAAAAGGTTGTACAGGCTTATGCCAATATTCACAGTCGTCAGGATGTGGAGCTTTGGAAGGCGCTTTTTGAAGATGATATTTTTATGTCTTTGGAGGAGGAAGAAAATTGCAGGTCTAAATTTCTGCGCTTTTTGATGGAGCATTTTAAACTGCCCACACAGATTTGGCAGTTGCTTGATAAAAAGTTGAATATTGTCAGCGATGCGAAGGCCCTGAGGGAGAGATTTCCGGCCCATTTTGTACGATATATTATCGGTAAATGTGAACGCGGCGAAGACGTAGAATTTACCCAATTTGAAGGTCCGGAGGCTGGGGAGTACGATTTGTTTCTGCAATACTACGACCGTTGCTGGCAGGCGCTGCAGGAAAAAAAGATAGAAGAGGCAGAACACTGTATTAAAAGTGCGGACAGCCTTTCCATTCGACATCCGGTTATGGAAATCTGTCGTGCCAATCTTTTGATGGAGCATGGTCAGAAAAAAGAAGCGGTTGCACTGATGCAGGAGCAGCGGCAAAAATATCCGGGAGACGCTATGATTTGCTATAATGCAGCCGAGATTTTATGGGCGGCGGGAGGAGATGCGCAAAAATTTGCGGCGGAAATGTATCTGGAATTAAAGGAAGAAAGCGACTCCCATTATATGGCAAATGTGCGTCTGACAGAATGGTATTATCTGCAGGGACAGTATAAGGAAGCCAAAAACTGTGCGGAAAAGGTGCTGATTGCCGGCGGAGACGATGATTTTATGGAGCTTCTGGGAAAGGTCAATGCCAAGATAGAGAAGGATTTGGAGGCAAAATACCGTGAGTCTAAGACCTGGGAGCCGGCGCTGGAGCTTTGTTGGTGCTATCTGCAGGATGGAAAAATCTCAAAGGGGATCAGGCTGGCACAGGCCATTGAAGCTTTGCTGCCTTCTGAAAAGAGAACGGAGTATACAGGATTGCTTGCGAAGCTTTATGTGGAGCAGGTGGAATATGAGGATGCGATTGCTATGTCCCGGCGTTGGGAACAAATGCTCAGAGAGAGAATGGCTGACCCAAAGAGAGCGGAAAAGAGAGACAAGGACAGGCTGCGGCAGGCGCATTTGATTCGTATGCAGTGCTTTCATAACCTGGGATTTCGGGAGAAAGAGTGCTTTTTACAGGCGATTGGGGAAGCGGAAGATGTTGTACGGGAAGGCGGGGCAAAGGATATCGGTATTCAGCTTGAAATGGCACAGGTATATATGGAGCTGGAAGAATACGAAAAAAGTTTGGAAATTATTAATAAACTGGTGGATGAATATCAAATATTTGCCGCATATGCTTCGGCGTTAGAGGTGTATAGAAGGCAGTTGAATGCCAGGGGGGTAGTGCAGTCTGCAAGCCAGTGTATCCGGTATTTTCCTGCTTTTACCAAAGCATATGAATATCTTGCAAAGGTATATTTGGATTTGGACTATCGGGATGAACTGGAAAAGGTGTTGAAGGAAGCGGAAGAAAGCGGAGTGAAAAGTCCAATTTTGGAGGCATACCGATTTCAGATGACGCATGAGCCAATGGAAACCGGTATTTTGAATCAAAAGTTGAAAAATTTCCGCGCCGAATATCACAGATATGTGGAAGAGGGGCAGGAAGGTTGTTATGAAAAAGGGCTGCCGATTCTGACGGAACTTTTATATCATTATCCGGATGATTTTATGTTGGTAGAAAGGGCCATTTATCACAGGGCGGCGCATCATTACAGGGAAGCAAAGGAAGATTTTGAGAAAGCACTCTACATAAATCCTGCCAATCCCTATGCGCTGAACGGACTGAGTTTTGTGTATAAGTATCTTGAAGATTATGAAAAAGCGCTGTTCTATATCAGAAAAGCCATTCTGTATATGGATGATGAAATGTCTCCGATTATATATGCGGATATGGGGAATTTATATTCTCTTTTGGAAAATTATGAGAAGGCGTTAGATGCTTACAGAGAATATGAACGTTTGGCAGGCAAGAGTAAGAGTAACTGGTTTGGGGATAATCTGGCGGAATTAACCATGAGAGCTGGAAAAACAGAAGATGCAGCAGCAATTTATGAACGATTTTATGGAAAAGATAAATGGATTCGTTATGAGAAGCTTGTGGAACTGTATCTCAGTACAGGGCAGGGAGAAAAAGTCTGGGAGGTAATGAGGCAGTGGAGAAATGAAATGCACTTTAGCACTGCGGCTTATACCATGAAAGCCGTCCGCAATTCTTTATCCTCCGCGGCAAAGCCAAAGCCGGAGATCATATCCTATCCCGCATATTACGCTCAAAAAGGTTGGGCGGAACTTTTGTTTGGAAGCAAAGCCGCAGCCGTGAAGGCGTTTGAAAAAATGACAAAATGCGGTTTTACGGACAATACGATGGAGGGAAAGCTTTGTGATGCTGTTTTTGCGTGTATACTCTGCGGAGACGAAAAGCGTGGGAAAAAATTTGCTGAGAGATTAAAAAATTGGCTGGAGCGGGAGAAAACATCCGGTAAGAGTAGATATTTTAACAGGGAAAAAAAGCATCTGCAGATAGAGTTTTTGGCGGCGTATTATACAGAATCTTCCGAGAAGCTGAGGGAAATTCTGGATAGGGATGAGAAGAGTGAAATCTGCCATGAATGTATCAATTCTCTCTGTAAGGAAATGGAGAGTGTAAAACTTTTGTTTTTGCTTAGAATGGGAAAGAAAGATGAAGCAAAAGAAAGGCTGCATCGAAACCTGGAATCACAGCCCTGGGATAAACATTTGCGGGCAATAAAGCATGTGGCGTTTTAAGTTGTGTTTGAGGATGAATTAAGGGGAAAGTATACGGTCGTTGCTGCATAAATGGCGGTGGCGGCTGCTTTTTCCGGTGGGAGATTGCTTTTTTATGTTAAGGTTTTTTTTCCCAATATGAAAAAAGTTCTGGATATAGGAGATAATTGTGATATACTGGTATATGATAAAAAAGTTATATTGTGGTTAGACATGGTGGAAATAAAATCTGAATGAGAAATGGATGGTTTATATGATAGTAGGAATTGATTTGGGGACAACCAACAGTTTAATAGCATATTTTACGGAAGAAGGGCCTAAGATAATTCCCAACAGGTTAGGGAAGAATCTTACTCCATCCGTTGTCAGCGTGGATGAAGAGGGCAATGTGTACGTGGGAGAGACCGCGAGGGAACGTATGAGCTTGTATCCCGACTCAGTGGCGCAGACCTTTAAGAGAAGTATGGGTACGGAGCGGGAGTATATTCTCAGTGGAAAACATTTCAAGCCAGAGGAATTATCCAGCATGGTGCTTCGTTCTTTGAAGGAAGATGCGGAGATTTATCTTGGAGAGGAAATTACGGAAGCTGTCATCAGCGTACCCGCATATTTTGATGATAAGAGAAGGAAGGCTACCAAACGTGCCGGAGAGTTGGCGGGACTTAAGGTGGAGAGAATGATTTCCGAGCCCACCGCTGCGGCTGTGGCATATGGTTTGTATGATAAGACAAAGGATACACGGTTCCTGGTATTTGACCTGGGAGGCGGTACTTTTGACGTGTCCATTTTGGAGTTGTATCACAATATTCTGGAAGTCCGGGCTGTGGCCGGAGACAATTATCTGGGGGGCGAAGATTTTACGGAAGTGATGGCAAAGCTGTTTTTGCAGAAGGCGAAGCTGACATTGCAGCAGCTTACGGAAAAAGAACAGGTGAGATTGTACCGACAGGCAGAGAAGACAAAATTTGCGATGAATGAATCGGACAAGGCAACCATGAGCTTTTTATACCATGAAGAGACATTGGAACAGCAAGTGACGCATAAGGAGTATGAAGAGGCGTGTGAGGAACTTCTTATGAAGATTCGGGAACCTGTGAAAAAAAGTTTGGCGGATGCAGGGCTGAAACTGGGAGATATTGATGAGGTGATTCTGATTGGGGGAGCTACCAGGCTTACAATTGTGAGGGATTTCTTAATCAGGCTGTTTCGGAAGTTCCCTGACACCAAATTAAATCCGGATGAAACGGTAGCGCTTGGGGCGGCGGTACAGGCGGCTATGAAGGAGCGAAGAGAAGAGGTAAAAGAGGTTATACTTACAGATGTGTGTTCTTTTACTTTGGGTACGGAAGTGGTGGTGGAATATGAGGAAGGAAAATATGAAGACGGAAGGTTCTGCCCCATTATTGAGAGAAATACGGTAATTCCGGCCAGTCATACGGAACGTTTGTATACGGTGAGGGATAATCAGGAGAAAGTACGTGTGCGCGTATTGCAGGGAGAAAGTCGTTTTGCCAGAAATAATTTGTTTTTGGGAGAGTTGGAGATAGAGATTCCCAAAGGTCCAAAGGGACGTGAATCGGTGGATGTGACTTATACCTATGATATTAATTCTTTGCTTGAAGTGGAGGTTACGGTCGTGTCCACCGGGGAGAGTCGAAAAATGATTATCAAGGGACAGGACAACCAGATGACGGAGGAAGAGGTCAAAAAACGTATGGAAGAGTTGGCCTATCTGAAAATTCAGCCCAGAGATTACGAAGAGAACCGTCTGGTACTGCTTCGGGCGGAGAGAATGTATGAGGAAGCTTTAGGGGATCGCAGGCGCAAGCTGGATCATTACATAACCGCTTTTGAAGCTGCCCTGAAACGGGGGGATCATGATGAAATTATGGATGCAAGAGAAGAATTGAGTGAAATATTGGAAGAAGAGGATGACTGACATTTGCATCTATTGGACATTTGAACATGACCTGGAATCTGAAAAGGCTTGATATTTGATCGGAAGAGATGGGGGCTGTCTGAGGATTTGGACAGCCTCCGTAATTTATGTGTTTTTAGTGTATGTGGTGCTTTAAAAAAGTAAAAGGATTATAGCTTGTGAAATTCGGGAGTTCGTTTCTCAAACACACAATAATAGCGGAAGCCGCATGTTTCCAGGACCGTAGCTGCTCGGTGGAAATGCGCGCCGATTTCTTTGGCATTATGGGAGTCGGAACCTATGGTGATGATTTCTCCGCCCAGCTCCCGATAACGTTTTAGAATGTCCGTACAGGGATGCAGGTCGTGCATGCCTCTTTTGATTCCTCCGGTATTTAGTTCCACCCCTTTATCTTTTGACAACAGAAGTTTTAAAATTTCGTCTATAATATCACTATATTTTTGGTAAGTATATTCCGCATCTTGCCCAGGGGCGTATCGCACCGCATAATCCAAATGTCCATATACATCAAAATTGGAGAATTTAGATATATTTTCCAAAATAGATTCAAAATATTCTCTCAGGGCCTCTTCCTTTGGGCGATTCTGGAAAAAGGAAGGATAGTAGGGGTCCTTTCCATGACAAATGTGGGAGGAACCGATAATAAAATCAAATTCATGGGATTTGGCAAAAATTGCATTCTGCCTTGCGGCTTCCGGCTGAAGGCCCAACTCCACACCAAAGAGAATTCGGATTTGATCTGCGTATTGGTCCTTGAGACGTGCCAGGTGATAGAGATAAGAATCCACTTGCAACAAAAAAATATCTCCTGATTCATCGGGACCGTCCGGATACGCGAAATCGTTGTGTTCCGTAAAACACATAGTATCCAGGCCGTTTGCTATTCCCTGTAAGATCATTTCTTCCATGGGCGTATTGGAATCTCCGGAAAAAGAAGAATGTAAATGACAGTCAGATGTAATTGGCATAATATGATCCTTTCTTGCATACAATATGATGTGTTATTGGTTCTGCTTTTTTGTGACAATATTATATCACAAAAAAATCTCATGTAATTTCTTCCATTTCTAAACATTCTGTTAAATTTCCGAAAAATTGGAAATTATTTTTTATTTACATCTTGAATTATGAGAAGAAATTGGGTAAAATATCATTGCTGATAAAATTTTGACAATCTGGCAAGTCCTGTCAGGAGTTGCAGATAGTTGTATCCTGGGACAAGGGTTGTTAAAACATATAAAATAAATTTTAGGAGGAAACTAAAATGGCAGTAAGAGTAGCAATTAATGGTTTTGGCCGTATTGGCCGTCTGGCATTCAGACAGATGTTTGATGCGGAAGGATATGATGTAGTGGCAATCAATGACTTGACCAGCCCTAAAATGCTTGCACATTTGCTGAAGTATGATTCTTCTCAGGGCAAATACAAATATGCTGACTCCGTAGTAGCTGGCGAGGACAATATTACCGTAAACGGTAAGACCATTACAATTTACAAAGAGGCAGATGCTTCCAAGCTTCCCTGGGGCGAGCTGAAAGTGGACGTGGTTTTGGAGTGTACCGGTTTCTACACATCCAAGGATAAGGCATCCGCACACATTACGGCTGGCGCGCGTAAGGTTGTTATTTCTGCTCCGGCAGGAAATGATCTTCCTACCATCGTTTACAATGTAAACCACAATACCTTAAAGCCGGAAGATACCGTAATTTCCGCTGCTTCCTGTACAACAAACTGCCTGGCTCCTATGGCAAAGGCATTGAATGATTTCGCTCCGATTCAGAGCGGTATCATGACTACGGTACATGCTTATACAGGCGACCAGATGATTCTTGACGGACCTCAGAGAAAGGGTGATTTGAGAAGAAGCCGTGCGGGCGCTTGCAATATCGTTCCCAACTCTACCGGCGCTGCTAAGGCAATCGGCCTTGTTATCCCTGAGTTGAACGGAAAATTGATCGGTTCCGCTCAGCGTGTGCCTACCCCCACAGGTTCTACTACGATTCTGGTAGCAGTTGTTAAGGGCGAGGTTACAAAGGAAGATATCAATGCTGCTATGAAGGCTGCAAAGACAGAGTCCTTTGATTACAATGAGGATGAAATCGTATCCTCCGATGTAATCGGCAGCACCTATGGTTCCATTTTTGATGCAACACAGACCATGGTTTCCAAAATGGATGATGGCAATTCTTTGGTACAGGTTGTATCATGGTATGACAATGAGAACAGCTATACTTCTCAGATGGTTCGTACCATTAAGTATTTCAGCGAGCTTGCATAATTGATTGTAAGTGTTACTATTCAAGATAGCACCGCGGGCTATGAGTGGTAATGTTTGGGTAGTTCATGGCTTGTTTGTGTACAGACCTATTGGGGGTCCGGTCTTATGGACCGGACCTTTTTTTGTAAGGATGCGGGATTGTGGGAGCCGTTGTAAAGGTAACTGGCAGGGATTCGTTTTGTGAGCGTGTGAAGTGGGGAAGCTGCCGTCAAAGGCGGCTTACGGTTCGTTTCTGTGAGCGGACGGAACTGTCAGGATAAGCGGAATAAATACAGGGTGCGTTTCCGTGAACGAGCGTAATCGGAGTGCTGTTGTTATTAGTGGTTCGGGGAGCGTTTCTGTGAGCGAGAGAAATGACTGTATTTGACATAAATGGATTTTGTGGCATCTGTCGCAAGGCTGTATCAAAGGGCTGTGACTTGATAAAATGAGAGATAGTTTTTATTATATTATGGAGGTTTTAGAGATGGGCTTGAATAAGAAATCCGTTGATGATATCAACGCAAAGGGAAAAAGAGTTCTTGTAAGATGTGATTTCAATGTTCCTTTGAAGAATGGTGAGATTACGGACGAGACACGTATTGTTGCAGCGCTTCCTACCATTCAGAAGCTGATCAATGACGGCGGCAAGGTAATACTCTGCTCCCATTTGGGCAAAGTGAAAAACGGGCCTAACGAAGGGGAATCTCTGGCGCCGGTAGCAAAGAGGCTTTCTGAGAAGCTGGGCAAAGAGGTTGTGTTTGTATCAGATTATCACGTAACAGGTGAAGCTGCAACCAAAGCGGTAGAGGATATGAAGGAAGGGGATGTTGTTCTGCTCCAGAATACCCGTTTCCGCGGCACAGAAGAGACTAAGAACGGTGAGACATTCAGCAAAGAACTGGCTGATTTGGCTGATTTGTATGTGTGCGACGCCTTTGGTTCTTCCCATAGGGCACATGCTTCCGTGGAAGGCGTTACCAAGTGCATTACCGCAAAAGGCGGAGAGAATGTAGTTGGCTATTTGATGCAGAAGGAAATTAATTTCCTGGGCAATGCGGTAGAAAATCCGGTAAGACCTTTTGTTGCTATTTTGGGCGGTGCTAAGGTTGCCGATAAATTGAATGTTATTTCTAATTTGCTGGAGAAATGCGATACATTGATCATTGGCGGCGGTATGGCCTATACTTTCTTAAAGGCGCAGGGAAATGAAATCGGGAAATCTCTGGTTGACAATGAGAAGTTGGATTATTGTAAGGAAATGTTGGAAAAGGCGGAAAAACTGGGCAAAAAGCTGTTGCTTCCGGTAGATTCTGCAACCATTGCAGCATTCCCCAATCCCATTGACGCGCCTGTAGAGGTGGAGGTTTACAAGTCTTCTGAAATGCCGGCGGACAGAGAAGGATGCGATATTGGGCCGGAGACGTCAGCGCTGTATGCAGAAGCAGTGAAAAGCGCTAAGACTGTTGTTTGGAACGGACCTATGGGTGTGTTTGAGAATCCTACGCTTGCGGCAGGAACCATTGCAGTTGCAAAGGCATTGGCTGAGACAGATGCAACCACCATTATCGGCGGCGGCGATTCTGCAGCGGCAGTGAATCAGCTCGGCTTCGGCGATAAGATGAGTCATATTTCTACCGGCGGCGGCGCTTCCCTGGAATTCCTGGAAGGAAAAGTGCTTCCCGGTGTGGCGGCAGCAGACGACAAATAGAAGAAGACTGGGCAAGCCACACCGTGTGTGGCGGCAGCAGATGACAAATAGAAGAAGTCTGGGCAAGCCACACCGTGTGTGGCAGCAGACGATAATATAGAATCAATGCAACAGATGGAAAAATTATAAATAGATAGTAGAGGAAATTATTATGGCAAGAAGAAAAATCATTGCCGGAAACTGGAAGATGAATATGACACCCAGTGAGGCAGTAGAATTGATCAATACTTTAAAGCCCCTTGTAGAGAATCATGAGGTGGATGTTGTTTTCTGTGTTCCGGCCATTGATATCATTCCGGCTGTGGAGGCGGTAAAAGGCACAAATATCATGATTGGCGCAGAAAATATGTATTATGAAGAAAAGGGAGCTTTCACCGGAGAGATTTCTCCGGCAATGCTTGTGGATGCAGGTGTAAAATACGTTATTATCGGTCATTCTGAGCGGAGAGAGTATTTTGCGGAGACAAATGAGACCGTGAACAAGAAAGTTCTGAAAGCTTTTGAGCATAACATTACGCCCATCGTATGCTGTGGTGAAACCTTGACACAAAGAGAGCAAGGTGTGACAATTGACTTTATCCGGCAGCAGATTAAGGTTGCATTTTTAAATGTAACTGCAGAACAGGCGAAGGAAGCTGTAATTGCTTATGAGCCTATCTGGGCAATTGGAACAGGTAAAGTGGCTACCACTGAACAGGCGCAGGAAGTTTGTAAGGCAATCCGTGATTGTATTGGAGAGATTTACGACGATGCTACGGCGGCGGCAATTCGGATTCAATATGGCGGTTCTGTGTCCGCATCCAGCGCTCCGGAATTATTTGCCCAGGCAGACATAGATGGCGGTCTTGTGGGCGGTGCATCTTTGAAGGCTGATTTTGGACAGATTGTAAATTACAACAAATAGGATTTTCTCAAAAAAATAGGGGTATCAAAGGAAATGTAAACCTTTGATATCCCTTTTTGATGTCTATGATATCCCAACAGGTTAATCAAGTGTGAGAAGGATGTATATCCATGGAGTCTTAGGAAAATGGTTATATTGGGCATAAATTTCAGCAGAGTAATTTAGAAAAGGTCTTTATGCAGCCGATATGTATGTAATGAAACAAAGTTAAGCATGATGATGTTAAACAAATCTTAAAGAATTATCTGATTTAATTTTAAAAAAGTATTTGCTACAATTATTTTGTTCACTTTTGGGAGGAAAAACATGTACAATATTTTAATTTGCGATGATGAAAAAGACATTGTGAACGCTCTGAAAATTTATCTCAACAATGTGGAGTATACTTTGTATGAAGCATTTAACGGAAAAGAAGCGGTGAAAGTGGTGGAGGAACATGAAATTCATTTAGTATTGTTGGACATTATGATGCCGGAAATGGACGGAATGGAAGCTATGGTCCAAATTCGGAAGAAAAGTAATGTGCCTGTTATTTTGCTCACTGCTAAGTCCGAAGATTCAGACAAAATATTAGGACTTACGGTTGGGGCGGACGACTACATAACAAAGCCATTTCATCCTATGGAAGTAGCGGCCAGGGTAAAGTCTCATCTGCGCAGGTATATGCAGCTCGGTTCGGGTAATTTGCCTTCTCAAGTGCTTCGATGCGGAGGGATTGAATTGGACGATACTCAAAAAAAGGTTATGCTGGATGGAGAAGAAGTGTCTTTGACACCTACGGAGTATGAGATATTGCGGCTTTTGATGGGACATCCGGGCAAAGTCTTTTCACCAAAAGAAATATACCAAAAGATATGGAATGATTTGCCCTATGGCAGTGAAAATACAGTGGCAGTTCATATCAGGCATATTCGAGAAAAATTGGAAATCAATCCTGCAGAGCCCAGATATTTGAAAGTGGTATGGGGACAAGGGTATAAGTGTGTTTTGCGCTGATTGTTTGTGCCGCCGGAAGCAGTATGACAAGAAATGTGAAAAGCGGTTATAAATTATAAGAAGGAAGGGGTGGAGGATAAAGATGAGAAGGCAGTGGAGGTATAAGACAAGGGTGGGGAAAGATGTGGAAGAGTTCGCGAAACAGTGGGAGGAAGAAGAAAAAAGGGCGGGAAAGAAAGTGCAACATATGAAAGAAATTCAGGGAAAAAATCAGGATAGCAATTTGGAACATACAGAAAAATCGGAACAAGGGCAAGCTGCATATGAGGATTTTGAATGCAAAAATTGTCATGGGAAGGCAATCAATCCAATTACAGGGGCAATGACAGCGAAAATAATCGCATTTATATTGTTGATACTATCATGTTTTGCAGGATTGTGCGGAACGGGTATTCTGGTGGAGTTGTGGGAGAACGGCGCATATACTTACAGCCTGAATAAGGTGCTGAAGATGAAAATGCTTGACAGCAGCGAAGGGATCATATATCGAGTGCAAAGTTATCTTGCACGGGGAGAGTTGGATGCCGTAGAGGGATACTGTCGGGAATATAATATTGATATAGAATTGATAAAAGAGGAAGACGGAAAGGAAAATATTCTGTGGAGTACATGGAATGGGTATGAAACAGATATAAAGATGGAATCAACTATTTATTTTGAAGATAAAGTAGCATTGAGGAATATAGTGCTGAATGGTCACAAGCTGAAGGCAAATGAAGCGTATGTGTTTCGGTGCTACATAGACCCTTCATATCCAAAAGAAGATTATTTCAAAATAATAGCGGAAGTGGTTCCCTTTTTATATCATTCCAGATATGGAATAATTGGCATTACGGCAGCAAGCATTTTGATATGTGTGATTTGTTTTTTATTTTTAATGTGCAGTGCCGGACATCGAACAGGATACAAGGAAATTGTGCCCGGTATACTAACAAGAGTACATTCTGATGTGTTGGCGGTGTTATTTGGAGCGGGAGAGTGCCTGCTGGCAGCATGTGTTTTTGAAGTGGGGATAAATGCTTTCAGGACATGGGAATTGCTGCCCATACTGGTGATAATTGGCATAATCACATTTGGAATTTGTCTGGGAATCATATTTTTTATGGATGTGGCAATCAGGGTTAAAATGGGCAGATTCTGGCGACATACGCTGATCTATGAAATATTATTATGTATGGTTAAAATGGTTGTGCTTCTGGGCAGAGTGGTTCAGTATCTATTAGACAATGTTCCTACAGTAATTGTTACAATGACAGTATGTCTTGGAATCAGTATTTTGGAATTTTTTGGTATTCTCATAGCAAGAAGCGGAGGGTTGGCCATATTATGGATATTGGAAAAGATGGTAGTGTTTCCGGTTATATTGTATATTGCGCTGACCTGTAAGAGATTGCTGCGGGCAAGCCAGGCTTTGGCAGAAGGACAGGACAGCGAGAGGGTGGATACGTCAAGGATGTTCGGCGATTTCAAAAAGCATGGAGAAAATTTGAATAGCTTAGGCAAGGGAATTTCCATTGCTGTTGCGGAACGTATGAAAAGTGAGCATTTAAAGACAGAGCTTATCACAAATGTATCACATGATATAAAGACGCCATTGACTTCAATTATAAATTATGCGGATTTAATCTGTGAAGAGACAGCAATTGTTTCAAATAAAGAAGTTACCGGGGAGGATATTTCTAAAATTTCGGAATATGCGGAGGTTTTGCTGCGGCAGTCCAGAAGGTTAAAAAAGCTTCTGGAAGATTTGGTGGAGGCGTCAAAGGCTACCACAGGAAATTTGGAAATGAATCCACAACTCTGCGAAGCAGGGGTGATTTTGTCTCAGGCAGTGGGAGAGTACCAGAAGAAAATGGAGGAAAAAGGACTTGAGCTGATTGTCCGGCAGCCGGAAGAACCAGTGAAAATCATTGCGGACGGCAGACATTTGTGGAGAGTATTTGATAATTTATTGAACAATATCTGTAAGTATGCACAGGAAAATTCCAGAGTGTACCTGAGTGTGGAATCGGAGAATGAATCTGTAAGGATTATATTCCGCAATATGTCAAAGTATCCGCTGGAAATTCCGGCAGAAGAACTGAAAGAACGTTTTAGCAGAGGGGATAAGTCGCGCCATATGGAGGGGAACGGATTGGGTTTGGCCATTGCCGGAAGCCTGATGGAATTGCAGAACGGCAGAATGGATATTGTGACGGACGGGGATTTGTTTAAAGTTATTTTGCAGCTTCCGAGGGAATGTGATTTGGAAAAATGAGTTTGAAGCGCCGCCTTTTTGGCTTGTTCATCATATCCTTTGGGTTTGGGGGTTGTTGTTTTCCATACTTTTATGCTAGAATAGAAGGACATGAATAGAAGAAGGAGGCTGTGACAGTATGGAAAAGGCAAAGGTTTATTTTACCAAAGAGATTACGCCGGAGGCTATGATTCGTCTCTATGAGGCTATGGGGATAAAACTTCAGGGCAAAGTGGCCGTAAAGCTACATTCCGGTGAGGTGGGAAATCAGAATTTTCTGCGGCCGGCGTTTATGAAGCCCATGGTTGATTATGTTAATGGAACCATAGTGGAATGTAATACAGCATATGAGGGAAAACGAAATACCACAAAGGAGCATTGGGAGACAATGAAACTTCATGGTTGGACAGAGATTGCGGATGTGGATATTCTGGATGAGGAGGGAGAAATAACACTGCCCGTACCGGAAGGACGCAGAATCAGGCAGAACTTTGTGGGAGAACACATTGAAAGATATGATTCCATGCTGGTGTTATCTCATTTTAAGGGACATCCCATGGGGGGATTTGGAGGAGCGTTGAAAAATATTTCCATTGGACTTGCATCTTCCCATGGTAAAGCATTTATTCATGGTGCGGGTAAGGTGGAAGAAATATGGACTTCCGATCATGATTCTTTCCTGGAATCCATGGCGGATGCCGCCAAATCAATCATGGAGTATTTTGGGGGAAAGATTGTATTTATCAATGTGATGAAAAATATGTCTGTTGACTGCGACTGTTGTGCCGTTGCCGAGGACCCGGCTATGGCGGATGTGGGTATTTTGGCGTCTGCGGACCCTACGGCGCTGGACCAGGCATGCCTTGATTTGGTGTATGCTTCAGAAGATCCGGGAAGAGATCATTTACTGGAACGAATTGAATCCAGAAACGGTGTCCATACCATAGAAGCGGCCGCGCAAATAGGGGTTGGGAGCAGAGAATATGAGTTGGAGACTATATAGGTGGAAGCGTGTCCATGCGTATTGTGCCTGTGGAATGTAAGAATACAGAAGGAAAAAGAATGGGCTGCCCTATTGGGGGTAGCCCGCAAATATGATATTGTGAGGAGCTGCAGTCTATTTCAGCTCGGAACCAGAGTAGCCGGCGTATTTCTCTTCGCAGTATTTACAGCGATAAATTTCCTTTTTGGTGTCTGCCAGGTAGAAAATATGCGGCAGTTCCTGCTCAATAGAAGTGATACATCGTGGGTTGTGACATCGGATTACATTTTTAATCTGTTTGGGCAGCGTAAGCTCTTTCTTTTCCACGATTTCACCATTTTTAATTACATTTACGGTGATGTTGTGGTCAATCAGGGCCAGTACATCAAAATCCAACATGTTAATATCACATTCTACTTTCAATATGTCTTTTTTCTCCATTTTATTGCTGCGGGCGTTTTTAATAATAGCCACAGTGCAATCCAACTTGTCCAATTGTAAAAGATAATAAATGTCCAAACTTCGCCCGGCTTTAATGTGATCAAGCACAATACCTTCTTCCAGTCTACCTACATTCAACATAATTTTACCTTCCTGTGCGCTTCATAAGAGGGGACAAACACTCTTCTTTGCACGTATCAATCAACATTTTAAAGTTTACTTTCAGCTTAACGGTCCTTTCCCAAAAGTGTCAGTATCAGCGCCATTCGCACATAGACGCCATACTGTGCCTGTTTGAAATATACGGCTCTTGGGTCGTCGTCCACTTCTACGGATATTTCATTCACCCTGGGAAGGGGATGAAGTACCAGCATATCCTTTTTGGCCAATGCCATTTTGCTTACATTCAAAATATAAAAATCTTTCAGTCTGACATAATCTTCTTCGTTAAAGAAACGTTCCTTCTGTACTCTGGTCATATACAACAAATCCAATTCCGGCATAATCTGTTCCAGACGAATGACTTCTTCATAGGGAATTTCCTGTTCCCTGAGCATGTCAGTGATATAATCCGGTACCCGAAGTTCTTCGGGGGAAATGAATACAAAACGAATATTGTCATAGCGCACCAGGGCGTTGATCAGGGAATGAACGGTGCGGCCAAATTTTAAATCACCGCACAGGCCAATGGTGAAATTTCCCAATCTTCCCTTCAGGCTGCGTATGGTGAGCAAATCCGTCAAAGTCTGGGTGGGATGCTGGTGGCCGCCGTCGCCGGCATTGATTACTGGAATGGAAGATTTCTCTGAAGCAACCATAGGGGCCCCTTCCTTTGGATGGCGCATGGCACAGATATCCGCATAACATGATATGATGCGGATGGTGTCGGATACGCTTTCGCCTTTGGAAGCAGAGGAAGAAGCGGCGTCGGCAAATCCGATGACTCTTCCTCCCAGCCTGGTCATTGCGGACTCAAAGCTCAGGCGCGTGCGTGTGCTGGGTTCGTAGAAACAAGTGGCAAGGATATTGCCTTCACAAGCGTGGGCATAGTTTTGGGGATTTCGTTCAATATCATTTGCCAAATCGAAAAGTCTGTCCAACTCTTGGGTTGTGAAATCAAGCGGACTCATTAAATGTCTCATGTGGATACCTCCTGATGTGTTCCGTTCTCAAAAAAAGTCGAAGAATAATCTTCGACTAAAGATATGTTATGACTGGTAAGATAATAAATCTTCGACGGTTTTGCGTCTAGGTGCGTTTGGGGTCTCATCCGGATAACCGATGGGAATCAAAGCGATGAGTTCTCTGTCTTCAGGAATTTCCAACAGTTCTGCGGCGTCTTTCTCGTCATACAGACCTAAGATAACGGTGCCAAGACCCTGTTCGTAAGCGGACAGACAAAAAGCTTCACTGGCTACGCCCGCATCGTACATCTGCCATCCGCTGCCTTTCGGAGTGGAAAAAGAACCGTCTCTTTCATAGCCGCTGCGTCCTTTTACTATGGTGATTGCAATAACCATGGGCGCATTTTCAATGATGGTTCCATTGCCTGGGTAAAGTTTGGTGCATTTGGCAAGCGCAGCTTTTTTGTCTCCCTCCACAGCAATGTAACGGGTAATCTGCGTATTCTTCCAACTGGGCGCATAAGAAGCCGTTGTCACAATTTGCGCGAGCACTTCATGGGGAACTGGCCGATTGGCAAATTTACGGATACTTCTGCGTTCTCTGATACATTCGTTTGCAGTCATTTTCTCAACCTCCTGAACCGTTTTTTCTATGATACCATGTATGGGCTTTTGTTTCAAGAATTTGTTTGGAAATGTTGTTTTAAAGATGGGAAAGAAAATAATTTACAATTTTTCCCTATAAAACATATAAAAATATGTAGAAAATTTATGTAAAGTGTTGTACAATAAAATTGATGTACTCAGCAAAATGCAATGGAATGATATGAAAAATGAAAAGAGAGGAGTTAAAATGATGGAAAGAAGAAAATCAAAGGGGTTGAGAATGAAATTGCTTCTGCTGACAATAGTACCGATTGTATTAGTAGGGGTGATTTTGTTTTTAATCAGTGCCGGTTCCATGCAGGCAAGTCTTCAGCAATTATCCAGAACGCGGGTGAAGGATCTGGCAGATGCGATTTTGGAGGCGTATGAGAAGCTTTATGAAGGCGATTGGGCATATGATGGAACAAACTTTACCAAAGGCGGAAAAGATTTATATGCCACATATGATCTGCTTGATTACATTCAGGAAGAAGATGGGGTACATATTACTATTTTCTATGGCGATACCCGGATGATGACGACAGTACGTCAGGAGGACGGAGAGAGATTTGTAAATACCAAAGCGGGTGAGGCAGTCATTGATACGGTGCTGGGGCAGGGTAAGGATTATTACAGTCCGGCCACAGAAATCAATGGAATGAAATATTTCAGTTATTATAATCCCATAAAAAATTCCGATGGTTCCGTTGTAGGAATGTTTTTTGTAGGCGTTTCCAGCGCGGATGTCACCAGAGATATCCGAAATGCGATTATGAACGTCATTGTTGCATTGATAGTATTGTTGGTAATCAGTGCGGCGGTTGTATTGTTTGTGGCTTTGAATTTCATTAAGACAATTCAGAGTTGCGTGGATTCGGTGGTCACAATTGAGTCAGGCAATTTAAAAGTACATGCAAAGACAGGATTTTTTAACAAAAAGGATGAGCTGGCACTTCTTGCTGACAGCATTAACAGTATGGCGGACAGGTTCCATACGATTACGGGAGAGATAAAGAATAGTTCCGATATTATGAAGGGCGGAGCGGATACCCTGTCAAATGTGGCGGAAAATACGCAGATTTCCATTGATGAAGTTTCCAGAGCCATTGAGGATGTGGCTAATGGCGCCACCTCCCAGGCAAGCGATACACAGGAGGCGGCTGTGAATATCGAATCCATGGGTGAGTCCATTGAGAAGATAGTAGGTGAAATCAATCGTCTGGCTTCTGCTGCGGATCATACCCAGGAGACGAGCAAGCGTGCCGAAAAGGCCATGGAAGAATTGATTGGAATTAATGAGGAAACCAGTACTTCCGTAGAGAAGATTGTGGGACAGTCTCAGGTGAATGTGAATGCGGCAACTAGGATTCAAGAGGTTGTCAATGTGATCAGCGATATAGCGTCACAGACAAATCTGCTGAGTTTAAATGCCAGTATTGAGGCTGCCAGAGCAGGAGAACAAGGCAGAGGATTCGGCGTGGTGGCGTTGGAAGTGGGGAAACTTGCGGAAGACAGCGCAAAATCTGCTGCGGAGATAGAAAATATTATCAAGGAACTGGTTGAAAATATTGAAGAAACTTCTGATTTGACCACGCTCCTAGACAATAATACAAAGAACCAGATTGAGAAACTGCGCAGCACGCAGCAAGATTTTAACAATGTGCTCACCAACATACATCTTATGTTTGAAAGAACTATGACGGTACAGGCTGAGATTAATAAAATTAATGAAGTGCGCAGCAAGATTGAAGGAATTGTGGAGAATCTTTCCGCTTTATCAGAGGAAAATGCCGCATCAAGCCAACAGACAACGGCGTCAACCAGTATGGTTGTACAGTCCATGGAACAGCTCAATGCATCCACTCATGAAATAAATGAAATTGCGACAAAGCTGGCAGAAATCATGTCTTATTTTCAATAAGGCTTGTTCGTAGAAATTTTTAATTTGATGTCGGTGTATGGGTGTTGACTTGTAGGATATAAAATGATATGATAAAGTTTATATGAGGGAGATTTTATCATGTATACACTAACTTCCACATAATTTATATTATCAGAACCCTAAAAGGAATCAGATAATCGAAAAGCGATGTTATCAGAACCCTTACGGGAACCAGATAATCGAAAGCGATATTATCAGAACTTCTATGGGAACCAGATAATCAAAAAGTTATATTAACAGAAAAGGAGAAAGAAATGGACGAAAACAATTTTGACAATCGTTCACAGAACAATGGCGGACAGTACAGTAATTACCAGGATAATACTGGAAATGTTCCCAATCAAGTGCCAATTGATAACGTGCCGGATAATAAAGCAAATGGTCTTCAGATTGCCGGACTTGTCTGTGGAATTATTGCAATATGTACCAGTTGTTGTTACGGTATTATGGGAATTATCATGGGAATTGTGGGTATTATATGCTCCGCTGCAGGGAACAAGAGCAACAAGAGTGGCGTAGGAACAGCAGGTTTGGTATGTTCTATTATCGGATTGATTTTTGGCGTGGTGATGCTGATTTATTCTGTATGGGCATTTTCCTATGTCTTTGGAAGTGAGTCAGGATATTGGGATATGATGCGCCAATTGGGATATTGAGGTTTGTACATAGAAGTTTTGTGATGAAGAGAGAAGTAGAAGATCAACTGTTCCGAATCGGGCTTGTTATGAGTGCGGCGGGAATTGGAATCGGAGTTTTGTATTATTTGTTTCTATATGGACGTCTGCCGCAAATTCCGTGTTTTTTTTCGGCGGTAATGGGTATCTATTGTCCGGGCTGTGGAGGTACAAGGGCGGTAATTGCATTGCTGCAAGGACATTTTCTGAAAGCAGTATGGTATCATCCGCTGGTTCCTTATGGAGTGGTTATTATAGTTGGATTTATGTCTACACAGTTTTTGCACAGGCTCGGTGTGAAGTGGATACATGGATGGAAATTTCATCTATGGTATTTACAGGGTGCTGTTATTTTAACAGGTTGCAATTTCCTCATTAAAAATATGCTTCGGCTGATTTGGGGAATTACAATGTAACATGCAATCAAATATGTCCTTTTCACTCTATTTTGAGGCGGAATTGGCTGTGTATTGCGCAAAGAATACAGAAAGGAGGGAGAGAGAGTATGACTAAGAAAGCTACCGGAATTGTGGCGTACATCTCGATTATTGGATGGATTATCGCATTTTTGGCAGGAGATAAGGAGGGTGCGAAATTCCATTTAAACCAGGCGCTTGTAGTAGATGTGGCTATGATCATCTTTAATATTGTGGCAGGCATATTGACAATAGTTCCTATCATAGGTGCTATTTTATCATTAGTGATTAGTATTGCATTGCTGGTATTCTGGATCATGGGTCTTGTATATGCTATTAAGGAAGAAGAAAAGGAAATTCCTTTGCTTGGTGCAATCAAAATCTTAAAGTAATGAAAAATGGATGTAAAACTGAAAAACCATCGGCGAAAGCCGATGGTTTTTTATTCATTATATTGAAAGAGAAGATGTTTCAATATAATAGTAATAAAAGAAATAGCTTAATTGTCATATTCTATGGTAAAATCAGCGTCGTCCGGCACTTCACCATGTAAGAAAGAGATAATAATCTGTACTCGTTTATAGGCTCTGGAGTAATATTGTCTCGCATATTCTGCGGTGGATTCCTCATAGGTATTATTGCGATATGCCTCATGATAATATTGCACTGCTTCGGTCATATATTCACTGGATTCATCAGCCAAAGGCTCTAAATACTGAAATTCATCAGGAAAGTCAAGCCTTGCAAAAGCCCGAAAAACAATTTCCAAATCGTCAAGATAAGACAAAAGCTCGTCAGCGGCGTTCTCAGACTGGGCGTCAATACTGTTAATTCCGGTATCTATTTCTGAGATTTTGGTACAAAAATCATCAATGCTATTCCGGAATTGAGTCAGTTCAGGGTCTTCTCCGCAAGCAGTCAAAAGTAAAGTCATAAGTATTATAGTACATATTTTAAAGAATAACTTCATTTTTTTCAATCGTATGCCTCCGCTTCACACCTGATGGCAAAGCAGCCGGACACGGTGAAATCCAAAGATATGATTGATTCCGTTCTGTTCGGACAGCGTAACGGCAGCAGCCTTGATTGCATGTTGGGGTGTGGTTATGAGATTGTGAAACAGTTAAAATTCTACCATATTTTGTGGTCTTTCGCAAGCGTTTTGGATAAATAAGCCCCTTTACTACCAATTCGGGTCTGTGGTATGATATAAGATAAGTTTTTGAAGGAAGAGGTTGAATGGAGATGACAAGAGAAGAGTTTTGCAGTATTGCGAAGACTTATCTGTATTTAGATGGTGCTACGGGGTCTAATCTGGTAGAGGCAGGCATGCCTTCGGGGGTCTGTCCGGAGCGGTGGATTTTAGAGCATAAAGAAGTATTGTTTGACTTGCAGAGGCGTTATGTAGCTGCGGGGACGGATATTCTTTATGCGCCAACTTTTACTGCCAACAGAATTAAACTGGCGGAGTATGGACTGGAAGACCAGTTGGAACCCATGGTGCGGGAATTGGTGGATATCTCCAGAAAGGCAGCGGCAGAAGGGGATCACCCGGTGTTTGTAGCCGGAGATTTGACTATGACGGGCGAGCAGCTTAAGCCCATGGGCAGGTTGGAGCTGGAAGAACTGATTACAATATATAAGGAGCAGATAATTGCTTTGCAGAAGGCAGGGGTGGATTTGCTTGTGGTGGAAACCATGATGAGTCTGGCAGAAGCGAGAGCGGCGCTGATTGCGGCGAAGGAGGTCTGCGATTTGCCTGTGATGGTGACGATGACTTTTGAAGGGGATGGCAGGACGCTTTATGGTACGGATGCAAGGACTGGGGCGATTGTATTGGAAGCTTTGGGGGCGGCTGCAATTGGCGTCAACTGTTCTACAGGACCGGCTCATATGCGGCAGATTGTAGCGGATATGGCCGCTTGTACGGATACCATTCCCATCATTGCAAAGCCCAACGCCGGACTGCCATTTATTGATGAGAGGGGACGGACCTGTTACAATATGGATGCGGAAGAATTTGCGGAAGAAATGAGACTGCTGGTTGAGGCAGGGGCATCCATATTGGGAGGGTGTTGTGGAACGACGCCGGAATTTATAGGCAGGATTCATGAAACCTTTGGAACGGGAGCAGTTCCGAAGAACATAGAGAAAAAAACGGGATTACGTTATCTTACGTCTGAGCGGCAGACGGCAGTATTCGGATTAGACGACGGATTTATGATTGTGGGTGAACGGATTAACCCTACAGGGAAAAAAATGCTTCAGGCACAGCTTCGGGAAGGCTGTTTTGACAAGGTTTTGCAGTTTGCGGAAGAACAGGAGCAAAGCGGAGCAAAGATTCTGGATATTAATATGGGGATGAGCGGGATAGACGAAAAGGCGATGATGCTTCGGGCCATAGAAGAAGTCAGCGGTGTGACAAATCTTCCGCTTTCACTGGATTCAAGCCATGTGGATGTGCTTGAGGCGGCGCTGCGTCATTATCCTGGAAGAGCATTGGTAAATTCCGTTTCTCTGGAAAAAGAGAAATATGAAAGACTGCTGCCCATTGTGAAAAAATATGGCGCAATGTTTATTCTGCTTCCGCTTTCTGATCGGGGACTGCCGGAAACGATGGAAGAAAAAAAGGAAATAATAGAAACTGTGCTTGCGCGGGCGTATTCTTTGGGGATGCACGGCACGGATGTGGTGGTGGACGGGCTGGTGGCCACTGTGGGAGCAAATAAGCGGGCGGCGATGGAAACTTTGGAAACCATTCGTTATTGTAAAGAAAAAGGGCTTGCAACCATATGCGGGCTTTCCAACATTTCTTTTGGTATGCCGGAGCGGAGCTTTGTCAATACGGCTTTTCTGACTTTGGCTATTGGAGAGGGCTTGACAATGGCAATAGCCAATCCTTCCCAGGAGCTTTTGGTAAGCTGTGCATTGGCCACAGATCTTTTACTGGCGAAAGAGGAAGCGGATATCCGTTACATAGAATATGCGGAAGTAGCTGCAGAGCACAGGGAGAAGAAAGAAGCACAATTGCAGAAAAAGATTGCTGAAGCTGCAAAGGGTAATTTGGACAAGGATTCTGCCGCCGAGTGCAAGAATGTTGGAAAAGGGAAGGCCGGCGGGGAAAGTTTGAAGAAGATTGGAAGTACCAGGAGAAGTCCGTCTCAGGAGGCGCTGTATAAAGCGGTTATGAAAGGAAATCGTAATGGGATTGGAGCAATGACTCAAGAGGCGTTGGCAGAGGGGGAAGACCCCACAGTGCTTTTAAATGAAATATTGCTGCCGGCCATTAATGAGGTGGGCGAGCTGTTTGATCGAGGGAAGTATTTTTTGCCCCAATTGATAGCCGGCGCGGAAGCTATGAAAAATTCCATAGAGATATTGGAGCCGCTGCTGCTGAAAGAGAGTGAAGGTGAAGAAAAGCCTGTGGTGGTTATTGCCACCGTTGAGGGAGATATCCATGATATCGGTAAAAACCTGGTGGCGTTGATGTTAAAGAATTATGGATTTCGGATAATTGACCTAGGAAAAGATGTGCCAAAAGAAGAGATTATTCTGGCGGCAAAAGAGAATCATGCACAGATTATTGCCCTTTCCGCGCTGATGACCACTACCATGCAGCGAATGAGAGAAGTGATAGCCCTGGCAAAGCAGGAGGGACTGAACGCAAAAGTGATGATTGGGGGAGCGGTGATCACCCAGGATTATGCGGACGAAATCGGGGCTGACGGCTATTCACAGGATGCGGCGGAAGCAGTGAAATTGGCAAAGAGGTTGGTGGAAGAGTGAAAGGGGTCACAATATAATTTTTTTTGAAATTGCGGTCGTGCGGCATCCGCAAATTTCAATCATGAAAAAGCCGCGCAGAAAAGAGGTTTGGTATGATAGGTGCAGATGCTATTGTAAAATGTCTGGAAGCGGAAGGGGTAACAACGGTATTCGGATATCCGGGTGTGGCAATTTGCCCTTTTTATAACAGTATATTGGAATCCGATATCAGGACAATTTTGATACGGACGGAGCAAAATGCGGCCCATGCGGCCAGCGGTGTGTCCAGAATGACAGGCAAGCCGGGTGTGTGTGCCGTGACATCGGGACCCGGTGCAACCAATGTAATCACGGGGATAGCCACGGCATTTGCGGACAGTATTCCCTTGATTTGTATTACAGGTCAGGTAAACAGTGAGCTTTTGGGCAGTGATGTATTTCAGGAGGCTGACATTACGGGGGCGGTGGAGTCTTTTGTAAAGTATAGCTATCTGGTCAGGGATGCCAATGAGATTCCCAGGATTATGAAAGAGGCTTTTCATATTGCTAATACAGGCAGAAAGGGGCCTGTACTGATTGACGTGCCCATTGACGTTCAAAATGCCTCAGTCAGCAGATTCAGATATCCGGAGGAAGTGTCTCTGCGTACATATAAGCCCACAGTAAAAGGGCATGTGGTACAGATTAAGAAGGTGATGAAAGAACTGGAGAAAGCGAAAAAGCCCTTGATTTGTGCAGGCGGCGGCGTGCTTTTGAGCGAGGCAGAGGGTGAGCTGCGCCATTTTGCGCAGACACACAAAATTCCGGTGGTATCTACCATGATGGGGATTGGCGTTATGCCCACGGAACATCCACAATACTATGGAATGGTAGGAAATAATGGAAAGGCATATGCCAACCGTGCAATGGCGGAATGTGACTTATTGATTATGGTTGGCGCAAGAGTGGCAGACCGGGCGGTGAACCAGCCGGATTTGATTACGAAGGACAAGGTGTTGGTTCATATAGATGTAGACCCGGCCGAAATTGGGAAAAATGCAGGGCCTACCATTCCTTTAGTGGGAGATGCCAAACATATTTTTGAAGATTTGGAAAAAGAAGAGTTTACTTGCCACTGTGAAGAATGGATAGAAGCTTTGGAAGGTTATAGGCGTACCATGGAGAAAAAGCGTAATCCCAATTCCGATTATGTGGACCCGGCAGCGTTTATTGCCAGGCTTTCCGAGAAAATGGCGGAAGACGCCGTTTATGTAGCGGATGTGGGGCAGAACCAAATTTGGTCCTGTGGTTATGTAAAGGTGCGGCAAGGGAAATTTCTGACTTCCGGCGGTATGGGAACCATGGGGTACTCCATTCCGGCTGCTATGGGGGCAAAGGTGGCGGCGCCTGAGAGGCAGGTAGTGGCGGTGTGCGGCGACGGCTCCTTTCAAATGTCCATGATGGAACTTGCCACCATGCGCCAGCACCATATTCCGGTAAAAATAATAGTTTTGAAAAATAATTATCTGGGCATGGTTCGTCAATATCAGCATTTTACGTACAAGGATAATTATTCTGTGGTAGATTTGTCGGGAAGTCCTGATTTGGAGAAACTTTCCGCGGCTTTTGACATTCCTTTCCTACGGCTTACGAATATGGAGCACTGTGATGAGGTAATTGATGCCTTTTTAAAAGAGGATGCTTCTATGCTGTTGGAGTGTGTCATTGATCCTATGGATTTGGTATGATGTTGACCCAAAAGGGCGTTGTGCCAACTTTTGATTCCGTGTGCCCAAAAGCGCACGAAATTAGGGTATGATGAGCTTGATAATATTGTTAAGAATGTTGATTGGTATGTACAAAGAGGGATGTTTGCACACTCTCTCATGAAGCGCACAGTGAGGTATAAAGATGAAGACAAGAATATATTCCGTATTGGTGGAAAACCGTTCCGGTGTGCTGTGTAAGGTGGCCGGTTTGTTTTCCAGAAGATGTTTTAATATTGATAGTCTGGCGGTGGGAGAAACCGATGATTCAACGGTATCCTGTATGACAATTGTAAGCAGTGGGGATGAAAGAACCATTGAACAGATTGAGAAGCAATTGAATAAGAAGCTGGATGTAATCAAGGTCAGGACTTTTGCACAACAACAATGTATTGCCAGAGAACTGATGCTGATTAAGGTGAAATATAATAAGAATAACCGACGGGAGATCATGGAGCTGTGTGAGATTATGAAGGCCCAGATTGTGGATATGTCCAAGCATTTTATGATGATACAAATTTGTGATGAGCCGGAGCGGATACAGTTATTCATTAAGATGCTGCAGAGCATTAGTATCGTAGAAGTAGCCAGGACGGGCACGCTGGCGCTGCCAAAGTGCGGAGAGAACGATGAGGGAAAATAGATGCGGGGTTGTTGACAAGTTCTATAGAACTTGCTATGATTACTAAAGAAAATAAACAGGCATTGTAGAGAAGAGACGGAACTATAATAAGAACTGCAAACAGTCTCGGAACGGAAATGCCCGGAAGGAAAGACAGACGCGGAAAGCGGCTGTGATTCCTTCCCAGAGAAAAGGGCATTGTAGTGAAGAGACGGAACTTTAAATAGGAGAAAAAGCAATATGCAGAAAAAGGTATTTCAGCTTCTTGTAAATAATACGGCCGGTGTATTGAGTCGTATCACAGGACTTTTCTCAAGACGGGGCTATAATATTGAAAGTATTACCGCAGGTGTGACTGCGGATCCAAGATTTACCAGAATTACCATTGTGGCTTCCGGCGATGATGAGATATTGGAGCAGATTGAAAAGCAATTGGCCAAGCTTGAGGATGTGCGAGACATCAGGGAATTAAAACCGGACCAAAGTGTATATCGTGAGTTGATTATGATTAAAGTGAGAGCGGCGGCGGATCAAAGGCAGAGTATCATTGCTGTGGCGGACATTTTCAGAGCAAAAATCATTGATGTAGCGCCGGAAAGTTTGATGATTGAGCTCACCGGTAATCAACAGAAAATTGATGCGTTTATTGGTCTGTTGGATGGGTATGAGATTTTGGAACAGGCCAGGACTGGAATTGCCGGTCTGGGAAGGGGAACGGAACATATTGCATTTATTGATTAGCTCCAGGGTTAGTTCAGGGTAATCCTGTCAGTTATAAATTTATGAAACAAATGGAGGAATGAAAAATGGCAAAGATTTTTTATCAAGAAGATTGTAATCTGTCCATGTTGGATGGAAAGACAATCGCAATTATTGGTTATGGCAGCCAGGGACATGCACATGCGTTGAATCTGAAGGAGTCAGGATGTCATGTCATCATTGGTCTGTATGAAGGGTCTAAGTCCTGGGATAAAGCGGTAAAGCAGGGATTTGAAGTATATACCGCCGCTGAGGCAGCTAAGAAAGCTGATATTATCATGATTCTGATTAACGATGAGAAGCAGGCGGATCTTTACAAGAATGATATTGAACCCAATCTGGAGGCGGGCAACATGCTGATGTTTGCACATGGTTTTAATATTCATTTCGGCTGCATTGTTCCTCCGGCAGACGTGGATGTTACCATGATTGCGCCAAAGGGACCCGGACATACCGTAAGGAGCGAGTATCAGGAAGGTAAGGGTGTTCCTTGTCTGATTGCAGTGGAGCAGGATGCCACTGGCAAGGCACAGGATATCGCCTTGGCATATGCGCTGGGGATCGGCGGCGCCAGAGCAGGAGTTTTGGAGACCACATTCCGCACGGAAACAGAGACGGACTTGTTCGGTGAGCAGGCCGTTTTATGCGGCGGTGTATGTGCATTGATGCAGGCTGGTTTTGAGACATTGGTAGAAGCAGGCTATGATGAAAGAAATGCTTATTTTGAGTGTATCCATGAAATGAAGCTGATTGTGGATTTGATCTATCAGAGTGGCTTTGCAGGAATGAGATATTCTATCTCCAATACGGCGGAATATGGTGATTATATTACTGGTCCCAAAGTGATTACGGAAGAGACAAAGAAAGCCATGAAGAAGATTCTGAGCGATATTCAGGACGGAAGCTTTGCAAAAGAATTTTTGCTTGATATGTCTCCCGCCGGAAAGCAGGTTCATTTTAAAGCTATGAGAAAACTTGCGTCCGAACATCCGGCTGAGAAGGTGGGTGAGGAAATCAGAAAACTCTATAGCTGGAACAATGAAGAAGATAAGCTGATCAATAATTAAATCAGGACGGATATATGGCAGTTAGTCAATTATGCTGAAAAAAAGGGACAGAGTATACAAGAGTATGCTCTGTCTTTTTTGGCACAGAGATAGGGAAAGATAAAATGGGGATCAACCCAAATGAATTCATGGGGAAAGGATTTGAGTACGGAAATGAAAAGAGATTTGACGCAGGGAAATGTGATGGGGACAATGCTGTTATTTGCCGGCCCTATGATATTGGGGAATTTGCTGCAGCAATTGTATAATGTGGCGGATACATTGATTGTAGGACGTTTTTTGGGAGCGGACGCCCTGGCCGCAGTAGGGTCCGCATATACGCTGATGACGTTTCTGAATTCTGTTCAGATTGGTATGTGCATGGGAAGCGGAGCGCTTTTTTCTTATTATTTTGGAAAAAAGGAATTTGAGAAAATGAAAAGCAGTTTGCACCAATCATTTCTTTTAATAGGAAGTGTAACGGTTGTATTAAATATATTGGTCATGGTGTTTTGCGATCCAATGCTGCATCTGTTACAAGTGCCTGCGGAATTGATGGAGATGATGCACACATATGTGTGGATTATATTTATGGGACTTATATTTGTGTTTTTATATAATTTTTATGCTTTTCTGCTTCGGGCGTTAGGAAATTCTGTCATTCCGCTTTACTTTTTGGGTGGAACTGCATTGCTGAACATTGCATTGGATTTATTATTTGTTGTAGTGTTTGCATGGGGCATTGGCGGCGCTGCCTGGGCAACCATTCTTTCTCAGGCGGTGTCCGGCATAGGACTGGGAATTTATGCCGGGGTGAAAGAACCATGTTTACATCTGCGCAAAAATTATTTTAAAGTTACCAGAAATGGTGTGGGAGAATGTCTGCGTTTTGCCGCTGCTTCTTCCGTTCAACAGTCGGTTATGAATTTTGGGATTTTAATGGTACAGGGTTTGGTCAATAGTTTTGGCCCTGCAGTTATGGCAGCATTTGCGGCGGCGGTAAAAATTGATTCGTTTGCCTATATGCCCGCGCAGGAATTTGGAAATGCCTTTTCTCTGTATATTTCACAGAACTATGGGGCAGGGAAGCAGGATAGAGTGCGTAAAGGAATGATTAGTGCCGTGAAAGTGTCCATGTTGTTCTGTATTTTCGTATCAGTGTTTGTATTTGTGGCTGCAGGAAATTTGATGCAATTATTTGTGGAGCGTGAAGAGACGGAGATTATTTCCGTGGGTGTGGGATATCTGCGTGTGGAGGGTGCTTTTTATTGCGGTATCGGACTGTTGTTCTTACTTTATGGGTATTACAGAGGAATGAATAAGCCGGAAATGTCTTTGGTTCTGACGGTGATTTCTCTGGGAACCAGGGTTTTATTGGCGTATATTTTAGCGCCCATTCCGCAGATTGGTGTGTGGGGCATCTGGTGTGCGATTCCCATAGGCTGGTTTCTGGCAGATTTGGCAGGAGTGCTTTTTCTATTTTCTAATAATATCTTTAGGAATTCTTGAGGATTCTATGCGGTTGTAGTTTATATTTCATCCATATACTAATGTCATAACAACAGAAGGTTAGGGATGGAGGTTATATGCGATGGATGCGGCTACGCTGACTTTTTATTTTACCCATTATGGCGCCATTGCCATATTTGTGATTGTATTTCTGGAATATTTGAATCTGCCGGGATTTCCGGCGGGAGTAATTATGCCCTTGTCAGGAATTATGGCGGCAAAGGGCAATATCAATTTTATATGGGTAATGGTCATAACCGTAGCGGCAGGTTTGTTGGGAAGTCTGGTATTATATGCGCTGGGGCGTAAAGGCGGAGAAGTATTTCTTAACGCTTATGTGAGAAAGTTTCCCAAACAGAGGGAAACGCTTGAGAAAAACTTAGAGTGGATCCGTCAAAAAGGATGTATGGGTGTTTTCCTGGGAAAGCTGCTTCCGATGATTCGGACAATCGTATCCATTCCGGCGGGCGTCATTAAAATGGACTTGCTCAAGTATGTGATTAGTTCCACATGCGGAATTTTTATATGGAATTTTGTATTTGTAGGCGCTGGATATGTAATGGGAGATCAGGCGTTTAAGCTGTTGGGATTGGCATAGAAAACCGGTATGGAAAGTTTAAAAATTGATGCTCGCAAAGACAGAAAGGAATGGGATTGGATATGAGAATTGCGCTGATGACAAACAATTATAAACCGATGATGGGAGGCGTTCCCATTTCCATTGAACGTTTGGCAAAGGGACTGGAAGCATTAGGGCATCAGGTGACGATTTTTGCGCCCACATACAAAGAACAGCAAGAGGAAGAAAATGTGTTTCGCTATTCAACCTGTATGAATCATTTTATTGGAGGTATTGTATTGCCCAATCCCTTTGACCGTAGAATTGAGAAGGAATTTGAAAATAATGCCTATGATATTATTCATGTCCATCATCCTATGCTCATTGGCAGAACGGCGGTGCGTTTGTCTCGTAAATTTAATATTCCGCTGGCGTTTACTTATCATACAAGATACGAGCAGTATCTGCGGTGCTATACGGGAAACATTGCGAAATTTGACGGCTTTATGGTTGGATATCTACATACCTTTTTAAAGCATTGCGATTTTGTATTCGCACCCACCGCAGGTATGCAGCAATACCTGGTCAATCGTTGTGGGATGGAGCTTGAAAGTACAGGGATTCTGCCCACCGGTATCGAACAGGCGAATTATATGGTGAGTAAGGACGAGGGAGATGAAATCCGCAGACGCTATGGAGCGGAAGGAATACCGCTTTTGCTGACGGTGTCCAGAATGGCCCATGAGAAAAATGTAGGATTTCTGCTGGAGAGTCTGGCACGGGTGAAGCAATCTTTTGACAGACCTTTTCGTGTGCTTATGATTGGGGACGGTCCGGACAGGGGGATACTGCAAAAGCGCAGTGAGGAACTTGGTTTGGGAGACCAGGTGATTTTTACAGGGACGGTTCCCAATGAGCAAATTGCGCCTTATTTTAAGGCTGCTGATGGTTTCATTTTCGCATCTAAGACAGAGACACAGGGGATTGTAATATTGGAAGCCTTTGCCGGTGCCGCTCCTGTAATCGCCGTTAAGGCTACCGGTGTGGAAGATTTGGTAGAAGATGGTTTCAACGGGATTCTGACGGGAGAGGATACGGAGGAATATGCCCGAAAGCTGACAGGATTTTTGGAGAATATTTGTATTTCAGGGCAGTCGGAAGAGAGAAACGAAATAGTCCGGACCATGTCGGAAAATGCTTATCGGACAGGAATTTTATACAGAGAAGAAATGGTTGCCTTTCAGGCGCTTCGTTATTATAATAACATTATAGAAGTAAAGCGTTCGGCGGGGGAGCAGAAAAAGAAGAGTATACGTCTGCTATTAGGGCGCGTTTGAAAAATCATTCCCGCCATAGGTGGTGTGTAAAAGTTTTGGGGCGTATGTGTGGGGATGGAATGAAATTGCCTTAGAGGGAGGAAATAGTAGATGGAGCAGAAGTATCATGTTCTTGTTGTAGAGGATGACAAGGATATCAGAGACGGAATTGAAATTTATCTGAAAAGTCAGGGGTATGAAGTATATCAGGCAGAGAATGGTGCTGAGGGACTGAAGGTGGTGGAACAAGAGGAAATTCATCTGGCAATCGTGGATATCATGATGCCTGTGATGGATGGTGTGTCCATGTTGATGAAGCTTCGGTCAATGGAATATGAATTTCCTGTGATTATGCTGTCTGCAAAATCTGAAGAGGTGGATAAGATTATGGGATTGAATATGGGGGCGGATGATTATGTGACAAAGCCTTTTACGCCGTTGGAACTGCTGGCAAGGGTGAATTCGCATTTGCGCAGATATTCCAAATACTTAACTGCGTTGAAGGATGAGGGAAATAAAGACCATATTTATACCATTGGAGGTTTGGAATTAAATGAAGATACAGTGGAAGTGACTGTGGACGGGGAACCGGTAAAGCTAACGCCAATGGAATTTAAAATTGTACAGCTTTTGATTAAAAATCCGGGCAGGGTATTTTCTGCTGATGAAATATATGAAAGGATTTGGAATGAAAAGGCAGTGAATACAGATACCATTATGGTACATGTGAGGAATATTCGGGAAAAAATAGAGATTGACCCTAAGAATCCCAAATATCTGAAGGTGGTATGGGGCGTGGGGTATAAAATTGACCGACAGTAAACGGTTGCTTCACTGGGCTTTGGCCGGGAGGAATTTTATGGGACTTTTCAATAGGAAGAAAAAAAAGAAGGAAACCATGTATCAAGAGCCTGTTGTACCCCAAAAAGCGTACAAAAAAGTATTGGAAGAGAAGAAGTTGGAAAGTAAACTTTCAAATATTGAATTGATACCCGCTAAAGCGGGCAGGAGATATAAAGATGAAAAATGGCGTTGGGCGTTTATGGGGCTTATATTAAGCGCGGTATGTGCCATTGTCCTTCAGGGATTTTACGGGGTGTTTCGGTCAAATGCGGAAAAAAGCATGAGCAGTCCCATAGAAAATGCAGAAAATATCTCCTGGTTATATCAGAATTGTTATTTGTTGTATCGTGATTTATATAATACACAATACAATGAACAGCTCGGTTATATGGATCTTTATTTGGAGGTGACAGAGGAACAGCAATGGTTGCTGGATGAGGAACAAATAGATATATATATGGACAGCCTTATTGATGTTGAGGAAAACGAAGAAGCGGCGGAATATGAAGAAATAACCCAGGGGGATCTTACTTATTCCCAATGTGGGAGCATACAAGAGGAGCTAGAGATACTAAACAAATATTTTCAGAGTATGGATAATTACTTTCGGAATCTGAACAGTAATTATGACTATATTATTCGGGATAATAATACAGGAAAGTATATTACAAATATGTCCACTTCCGATTTGGATCGAGGGATGGATGAACAATATTTCTTGTTAAGTTTTTGTTTTGACAATGCCGGGAATGTGACAATTGAAGACCAAATCTGCGGAATGGATGAAAATCAGATTAGAAAATATGCCAATGAAGTGATCAGGGAGGATATCCTGGAAAACATGATTGCTGAAATAAAGCGGTTCGGAAGGGTGAAAAGGCCGGTAAATTGTACGGTCACATATGCAATTTCCAGGGATGCCTGGACGAAAAGAGGTGTAGGGGATGATTTTGGCACACGGGGGGGGTATCTCGTTTCAACAGGAAGCAGTTTCTATTTCCGTTCTTACAATTTTGAAAATGCTGCGGTGGAAGCCTATTGGAACAGCGGTACAAGCGGAATTGTATTAATGTGTCTGGCAGGTATGGTTCTTTTGGGATTTTTGCTGCCTTTGCCAGGGGATGCGAAGCCATGGAAGGAAACAAAAATTTGTGCATTTCCATTGGAGATACTTTTTATTATTGGTACTTGCATTGCCGTAGTTTCGGATAGAATCATTGTTTTGATTGCTTATACGGCAAGCGGCAGAGCGGTTAATGGGGTTAGAGATTATCTGCCCATATTTAAAAACGATGCTGGTTTTATCGTCAGTGTTTTTAATCTTGCAGTGATAACGGGTTTCTTTTTCTCCGGCTGGTATCTGGGCATTTGTGCACGAGCATTAAGAGATTTGGGAATAAAACAATATATTAAGAAAAAGAGTTTAATTTACCGTTTTTTCCCATTTGTTAAGAGGAAGACTTTGGAAGCTTATGGGGCATTGGTACATTTGGATTTGACACAGGATGCGCACAAGACGATTTTGAGGATTGTATTTGTCAATGCGCTGATTCTTTTCTTTATCAGTAGTTTATGGTTTGGAGGTTTTGCGATTACGCTGGTATATTCATTGGTGCTGTATTTGATTTTGAGAAAGTATGTCAGTGATTTGCAGAAGAAGTATAAAATTTTGTTTCAGGCTGTGGATGAAATTGCGGCCGGGAATCTAAATGTAATGATTCGGGAAGATTTGGGGGTGTTTGAACCTTTTAGGAACGAGATATATAAGATTCAGGAAGGATTAAAAAAGGCCGTGACAATGGAAGTGAAAAGTCAGCGTATTAAGACAGAACTGGTTACGAATATGTCCCATGATTTAAAGACACCTCTGACCGCCATTATAACTTATGTGAATTTGCTGAAAAATGAGAAGCTCACGGAGGAACAGAGAGAAGAATATCTGCAGATTTTGGAGCGGAAGTCTCTGCGCTTGAAAAGTTTGATAGAAGATTTATTTGAATTCAGTAAGGCAAATTCGCAGAATATTACTCTGAATATTATGGATGTGGATATTATGAACCTGATAAAACAGGTATCATTTGAAATGTCCGATAAAATCAGTGCGGCGGGGCTGGATGTACGGATGAATTTGACAGAAGAGAAAGTGATTTTGCCGCTGGACAGCCAGAAGACATATCGTATTTATGAAAATCTGTTCGTAAATATTGCAAAATACGCTTTGCCGGGAACCAGGGTTTATGTTAATGGTTTTCGCTTAGACGACAGGGTGATTATTACCCTGAAAAATATCTCTGCTCAGGAAATTACGGTGGAAGCTTCTGAATTGACGGAGCGTTTTGTCAGAGGAAATGCTTCCCGCAATACGGAGGGCAGCGGCCTGGGGCTTGCCATTGCCAAAAGTTTTATGGAGCTTCAAGGCGGTACGCTGGAGCTGGAGGTTGATGGAGATTTATTTAAAGTCACAACCACATGGTATGTGAGGGAAAAGGAAAAACCGGCGGAGGAATGAGGTTATTTATAAGAAATTGGTGAAAAGGAAAGGGTTTGGCAATTTAAAAAGTGCTGTGAGAAAAATTAATTTGATTATTCCAAAATGAAATATGTTATGGTATAATGTTGACACAAAAAGACATACTAAAATTTCTGTGACGATGTATTTGTATGTTCATTTGACCAAAGATGAAAAGGTAAAGGAAATGCAGGAATTCGAGTAAATGTATTGAATGGTATAGTGAATGGCAGTGGAATAAGAGGGTGATTTACCGCTATGATACTAGACTAGAAAAATTTGGTTTGGAAAGGAATGGTTTGAGGATATGGGAATGACAATGACTCAGAAAATCCTGGCGGCAGCGGCAGGGCTTGAAGAGGTTCATGCGGGGCAGCTGATAGAGGCAAAATTAGATCTGGTGTTGGGGAATGATATTACAAGTCCGGTTGCAATCAAAGAAATGGATAAAATCCAGGCCAAAGGAGTGTTTGACAAGGATAAAATTGCTTTGGTGCCGGATCATTTTGTACCCAATAAGGATATCAAATCTGCCGAGCATTGTAAATGCGTGAGGGAATTTGCACGTAAGAATGAAATAACAAATTATTTTGAAGTAGGAGAAATGGGGATTGAGCATGCGCTGCTTCCGGAAAAAGGTCTGACTGTAGCCGGCGATGTTATTATTGGTGCGGACTCTCATACCTGTACTTATGGCGCATTGGGCGCTTTTTCAACAGGTGTGGGGAGTACGGATATGGCTGCCGGCATGGCTACGGGAAAAGCATGGTTTAAAGTTCCGGCGGCAATTCGGTTTGTATTGACGGGGAAACCGGCGGAATGGGTTGGCGGCAAAGACATCATTTTACATATAATTGGAATGATTGGCGTGGACGGAGCGCTGTACAAATCTATGGAATTTGTTGGAGATGGCATTGAGAATCTTACCATGGATGATCGTTTTACCATAGCAAATATGGCCATTGAAGCCGGAGGGAAAAATGGCATTTTTCCTGTAGATGAACTGGCAGAGAGCTATATAAAAGAACATTCTCAAAAAGAGTATCGGATATATGAAGCGGATGAAGATGCGGTGTATGATGCGGAATATACAATAGACCTGAGCAAGCTGCGTCCTACGGTTGCGTTTCCTCATCTTCCTGAAAATACACATTCTATTGATGAAATTAAGGCAATGGATCCCATTGCTGTTGATCAAGTGGTAATTGGTTCTTGCACCAACGGACGTCTGGAGGATTTACGGATTGCGGCAAAAGTGCTGAAGGACAGACATGTGGCAAAGGGAATGCGCTGTATTGTGATTCCGGCCACACAGGCCATTTATATGCAGGCCATGGAAGAAGGGCTTTTAAAAACATTTATAGAGGCAGGTGCAATTGTCAGTACACCCACTTGCGGGCCTTGTTTGGGCGGGTATATGGGGATACTTGCAGAAGGAGAACGCTGTGTCTCCACTACTAACCGTAACTTTGTAGGACGGATGGGGCATGTCACCTCTGAGATTTATCTTGCAAGTCCGGCTGTGGCTGCGGCCAGTGCAATTGCAGGAGTGATTTCCGCACCGGAAGACTTGTACTGATTGTTTGTACCGTCATTGGGGGCGGGTGAAAAGCGTTGAAAGAAGTGAATTTAAAGAGCATAAAGTCAATGATTTTTATGAAGATATGAATCAATACATGAAATAATAAATTGCAGTGTAATAAAGATCGGAGAAAGGAAGTAGTATAATGAATGCGGAAGGAATCGTTTTTAAATATGGAGATAATGTAGATACGGATGTAATTATACCGGCCAGGTATTTGAATTCCTCCGATCCAGCGGAATTGGCGCTTCATTGTATGGAGGATATTGACGCGGAATTTGTTAAAAAGGTACAAAAAGGCGATATTATAGTGGCGGAGAAAAATTTTGGCTGTGGGTCTTCCAGAGAACATGCCCCCATTGCTATAAAGGCTGCGGGTGTCAGTTGTGTAATTGCGGAAACGTTTGCCAGGATTTTCTATAGAAATGCCATTAATATTGGATTGCCAATCATTGAATGTCCGGAAGCTTCCAGGGAAATTGAGGCGGGTGACGAGGTAAAGGTAGATTTTGATTCCGGTGTTATCACTGATGTGACAAAGGGTATTAGTTTTCAGGGACAGGCATTTCCGGAATTTATGCAGAAGATAATTGCTTCCGAAGGATTGATAAATTATATTAATCAGAAGTAAAGCGCTTGCTTCTGGTAAGCAGCAAGTAGGTTATCTGCTGTTAAGTCTGCAAGGGAAAGAAAAGTAGCTTTATATCATTAAATTTACTGTGCATGGTTGAAGTTTTTTATGAATAATGAGTGGGTGAGTGCAGCGGAGTTCTATGGCTCCGCTGTAAATTATGTGGAAATAAGTTTGTGGAAGGCTTAATATGTAAATTGCAGCATGAAAATTGGAGAGAATAGACAAGAAAGTATAGTGAGGAATTATGGAGAAAGTTGCTTCAAAAAAATACGAAATTGACATGTGTAACGGTCCGTTGCTGGGTAAGATATTGATATTTTATGTTCCGCTGATGCTGTCAGGAATTTTACAGCTCTTGTTTAATGCGGCTGACATTGTGGTGGTGGGGCGGTTTGCGGGAAATGAAGCGCTTGCGGCCGTGGGTTCTACCAGTTCTCTGACAAATTTAATTGTCAATCTTTTTATAGGTTTGTCGGTGGGAGCAAATGTGCTTGTAGCAAGATATTACGGCGCCAATCAGAAAGATGAACTGAAAGAGATGGTGCAGACCACCGTGGCAACGGCGCTGGTGAGCGGTATTCTTTTAATCTTTGCAGGCTTTTTTATATCCCGTCCTGCGCTGGCCTGGATGGGGACGCCGGAGGATGTTATAAAACATTCTGTTTTGTATATGCGGATTTATTTTGTCGGTATGCCGTTTATGATGGTTTACAATTTTGGAAGCGCCGTCCTCAGAGCCGTGGGGGATACCAAACGTCCGCTTTATTATCTGTTGATTGCAGGTGTGGTAAATGTGGTGTTGAATCTGATCTTTGTAATTGCTTTTTCCATGGGGGTAGCGGGGGTAGCTGCAGCAACCGTAGCGTCACAGGCAATCTCTGCCGTACTGGTGGTTAGATGTCTGATTCAGTCTGACAGTGTATATCGTCTGGAGATGAAAGGAATCCGTATTGCGCCGGATAAATTGATAAAAATGGTACAAATAGGAATTCCCGCCGGGATGCAGGGAGCGTTGTTTTCCATATCCAATGTATTGATTCAGTCTTCGGTGAATAGCTTTGGTTCTGTGGCAATGGCCGGGAATACTGCGGCAAGTAATATAGAAGGATTTGTATATACGGCGATGAATGCGTTGCATCAGGCCACAATTAGCTTTTGCGGACAGAATTACGGCGCTATGAAGTATAAACGGATCGGAAAGGTTTTGCTGATTTGTGAAGGAATGGTAATTATTGTGGGCGCTGTCATGGGAAATGCGGCGTACCTTTTGGCCGGCGTGCTTTTACGGATATATTCTCCTGACCAGGAAGTAATTCAATATGGTATCTTACGAATGAATTTTATCTGTGTTACATATTTCCTTTGTGGCATGATGGATGTTATTGTGGGTGCGCTGCGTGGTATGGGATATGCGATTATGCCCATGCTGGTTTCGCTCACAGGTGCGTGTCTGTTCAGGGTTGTATGGATCTATACCATATTCCAAAGCTATCGTACATTGGAATGTCTTTATATCTCGTATCCGATCAGTTGGGCGTTGACATTTCTGGTGCATTTGGTTTGCTTTGGTGTGGTCTATAGAAAATTATTAAAATCTGCTTGAAACATATGTTCGAGCGTGCTATAATATTGGTATATCAATTTATCGGCTAGTGATTTCAAGCGTGGTGGAACACTATAGATTCAGTTGATTCAGTTGATTCAGTTGATTCAGTTGATTGGGTTGTGTAAGGGGGTGGGGAGAATGATTGCATATGTCAATGGGATCATAGATGATATTTCGGAAGAGAATGTGATTGTTGACGTGGGGGGAATAGGATACAATGTAAGGATCTCCGCGGCTACGGCGGAAAAGCTGCCGGGAGTTGGAAAACAGGTGAAACTGTATACTTATACAAGCGTGCGGGAGGACGCCATACAATTATTTGGTTTTTTATCCCGTAATGATTTGGATATTTTCAGGAAATGTATTACAGTAAGCGGTATTGGACCCAAGGGGGCATTGGCAATTCTGTCCGTATTGGATGCGGATTCCCTGCGTTTTGCCATTGTGACCGGGGATGCGAAGGCAATTTCAAAAGCGCCGGGGATCGGAGCTAAGACAGCGGAGCGATTAATTCTGGAACTTAAGGGAAAGGTGCAAGTGGAAGATACCCAAATAGGGCAGGAAATTAATCAGAGTGGGGAAGCAGGTGTTGGGGAGAATGTTCAGAAGAGAGAGGCTGTAGAGGCGTTGGTTTCATTGGGATATGGAAGGGCGGAAGCCGTTAAGGCGGTAAATGCCATTGAGGGGATAGAATCCATGGATTCGGGTACGGTGCTTAAGGCAGCGTTGAAAAAAATGTTTTGATTTTTCTGGGACAAATAAATTGTGAGTAATCAAAAGGAAGAGAAAGCAGATACCCGCTCATGAATGGGTGCATGGGAGTTAGAATGATATTATGGCCAAGAGAATGATAGAGACAAATGTAACGGAAGAAGACAGCAAAATAGAGGGGTCTTTGCGCCCGCAAAATCTGAATGATTATATTGGCCAGTCTAAGGTGAAAGAAAATCTGAAAATTTTTATTCAGGCGGCTAAGCAAAGAGAAGATGCTTTGGATCATGTGCTTTTTTATGGACCGCCTGGATTGGGCAAGACCACGCTTGCAGGCATTATTGCAAATGAGATGGGAGTTCATTTGAAGGTGACCAGTGGACCGGCTATTGAAAAACCGGGAGAAATGGCCGCAATTTTGAATAACCTGGAGGAAGGCGATCTGCTTTTTGTGGATGAGATTCATCGGCTGAATCGTCAGGTGGAGGAAGTGTTATATCCGGCCATGGAGGATTATTGTATTGATATTGTGATAGGAAAAGGTTCCACAGCCCGCTCTGTGCGACTGGATTTGCCGCGTTTTACTTTGGTGGGAGCCACTACCAGAGCAGGACTTTTGACAGCCCCTCTGCGGGATCGCTTTGGTATGATTTATCATATGGAATTCTATACGGTGGAGGAACTTCAGTTGATAATTCTTCATTCGGCAAGGGTATTGTCGGTGGAGATTGAACCGGAAGGCGCATTGGAAATGGCGAGAAGGAGCAGAGGAACGCCCAGGCTTGCCAATCGTATCCTCAAAAGAGTGCGAGATTTTGCACAGGTAAAGTATGATGGAATTATTACGGAACAGGTGGCGAGAACCGCGCTGGATTTGATGGATGTGGACAAACTGGGGTTGGATCATATTGACCGTAATTTATTGTTGACAATGATTGAAAAGTTTGAGGGGGGACCGGTGGGATTGGACACGCTTGCTGCTGCGATCGGTGAGGATTCGGGAACCATTGAGGATGTGTATGAACCATATCTGATTCAGAACGGATTGATTCATCGCACGCCCAGAGGTCGGGTGGCGACGGAATTGGCGTATCAGCATTTGGGGCGTGGGATATTTGTTCGGAAATAAATGTCTAAGAGGCAGGTACGGAACTGGGGGAGAGCAGACATATGAGTAATTGGGTGGGAATTGTAGGCGGGGGAGCGGCTGGAATGATGGCGGCGATTACGGCCGCAGCTCAGGGGGCAAGAGTTACATTGATAGAGGGAAATGACAGATTGGGCAAGAAATTATTGTCCACTGGCAATGGGAAATGTAACCTGGGCAATGAGAAGTTGAGTTTAGAGGAATATTACACCAATCAGCCAGAATTGTTGGAGAATTGCCTGAAACGCTTTGGAACGGCGGATACCATTGCTTTCTTTCAGAAAATGGGTTTATGTATAAAAAATAAAAATGGATATTTATATCCTTTAGGCGAACAGGCGGCTATTGTCCAGGATGTACTGCGCTATAGGGTGCGGGAACTGGGAGTGGACCTGGTTATGGGATGCAAAATTTCTAAGATATGGAAAAAGCATGGGGAAATTTTCTTACAGGGAGATGGGAAGAAATTTGGATTTGACCGCGTTATTCTTGCCTGTGGAGGACAGGCAGTTCCGAAGACTGGTTCCGACGGGAGTGGATATCAATTGGCCGCACAATTGGGGCATCATTTGATTCCTTTGGTACCGGCTTTGGTACAGCTAAGATGCAGGGAAGCGTATTTTAAGGCAGTGACAGGCGTCAGGGCGGAGGGCAAACTCTCAGTGTATTGGCGTGGGAAATGTGTGGCCGGCGAGCGTGGGGAACTGCAGTTGACGGATTATGGCATTTCCGGTATTCCTGTGTTTCAATTGAGTCGTATTATAAATTATTTGCTGGCCGGAAAAGAAAAATTTGCGTTGGGAGGAACCAGGGGTGAGGCGGAAAAAGAACCGTGTGAAAGAAATAGATCTTCTGGAGAAGAAGTTGAAGTAGAGATTGATTTTTTGCCAGGGTATTCTATAGAAGCATGGAGAGAGTTTTGTGCCGAAAGGGATGTATTGAGGAAGGAAAGGACAGCAGAAGAATTTTTCACAGGTATTCTTCACAAAAAACTGATGCTGTTATTTATAAAAATGGCAGGGATAAAGCCCTCAGACCTTATTGCCGCAGTAGAAAGAGAAAAGATAGATAAGGTTTACGGATTATGTAGGTGCTGGCGGGTACATGTGACAGGCAGCAACTCGTATGAAAATGCTCAGGTATGTGCCGGAGGCGTACCTTTGGATGAAGTGACAAGTGATTTGGAGTCAAAAAAAGTTTCAGGCGTTTATTTTGCAGGTGAGATTCTGGATGTGGATGGTAAATGCGGCGGATACAATCTTCAATGGGCGTGGAGCAGCGGTTTTCTATCGGGAAGGGCGTCGGCTGAGGCTTTTTGATACACACAAGCGAAAAAGTTTGCTCAAAAAAGTTTTATTATGAAATGAGGATTTTATGATTAGAATAAATCAGGTTAAAGTACGTCCCGGACATTCGGAGGCTGATTTGAAGAAAAAAGCGGCTGAGATCTTAAGGATTTCCTTAAGGGATATTAAAGAGATGAAAATAATACGTCAGTCTGTGGACGCCAGGAAAAAACCGGATATATTTTTTAGCTATTCCCTTTTGCTGGATATTTGTAATGAAGAAAAAGTACTGAAACGGTTCAAGGGAAAGGAAGCACAGGTATCTAAGGAAGATAGGGTTTTCTATTGTTTTCCCAAAGCAGGAAGCCGTATACGGAAAGGGCCTATAGTGATTGTGGGGATGGGGCCCGCTGGTTTGTTTTGCGGATATTTTCTGGCGCTGCACGGCTATAAGCCAATTTTGCTGGAGAGAGGGAAATGTGTGGAAGAGAGACAGCGTGATGTGGAACTCTTCTGGAAGGAAGGCAGATTACATCCAAATTCCAATGTACAGTTTGGCGAGGGTGGTGCGGGAACTTTTTCGGATGGCAAATTGAATACATTAGTTAAGGATAAAGATGGCAGGAACGGCATTGTATTGGAGACACTTGTGAAATATGGCGCAAAGGAAAGTATCTGTTATGAAGCCAAACCTCATATGGGGACGGACGTACTCTGTAATGTGGTGAAGAATATGCGGGAGGAAATCATAAGGCAAGGAGGTCAGGTGCGATTTGAAAGCCAGGTGACAGAAATTTGTATTTCAGAAGGCTGTGTGGAAGGCGTAATCATTGACGGCAGTGAGCGTCTTAACTGTGAACAACTGGTATTGGCAATCGGTCACAGTGCCAGAGATACGTTTTCCATGCTTTATGAAAAGCAGGTTCCTATGGAGGCCAAGGCTTTTGCGGTGGGGCTGAGGGTGGAACATCCACAGGTTATGATAAACGAAAGTCAGTATGCTTGTGTGTCGTCAGAAGAATTGGGGGCGGCGCCGTATAAGGTAACGGCAAAAGCAAAAAATGGCAGAGGTGTGTATTCTTTTTGCATGTGTCCGGGAGGATATGTGGTCAATGCTTCTTCTGAAGAGGGACATACGGCTGTAAATGGAATGAGTTATAGTGGGCGTGAAGGCTGCAATGCCAACAGTGCGGTGGTGGTGACTGTGACGCCGGAGGACTTTGAATCGTCACATCCCTTAGCGGGCATTGCATTTCAAAGGCAATTGGAAGATAGGGCGTATCAAATTGGACGGGGGAAAATCCCAGTACAGAGGTATGAGAATTATCGGGAAGCTGTACAGGGGGAGAAAGGGACGGATGAGTATGAATTCAGTCAGATGGATGAAACAGGTGAAAGAATCGAAAAATATTGTGAAGGGGTAAGGGCAGCTATAGGAGAACAGGATAAGGTAATGCCGCAGTGTAAAGGAATGTACCTGTGGGCAGATGTGAGTAAAATTCTTCCCAAAGAGTGTAATGAAGCAATTTTAGATGGTATGGAGGCGTTTGGAAGGCAGATTAAGGGCTTTGACAGGCCGGATGTCTGTATGTCCGGAGTGGAAAGCCGTACCTCGTCCCCTGTGAGGATTCTTCGGGATGAAAGTTTACAGTCGGCAATCAGAGGATTATATCCTTGTGGAGAAGGCGCTGGCTATGCGGGGGGAATTCTTTCCGCAGCTATGGATGGGCTGCGTGTAGCGGAGGCCATTGCAGCGGAATATGCAAAAGATGGTTTACAGAGTTAAGAATACGCCATTGTAAGGGGCGGCCATATTGAAAAGTGAGGTAAATAAGAATGATTCGATTGTTTGAGCAGCATTTTGTACGGGAACAAAAGGAACTTGATGGAATGTGGAGTTATGTCAGGGAAGATGGGGCCGAATATACCCTTCCTGTTCCCGGATGTATTGAGCAGCATCCGGAACTACTGACTTATAGAGGTAAGGGGACTTATTATAAAAAGGTATTTATAAAAGAAAAGACAAATGTTCGTCTTGAATTTAAGGGAGTAAGTCATACGGCGGATGTTTATTTTGACAATGAGTTTTTGGTACATCACTATAATGCCTTTACTGGATTCAGTGGAATCGTGGAAGGCGTGGAACCGGGAGAGCATGAGATAAAAGTCTGTGTAGACAATTCTTTCAGCGAAGCTTCAGCATTACATGTTCCAAACGATTATTATACTTATGGCGGAATTATGAGGCCGGTGGTAATGGAACAAATTGGTAATGTATATATAAAAAATGTTCATTTTACTCCAGACAAGTCGGAAGGGATATGGAATGGGAAGATTGAGGTGGAAGTTGAAAATGTCAGCGATAAAGATATTCCTGTAGAAGTGCGTATTGAGCTGGCCAGGACAGAAATGACTGAAATGTTTCATGCAGGCGCCCGGAGCTGCGGGCAGGTTACGTTTCAGGTCAAATGTGAAAATGCGGAGGAATGGAATACAGATTCTCCAAGACTTTATCTGCTTCACACAAATCTTTTGCTGGATGGTAAAATTGTGGATGATTATATTGACAGAGTTGGATTCAGAACAATCAGCATGACTAAGCAGAGACTTTTGATAAACGGAAAACCGGTATTTTTAAAAGGGTTTAATCGTCATGAAGACTACGGAACCATAGGAAGCGCAATTCCCTTACAGGTTATGGTGCAGGATATGGATTTAATGCAGGAGACAGGCGCCAATGCGGTGCGTACCTGTCATTATCCCAACGACGAAAGATTTCTGGATCTGTGCGATGAACGTGGGATGATGGTGTGGGAAGAGAATCATGCCAGGGGATTAAGTCTGGAACAGATGTGCAATCCAAACTTTGACCGTCAGTGCAGGGACTGTATAGATGAAATGATTTCCCAGCACTATAATCATCCGGCCATTGTGATATGGGGCATTTTAAATGAGTGTGACAGTACATCGGAGACAGGAAGGGAAAAATATAAAAATCAGTACGAACAGATAAAGCGTCTGGACAGTTCCCGGCCCACTACGTCCGCAACATGCAAGCATTTTCAGGATATTTGTCTGGATTTACTTGACATTGTATCTTTTAATATGTATTCCGGCTGGTACCAGGATGTACCCGTAAAGGATCGCCATGAACAGGAAATGGATTGGATTGCACAGACGGGAGGCGCCGGAAAGCCTGTGATTGTCAGTGAGTTTGGCGCTGCAGCAATGTATGGTTACAGGGACAGAGGACGCTGTAAATGGAGTGAAGAAAGACAGGCGGATATTATTCGGGAAAATCTGGAAGTTTATCGGGAGGATGAGAGGATTACCGGAGTGTTTATCTGGCAGTTTGCCGATTGCAAAGTGACGGAAGAGGAATGGTTTTTCAGCAGGGCAAGATGCCATAATAATAAGGGTGTTGTGGATGAATACAGAAGACCCAAGGAAGCTTTTGATGTCGTTAAACAACTTTTTCCCCAGATGAACGGTAAGGAGAAGTGAAATGACTATAGAGAAAGATAGGATACCTTTTCAGATAAATGTCAGCAAGCCGGATATGGAAAAATATGATCAACACAGTTTTGAAATAAAGGACTATGATTCCGCTGAAATGTCCCATGAGGACAGAAAGCAATTGATACAGAAAGTGGTGGATATCTGTAAAGAAGCCGGAGGCGGTACTGTAATTGTCAACAAGGGAAAGTGGATTTCCGGTCCTATCCGGTTATATGATAATATATGTCTCAAATTACATGAAGAGGCTGAGATTGTCTTTAGCCAGATTCCAGAAGATTATCTTCCGGTGGTGTTTACCAGATGGGAGGGGATGGAATGTTACAATTATTCGCCTTTGATTTATGCGTACAAGTGTAAAAATATAGCCATTATTGGCAAGGGAAAGTTAAATGGAATGGGGCAGTCCTGGTGGCATTGGAAAAAGCACCAGGAGACAGCGGCAAAGGAACTGTGTTATGCGGAAAGTAATGGAATTCCGGTAGAGAAAAGGATTTACGGCACCAGGGAGGCAGCTTTAAGGCCGTCGTTTATTCAATTGATGCATTGTGAAAATGTATATCTTTGCGATTTTACTATTGAAGAAGGGCCTCAGTGGACCATACATCCTGTATATTGTCAGAATGTGGTGATTCAGGGAGTGAATGTTTATACTACGGGACATAATACGGATGGTCTCAATCCCGATTCCTGTAAGGATGTATGGATTGAGGGATGTCATTTTTCAACAGGAGATGATTGCATTGCCGTTAATTCGGGAATGAATGAGGATGGATGGCGTGTGGGAAGACCTTGTGAAAATATAGTGATTGTGGATTGCGTTATGGAAGGGGGACACGGAGGCGTAGTAATCGGCAGCGGTATGAGCGGCGGTGTAAAAAATGTTTATGCGTCCCATTGCCGAATGAGCAATGTGATGCAGGGGATTCGTGTAAAATCCATGAAGGGAAGAGGGGGATATATAAAAGATGTGTGGTTTGAAGACATTCATCTTGAGCACATAAGCGATGCTGGGATTCAAATCAGTATGTTTTATCCTTACAGTACAGTAATGCCTAAGAATGATGTTCCGCCCCATATCAGCGATATTAAGGTAAAAAATATTTCCGGAAGCAATCATCATATTGCAATTGAACTCAGGGGATTGAAGGAAGAGAATATCAAAAATGTAGAGTTGGAAGACATTGAGTTATCTTCTGAGAAAAGCATGATTGTAGAGAATGTGGAAGGCATATCTTTGCGGAATGTAAATTTAAGTAAGGATATTGGCTGATAGTATGGAAAGCGGAAGGGTTCAGGTGATAATGGAATGGTGACTGCTGTTTTATTTCCGTCACATTTTTATGATGCTGCCAAAGTGGATGAGGATTTACAGGCTGAATATGATGCAGTTGCTTTAGAAAAGGTCTTTCAGATTGTGATATTTGGATATGCACAGTGGTTTCATGAAGGGAAACTGTTGATAAAAAATACGCCTGAGAAGGAAATCAAGGCAGTTTATCGCGGATGGATGATGAAACCTGAGCAGTACAGGACATTTTATGAGCAGCTTCTGGAGAAAAATATAAAGCTTGTGACAGAACCGCCGGCCTATGAATTAATGCATCTTTTTCCAAAAGTATATGAGAAGATAAGAGCGGATACGGCCAAAATAAAGATATATCCCCTACATGGTTCGATTGATGTGAATGAGCTGAAAGCTGCATTTAACAAGTTTATGGTAAAAGATTTTGTGAAGTCCGTAAAAGGTACAGATTTTCCAAGATGTTTTGACCAAAGTGTAACGCAGGAAGTGTTTGATAAATGGATGGAAGTATTTTATAACTATAGGGGTGATTTGCTTACGGGAGGTATTTGTATAAAAGAGTTTTTGCCTTTAAAGTATTATGGGAAGAATACAAATGAATTCAGAGTGTTTTATATCAACCATATATCGGCGACAATATGCAGAAATTCCGGCCAGGGTAATTTTACCCCATTTCCGCCCCAGGCATTGATTGATCAATACAGTTATTTAGCCAGTCCGTTTTACACAGTGGATTTTGGAGAGCTTGAAGATGGTTCCTGGAAGGTGTTGGAAGTGGGGGACGGAGGTGTTTCTGGTCTGTCGGAAGGACAGGATTATGGGCAATTTTTCAGGGCGTTGTATCAATGCTTTCGTTGATGGGGAAATTATGGCAATTATTTATATGAACTGAAAATCGAACTACACAAATTTAATTCTGCTTTTAGGTAAGCTTCCGTTGCATTTGATGTAAACGGAAGCTTTTTTTCAAGATATAAATTTTGTGACAGGACAGAAGTAAAATTAGGACAAAAGTAAAATGAAGTTAGTTTTGGATGTAATGAAATAAGATAAAATCATTTGGAAGACATATCATTGACGCATCGTAGAAAATAAAGTATGATAAGAACGGTTATAGATATGGGATTTCTGTATGCTGCTTGTTTTAAATAGAACAGAAACAACTGTTTTTGGCCAAGCTGATGAAGCAATTAGTGTTTAAAATATAATACGGACGGAAGGAATTATGGACAGAATAAGGGAACAAATTAAGGAAAGGGAATTACTCAGAGAAAAGAAACGGATTGTGGTTAAAATAGGTTCTTCGTCTCTGACACACAGTGAGACAGGAGATATGGATTATATCCGCATGGAAAAGTTAGTGCGGGAGTTAAGTAATATCAGAAATCAGGGCAAAGAAGTAATTTTAGTTACTTCCGGCGCTATTGCGGCAGGGAAAAACGCCGTGAATCTCAAAGATATTCGTGTTGACAGTCAGGCGGAGTCTCTGGCAGTGAAACAGGCGTGTGCGGCAGTGGGCCAGGCCAGGCTGATGATGACTTATCAGAAACTTTTTGCAGAGTACAATCATGTGGCTGCACAGATATTAATGACAAAGAATACTATTGTGGATAATCTTAATCGTTATAACGCACATAATACGTTTTCGGAATTGTTGAAAATGGGCGTGATTCCCATTGTAAACGAAAATGATACGGTTGCTACTTATGAAATTGAAATTGGTGACAATGATACGTTATCAGCCATTGTGGCAGCGCTGGTGGAGGCGGATCTTCTGATCCTGCTGTCCGATATAGATGGTTTATACACGGATGATCCAAGGACAAACCCGGATGCAAGGTTTATTGAACAGGTGGATGAGTTGACAGAGGATTTGATGGATATGGGAAAAGCTACCACGGGAAGCAGTGTGGGAACCGGGGGAATGAATACGAAACTGGTTGCAGCTCAAATCGCTACCAAATCCAATGCGGACATGGTAATTGCCAACAGCAGGGACATTGGGGTGCTGCATAGGATTTTGGCAGGAGAAAAGGAAGGCACTTTATTTCTGGCGCATGGAGATGAAAATTTTGACTTACCCAGATTTGTCAATGGATTGCATATGAAATAGATCATTACAGGGCTGCAGACATAAAAATGACAGTAACGCAGTGTGATAGCAAAAGTACAAATAAACGTGTCAGTTGAAACGGGAAAAAAGGAAGCCGTTGTAAAAACAGAAAAAATAAGCCAGAGAAGAAAAAAGAAGGCAATTGAAAAAACAGAAAAAATAAGTCAGAGAAGAAAAAAGGAAGCTGTTGCAAAGTGGAAAAAAGGAAGCAAGAGATCAGAAAAGAAATATTGAAGTTAAGAGATGGTCTGAGCCAAACCGAACGGGAGAGAGGAAACATCTTGCTGACGGAGAGAATATTGGGTCATCAATGGTTTTATCGTGGAGAGGTGTTACTGTGTTTTGTGAGCTTTGGCAGTGAGATTGACACTACGGAAATATTGCAGGAGGCGTTTCGGAAGAGGAAACGAGTGTATGTGCCTAAGGTAATAAAAGGAACACAGAATTCGGAAATGAAATTTTACAGGATAATGTCTCTGGAAGAACTGCAAGAAGGTTTTAAAGGTATCAGAGAACCTTCCGGGGCATCCGAGGAATACAATTATCAAGCGGAAAATGCCCACAGGGAACTGATGTTGATGCCTGGGGTGGCTTTTGACAGATGGAGGGGCAGGATTGGGTATGGGGGAGGTTATTATGACAGATTTCTGCAGGATAAACCATACCTACAGGAGCATACCATTGGTGTAGGATACAGTTGTCAGTTAGTAGATAAACTTCCCATAACAGAATATGATGTGAAGCCTTACCAGATCATATGCGTGTAAAATCATGAATAAGAACATTGTACGGCACAGCCGAAATACAAGGAAATTTGTGCGGAACTTCACATTGGTTGATTAGGACTATATATGTAACAGTGGATTATATAGAAAAGTAATATGTTAATGATATGCAAATATGAAGGGGGAATTTTGAGATTTGGAATTTGGTAGGAATAACTAATTTGTTGCAATGTAAAACAGAACCGGTATAAGAAGGGTGGGAGATATATGATGAATTTAAAAGAAATGGGAAGAAAAGCATCGGAAGTAAAACTGATATTGCAGAAATTGACGGAAAGCGAGAGGAATCAAGCGCTTCTAAAGGCTGCCGATAGGCTGGCAGAACGGAAAAAAGAGATTTTAACCGCCAATGAAAAAGATATGGAAGCAGCCAGAGAACATAATATGAAACAGGGACTGCAGGACAGGCTCAGGCTTTCGGAGGATAGAATTGAAGCTATGGCAGAAGGACTGCGCCAAATTGCGGCGCTTCCAGATTACATTGGAGAAGTAATGGAAGAATTGGAGCGTCCAAACGGAATGAAGATTGCAAAAGTTCGTGTTCCCGTTGGCGTAATTGGCATTATTTATGAGGCAAGGCCCAATGTGACGGCGGATGCGTTTGGATTGTGCTTTAAGACAGGCAATGCAGTGATTTTAAAGGGCGGAAGTGATGCGCTGGAGTCAAATAAAGCGATTGTAAAGGTGATTCGGGAAGCGTTGGAGGAATGTAAGGTATGGGGGGATGTGCTCCAACTGATTACGGATACAGACAGGAAAGTCACGGTGGAATTTATGAAACTCAAAGAATATGTGGATTTGCTCATTCCCAGAGGCAGCGCGGGATTGATTCGCAGTGTGGTGGAGAATAGTACGATTCCGGTGATTGAGACAGGAACGGGCAATTGTCATGTATATGTGGATAAGGATGCTGACCCGGAGATGGCGGCTAAAATTGTCTGCAATGCCAAAACGCAGCGAATAGGAGTTTGTAATGCCTGTGAATCCCTGGTGGTCCACAGGGATATCAGAGAAGTTTTTCTGCCCATATTAAAGGACAGATTGGATTCTCATAAGGTGGAGCTGCGGGGAGATGAGGGAGTGAGAGAGATTTTGCCGGATTGTGTTCCAGCCACAGAGGAAGATTACGGAATGGAATATCTTGATTATATTCTGTCGCTGAAAACGGTGGATACTGTGGAGGAAGCAATTGCCCATATTAACAGATATAATACAAAACATTCTGAATGTATTGTGACAAAAAATGCTGAAACTGCAGAGAGGTTTCTGAACGAGGTGGATGCAGCCTGCGTGTACTGGAATGTTTCCACTCGTTTTACGGATGGGTTTGAATTCGGCTTTGGAGCGGAAATCGGTATCAGCACACAGAAAATTCATGCTAGAGGTCCCATGGGGCTAAAGGAGCTTACGTCGTATAAATATTTGATTCGAGGAAACGGACAGGTGAGGCAATCATGAACCATAATATAGTTTTGTGGGTGAAGAGATTTGGCAGAGTAATGGGAATCCTTTTGGGGGGAGTATTTTGGGAACGCTCCTTTTATGGGTCATACATTTGCTCCCTGTGGATAGAATGAGAGTTCATGTATATCAATCACTGTCAATGCTGCGGGAGGAATTTACGGATTCTTTGGTAATAAAAGGGTATGAAGCTACTTTAACAGGCAGTTTCACGGATTGTCTCATGTTGGAAAATACAATTTATTACAATGATGCTCATTCGACTTTTGAGCAGGCCATGATGATGTATCGCAAAGAAATAGGAGAGGGGGAGGGATGGGCGCCCGGTACGTCGTTGGAGGCTTATTTGGAAAATCTGCCAATGGACAAAGAAGTGGCCTATGCAAGATATTGGCATGGATATTTGGTAGTTTTAAAACCCTTGCTTTTGCTGACAAATGTACAGACATTAAGGTTAATGAGTGCAATGGCTGAGAATCTGTTATTGTGCGGCGTGGTAGGAATATGTATCCGAAAGCATAAAAGCGGTCTTGGAGCAGCGCTGGCGGTATCGCTTATGTTTACTTATGTATTTGTTCTTTACTTTTCGCTATCATTAAGTGTGTGCTATTATCTGGTTATGGCGGCGATTATGGTACAACTTTTACGGCGGGAAAAATGGAAGTCTCAGGAAACATTCGGCATATTTTTCCTGATTGTGGGAATGTGTACCGCTTATTTTGATCTTCTGACATATCCGCTGGTGACATTGGGATTTCCCCTGGGAATAGAAATTTATTGTTCTGAAGATGATTGGAAGGAACAATGTAAAAAAATGATAAGATATATTTTATATTGGTTTGTTGGATATGCGGGTTTGTGGGGATTGAAATGGGTGATTACAGATGTGCTGTTGGGGGCAGAAACCATAGGAGATGCCTTGATGACGGTTGGGGAAAGGACAAATATTGTTTCAGGACAGACATTCTGGTTAGGATATATGGATGTTGTGAAAAAGAATCTTTCTTATTTTTTCAACATCCCATTCTCTTTGGCAGTGATAACATTCGTTATATGGGAACTGTTTGTTGTGAGAAAAAGAACATTTAAAAAGGGAAAGAAAGTAAGTCTCAGTCCAAAACTGAAAAATCATCTTTTTTCCTGTTGTTTTTTGGCAGCCTTGCCTTTTGTATGGTATATGGCGGCGCAGAATCATTCCGCAGAACATAGCGTTTACACATGCAAGATAATATCTGTTTCTGTATTTTCGTTGTTTGTTTTTGTTGCTGGAGGAAAGACAGATGTATTTACTGCCGGCAGATAAAGAATTATTGTGCAGGGGGCTGATGGTTTTGGCGTTGGGAGAGTGTTCCGGGAAGATAGAATAGAAAGAATGTTATAGATAATTAGACTATTTTGGAGAGGCGGCAAGGAGATTAGCATGACACTTTACGAAGCGGAAAAGGGAAACAGCTATTGTATCAAAGGATTGTACATGGAGCCGGCCATTACCCGTAGGCTGGAAGCGTTGGGATTAAATGACGGTACTATAGTGAGCGTACTGAATAGAAAAAAGCATGGAGCCTTGATAATTCGAGTGCGAGGCACACGCCTGGCGCTGGGAAAGCATATTTCTTCTAATATTGAAATCAGTGGATGCCAGGGAGACATGTTGGAGCGGCGGAATGATTCCGAGGAAGAGATCAATGGGCAAGAGAGGAGTTCCGGTTCATCAACGTACACAGATAAGGGGGAGGAACATGAGAGATAATTCTCAGAAAAAAGAAAAAGCTATTAATGTTGCGTGCATTGGCAATCCCAATTGTGGCAAGACGACCTTGTTTAACGCGCTTACGGGAGCAAAGTTGAAGGTGGCAAACTGGCCGGGAGTTACCGTAGAACGATTTGAAGGTGAAACTGTCTATGAAGACACCAGAATTACCCTGGTGGATACGCCGGGAATTTATTCTTTGACTTGCTATACCATAGAAGAAAAAGTCACAAGGCAATGCGCCATGGATGATGATATTGACGTGATTATCAATGTGGTGGACGCCTCTTCCCTGGAACGTAACTTGTACCTGACACTGCAGCTTTTGGAGTTGGGGAAGCCTGTGGTATTGGCGTTAAATATGATGGATGTGGTAAAAGAGCGGGGCATGGAGATTGATATGCACCGGCTTCCTGAAATGTTGGGCGATATTCCGGTGGTGCCTGTATCGGCTGCAAAGCGCACCGGATTGGACATTCTGCTCCATGGGGTCATACATCATTATGAAGAAGGGATGGAAGAGTATATTCTGGATTATCCGGAGGAGATTGAGAGTAAGATTGCAAAGCTGGGAGCAATGATGGAGGAAAGATATCCCAGCCATTCTTCTGTCAGATGGCATGCAATTAAGCTTCTGGAAGATGATGAAGAAGTGAAAGCAGACCATCCGATCTCTGTAGTAAATATTGTGGATAGAAGTTATGAGAAAGAAATTATTCAGTGCAAATATGCCTACATAGAGAAAGTGGTGGGAGAAACCTTGTTTCATAAGGGAAAAAAGGCGGCGTCCACGGACCGCATCGACAGGCTGCTGACACATTCCCTTTGGGGGATTCCTATCTTTTTGGGGGTGATGTGCCTGGTTTTTTTTCTTACATTTACGGTTGGAGATGCTTTGAAAGGGGTATTTGAGACAGTGTTGGGGAGCATTTCTGAGGCCGCGGCAGGCATGTTGGATGGTTTGGCAGTGGCGGAATGGCTTAAGTCTTTGATTGTGGACGGTATTATAGCAGGTGTTGGAGGAATTCTTACTTTCTTGCCCAATATTTTTATTTTGTTTTTGGCTTTGGCTGTTCTGGAAGACAGCGGATATATGGCCAGGGTTGCCTATGTGATGGATTCTGTTATGGGAAAGGTAGGGCTGTCCGGTAAAGCGTTTCTGCCAATGGTTCTGGGGTTTGGCTGCACAGTGCCGGCCATTATGGCAACCAGAGCTTTAGAGACGGAACATGACAGACGCAAAACCATGCTGATTACGCCTTTTATGTCCTGTTCCGCCAGACTGCCTGTATATGTGTTGTTTTCCGATATGTTTTTTGGAAAATATGCTGCCATTGCGGCATTTTCCATGTACGTAATAGGGATGTTGATTGCCATTCTTTCCGCTAAGGTAATCAATCGCTTAGAGAACGGAAGGAGAGCGGCCAATGAGTCCCTTCTGATTGAATTGCCGGAATATAAACGACCAAACGGAAGAACAATCCGAATCTATGTGTGGAATAAACTGAAAGATTATCTGTCAAAGGCGGGTACCACCATATTTATTGCATCCATTATTATATGGTTTGTACTGAACTTCGGCATGACGGGCAAGGTTGATAATCCGGCGGACAGTTTTGGAGCGATTGTGGGACGTATGCTTGTGCCTGTGTTGGCACCGGCCGGATTGGGGATGTGGCAGATTGGCGTGGCGTTGCTTTCGGGAATATCTGCAAAGGAAGTGGTGGTTGCAAGTTTCGCTGTGCTGTTTGGTGTGTCAAATGCCAATTCTGATGCCGGAATAGCTACAATTTTGCAAAATATTCAAAGCATGAATCCGGACTTTGGGGCTTTAAATGCCTATTGTCTGATGCTGTTCTGCCTATTGTATGTACCCTGTGTGGCAACGGTGGCTACCGTGAAAAAAGAAAGCGGTTCGTGGAAGTTTACCGTGGGAATGTTGGCGTTTCAGTTGATATTGGCCTGGAGTGTGGCTGCCGCTGTGTTTCAGATAGGACAGGTTTTGAGATAAGGAATTTGGTTAGTGAACGGTGGCGCAGTCAGGTGAAAATAGATGGCATATGGAAAGAGATTGATCTTTAGGGCAATTGTTCAGATATGTCCGGAAATAAATTATAAAGAGGGAATCATATGAAATTACATCCATTGCGACAGGGAAAAGCATCCGGTTATACCACATTCGGATGTATGTGGAAGCAGGGGGCGTGTGGTATTGGCACGGAATATGAATGTAAGAATGTAGGACAGAATGTCAAGGGCAAAGTTCCACTCCAATCCCGCATTACTGCATATTGGCCGGACGGAACAGTGAAATGGACGGCACATACAGCGGACACCGCATTATTGGGGGATGAAATTGAAGTTCTCCCTGTGAAAAAGGATGAACTGCACATGTGTGATGGGAAATCTGCAGATATAAATTATGGAGAACCTGTGGAAGAGAGCCTTAAAGAGTCCATGGACATGAGCCATAGGAAATCTATGGGAATGTTGTGTCTGGAATCGGAGGAAGAAATTATTCTGCAGGCGGGATCCTATACGATTACCATTGTGAAAGACGGCAGACATTTATTTTCGGCGGTGGAACAGGACGGTAAGTCATATTTATGCAATGGGGAAGGGGTATTGCTGCTGGAAGAGCCAGCTATCATACAGGGAAATCCGGCCAGAATGGAGAAGGGTTATGTGAGCAGTATTGAAAAAATTACCATAGAAGAAACGGGTGATTTAAAGACCATAATTCGTTATGATGGTATTCATAAGTCTGTCACCGGAGAAACAAAATTTCCCTTTGTTATCCGAATGGAGGCAGGATACAACAAGCCCGAAATCAAATTTACACATACCTTTCTCTATGACGGAGATGAGAATAAGGACTTTTTAAAAGGGATAGGAGTTCGTTTTTATACGCCTGTGGAAGGTGCGTTGTATCATCGTCATGTTAAATTTATGGGGGACCATGGGGTGTTCCATGAGGCGCTTGCGCCCTTGACGGCATGGAAACCCAGACTGCCGAAGACGCTTTATGAAAGGCAGATGCAGGGAGAAAAGCTGTGTTTGACCGCCGACGAGAAGAAATTGGTGGATCGTATGCTGCAGGATGGGCCTGTGTGGAGTGAATATGTCCTTTGTCAGGACAGTGTAAGCCATTTTGGAATACAAAAGAAATTAAGAGGAAAAGAGTTGTGTTACATAGATTCTCTCCATGGTGTTCGGACTGTGGGCGGCGGTGGGTTTGGCTCCGAATACGGCAGCGTAACGGTGGCTATTAGGGATTTTTGGGAGAAGTATCCCTCCGGCTTATCTTTTCAGGGATTGGATGGGGAAATGGCAGAGTGTACGATGTGGTTCTGGGCGCCCCAGGCACCGGTGATGGATTTTAGGCATTATGCGTCCAGAGGATATAATCAGGTCTGTTATGAAGGATATGATTACAAAGGGGCCACGCCGGATGGAATTGCCTGTACCAATGAATGTTCCATAACTTTTAGTGGTGAGATGATTCCTTCGGACGAAGGGGTGAAATCTTTTGCGGCATTGGTGAATGAACCTGTACACTATGTGGGGACACCGGAATTTTATCATGATATGAGGGCTTTTGGCTACTGGTCTTTGCCGCTTCCTTCGGACAGGGCTACAGAGACGGAAAACTGGTTGGAACTGCAGCTTGAGCAGATTTTTGCGTTTTATAAAGATGAGATTGAGCAGAGAAACTGGTACGGCATGTTTAATTATGGGGATGTGATGCACACCTATGATTCCGTAAGGCATCAGTGGAAGTATGATGTTGGAGGATACGCCTGGGACAACACGGAATTAGTGCCCACGCTGTGGTTATGGTTTTATTTTTTGCGTACCGGAAGGAAGGACGTGTATAAAGTGGCGGAAAAATTATCCCGCCATGCTTCTGAGGTGGATGTGTACCATATGGGGAACTATAAGGGGCTGGGTTCCAGACATAATGTGCGTCATTGGGGTTGTCCTTGTAAGGAGGCGCGCATTGCTATGGCGGGGCACCATAGGGTCTTGTATTACCTTACCGGAGACCGGCGGCTTGAGGATATTTTTGAGGAACTGAAAGACAATGAGATGAGCTTTCTGAACAAGGACCCTCTGGGAGATTTCTTTGACAGGAAGGATATGATATATCCCAGCCATGCCAGAAGCGGGCCTGACTGGTCATCTCTCTGTTCCAATTGGATGACTCACTGGGAGAGAGTTGGCGATGAACGATACAGAGAAAAGATAATGACGGGAATACGTGATATCAGAAACACACCTTTAAGGCTTGTATCCGGACCTGATTTTGAATTTGATCCTGCTACCTGTCATCTGCGCTACATTGGTGAGCGCACTACGGGAGGATGTCATTTGCAGATATGTATGGGAGCGCCGCAGATTTGGACGGAATTGGGAGACTTGCTGGGAGACGAAGAATGGAAGCGGATGCTTGCGGAGCTGGGGCAAGTGTATTTTATGACAAAAGAGGAAAGGGATGGGGCCACAGGGGGATTGATTGAAGACAGGCAGTTTACATTTCCTATGATGGCGACAGGAATTGGAGCCTATGGCGCGGTGTACCTGAAAAGTAAGGTTTTGGCAGAGCGTGTCTGGAAGGAATTGTTGGGCGCCATTCTCAGTGAACATAATAAGGATGGTTTCGTGTCTGCGGAAGTATTGCGTCAGGGAAATCAGAAAGTTTTAAAGGAAATTCCCTGGATCAGCACAAATTTTGTCTCTCAATTCTGCTTGAACGTCATTATGGTATTGGATTTTATCAGAGATAGTCTTCCGGAGACAATGGAGGAAGCAATGGGCTTGATTGGGAAAGGAGACGAACAGTTTCACAGAGCGTAAAAGGAAGATAATTGATAACTGCCGCAGACAGCTAAGAACATGCTGTATTGGTGAACTGTTTTTTGTTCGTTGCAAAATGCACTTATCCATGATATGCTATCCATATCTGAGAATAGGGATTGGGCCAAAGGAGATAAGAAGTGGGGAATGAGGTTTGAGATTGATGAAGTAACGCAGCATGGGCTCATGACAATTGCTGCAGGGAGGACTTCGGTTGGAAGATTAAAAGGCATTTGGAAATATGAGTCACCGCCTGTCATAGGGAAGGGATATCATGTTGAGTTGAGTATAGATTCTCCCTGTCAGGCGGACATTGTGCAAAAAAAGAGAGTATCTCCTTCCGTATATTTTGTGGAGGATACAGTTATCTTTCAGGGGATTTGTGAAGATATGGACGAAGATGTGTATTATATACGTTTTGATATTGATTGGATTGAAATGCTTGATATCGATACAATTGCATCCCAAAAGAAAAAGGGAGAGTATCTTTCTTTTTCGGCAAACGTATATGGCATCAGTATTTATCCTTATACATTATGATATATTGGTGTAAGATGTTGTAAAGTCAGTTTGGACAGGAAGGATTTAAGATATGAGTAATATGAGAGGGATAGATACGCCTGTGCGGGAACGCAGGAGGCGGGTATTTAGAGAAGTGGCCAATCTGGCTTATCATTCTACCAATTTGAAGGATGATATGGAGGCACTTCCTTATAAGATTGTGGATTATGAAGAGCCCTTGTATTGGGAGAGCGTATATCGGGACCGAGCCATTATCCGTGAACGTATTCGTTTGGCAATGGGGATGAGTTTGCGGCCGGAGAACCGGGAGCATCCAGGACATTTAACCCAAGGGTTGGAGGAGAGCAATATTGATGAGAAATATTATGAGCCGCCGCTGATGCAGGTGATTCCTTCCGCTTGTAACGCATGTCCGGAGAACCGCTATGAGGTGACGAATTCTTGCATGGGCTGTGTGGCGCATCCCTGTCAGAGCGTATGTCCCAAAGGGGCTATTTCTATGAAGGATGGAAAGTCGGTTATTGATCAGGAGAAATGTATCCGGTGCGGAAAATGCAAGGATATCTGTCCTTATGATGCCATTTGTCATAAGCAGCGGCCCTGTAAGGCGGCTTGTGGTGTCAATGCCATTAAGTCCGATAGGTTTGGCCGTGCCTATATAGATCATGATATGTGTGTGTCGTGCGGACAGTGTATGGTAAGTTGTCCTTTTGGCGCCATTGCCGACAAATCACAGATATTCCAACTTATCCGTGCCATGCAGTCGGGCAGACAGGTGATTGCGCAGGTGGCGCCGGCGTTTGTGGGACAGTATGGGCCGAAGGTGGGGCCGGATCAATTTAAGACTGCGTTGAAAGCGTTGGGGTTTGGGGATGTTTATGAAACGGCTTTAGGGGCGGATATGGGATGTATGGCTGAGGCGGAGCATTATGTGGAAGAGGTTGCCAGCAAAAAACAGGCATTTGCATTGACTTCCTGTTGTCCCTCCTGGTCTGTTATGGCGAAAAATCTGTTTCCCGAAACCATTGACAAAATCAGCAATGAACTCACGCCCATGGTGGCTACGGCCAGAATCATAAAGCAGGAGCACCCGGAGGCTTTGGTGGTGTTTATAGGTCCCTGTGCGTCTAAAAAATTGGAAGCCAGCCGGAGGACAGTTCGGTCGGATGTGGATTTTGTCATTACATTTGAGGAATTGACAGGAATGTTTGAGGCAAAGGGTATTTTGCTGGAAGAAATCAAGGCCATGGATGAAATGCAGGATGCCACAGGCGCCGGACGGGGCTATGGTGTGGCGGGAGGCGTGGCCAGCGCCATTGAAGATTGTATTAAGGCATATTATCCTGGTACGGAGGTAAAAATCGAACATGCGGAGGGCCTGGAGGATTGCAGAAAGATGCTCCTTCTTGCAAAAGCGGGCAGAAAAGATGGATGTCTGATTGAGGGCATGGCTTGTCCCGGCGGCTGCATTGCCGGTGCGGGAACCAATATTACCATTGCACAGGCCGCAAAGGAAGTTGCGAAGTTTAAGGCGGAGGCGCCGAAGGAGGTGCCGCCGAAGCAGGATACGCGGCTGGATAGTCGGCATAATAAGAACAACGAATAACCTGGTGGGTGCTTTGCAACTATAAAAAAGAAGATCCCCCAACTGTACGCCATGACGGTTGGAGGATTTGTTCTTTGATTACATGTTATGTTTATATTTTTTTCTGTTTATTGATATTATAGCATATGTATTTTTATTCTTCAATATGCAAAATAAGAAAAATCTCTGAGAGCTTACCCCAGGGATTTTCACACTTCTGTTATTACCGTCCCTATACAAATAACAGAAAGGTTGAAAATGGTATATCACAGGGGTTTTGAAGTTGCAATATAAATTTCTTCTCAAAATCAGGGATTGACAGGACGGAAGAAATGGCTTATTATTGAAAATAAGAAATGGGTTTTCACCGTACATCTTGCTACGGCTTGCTCGTTTCTTTTTTTATTGCTAAGATGTCATACAGATATTTCCTGCCATTTTCAGCATGGTTAATTAAAAGACAGGCATGGAAGATATTGTATAATTCATTTCCTTTCCGACTTGCGACAAAGGCTTTTATTCTCTTGTTTTCTTATTGGGATAACATTATTGATTTGATTGAGAGGTGGTTCTAATGGCAAAAAAGTCGAATTATAAAAGAACATGCAAATAATACCGTAAACCTACAGTCTGAGAGTGGAATATCACGGTGGGGGAGATGTGGGAGATCATCATGGCGCGGCTCAGGTGAGAGATGGATAGAATAAATAAAAAAGTTTCATTGAAAGTAGACAGGAATTTGGGGAGCAAACTCTATAAATTTAAAAATAGATATTTGCGTATTGAATATGACATTCCCCCAAATCCTGTGATTAAAAAGACATTCTGAATAAATCTTTAAGTAGTCAGAAAATTCAGCGACCCGGTGGGGTTTTCAGTACCTTTTTCAAGCAAAGTAATCATTCCCACAAGAGTTTCCTCTATTTCCTCCGGAGTGGACGGTACAAGGGTATTGTCCAGTTTTACAGTCAGGATAATCAGTACGATTTCTGCCAGGGCGGCAGGGGAAGAAAAGTGTATGTCACCGCTTTCGGTTCCCTGCGCAATGATATCGGTGAGCACGGGTTTCAGCTCCGAAATCAGATGCGCCATATATTTGTGATGAAAATAGGCATGTTCCTGTACATTAGCAGTTTCAACGCTTTGGTATCGATTCAGGAAGGCCGTGGAAGAATCCCGGCAAGTCCGGAAAATCATTGCCATGCGCGTAAAGGGAGAGATATTTTGCTGTGATTTCAGGTTTTTTGCTGTTTCAATGGATTTTTTATAACTGCGCTCCACCAAGGCGTTGTAAATGGCATCTTTTGAAGGAAAGTAATAATAGATACTTCCTTTTCCGATACCGGCGGTTTGGGCAATTTCACTTACCGAGATGGTTTGGATGCTTTTCCGCTTCAACAGTTCCCCAAGCGCATCTAAAATCTGGTCATACTTAACTGGGTTTGGCATTTTGGGTTCCTCTTGTCTCAATGATTCCAGGGCGGGAATTATCAGACACGTCCTGTTCTTTAGTCAGTATATCACATGAATTCATATAAAACCACTGAAAAATATAAATATTGATGGTTGACCAATGGTCGAAAGTGTGGTATTGTGATTAGAACAATTAACTGACCGATGGTCGAATTCTCACGAAATGGAGGAAAAGAATATGACATACGCGGAATTTTTTGCGGAAGTAAAGGGTAAGTTTGTCGGAGCGGATGTGAGCGGTATTGAGGAGCATTTGGCTTATCAATTCAATATCACAGGGGAGGCCTCCGGCATTTTTTATGTGGAGGTAAAAGAAGGAGAATTGTATGTGGAACCATATGAGTATTTTGACAGAGATGCAATTTTTACTTGCAGCGCAGAAACATTGATGAAGATTGCATCGGGCAAGTTAGATCCGATTATGGCAGTGACGCTGCAGCAATTAAAGGTGGATGGAAATATTGAGAAAGCGCTGAAGTTCAAGGAACTGGTAGAGCGCAATCAGGGACGCAAGCGCAAAAATAAGTAAGCGTATTGATGCTGAATAAAGGATTGCTGTGATTGGGAGTGTGGAAGAAGATGAAAGGAATCATGAAATGGGCGGCAGTATTGGGCGCATTGGCGGCGGCCTGTGCGGGGGAGACGGCATATTTTTACCGCAGAACCATGATGCGGAATAATGCCAAAGTAGAGCTTACGATGAAGATGGCGGGAACCGATTGGAGCCAGTACGCACCTATGCTGGCACAGAGGAAGGAAGCTATGTTAGGCAAGCTTCATAGAGATGTCTTCATTCAGTCCTGGGATGGTTTACGACTGCATGGTACATATTTTCCCATTGGGGAAGAGAAAAAGGTCGTCATTTGTTTTCATGGGTATACCAGTGAAGGGATGAAGGATTATATCGCACTTTCGGATTACTATTTGAACAGAGGGTATTCAATGCTTTTAATTGATGCCAGATCCCATGGTAAAAGCGAGGGCAGATATATTGGGTTTGGATGCCTTGACAGGAAGGACGCCCTGAAATGGATTGACTGGGTAATTGGGCAATGCGGCCATACAGTGCGCATTGTTCTGCATGGTACATCCATGGGAGGCGCTACGGTATTGATGACAAGCGGTTTGGAACTTCCGGAGCAGGTGAGGGGCGTTGTATCTGATTGTGCGTTTACTTCACCGAAAGAAGTATTTACACATGTATTACATTCCATGTATCATCTTCCGGCGTTTCCAGTCATTTATCTTGCGGATTTGGTGAATCGGAAACTGGCGGGGTATGGAATGGATGAATGTAATGCGGCAAGGGAAGTGGCGAAGGCAAAAGTACCTATATTGATGATTCACGGAGACGGAGATACGTTTGTCCCCAGCCGTATGTGCGATAAAATTTATGCCAATTGCGCGTCCCCAAAAAGGAAATTGATTGTAAAGGGCGCGGCGCATGCGGAGAGTTATTATAAGGATACGGCAGCTTATGAAGAGGCATTGGGGGATTTCCTGAAGGAAATTCTCGGTGAGGATGTTCTGACAAAGGAAAGTGGTTTGGAGGCATGTGCTGAATAAACAAGTTGCGGTGCGGTTTAGAATGTATGGCAAAACTTAAGACAGGGGGTTATATTATGAAAACAAGAAAGGGATACCAGGTTTATCCACTTACGGTTGCGCAGAAATTTCATATTTTTTATCAGATAAACTGTCCGAAAAAGCAGGTGGTGAATATAGGAACCAGCGTGACCATTGAGACTGAGTTGGATATAGAAGTATTGCGTCAATCTATTTATAAGGCATATGAACGGTGCGAATCCATGCGTTTGAGGCTGACGGAAGACAAAGAAGGAAATTGGTATCAGTATGTGGTAAAGAAGGAAGAACGGGAAATCGAATATGTGGATTTCTCCGGCAAGACCATGGAAGAAGCGGAAAGTCAGATGCGGCGATGGACAGAGGTACCATTTGACAGACATGACGCGCCGTTAAACCGCATTGTGATAATTAAGACGCCTGACGGATTTAAGGGTGTCTATCTGCTGGCAGATCATATTACCATGGACGCTCAGTCAATTATCTGTTTTTTTAAGGATGTGATTGAGTTATATTGCAGTACGATGTACGAAAATATTCCGTATCCGAAAGATATGGCTTCTTATATAGAACAACTGAAAAAGGATTTGGCATATGAGGCAGGCTGTAAAGCAAAGGATAGGGATATCGACTTCTTCCATAAGCTCATTGATGCGTCGGAGCCCATTTATAATGGTGTGGAAGGACCGGGAAAGCTGGAGGCGGCCAGGAGGGAAACAAACAATCCCAATACAAGGGCGGCAATCAATGTGTCAACTTCTGTGGATTCTGCAATTGATACATTTCATCTGGAGGAAGAGCCAACCAGACGGTTAATGGGTTTTTGTGAGCAGTATCATGTTTCTTTGACTTGTCTTTTGCTTATGGGGCTTAGAACATATTTGCAGAAGGTCAATGGGAATGATGATGTATCCATCAATTCGGCGATTGCAAGACGGGCTACTTTAAAGGAGAAGAAGTGTGGCGGTACCAGAATTCATTCATTTCCGTTTCGGACAATTATTTCGGAAGATAAGACTTTTTTGGAAGGAATTTATGAAATCCGTGACAGACAAAATGAAATGTTTCGTCATGCAAATTATGACCCGGTGGATTATTTTGCATATCGTCGCAAAGTATATCCGGACAGCAGTACCGGCCGTACTTACGAATCCATTGCGCTGACATATCAGCCCATGTCGCTGCAGGATAAAGAATTGGAGCAGTTGGGAGATATTCGATATAAGACAAAGTGGTATCCAAACGGTGCGATTATGGAGGCGTTATACCTGACAGTAATGCACAGGGTGGAGGATAATGGACTGGATTTCAATTTTGAACATCAGGTAAATGAGTATTCAAAGGAAAAACTGGAGTATTTCTATTATTATTTGTGTAGAATTATGTTTAAGGGAACTGAAAATCCTAATTTAAAAATTGGGGATATTATGAAATTAGTATAGGTTGAATGTGGAATAGTCCAGCTAAGAAATGTCAATCCATTTATTAAAAATGTTAAGCTGGACAGGTGAGGTTGTAAAGGCGCACGAGAGCAAATTTCATGAGATTACTTAGGAATGAAATTTGACTCTCCTGAGAGTGCGCCGAAAGAAC